>NZ_JALAGU010000033.1 GCF_022712275.1 Corynebacterium sp. | reverse complement strand
CGCTCGGCAGTGTCCGCATCACGCATCCTGAGGTCGTTCTGACCTCAGTCGGAACGACCTGACACTGCGTGTCGCCGACATCATGAGCTCCCCGCTGACGCGCAGAAGGGCCCCGCACCGATCCTCGGATCAGTGCGGGGCTCTTCTGACTGGTGTGCTGTCGGCCCGGGTGGCCGGGAAGCCGTCGGCTACCCGGTGACCGTGGAGACTGCTACTCGGCGCGGCCACCCAGCTTGGCGTCGATGCGCAGCAGGCCGGAGCCGTCGTTGCCGACGGTCTTGATCCAGTCGATGATGTCGTTGACGGTGGACTCTTCCTCGATCTGCTCGGCGAGGAAGAAGTTGATGAGGGAGCGGGAATCGATGTCACCGGTCTCGTCCGCGACGCGGGCGAGGTTGCGGATCATCTCGGAGATCTTCTGCTCGTGGGCGAGGGCGGCCTCGAAGGCGTCCAACGGGGTGGCGATCTTCAGGGACGGCAGCTCGATGTCGGTGAGGTCCACGCGGGCCTCGCGGTCGAGGAGGTGCTCGGCGAACTTGGCGGCGTGGGTACGCTCCTCGTCGGCCTGGGCGCGGAACCAGTCGCGCATGCCGAGGAAGGAGAGGCGGTCCATCTCGTAGGACAGCTGGGAGTAGATGAGGGACGCGCCGTGCTCGGCGACGACCTGCTTGTTGACGGCTTCCTGGAACTTCTCGTTGATGCTCATGGCAGTAACGATACTGATCGGTTCATCCTTTCTCTAGGGCAGATAGCCTCACCTTTGCTTATATCTGCAGGTGAACAGGCATGTCTGTCCTCAGTATGCTTTGGCTGTGCTGCAGTGAGTGCGACGTAAAAGATGCTGTTCAGAAGCATGGTCGGGGGTGAAAGTGCCCCCGTCGGCCAGATCTTCCTCATTCTGCCCGAGTATGAAGTGCAGCCTCGCCTCATTCACACCACCCTATGTCGGGGGTGTCAAGGGCCCGGAAACTCCGGCACCTGCGGCTCGGTTGCGGCTCGGTTGCGGCTCCGCCCGGTCCCCGTCGCGTCCCCCGGATCCGCCGGATGGATGAGTCCCGGATGGGGTACGGTGGGAGGATATGTCAGGCTGCGGGGGAGTACCCGGCCGGGCAGACATTCCGCACTACCGCAGGAGAGCTGTATGACGACATCGCGCCAGATCACCACCCCGGTCCACCACCGTGCCGGGGACCGCGTGACCGCGATCAACTGGAACACCATTCCCGACGACAAGGACCTCGAGGTCTGGGACCGGCTGACCGGTAACTTCTGGCTCCCGGAGAAGGTGCCGCTGTCCAACGACATCAAGAGCTGGGGGACACTCTCCGAGGCCGAGCAGACCGCCACGATGCGTGTCTTCACCGGTCTGACGATGCTGGACACCATCCAGGGCACCGTCGGTGCCACGAGCCTCATCGATGACGCCGTCACCCCGCACGAGGAGGCGGTGTTCACCAACATCGCGTTCATGGAGTCGGTGCACGCGAAGTCCTACTCGTCGATCTTCATGACGCTGGCCTCCACCCCACAGATCAACGACGCCTTCCGCTGGTCCGAGGAGAACGAGAACCTCCAGACCAAGGCGGACATCGTCCTGAACTTCTACCAGGGTGATGACCCGCTGAAGAAGAAGGTCGCCTCGACCCTGCTCGAGTCCTTCCTCTTCTACTCCGGCTTCTACCTCCCGATGTACTGGTCCTCCCACGCCAAGCTGACCAATACCGCCGACGTGATCCGCCTGATCATCCGTGACGAGGCTGTCCACGGCTACTACATCGGCTACAAGTACCAGCGCGCGCTGGAGCAGGAGACCGAGGCTCGCCGGCAGGAGCTCAAGGACCACACGTTCGAGCTCGTCTTCGACCTCTACGACAACGAGTGCCAGTACACCGAGGATCTCTACGACGACCTCGGCTGGACCGAGGACGTGAAGCGCTTCCTGCGCTACAACGCCAACAAGGCCCTGAACAACCTCGGCTACGAGGGGCTGTTCCCGGCGGACGAGACCCGCGTCTCCCCGTCGATCATCTCCGCGCTGAATCCGGGTGGCGACGAGAACCACGACTTCTTCTCCGGGTCGGGTTCCAGCTACGTCATCGGTAAGGCCGAGAACACCGTCGACGACGACTGGGACTTCTAGGTCCGCAGACTCCCTGTCACGGGACACATGCTCCCGGTAGGTCACTCCCCGGGTCGGGGTAGTGGCCCACCCTCCCGAATGGTCTGCGGATGTCCTCCCGGTGCACGGCCGACCCGACGAGACGGGTTGCCCCGGTGTGCGGTAGGCATCCTGGTCAGACTGATTGACCGCCGGAAGTTCTCAAGGGTCTGCGCGGGGTCGTCATGTCTGTACTGACGGTCTGTACTGACGGATGCCTACTTCATTGACGGGATCGGAGTCCCTTTTCAGCTTCAGCGTGCGCCGGAGGAACGCGACCTCTCCGATCCGGGCGACGTCGACCAGGTGGGCAAGAATATCGTGCACCGTCCACCCCGGGACACAATGAGGGTGTTTCCCGGCGGGAACCGTCAATAGTGTCGAGGTCGTCGATCAGGCGTCGCCGCTCGGCGTGGACCAGGGGCCGGATCTCTGTCCTGGACAGTGACACCGGATACTCCTTTGTATCTGTTCCGCGGCGTCCTGACCGGGCGGCGTTGTGGCTCCCGTGACGCCTGTGGCTGTTGTGCGGTTTTCCGGCCGTGAATCGCGGGCGCTACCCCCGATTGCGACGCCTCGGCCGCTAAGGGGGGTCCTGGCTATCAATATCTGAACGCACCCATTACCATGGACTGCAGTCTGCGCTGGATGTGTCGGCGGAGGTGACGACTACGCCGCCGAGCCACAACACCGTGCAGTTCATTCAAAGGGAGCCGTCCCGACGAGCGGCTCCGCGTAGTCAGGAGGATTGAATGACCGCAGTAGCGCCTCGGGAAGACCATCCGGTCGCTCCCACACGGCCTGCTCCCCAGGGTGGTAAGTCCCTCAAGGGCAACCACGCCTGGACCATGCTGACGACCACCGACCACAAGCAGCTCGGCATCATGTACATCATCATGTCGTTCTGCTTCTTCTTCATCGGTGGCCTCATGGCCCTGCTGATCCGCGTGGAGCTGTTCCACCCGGGCATGCAGTACCTGTCGAACGAGCAGTTCAACCAGCTCTTCACCATGCACGGCACGGTGATGCTCCTGCTGTACGGAACCCCGGTCGTGTGGGGCTTCGCGAACTACATCATGCCGCTGCAGATCGGCGCCCCCGACGTCGCCTTCCCGCGCCTCAACGCGCTGGGCTTCTGGCTGACGACCTGGGGCGGCATCCTCATGCTCTCCGGCTTCCTCACCCCCGGTGGTGCCGGTGACTTCGGCTGGACGATCTACATGCCGCTGGCGGACGCCATCCACTCCCCGGGTGTCGGTACCAACCTCTGGATCGTCGGTGTCGGCGTCGGTGGTGTCGGCACCATCGCCTCGGCCATCAACATGATGACGACCATCCTCTGCCTCCGCGCACCGGGCATGACCATGTTCCGTATGCCGATCTTCACCTGGAACATCCTGGTGACTTCGCTGCTGGCGCTGCTGATCTTCCCGCTGCTCACCGCCGCGGCCCTCGGTGTCCTCTACGACCGCCTCCTGGGCGGGCACATCTACGACCCGGCCAACGGTGGCGCCATCCTCTGGCAGCACCTGTTCTGGTTCTTCGGTCACCCCGAGGTTTACGTCCTGGCCCTGCCGTTCTTCGGCATCGTCTCCGAGATCTTCCCGGTGTTCAGCCGCAAGCCGATGTTCGGTTATGTCGGCCTGGTCTTCGCGACCCTGTCGATCGCCGCTCTGTCCCTGGCCGTGTGGGCGCACCACATGTTCGTCACCGGTGCTGTGCTGCTGCCGTTCTTCAGCTTCATGACCTTCCTCATCGCGGTGCCGACCGGCCTGAAGTTCTTCAACTGGCTCGGCACCATGTGGAAGGGCCGGCTCACTTTCGAGACCCCGATGGACTTCGCCATCGGCTTCTTCGCCACCTTCCTGTTCGGTGGTCTGACGGGCATCATGCTGGCGTCCCCCGCCCTGGACTTCCATATCTCGGACACCTACTTCGTGGTCGCGCACTTCCACTACACGCTCTTCGGCACGGTGGTGTTCTCCTCCTACGCCGGCGTGTACTACTGGTTCCCGAAGATGACCGGCCGGATGCTCAACGAGAAGCTGGGGAAGATCCACTTCTGGCTGACCTTCATCGGCTTCCACACCACCTTCCTGGTGCAGCACTGGCTGGGCAACATGGGTATGCCGCGACGCTACGCCGACTACCTGGAGTCCGACGGTTTCACCACACTGAACCAGGTCTCGACGATCGGCACGCTGATCCTCGGAATCTCGGTGATCCCGTTCATCTGGAACGTCTTCAGCTCCTGGCGTTACGGCGAGATCGTCACGGTCGACGACCCGTGGGGTTACGGCAACTCCCTGGAGTGGGCGACCAGCTGCCCGCCGCCGCGCCACAACTTCGACTCGCTGCCGAAGATCCGTTCCGAGCGGCCTGCCTTCGAGCTGCACTACCCGCACATGGTGAAGACGCTGCGCGAGGAGGCACACGTGGGACGACATTTCTAGGTTCCAGGTGTCGGTAACCGATCTGACATTCGGTCCGCGTCCGGACCTCGTGCCGGGTTTCCCGACTTGCCCCCGCCCCGACGCAACCTCCGGGTACCGGACAGAACTCCGGAAGCCACCTCCGGGCACGTCTCACCGGCAGCGGATCACCCCGTCAGCGCCCCGGCGGTGACGGCCCCGGCTGTCTCCGTGTTTCTCGGGCCCGTGGTCATGGCGCTGTCGAACCCGGCCTATGCGCGACTGGGGAAGGACTGACTACAGTTCGTTGCCCTGTGGCACGGTGGCGCAGTTGTTGGTGGTCGGAGTTCCGCTGAGCCTGCCCTCCAGCCAGAGGTAGCCTTCTACCGCCCACGGAACAGCCGCGATGACGTGGCTGGCGAACGGATACTCGCGGTACTCGACCTGTGTTCCCGCCTCACAGTACTGCCGCACCAACGTGCGCACGTCTTTCGTCACCATGATTCCGTCGCCCGGGCCCACGGACGGGGAGGCGGGGGTTCCCTCGATCCAGCCTGCCGCACCCTGGAAGACGAACATGGGGATCCGCGGCGAGCCCCAGTTGCCCATGTTGATGTCGTCGATGACCGCCTTGACCTCCGGGGCGTCCTGCGGGGTGGGGTACTCCGGCTTCGCCAGGTCGGACCAGTGCAGGCCGGGGTACCGGGCCACGGATTCGACGATCGACAGGTCACGGACATCGTTGGCGACAGCCATGCCGTAATCGTTGAAGTACTGGGAGAAGTCGATGTCGTAGGCGTCACCGAGGGCTGTCAGCGCCAGTCCGACCACACCGGACCAGAGGAGACCGTCGCCGGCGTAGGAGAGGTTCTTCTGGGGGTCCACGAGCACACCACCTTGTGCGACACCGACGATCCGCTGCTCGATCTCCGGGGCGTATTCCTCGGCCCGGATCGCGGCCCAGTTGCTGGCGATTGCGCCGCCCGAGTAGCCGAACAGACCGATCTGGTCGGTGGGGGTGATCGGGGAGGTCTCCGCCGCCGTGGCGGCCCGAAGGGAGTCCAGCGTGGCGGCACCGTAGGCGGGCCCTGCGGCGAAGTTGGCGTCTTTGCCCTGGGTGTCTGCGACGATCACCGGGTGGCCCAGCGCCAGTGCCGGGACCAGGAAGCTGGTTTCGAAGGCCGGTATCAGGCCACCGAGGCTGAGGTTTCCGGCGATCATGCGAGAGGGGTTGTCGAGGGGGTTCGCCGAGTCGTAGAAGGACTGGTAGGAGATGACTTTGCCGTCGGACTTGGTGGGTGGATGAACTATCGAGGTGACGTTGGTTTCGTTGGCGCCCAGGGCATTGGTTGTGACGTAGAGGACCTGGGTGACCTTCACCGGGACCTCGAGGGTGGCGACGTGGTAGTTGAAGGTGCGCTCACGCAGGACGGTACCGGGTGCGAGGTCGGCGACGCCGGTGTCCCCGAGCTCCTCGGGGACCTCGTAGAAGGTCTTGTCGTCGGCGGGGTTCTGCACGTCGAGCAGGGGGCGGACTCCGTCCCAGAAGCCGCCGATGATCTGTGTCTGCAGCGGCAGGTCGGAACGGTCTGCCGGGGCGGCTGAGGCCGGTGCGGCGACGGCGGCGGCGAGGGAGACGGTGAGGACGGACGCCGCGACGGTGGCGGCGGTACGGTATGCGCGTCGAGGGCGCTGAGAGAACGTCATGGGCGGATAGTATTACGGCAGTAATTATGTCCGCAGCGTTTTAATTAGTTTTGCTGTTTCACTGTTCCAGCTTGATGCCCGGCCGGTCCGTGACCGGGAAAGTGTCCTCGGTGGGGAACCACGGACGGTCGGCGGCACTGAGAACCACGGAGCCGTCGATGTCCCCGTAGGCGGCGATGATCCGCCGGTCCGGGTCGCCGAACCCGTGGGGGAGCCGGTCGCCGTAGTGCTCGGCCAGCGCCTCGCCGGACGCCCGGACGTCCGGGACGCCCAGCCCGACCTCGACGACGCCGAGCAGCAGCGCCGGGTCGCCGGTGGTGTCAGGGGTGTCGCCGGCGGGACGGTGCCCATGCTCGACTAGCTCGATCACGGCGTCCTCCGGGCCGGTGAGGTAGACCGAGCGCATGGCGAAGGGCCCGTCTGGCCGGTCGACGATGTCGGTGTCGAACTGCGTGGCGTAGTCGTCGATGGTGCCGGTAGGCACGGCGAAGGCCAGGTGGTGGGCCCGTTTCTGCGGGGTGCCGTTGTCCGCGTCCGGACCGGTCCGGACCGTGACGTCCACCTCGGGAAGGTAGCGGAAGGACAGCGTGCTCCAGCCGACGGTGACGGCGTCGGGCATGACAGGGTGGGGAGGCACGTCCAGTCTCCGGGTCATCCACGCGGACCACCCGGACGGGTCGTGCACCGGAAGATCGATCTGTCGGAACCTCATGGCGGCCGAGGGTAGTTGAGGGGACCGGGCGGTGCCGGGACGCTGTTCGGTTCTGTGGTTCATGAGGTGCGCTGTCAATAAATGAGGTTCCTGAGTCGAACGCGGGCTGTGAATACTGTCCCGCGACTCTGTTTTACGAGGTGTCACCAACTACGCTCGCGGCCGGAGGTTACTGACACATGACACACTCACGTTCCTATGTCGGACGGCACCGCCGTCCTGATCCGCGCCGCACCCGCGCTGCCGGACTCGCCGCAGCCACCGCCGTCGCGGCGTCCCTCACCGTCGTGCCGACGGTGATCCCGGCCGCTGCCGCGGACCCGGCCGGCTGCTCGGCGATCGACAACGGTGCCTTCCAGTGCACCGTCCACTCGGCGTCGATGAACCGGGACTTCCCGGTCATCGTCCGCCCGGCGCTCACCCCCGGCAACAACAGGGTCGCACAGTTCATCGACGGTGCCGACTCCGGCAACATCAACGGCTGGGTCTCCGCCGGTGGAGCTCTGCAGGCCCTCGCGGACGAGGACGCCACCCTCGTCTTCCCCGCGATGGACCCCTTCACCTGGGTCCAGGACTGGGACGGCGACCGGGGCAAGCAGTTCGAGACCTTCATGTCCCAGGAGCTGCCCCAGTACCTGCAGGAAAACTGGAGTGTGCCCAACGGCGGACGCGGCACCACCGGTGTCACCGGCCTGAGCTCCGGCGGATACGGGGCGATGAACCTCGCCGCGAACCACCCTGACATCTACAGCTCCGTCTACGCCCTGTCCGGTGTCTACGACCCGGGCATGCCGCTGCAGCGCGCGGTCGTCGACGGCACCGCCATGTTCAACAACGACTTCGAGGGCATCCCCTGGGCCAACGAGGGCGGACGCGTGGCCAACAACCCCACACTGAACATCGACCGGCTGACGATGCCGGTGATCGTCTCGGCGTCCTCCGGTGTGCCGAACCTCCTGGGTGACATGGGGCCGGACCCGATCGCCACCGTCGTCAAGGGCGGACCCTACGAGACGGGGTCGATGATCTTCACCGCCGAGTTCCAGGCACGCGCCGCACTCGCAGGACGGACGAACATCGAGTTCAAGTACGACCTCATCGGTGCGCACGCCTGGGACACCTGGCGCCGGGCGTCCTTCGACCAGGGCAACATGCACCAGTTCATCGCGAACATCTGACCGCGGTGACCACAGTGACCGGTTGGTGAATGCACCGGTCAGGGGCATAGCGTAGGACCACGTGAGTCCCGTAACGCCGTCGCCCGCCTCCGACCAGCCACCACAACCACCCCGGGAGAACATCCCCTCCCAGATCACGCTGGCCCTCGGCACCGGCATCATGCTCCAGGCGCTGAACTCCTCGATGATCGCCGTGGCGATGGTCTCCATCGGCAGCCATTTCGGAGCCGGGGCGGAGGTCTCCTGGGTCCTCTCCGCGTTCTACATCGCCACCGCCATCGTCTCACCGATGGCCGGGGTGCTCGGCGTGGTCTTCGGTGCGCGCCGGGTGTACCTCGCCGGGTTGCTCCTCGTGCTCCTCGGGTCGGTGCTCGGGGCACTGGCGCCGAGCCTCGGCGTCCTCGTGGCGGGACGCCTCATCATCGGTGTCGGCGTGGCGACGCAGATGCCGAACGCCATGACGATCGTCCGCGTGCTGGCGCAACGGCACCGGTGGAAGACCGGGTCGGCGATCAGCGTGTTCACCATGTGCGGCCAGGCGATGAGCGCGGTGGGACCCTCGCTCGGCGGACTGCTCGTCGGTGTGGCCGGGTGGCAGTCCACACTGTGGATCAATGTGCTGCTCGTGGCCGTGTCCGGCGCGTGGGTGCTGGTCAAGGTGCCTCGCATCGCCGGGGAAGGACGCCCCGGGACGGGCCTCGGACGCCGCCTCGACATTGTCGGTGCACTGCTGTTCGGCGTGACCGTGACCATGCTCATGCTCTTCCTCATCTCCCTGACCGACGGCATCTCCTGGTGGACGCTGCCCCTGCTCGTCCTCTTCGGTGGCGTGTGGGTGTGGTGGGAGCTGCAGCGGGCGTCCGTGCCGTTCATCGATCTGCGGGCCGTGGCGGCGAACCGGCAGCTGGCGAACACCCTGGGGCGGACCATGGTGACCTATGCGGCGTTCTACTGTCTGTACTACGGGCTGCCGCAGTGGTTCGAGCAGGGTGCGGGCATGTCTGTCTCGCAGGCCGGCGCGATGATGTTCCCCATGGCGGTGGTGTCCGTGTGCTCGACCTTCGTCGCCGCCCGGGTGATTGCGGTGCGCGGGCCACGGGTGGTGCTGGGGATCGGCGGGTTCTTCCTGCTGCTCACCGGCCTGGCGCTCGCGCTGGTCGAGGACAGCTCCACTCCGGTGTGGGTGATGGTCATCGTCGCGCTCATCGCCGGTGTGCCCAACGGGTTCAACAACATCGGCAACCAGGGGCTGATCAACACCGTGACCTCGGTGGAGAAGGTCGGCACGGCGACGGGCATCTACAAGACCAGTCAGTATGTGGCGGCGAACCTGTCGGCGGTGATCGTGGCACTGTGCATGAGCGCCGGCGCCGGCGACGGTTCAGCGGGTGCGACGGATGCGGGGCTGCACTTCACCGGCTGGGCGATCGCCGCGCTGGGCGCGGTGATGACACTGGGGATCATCTTCGCGCGGAAGATGCCGGTGAAGGTGCGGGCGTAGCTTCTGGTCGGGCAGAGACGGGCGCAGCCTCTACACCGGGTCGGGGAGGACGACGGTGCCGCCGAGGATCCTGGCGATGTCCTTGCACTGGTCGATGCTGATGGCGGTGTCCGGACCACAGTCGAAGAGCCAGTTGTTGCCGACGATCACGGCCGGGGACTCGTCCTGGAAGATGACGGACGCCGTCTCCGCGGGATGGTCGTTGAGGTA
Organism: Corynebacterium sp.; assembly: GCF_022712275.1. Taxonomy (GTDB): domain Bacteria; phylum Actinomycetota; class Actinomycetes; order Mycobacteriales; family Mycobacteriaceae; genus Corynebacterium. The sequence goes on along the minus strand of NZ_JALAGU010000033.1, from coordinate 144,874 downwards.
GATGGCGTGGATGCTCGGCTGGTCACGGTTCTCGCCGCCGCCGATCGCGGTGAGGCAGGAGGACGCCGTGCCGTCGACTTCGCCAGTGTCCCCGCTGTCCCCGCTGTCTCCGCTGTTGTCGCTGTTGCCGCTGTCGTTCCAGACCTGGCACTCCCAGTCCGTGCCGGCGAGCTTGTCGCGGATCTCCGCGGTGGATTCGAAGCGGGGCAGATCCCCGGTGACGGCGTCAGAGGATTCCACGGTGGTGGGGGCGGCGTCCTCATCGTCACCGCCACAGGCGGCGAGAGCGAGGACACCACAGGTCGCGGTAGCGAGGGTGGCGGTGCGGAGACGGTGTGGTCGGTTCATTCGGTTGAGGTGATGCACGGCGTCCCTCAGAAGCGCACGGCGGTGCCGGCGGCGGTGACCATGACCATCCCGCCCTGGCCGAGGGACTCGTAGTCGATCTTCACACCGACGACGCCCTCCGCCCCGAGTTCGATGGCGCGCTGCACCATCTCGCCGAGGGCCTGTTCACGGGCACCGTTGATCTCACCCTCGTAGCCGGCGGAACGTCCGCCGACGAGGTTGCGGAAGCCCGCGCCGATGTCCTTGAACATGTTGATGCCGACGACGGTCTCGCCGGCGACGACGCGGATGTACTCGGTGACCGGCTTACCTTCGACGGTGCCGGTGGTGGTGACGATCATGGCGGGCTCCTCGGGTTCTGGCTGCGTTGCGTGCCGCGTTGTGAGACGCGTTGTGTGACGCGGTTCCTGATGCGGATGACTGCCCCGAGTCTACGGCGGCGGGGTGGTGCTGGGCGGGTGGTTGGGGAAGACTGATTTGGGTGACCGTAGCTCCGAGGTCGGCGTCATCGAAGAATGACGCGGATAGCCGCTTAACTGTTATTCTCCGATGACGCCAGGTGCGGCCTGGCCGGTGTCCCGGGCGAGGGACAGTCACACCAGCGGCGCACCCCGCTCCGGACGCTCCAGGGCCAGGCGGTCGCGCAGGGTCGTGCTATCCACGTGCTTGCCGCAGCCGGCCTCGTCACCCTGCGGGATGACACCCTGACCAGCCCGACCCCGGCGGATATCGTCACCGACAAGTCCAAGGTAACGGTCTCCCCGGTGGATGCCAGCCAGACTGCCATCGCCTACCAGGACGGGACGCCCACGGTGATCAACGCGGAGTACCCAGCCCCGCCGGATCCTTCCGCCGATGGCGCGATCTATGCGGATGACCCGGATGATCCTGAGGCGCAGGTCTACACCGCGGTCTGGGCGACCACTGCCGACCGTGCGCATGACGAGGATCTGAAGAAGCTTATTGAGGTGTGTCACTCGGGCAAAGTCCGGGCAGCCATCGAGGAGGACACGAACGGTACTGCTGTGCCCCCGATCTCAGCGCCGAGGAGCTTCAGGCACTACTGGAGGATACGGAGGCCAAGACCCGGGAGCAGGGAGGCGCGGGGGAATAGTCGGGCCGAAGGGATCGGCTATTCACAGCCGATACCGTCGCCGTCGCCGTCGCCGTCGCGGTCGCGGTGGCTGGCGTAGCCGGGCTGGCGCTGGTACATCGGTGCGGCGCCGGCATTGCGAACCTCCGTGCAGTTCGCGTAGGAGACGGCGGGGGGGCTTCCCCGACCGGAGTAGGTGCAGGGACTGCCTTGGATGCGGGCTGAAGCTCCGGGGCGGGACCTTCGTCGATCGGCTGCTCAGCAGGGGGCCTCCTCCACGGGCGCCTCCTCAAGGACGGGTTCCTCGGCAGGTGCTTCCGCGGTGGTGGGCTCCGGGGTTGAGGTGGTCATCGAGGACGCGGTGCTAGACGAGGTGGTCATGGTGGACACGGTGGTGTGGACACGGTGGTGTTGTCGCCATCTGTACTGCAGGCTGCGACAGGGAGAGTGAGGATGCCGGTGTTGGTGAAAGAAATGAAGGCACGGGCGTCGAAGCGTGAGCGTGGCATGTAGCTCCTGTTGAAGAAACAGAGTAAATATCAGGTGATTCAGCCGACAATTCGTACCTGGCGTCACCGGGGTTGACATTCGGGGGTGAGGTGAATGCCACTGCATCCAACGGAGCATCGCCCGGCAGGAGCAGGTCCTGACGGATTGTTAGGCTGAACCCCATGGCAAAGCGGATCAACGTCGTTGGAGCTGTCCTCACGCAGGGCACTAAGGTTCTCGCAGCACAGCGGGGTGAGGGTATGTCTCTCGCGGGGATGTGGGAGTTCCCGGGCGGGAAGATCGAACAGGGGGAGACGCCACAAGAGGCGCTGCGTCGTGAGCTCCAGGAAGAGCTGCTATGCACGGCAGAAATCGGCGACAAGGTCACCACCACCGAGCATGATTACGACTTCGGCACCGTCATCCTCACGACGTTCTTCGGCACTATCGTGGACCAGGAGCCCACGCTCACCGAGCATGCTGAGGTGCGCTGGGTTGAAGCGTCCGTCCTCGGCGACCTGCCGTGGGCACCGGCGGATGTTCCCGCTGTGGAGCTGGTGATGAAGGAGTTCACCGCATGATCTTTGACAGCTCCGTGGGGAGGGGCACTGCGCACGGATTTCTGGATCAGACAGTCGACGCAGATCAGCTCTACCGCCCGCAACTTATCATTAACGATGACGAGAACACGATGGTGCGGGCGATCAAGGAAGAGCTGGGGCATTCGGAGCGCTTCGACTTCTCCGTGGCCTTCATCAGCGGAAGCGCCCTGGGACTGTTGAAGCAGGCGCTCGTTGACTTCACAGGCACCGCGACCATCATCACCTCGACCTACCTCGACTTCAATGAGCCGGACATGTTCCGTGAGCTGTTGACGATGGACAATGTCGAGGTCCTCATCCACCCGGGGACTCACGGGGGTTTTCATGCGAAGGGTTATGTCTTCACCCAACGCGACAGTCTCTCGGCGATCGTCGGTAGTTCCAACTTCACGCGCGAGGCACTGACCAAGAACAAGGAGTGGAATCTGCGCTTCTCGGCGCTGCCCGAGGGCGACATCACCTTCCAGCTGAAGGATGCCATCGCGCAGCAACGGGCCGAGTCCGTTCCTCTCACCGAGGCGTGGATTGAGGAGTATGAACGCACCCGTCAGCCTCGGGTTTCTCCCGCGACAAGCGTCGCCCTCGAGGAGGGGGACACCCCAGTAGGACGCATCGAGCCGAATTCGATGCAGCAAGAGGCGCTAGAGGAGATCCGCAAAGTTCGCGTGTCCGGCGAAAACCGAGCTCTTGTGGTCTCCGCCACCGGCACCGGAAAGACGATTCTCGCCGCGCTCGCCGCTCGGGAGATTGATCCGGCTCGGATGCTCTTCATCGTTCATCGCGAGCAGATCCTCAATAAGGCGATGGCGGAGTTCAAGCTCGTCCTGGATGCGGAGGACGATGATTTCGGACGCATAGTTGGTGCCGTCCAGCAGTCCGACAGGCGCTGCGTCTTCGCGATGGAGCAGACGCTGGCACGACCGGATACGCTCGCCACAATCCCCTCGGACGCCTTCGACCTCATCATTATCGATGAGGTGCACCGTGCTGGAGCGGCAGGTTATAACCGGATCATCGACCACTTTAGTCCGTCATTTCTTCTGGGACTCACGGCGACACCAGAGCGCACCGATGACTTCAACATCTTCGAGTTCTTTGACTACAACGTTCCCTACGAGATTCGCCTCCAGGCCGCGCTGGAAGCAGACATGCTCGCTCCCTTCAACTATTACGGAGTCCACGAGTATGTCACCGAGACCGGGGAGAAGAAGGACGACCCAGCAGAACTCTCCAAGCTCGTCGCCCCGGAGCGCGTCCATTACATCCTGGAAATGTTGCGGACCTACGGATTCCCGCGGGATGTAAAGGGGCTCATGTTCTGTTCGGGCAAAGAGGAAGCCCATGAGTTGTCTCAGCTCTTCAATGAGCAGGAACTCAACGGCCGACGCCTGCGCACCGTGGCGCTGACGGGCGAGTCTTCGGCGAATGAGCGCGAGACGGCCATGCGAGAACTTGAGCTTGGCAATCTGGATTACATCCTCACTCGGGACATCTTCAATGAGGGCATCGATATCCCCGCGGTCAACCAGGTAGTCATGCTGCGTAATACGCAGTCCAGCATCATCTTCACCCAGCAACTGGGGCGTGGCCTGCGCAAGGCCAAGGGGAAAGACCACCTCCGGGTGATCGACTTCATCGGTAACTACAGGAACAACTTCCTTATCCCGATCGCTCTGTTCGGCGACAGTAGCCTCAACCCGGACACGATCAAGGAGAAGATGATCAAGGCGCAGACCGCTGGGGTGATCGCCGGTGTGTCGAGCGTGAGCTTTGACGAGGTGTCACGCCGCCGCGTCCTTGAGTCCCTGCAGACGGCGAAGCTGGACTCTATGCACAACCTCAAGAAGGCGGTCAGAGATCTCCAGTACCGCCTGGGACAGGTGCCGATGCTCATTGACTTCGCTCGATTCCACACGGTGGACCCGGTGGTCATCGCCGCGAACAAGAAGAGCTACTGGAACTTCCTCTGCCACACCAAGATGGAGACTGTGGCACCGACCGCAGAAGAAGCCGCCTACATTTCGCTGCTGGACAGTGAGCTGTTGAATGGCAAGCGCCCGCACGAGATCCTCCTACTCAAGGCATTGGTGGAACGCTTTGAGCTGACGCGTGATGACTATGTGGAGCTGTTGCTCCACAACGGATGCGCGGCAGATGATGCAACGATCGGATCGGTGGAGCGGATCCTCACCCTGGACTTCTTCGTTGAGTCCGAGATGAAGAAGTATGGTCCGAATCCGATCATGCGTGTGATCGGGGAGAAGTATGTCCTCGACCGCGTGTTCTCTCGTCTGTACGAGGCCGGCGACTTGTTTGCCACGCATGTTGACGATGCGATTGAGACTGCGCTGTATCTTGCGCGTCACGATGCATCCTGGACTGGTGAGCTCGTTGTTGGCCACCAGTACACCCGTAAGGATGTGTGCCGGCTCCTGAACTTCGAGTCGAACCAGTACAGCACGCTGTACGGCTACAAGACGGATGCCTTCTCAGGAACATGCCCGATCTTCATCACCCATGACAAGGCCGAGGACATCTCGGCAACGACGCAGTATGAGGATGGCTTCGACAGCGAGGCCACCATCAACTGGTTCACGAAGAGTCGGACTTCGTTGAAGAGTCGGCGCGAGTTCGACATCGCCAACAATCTGTTCCCACTGCATGTCTTCGTCAAGAAGAGCGATGTGGACGGTGGCGACTACTTCTACCTCGGTGAAGCGACAGCCCGCGATGCCCATGACACCCACATCGTGGACGACAAGGGCAAGGACGTTCCGGTGGTCAACATGAAGCTGGACCTGGAGCACGCGGTGGAGCCGGGACTATTCGGGTACCTGGCTGACACCGGCGAATGAGTCGACAGGGAGGCGGCTACTGTTCGTCCTTCGTGATTAATCGCTCGCATGCTTCCCGGAGGACGTCTGCGGGCAATTCGTCCCGCCACACGCGTTCCCTTGAGAGCGCTGTGTAGGCTTCCGGGGCATTTATCCTGCGCAGGATCATGCGGCCTCGAATCGCGTCGACTGCGTCATCGACCCACTCGGCGCGTTCTTCGGAGGTGAGGTCGTTCATGGTGTCCTTTCGGGGGAGGGTCGTGTGCGGCATACGCTATCCACCGTTCCGGACCGGGCTGTCACATATTCGAACAGCTCGCTGTTCCGGCGCGTCAGACATGATGTGCGAGTTCTGGTTTTCCAGTGCTTACCGGCTGGCCCTCCGGAACAACTGCATTTACAACTAAACACTCTGTCCAGTCTGGCGACGTTGTCCGGTCATGTGGTGGTTCCGCACGCTTGGGGGAGAGGAGCAGTGTGGGGGAGAGCACACCTGAACCCCTGACTCCGGGAGGCCCACCATGAACAGCGATGACCCTGCGACACCGACCACGGCTGTCGAGGTGACCGACGAGGACTTCCTCGCCGACTTCCACCACACCTCCGTCTACGGCGCGACCGAGGCTGGCGGGATCGACCGCCAGGCCGGCACCGCCGAACACGGTGCTGTCCGCGCATGGTTCCGCGCCCGGGCCGAGGAACTCGGCATGACCGTCACCATCGACGGCATCGGCAACCAGTACGCTACCTACCACTGGATCCCCGACCACCCCAGCGTCCTCGTCGGATCCCACCTGGACAGTCAACCTCTCGGCGGACGCTTCGACGGCACCTACGGTGTCGTCGCGGCACTCCACGCCGCTGCCCGCGTCAACCACGAGGTCACTGCCGGTCGCCTCGACCCCGTCCACAACCTCACCGTCGTCGACTGGTTCAACGAGGAAGGCGCCCGCTTCGCACCGTCGATCATGGGCAGCTCCGCGATGGTCGGCATCAAGGACCTCGACGAGATGCTCGCCGTCACCGACGTCGACGGCGTCACCGTGAAGGAGGCGTTGGACTCCATCGGCTGCCTCGGCACGGACACCGCCCCCGAGGTCGCCGCCTACGCCGAGATCCACATCGAACAGGGTCGCATCCTCGAACGAGAACAGACCACCATCGGTGCGGTCACCCAGAGCTGGTACACCCAGAAACTCCTCGTCGCCGTCAAGGGCGAACAGTCCCACACCGGCGCCACGATCATGTCTGACCGGCACGACGCCCTTGTCGCTGCCTCGAAGATCGTCCTGTTCACCGAGGACGTCGTCGAGAACTTCGAGCCGGAGAAGATCGTCACCTCCGTCGGCCAGTTCACCGTCCACCCGAACTCTCCGATCGTCGTGCCCCGTGAAGTTGACCTGGTCATCGACCTGCGCGCCTCGAAGGCTCAGGACGTCCTCGACGCCCGGGACATCCTCAAGCGCCAGATCGCCGAGCTCGCCGCCGAACGGAACATTCGTATCGACGTCGAGGACTACGACATCCGCGATATCCAGCACTACCCGCTCGACGGTGTGGAGCTCACCGAGAAGGCCTCCGCCGACGGCGGCGTGAGCTGCATGCGCATCGAGACCATGGCCGGCCACGATTCCGTCGCCGTCAACCGCATCGCTCCGTCCGTCATGGTCTTCATCCCGTCGATCGACGGCGTCTCCCATTGCGAACGCGAGTTCTCCACCGACGCCGACATGGTCGCTGGCGTCACCGCCTTCACCCGGATCGCCACCCGCCTGGTCACCGGGGCCCTGGACAACACCGCCCCCGGCGAGCCCGACGCCGACGCCACCTCAGAGAGGATCTGATATCCCATGCACCTCACAGCCGCCCACGCGTGGATCCTGCTGCCGGTCATCGCCCTGGTCTTCACCCCGCTGTTCCCCTTCGTCAACAACGACACGCTCATCCTCGGCTTCCCCGTGATGATGGTCTGGGTCGCCGGATGGGGCGTGGCCACCACACTCATCCTCGCCGCCCTGTACCGCAACGAGCCGGAACTCGGTGACCCCTCCGACGATGCTGCCGCCGCAGCGAACGTCCATTCCCGGGAGGCCGCATCATGATCGTCGCCGCCGTCATCGGTATTCTCCTCGTCACTCTCCTCGCCGCCCTCGGACGCCGTGAGTCTCTGGACACCCACACCGGCTGGTCCATCGGAAACCGTGGCATGAGCAGCCTCACCACGTTCTTCCTCCAGGCTGGTGCGATCTTCACCAGCTTTACCTTCCTCGGCATGTCCGGGCTCACCGTTCTCGGCGGTGTCTCGGCGACCTACCTGCCCGCGTACCTCATCCTCGGGTACATCGGCATGTTCCTCATCGGCCCGGTCGTGTGGAAGCTCGGCAAGGTCTTCAACTACCACACCAATGCCGACCTGGTCGGTCACCAGTACCGCAGTCCGCTGCTCGGCAAGCTCGTCGCCCTGGTTTCCGTCGTCTTCTTCGTCCCCATCGTCCAGGTCCAGATCGTCGGTCTCGGCACCATGGTCTCCTTCGCCACCGGTGAGAAGTCCGCGGGTAACGCGTCCATGATCATCGCCACCGTCCTCATCCTGCTGTTCGTTGCCTACGCAGGCCTCCGGGGTGTGGCGTCCGCCGCATACTTCAAGGACGTCGCGATGGTCGTCGCGCTGCTCATCGTGCTGTTCGGCGTCCTCGTGCACTTCTCCGGTGACTGGGGCGGTGACGGCGTCATGGCCGCTGCCCGCGACAAGCTCACCGTGGACGCCGGCTCGCAGACCTACGGCATCACCTGGTTCATTACCAGCGTCATCGTCTCCGGCATCGGCCTCGGCGGCATGACCCTGCCGGAGAGCTGGCCCGCGGTCCTGGCCGCCGACGGCTCCCGCGCCGTGTCGAAGAACCACGTCATGCTGCCGCTGTACACCCTGGCCACCTTCATCCCGATCGTCATCGGCTTCTACGCCGCCAGCCACGTCACCGTCGGTGAAGGTGAGGAGAACTCCGCGATCCTGTCCATCGCCCAGGATTCCCTGCCTGGCTGGCTCATGGGCTGCGTCCTCATCGCCGGCATCTCGTGTGCGATCGTCCCCGCCGCGCACTGCGTCCTCTCGATCGCCACCCTGGTCTCCTCGAATCTCATCCCGTCCGGCACCACCAATGAACGACGCCTGCTCATCGGCAAGACCGCTGCCGGGGCCATCCTCCTGGCGTCCCTCTGGCTGTCGCTGGCCCGCCCGGATCTCATGGCGAACCTCTACCTGCTGACCTACGCCGGACTCGCCCAGCTCGCCCCGGCGAACATCCTGTCCTGCACCAGGTCGACGTTCATCAACGCGAAGGGTCTCATCGCCGGACTGGTCGTCGGCGAGCTTATCGTCATCGGCTACACCATCGCCGACACCACCCTGTGGGGCATGAACAACGGTATCCCCGCCCTCATCGCGAACCTCGTGGTCATGGTCATTGTCTCCGTCGTCACCGGCAAGGCGGAGCGCCCCGAGTTCCCCGACATGCCGACGCACCGCACTCCGGTCCGCACTGTCGCCCCGGTCTCGCCCGGCACCGCCGGGCGCCTTCGCTGACCCGCGTAGAAAGGAAGACCATGACCGCCGCACCTGCCACACCCGCCGGATTCGCCGCCCCCACCGCCACAGAGCTCCTCGTCGACTACGCCGCCGGCCGCCGCCGCCCCACCGAGGTCCTCGCCGAATGCCTCGCGACGATCAAGGCCACCGAACCGACGATCAACGCCGTTGTGGAGCTCCTCGAGGATGCCGGGGACGCCGCAGCCGTTGCCGATGCCCAGTGGGCCACCGGCGAGGCACCTGCCGGCAAGCCCCTGCTCGGCGTGCCTGTCGTCATCAAGGAGAAGCACGGTATCGCCGGTCGACGCCTCGACCAGGCCGTCCCCGCCACCGCAGTGACCCCCGAGGTCGACCACCCGATCGTCGAACGGCTCCGCGCCGCCGGTGCCGTGCTCGTCGCCCGCACCACGAACCCCGAGTTCTGTGCGGCGACCACCACGGATTCCCTGGCCCACGGCGTGACCCGCAATCCGTGGAACCAGGAATTCACCCCGGGCGGTTCGTCGGGCGGATCCGGTGCCGCGCTTGCCGCCGGCTATGCGCCGCTGGCCACCGGCTCCGACATTGGAGGCTCCACCCGTATCCCCGCGGCCTTCTGCGGAGTGGTCGGTTACAAGGCTCCCTACGGTGTCGTCCCGGGCCTGCACCCGTCGACGATGGACTGGTACCGCAGCGATTCCGCCATGGCCCGCACCGTGGAAGACACGCTGCTCATGCACAATGTCATCGCAGGTCAGCATGCCCTTGACCCGCACAGCGTCCCCTTCGGTCCGGTCGAGGTACCGGAGCGGTCGGTCGCCGGCTGCCGCATCGTCGTCTCGGAGACGCTCGGTAACTACCCGGTGGACGCCGCGATCCGCGACAACCTCGCCGCCGCCGCGTCCGCCATGGAATGCCGGGGTGCCGTCATCGAACACCGCAACCCGGACTGGACGGTCGAGGAGATCATGACGGTCGCCATGGCGCACTACGGGCACACCCTCGCCCCGGGGATGGCGGACGTCATCGAGTCCACCGGTGCGGAGGTCTCGCCGTACATCACCCAGTTCATCGACCACACCATGGCTGCGGCGGCGCGCATGCCGCTGCACGAGACCTTCGCCCGTGAGACCCGGATCAGGGAGGAACTCGGCCAGCTGCTGTCCGGGGCGACGGCACTGCTCACCCCCGTGACCACGAAGGACGCCTTCCCCGCCGAAGCGCCGCAGGTCTCGGTGGACAGTCACGGCCGGCACTACTGGGCGGATCTCGTGGCGGTGCCCTTCAACATCTGCAACCGGCATCCCGCCCTGGCGGTGCCGACCGGCACCGGGCCCCGCGGCGTCCCCACCGGACTGCAGATCGTCGGCAACGCCTACGACCAGGCGTCCGTGTTCCGCGTCGGGTTCGCCCTGGAGGACGCCGGCGTCGGGGTGTAGCGGGTCAGTGTGTCAACGGGTGGTGTACCCGCCGTTGGCGAAGATGGTCTGACCGGTGATCCACCAGCCCTCGGTCGCCAGGAAACGGACGATGGGGGCGATGCCCTCGATCTTCGTCAGCTGGTTCCCCATGGCCTGGGACTTGTGGAACTCGACCCGCTCGGGGGTCTCCTGGCCGTAGAAGAACGGGGTGTCCATCGGTCCCGGACCGATCGCGGTGACCGAGATGCCGCGGTCGGCATACTCCTTGGCCGCGGCACGGGTGAAGTGCTCGACGGGGGCCTTTCCACCGGCGTAGGTCGAGTAGCCGTCGGTGAAGGCGGCGAGCAACGACGTGACGATGGTGATGATCTTCCCGTTGTCGTTGAGGTGGGCGCCGGCCTCCTTGATGAAGAAGTAGGCGGCCTTGGCGTTGATGTCGAACATCGCGTCGTACTCGTCCCCGGTGGTCTCTGCGATGGGCTTACGCAGGACCTTTCCGGCGGTGTTCACGGCGACGTCAAGGGTCCCCAGCGCCGCTTCGGCGTCGGTGAACAACGTGGCGACAGTGGCGGGGTCGGTGAGGTCGGCCTGGAGCAGGACAGCCTCGGAGCCCTGGGCGCGGACCGCCTCGACGGTCGCTTCGGCGTCGGCACGGCTGGCTTCGGAGTTGTAGTGGACGGCGACGTTCGCGCCTTCGGACGCCACCTGGCGTGCGATGAGGCCGCCGAGGTTCTTGCCTCCGCCGGCGATGAGGACGTTCTTTCCGTTGAGCGTGTGGTCGGTCATGAGGAGCCTCCTGAAGTGTGGCTATCGCTGATATGTAACACCATTTCGGTGATACATGGGCTACGCTAGCAGAATGGTTGGACAGCTGTCGACGGGTACCAGGGAGAAGCTGATCAACGCGGCCGTCGGCATGATCTCCCAGACACCCGGTGAGGACTTCTCCCTGCGCGCCGTGTGCGAAGCGGTGGGAGTCACCCTGCCGACGGCGTACCACTTCTTCGGCTCGAAGAAGGGACTCATGGACGCGGTCGTGGAGCACGGCTTCGACCGGTACATGGCGCTGAAGGAGTCGACGGAACCGTCAGGGGACCCCGTCCAGGACATCCGTGCCGGGTGGGACGCCCACGTCGCCTTCGGGCTGGCCAATCCGGGCGTCTACGCCCTGATGTTCGGCAAGGTCCAGCCCGGTTACGTTCCCGCCGGTCAGTCCCGGCCGGGCGAGGTGCTGCTGTCACTGACGTCCCGGGCCGCAGCACAAGGACGCCTGGCCGTGTCCGCGGAGCAGGCCACCGCGCACATCCTGGCGACGAATATCGGGGTGACCCTACGCCTGATCGCCCTGGACCAGCCGGATCCCGCACTGTCGGCCGCGGTGCGGGAGGGTGTGATCAGTGCGATCACCGGCGCTGAGCCTGCGGACCGCGGCGACCGCGACTCGGCCTTCGCCACCGTGGTTGAACGGGCCGTGGCGGACCCGGACATCCTCGGCCCGGCGGAGACCCGACTGTTCGTCGAATGGGCGCAGCGGCTGCGGCAGGCGCACGAGGTGCAGGCGTGAACCTCACCACACCCCGGTGATGGACACGTTGTAGGTCACGTTCGGCAGGTCCACGCCGATAACCGTGACCGTCGCGGGGAAGACGGCGCCGTGATCGCCCACCGAGCATTCCACCGCCGCTCCGAGCTCTACATCCAGGGCATCCGGGCAGGTCACGTACTCGGGGATGTGGCCACGGTCGTTGAGGTAGTCGCCGCGGATCGTCGTCTCCATCTCGTAGACCGAGATCTTCGGGGTGGTGTCCCCGGGTTCCTCACCGGTTCCGCCGGCGTCCTCGGCAGGCACGGCAGTGGCGACCTCGGACTCGGATTCCGTCGGCTGATCCTCAGATGCTCCGGCAGGAGTTTCCGAGACCGCCGGTGTTGCCGGTGCAGGGGCAGGGGAATCGGATCCGGACCGGCCCACCAGCATGACCACGGCCGCGACGACGACCAGGGTCACCACAGCGACAATCACGACGATCAGCCCGGTCGCCGGATTCTGCGACGGGATCAGCGGGTTGGCCTTCTTCTCCGGTGCCGAGAACTCCGGACGCTCCACCTGCAGGTCCTTGATCAGTTCCAGCAGGTCACCACGGGTGGCGGCCGTCATCGCCGCAGACACGCGCTCGTCATGCTCCAGAGAGTTGAGCTGGCCCTCCGCATAGGCCCGGTCGATGAGGGACGCGATTTTCATGCGGTCCAGATCCGTGGCGCGCAGATGGGCGGCGTACGGGTTGTCCATGGCGTCCTCCCGGGTCGGCGCGGTGGTTTCGCGGGGGTGGGTGCCCAGTCTAACCGCGTACCCTTGACCTGTATGCGTCCCACCACCGCTCTCACCGCCCGCACCACCACCCACGAGTTCGGGACCCAGCTGCCGCACCCCGCAGTCGACGTCTGGGACTGGCACACCCGCCCCGGCGCCGTCGTCCGCCTGACCCCGGGATTCGCGCGCATGCGGGTCCGCTCCGAGGCCTCCGACCTTCGCGACGGCACCACCACCTTCTCCCTCCCCGGTCGGCTGACCTGGGAAGCGCGCCATGATCCGGAGGGTTTCGTCGAAGGGCGCAGCTTCGTCGACGACTGCGTGAACCGGCCTTTCCGCTTCACCGGGTGGCACCACGAGCATCTCATCACCGACAGTGGCGACGGCACCTCCACAGTCACCGACCGGATCACCTCCCGCGTCCCGACCATCCTGCTCAGCCGCATCGCCGCCTACCGCCGCCGCCAGCTCACCGACGACCTCGCCCACCTCGCGGAGTTCCGGGAGCTCGACACTCCGCCGCTGACCATCGCGGTCTCCGGGGCATCCGGCCTCGTCGGCACGCAACTCGTTGCGCTGCTCCGGACCGCCGGGCACACGGTGATTCCGCTGGTCCGTAACGATTCCGGAGAAGGACGCCACTGGGATCCCGAGGCGCCTGACCCTGATCTTCTCAACGGGGTGGACGCCGTGGTCCACCTCGCCGGGGCCCCGATCTTCGGACGCTTCACCGACTCCCACAAGGCCTCGGTGCGTGACTCGCGGGTCGGGCCGACCCGACGGTTGGCCGAGGTCGCGGCGTCCTGCGGGGTGAAGGTCCTCGTGTGCGCCTCCGCCGTCGGGTTCTACGGGGCCTCGCGCCCCGAACCGGTGGGTGAGGACGCCCCGAGGGGCGACGGATTCCTCGCCGACGTCGTCGCGGACTGGGAGGACGACTGTACCGTCGCTGCTGAAGCCGGGGTGCGGGTGGTGAGTATCCGGACCGGACTGGTGCTCGGCGGGGGAGCGCCGCTGCTGTCGCTGTTGGGTGCCTCATCCCGGGTCGGGGCAGGACGCCTCGGGTCCGGCGGGCAGCACTTCCCCTGGATCGGGGTCGACGACCTCGCCGACATCTACCACCGCGCCGTGGTGGATTCTTCCCTGGTGGGGCCGGTGAACGCGGTCGCCCCGGAGGACATCACCGAGGGAGAGTTCGCTACTGTGCTGGCCGAGGCGCAGAAGGTGCGGGTGCCGTTGCGCGTACCGGTGCCGGCTGTGGGACCTGCGGTGCTGCTGGGCAGGGACGGTGCCGCGGAGCTTGCCTTGGCCGACCAGCATGCACGGCCGGTGGTGCTGACGAACCTGGGACACCGGTTCCGCTTCACCACCGCGCGGGACCTGCTGGCCCACGAGCTGGGGTAGGGGGTCTCGTTTCTCCCACTCCACCGCGTCACACCGCACCATGTCTCGCCGCGCCGCATGTCCGCATCACGCAGCGTGAGGCTGCTCTGACCCCCTCGTCAACGACCTCAGCCTGCGCGATGCCGACATGGTTGCCGAGGGGCTTCCCCAGGGCAGCGTCCTGAAGGTATTGTCGGGAAATGCACTGTGCCGGGGGACGGGACGGGCGCCGCGGGGAGGCCGCGGGGGATCACAGGGAGGGACAACACTATGGCGCATATCGTCCGGCAATTGCCGGCGCACATCATCGAGGCACAGGAGAACGGCCTGCACACGGCAGGAAGAGGTCCCTGGTACTGCACCAGAATTCTGCCTGATCACCTACCGGTACGCAGGCAGGAGCTGCTCGCCTCGGGCACGACGAGGTGGGTCATCGACCGTGACTGGACCCAGGTCGCGGACGGGATGATGGTGGAGAATCAGCGTCTGCCCGGTCTTGCCGACGCCCGAGACCTCGGAGCATTCCCCGCGTGCATGGTCACCCGGGTCCGCGCGCTGCATCAGCTGCACCCGACCTTCATCATCTCCGGCTGGGCGGCGGCGCCGTTCCACGGACTCCTCTACTGGGCGGATTCGGCGGCCGTGCTTCTCCTGGCGGAAGGCCGGTCCAACGGTTCCGACCGCACGGAGATCGCGCAGGGGAGTCCGCTGAGCCCGGTGATCCGTCCGCTGCCGCCGGGTTTCGACCTGGAGCGGGACACCATTGCCCCTGATCCACTCTGTCCGCAGATGCGCGTGGTCACGGCGGCGGTGGCGCTCGCCCAGTGCCTGCGGTCGGTCCTGTCCGGCAAGCACGGGTGGCAGGTGGTGCAGGTCGACGGTCTCTCCGACCGGCAGGTCCGCGCGGTGCAGCTGATCGACGCCTTCGCGCAGTGCTCGACCGTGACGTGGAACCAGCTGGAGGACGCCGCGACAGGTCTGATCTCCCGCAGGGAACTGCGGCGGCTCAGTCGCCTGGTGGCGGCAGGGGCGGAGTCGCCGCGGGAGACCGAGCTCCGACTCATCGTGCGTGACCTGCTGCCGGACGGTCATCGGTGGGAGACGCAGGTGGAGGTGGCGTACCGGGAGGAGACATCGTGGGGTGGGACGCGGGACCGGACGACCTTCTTCGACATCGGCTGCCGCAGTCTGCGGATCGGGCTCTACTACGACGGGAAGCACCATGATGAGGAGGGGCAGGCGGAGAAGGACTTCGAGCAGCTGCAGGATCTCACCGACGGGGAGTGGACCGTGGTGCGGGTGAACAGGACGCTGATGAAGAACCGTCCGAAGTTGATGCGGCAGCTGCGCAATGCGATCGCCCGGGCCGTCGCTGCGCGGCAGGCTGCTCCTGCGGCCCGGAACTCATGACGATGTCCGCATCACGCAGCCTGAGGCTGGTCAGGCCCCCTCGCCAACGACCTGAGGCTGCGGGACGCCGACATCCAGGTCGCCCCGTGGGCCACCGGGGGCAGGCGGTGGCATAGTTCACCGGGGACCCGCCCCGCAGACTCTTCCGTCGCAGGGGGCTGCTGCCGACACACTACGGGACGTTACGGATGCCCCGTCAGTTCCCTGGAAGCTCTGCCGGAACACCCGCAGGAACAGGTGAGCACCCCGTGAAGACGGCAGCGCAACGAGTCACGGTCGGAGGGCCGGCCGTCCTCACCGCACTGCGGGGATGCCTGCTACACCGTCATCGGGTCCAACGCCTCCAGCGACCGGAGGTGGGCGTCCGTGTCCGCCATCGCGTCGTTCCACAGGTTGCGGACCACGTCGATCTTCGTCTCGGGTTCCTGCACCTTCTGGAAGTAGGAGGTCAGCGGTAGCGGGGTGTCACCGGCTCCCTCGTGCAGCGCGATCATCCGCAGGATCCGTGTGGTCTGCTCTCCGTACACCGGGATCTGCGGACCACGCGGTGCGATGAGTCCGACGAAATAGAGGTTCTCCACGCCCTCGGGCAGGATCCCGCCGGCGTAGCGTACCGGCGCCCCGTTCTCCTGCCGCAGCAGTCCTGAGTCCAGGAACGGCAGGGACGTGCGGAAGCCGGTGGCCCAGATGATGGAGTCGTACTCCTTCGACGTGCCGTCTGCGAACGTGACGGTCTTCCCCTCGATCCGCTCGATCGCCGGCCGCACGCCGATGCGCCCGTGCTGGATCCAGTAGAGCAGCAGGTCGTTGACGGTGGTCGGCCCGTCCGCGAGGGTGTGTGCCTCGGGCATCGGAAGGCCCGGGTAGGCACTGTTCTCGCCGATGGAGACCCGTGCCATGAGCCGGTTGATCAGGTCCTGCTCGTCGGGGGTGAAGTCGCCGAGGAAGGGGACCATGGACCGTGGGATGCCGAAGTACATCTTCGGCTGGAACTGCACTCCGTGTCGTACGACGATGTCGCATTCCAGCCGGTGCTGGGCGACGTCCACCGCCATGTCACAGCCGGAGTTACCGACACCGACGACGAGGACGCGGCGTCCTTCCAGTTCTTCGGTGTTGCGGTACCGGCTGGTGTGGACCTGGTAGCCGGTGAAGGACCCGGAGACCGGCGGTACCTTGGCGTCCCAGAGGTGCCCGTTGGCGACGAGGACGCCGTCGAAGACGCCCTCGTCGCCGCGGGAGGTCACCACGGACCAGCCGGCGGAGCCGACCGGATCACCGTCCGGTGCCTCCAGTGGGGACGCCGAGATCACCGTGGTGTCGTAGCTGATGACACGGTGCAGGTCGAAGGCGTCCGCGTAGGAGTGGATGTATGCGGTGACCTGGTCACGGCTCGGGAAGTGCGGGTAGTCGGCGGGCATCGGGAAGTCCGGGAAGTGGGTCTGGTCCCGGGCGGTGATGAGGTGCAGGGCGTCGTAGTCGGTGTTCCAGTGTCCGCCGGGGACGTCGGAGGCCTCGAACGTGGAGACGTCATGTCCGGCGTCGAGCAGCAGTCTGGTGGCCGAGAGTCCGGCGGCGCCGGCTCCGATGATGGCAAAGCGTCCCATGGTCGTTCCTCCTGAGGTTGTGTGGTGGGGCTACTCCCATGCTCGGCGACCACCTAAGATAAGGGAAGACCTTTGTTACTTCAGCAGTTCGAGCTAAAACCTTGAGCAGAGAGGTGCCATGACGCATCCCCGCCCGTCCCCGGGTATCACCCTCCAGCAGTTCGCCTACTTCCTGGCTGCGGTGGAGCACGGCTCTCTCTCGGCCGCCGCCGAAGCGAACTACATCGCCCAGCCCAGCCTGTCCGAGCAGATCAGACGGATGGAACGGACGCTCGGTGTCCCCCTGTTCATCCGCACGAACCGCACCCTGATCCTCACGGACGCCGCCCGTACCCTCGTCCCCCACGCTGAGGAGGTCCTCGCGACCGCCGCGGCCGCGGTCGACTCGGTCACTCCGATCCGGGAACTCACCGGCGGCACCGTCAGTTTCGGGTCCTTCAGCACGGCCCGTCATCTCTTCCACCGGATCCTCGTCGAGCGGTTCCGTGAAGAGTTCCCGGACGTAGGCCTGCGCCTCATCGGCGACAATTCCGTCCAGGTCGCTGACGAGGTCAGGGAAGGGCGCCTGGAGGCGGCGATCGTCGCGCTCCCGGTCGACGACTCAGGCCTGGAGGCCGAACCGGTCGCCTGGTCACCCCAGGTCTACCACTGTTCCTCCACACCCCCGGAGGACGCCGCCCCGAAGACCGTCCGTGACATCGTGGACGCTTCACTCATCATGCCGGAGGTGCAGTGGGGTGATTCCGACCCGACCCGCCGACGCCTCATGGAGATCGCCCAGCAGCAGGGGCTGAAGATACGGGTGGACATCGAGGTGTCGCCGCTGACAGCCCTCGAACTCGCGGCGGACGGAGTAGGTGACACGATCTCCCCCTATCCGTTGGCCGACGTCGCCGGGGTCGCGCACCGGCTCCACTGGACCCCGCTCGAGCCCGTGATGCGCGAGAACTTCGCCTTCATCCGGCGCCGGAACGCTGTCCTGAGCCCCGGTGCGCTCGCGGTGCAGCGCATCATCCTCGACCGGCTGTCGGAGATCCCCCCGGATGCTCCGTGACGGTTACCGCATGACGTCCGCCCCGGAGAGCACGATGGTCTCCCCGGAGAGGAAGGCGGCGTCCTCTCCGCCGATCATCTCCACCCACCGGGCGATCTCCACCGGCTGCGCCACCCGCCCCAGGGGCACGGACTTCGCCGCCTCCGCCATACGACCCGTCGCCGCATTGCCGGGGGTGTCCACCCAGCCCGGGGCGATCGCATTGACCCGGATTCCCGAGGGGGCGAGCTCCAGGGCCAGCTCCTTGGTGAGCATCACCACCGCGGCCTTTGTCGCACCGTAGATCAGCTGCCCGGGGGAGACGGTGAAGGCGTCGACCGAAGCGAAGTTCACCACTGCCGACCCCTTCCCGAGGTACGGGCGGGACGCAGCGATGACGTTCAGCGTGCCCAGCACATTCACGTCGAAGGTCAGCCGGTAGAGCTTCTCGGTGAAGGTGTCGAGCGTCGACGGCGGGAAGACACCGGCGATGTTGGCGACGAGGTCGATACGGCCGCTGTCGTGCAGGGCGTCGGCGAGAGCCGTTTCCACCGCGTCCCGGTCGGTGATGTCAACCGCGGCCGGTAGGAGCGCATCTGCGCTGTAGTCCAGTTCGTTGAGGTCCAGGGCGATCACGGTCCAACCATGGTCGAGGAGGAGCTCGGTAGTCGCGCGGCCCATTCCGCTCGCAGCGCCGGTGACGACGGCGGTGTGTGTGGTGTTCTCGGTCATTTCTGTCCTGCTTTCTGGAGTTCGGTGTCGTGGGAGCAGCGGGTGTCGTGGGTGTCGTGGGTGTCAGGCCCGGGTTCGGCGGCGAGGCTCCCGCCCGCGGCGGTGGTCTCTCCGCCGGTCTCTCCGCCGGTCTTTCCGTCGGCTTCCTCGTCCTCGTCCGGGACGGTGGCGACGGTGAACTGGGTCAGCGCCACCAGCAGGCCGAATCCGGTCGAGAAGAAGGCGAAGAAGAGGAAGGGCATGTAGTCCAACGTCGCGACGCCGAGCGCACCGGCGGCGAAGATGCCGCCACTGGACCAGGGGAAGAAGGGATCGTAGACGGTGCCGGAATCCTCGATGGTGCGGCCGAGATTCCGGGGGTCGAGCCCGAGCTTCCTGTACCCGGGCAGCAGGAGCGTTCCGGCCATCACCGCAGCGAAGGAGAAGGACGCCCCGAGTCCGACCGAGGTGAAGACGACCGGGGAAGTCAGCGACATCAGCCGACGCCGGGTGTTGGCGAAGCGCAGGAACTTCTCGATGATGACGCCGACGAATCCGCCCTTGTTCAGCAGGCCCGAGGTGCCGACCGCGAAGAGGAAGAGCATCGCCAGACCTGCCATGGACAGAAGCCCACCGCCGGAGATCAGGCCGTCGATGTCCGGGGTACCGGAATCGAGGACGAATCCGGAGTGCAGGACAGCGATGACGTCCTCGACAGTCGCACCCTGCGTCGTCATCGAGACGCACATCGCGCCTACCGCGCCGGCGAAGATGGAGATGAACGGGGGAACGCGGAAGATCAGCATCG
Source organism: Corynebacterium sp. (assembly GCF_022712275.1). GTDB lineage: Bacteria > Actinomycetota > Actinomycetes > Mycobacteriales > Mycobacteriaceae > Corynebacterium. The sequence goes on along the minus strand of NZ_JALAGU010000033.1, from coordinate 125,265 downwards.
CCACGGTGACCAGGACCGGGAGCAGTGAGAACCAGCCGGTGTCGAAGCTTCGGTTGATGCCGTCGACGATGGTGTCGATCGAATCGCCGGTGTTGTCGTTGTGGTCGACGACGAACCCCAGCACCGTGAACAGGACCACGGTGCAGATGTAGGCGGGGACCGTGGTGATCAGCAGGTACCGGATGTGGGAGAACAGTGGCACGCCGGTGATCGCGGCGGAGAGGTTGGTGCTGTCTGACAGCGGAGACATCTTGTCGCCGAAATAGGCGCCACTGATGATCGCGCCGGCGGTGAGCCCGGCCGGCAGGTCGAGGGCACCGCCGACGGCCATCAGTGCGACACCGACGGAGCCCATCGTGCCCCAGGAGGTGCCGGTGACGAGGGAGGTGATCGAGCAGAGCAGGAGCGCGGTGACGTAGAACCAGGTCGGGTTGATCGTCTCCAGACCGAACCGGATGATCACTGGGATGGTGCCCGCCTGGGCCCAGGTGCTGATGAGCATACCCACGGAGAGCAGGATCATCACGAGCTCCAGGACGGTCCGCATGGAGTTGAAGGCCGCGTCCTGGATCTCGTCGAAGTTGAAGCCGCGGACGGCGAGAATCAGCATCAGCGCCACCATTGCGAAGAACATCGACATTTCGATGGGTGCGTCGAGGAAGATGGTGCCGACCGCGAGGATGGCGGCGACGATGAAGATCACACCGGCGGAAAGCTGCACACGCGGTTTCGGGGGCTCGTCACCGGTTCCGCGTCCGACGGCGCCGGATGCGGTGGCGGATTTTTGGCCGGGCCAGATCGTCAGAGCCATGATGCCTCCTTGGTTGTGTCGTGCTTCACAACCTATGGAGTCGATTCGCTATCGGTCCAACATGTAATCAGATGACTGGATCAAGGTTTTGCCTTCAGCCAGGGAACTGCGCAGGTCGGAGCGTGTTTGATTCGGAATGTAATCTCCCGGACACGCAGCATTTAATCCTCCTGACACAGAAGCGCCCCGGACCGGTACCTGTCCGGCAGCGCAGCACCACCGACCGCGATACGCTGAAACAATGACTGCACCACGTACCACCCGACGTCCGTCCCTCACTCTCGGCAGCCTCGGCATCCTCGGCGCGTCCACCGTCATCGCTCTCGCGCCGGCGGCCACCGCCGCCCCCGCACCGCGCCAGGACGATGGCGGACACATCGTCGCCCCCGCCCGGACCCAGATCACCGTCGAGCACACGGGGACCGGTTTCCGCGCCGGCACGGCCAACCAGCACGAGTCCCGGCCGGCACTGTCGATCGTCAAGCTCTACATCGCCGACTACGTCTTCGCCCACGGCACCCCGGCCGACCAGGCGGACGCCACCCGCATGCTGCAGACCTCGGATGACGGCATCGCGTCCCGGCTCTACGCGAAGTACCCGCAGTCGATCTCCACGACCGCGAACGCCTACGGCCTCAACGACACCCACGATCCCGGCTACTGGGGCGATTCCACCACCTCCACCGCCGATTCGGTGACCTACCTGGAGGCGAAGAAGCGTCAGGATCCGGGCTCCCCGGTGCTCGCGGCCCTGGCCAGCGCCTCCCCGGTGGCGGCCGACGGGATGCGCCAGGACTACGGCACCGCCGTGCTGCCCGGTGTCATCGGCACGAAGTGGGGCTGGTCGGACGACCGGACCTCGTTCACCGCTTCGGCGTCCTACGGTGCGGACTTCTCGGTGGCCGCCCAGACGAACGGGCCGGCCGCACAGCTGACCGGCGATGTGGTGGACGCGTTCCAACCGTCCGCGCCTTCCCCGTCGCCTTCCCCCGCCCCCGGCATCCCGGGGCTGCCCGACCTTCAGCTGCCGGACCTGCCTGATCTGAACCTCCCGGAAATGCCGCCCATGCCTGAGCTGCCCTTCCCCTGACGGTGACACGCTGACCCCTATGTCGGCATCACGCAGCGTGAGGTCGGTCTGACCCCCTCGCCAGCGACCTCAGCCTGCGTGCTGCGGACATCCTCTTTCCCGGGGGACGCCGCGGCGACGCAGGCAGGACGCCGCCCCCACCGAACCCCTACAGCAGCTCCTGCGCCTGACCCAGCACCGAGCGCAGGATCGCCTCCATCTCCTCGAACTCCGATTGGCCACAGGTCAGCGGGGGAGACAGCTGGATGACGGGGTCGCCGCGGTCGTCGGCCCGGCAGTACAGTCCCTCCTCCCAGAGCTTGCCGGTGACGAACCCCTTGAGGATGCGCTCCGATTCCTCCTCGGTGAAGCTCTCCTTCGTGGCCTTGTCCTTCACCAGCTCGATGCCGTAGAAGTAGCCCTCGCCGCGCACGTCACCGACGATGTCCAGGTCGGACAGCTTCTCCAGGGTGGACCGGAACGCCGGCGCATTCGTGTGGACCCGGTCATTGAGTCCCTCCCGCTCGAAGATGTCGAGGTTGGTCATCGCCACGGCACAGGCCACGGGGTGCCCGCCGAAGGTGTAGCCGTGGCCGAAGGTCTCGCCGCCGCGTCCGAAGGGCTCGAAGAGGCGGTCGGACGCGATCATCGCGCCCAGCGGTGCGTACCCGCTGGTCAAGCCCTTGGCGCAGGTGATGATGTCCGGCACGTAGCCGAAGTCGTCGCAGGCGAACATCGAGCCGACGCGTCCGAAGGCGCAGATCGTCTCATCGGAGACCAGCAGCACGTCGTGCTCATCACAGATCTCCCGGACCCGCTCGAAGTAGCCGGGCGGCGGCGGGAAACAGCCGCCGGCGTTCTGCACCGGCTCGAGGAAGACGGCGGCGACGGATTCCGCCCCCTCGAAGAGGATCGCCTCCTCGATCCGGTCGGCGGCCCAGCGTCCGAAGGCCTTCTCGTCGCCGTCGAAGCGGGCGTCCGCCCGGTAGAAGTTGGTGTTCGGCACCTTCAGCGCGCCGGGAACCAGCGGCTCGAACTGGTTGCGCAGCCCGGGCAGGCTGGTGATGGTCAGCGCGCCGTGTGGGGTGCCGTGGTAGGCGACGGCACGGGAGATGACCTTGTGCTTGCCGGGCTTTCCCTGCAGTTTGAAGAAGTTCTTCGCCAGCTTGAAGGCGGACTCCACCGAGTCGCCGCCACCGGAGGTGAAGAAGACGCGGTTGAGGTCGCCGGGGGCGTAGCCGGCGAGCCGTTCCGCCAGCTGCACGGCCGGTTCGTGGGCGTAGGACCACAGCGGCATGAAGCCGAGCTTCTTCGACTGTTCGTAGGCGGTCTGTGCGATCTCCTCGCGCCCGTGGCCGACCTGGACGACGAACAGTCCGGCGAGTCCGTCGATGTACTCGCGGCCGGCGTCGTCGTAGATGTGGTGGCCCTCACCGCGGGTGATGACGGGTGTGGTCCCGCCCTCGTAGAGGTGCCGGTGGCTGGCCATGTGCATCCACAGGTGGTCGCGGAGACTGTCCTGTGTGGTCGTTGGTGTGGTGGTCGGTGGTGTCATCGTGTTCCCCAGTTGTAGGTTTCGTTCCTGATGTCGAGGTAGGTCATGGTCTCGGTCTCGCGGACGCCGGGCGTGGCGCGGATCGTGTCGACCAGGTCGAGCAGTTCGCGGTCGTCGGCGCAGACGACCTCCACGAGGAGGTCGTAGACGCCGGCCGTCACAACGACGTAGGACGCTGCGGACAGCTCGGCGAGGGCGTCGGCGACCGGGCTGACAGGGCCGGTGGTGCGGACGCCGATCATCGCCTGCCGCAGAAACCCGAGCTGGCCGGGGTCGGTGACGGCGACGATCTGCATCACACCTGAGTCGATGAGCCGGGAGACACGTTGCCGGGCGGCGCCCTCGGACAGTCCGACGGAGCGGGCGATGTCGGCGTACGAGCGGCGTCCGTCCTGCTGCAGCAGCTCGATGATCTGTTTGGACGTGGGGTCCAGTTCGGTCATGGGTGTCCTCCTCTGCTCATCCGCAGATTCTACTGAATTCGTGGATGGCGGTGTCTCTGAGTGTGGTTTCAGTTGTTACTTGGTCGTTAAATAGTGGTTTCAGGTGTTCCGTTCGAGGGATGAACAACGTACGGTGTCTTAAAACGAACGTCATTCGTGATGTACGTCACTGATCTGCCCCACTGTCCCGCCCTCCGACCCCGACCGACGAGGAGATCCCGTGAACGTCCCAGGCGACAGCTTCACCATCGTCAACGCCGTCATCTTCGACGGCCATGCGGTGCTGGACGCCGACAGCCTCACCGTCACCGACGGCGTCCTCACCTCGGTGGGACCCGCCCCGGGGACCGATGCAGACGCCGGGCCCCGCCGCATCATCGACGCCGTCGGTGGGCTCGTCACCCCGGGTTTCGTCGACGCCCACGCCCATCCGGTCTTCGCCGGTGTCGAGGCGCTCGCCCTCGACCTCACCGGCGCCACGGACGCGGGGGAGACTCTCGCGATGATCCGTGCAGCACTGGAGAAGGACGCCGCCACCGACCTCGACAGCACCATCTGGCTCACCGGTGGCGGCTGGTCCATGTCGGACTTCCCGGGCGGAGCCCCCACCGCCGCCCAACTCGACGCCCTGTGCGCCGAGGTCGGTGTCGACCGCCCGATCCAGCTGGCCAGCGCCGACCATCACTCCACCACGGTATCTCCTTCCTCCCGTGGTTCGTCACCCTCGGTGTGGACTGGGGCATCAGCCCGGTGAACAACGGCATGGTCCGCCTGGTCATCAGCCATGCGATGTTCTCCCTGGCTGTGGTGACCTTCATCATCCGCGCCCGGATGGGCACCGTCGACAAATCCCTGGAGGAGGCCGGTGCGGACCTCGGGGCGAACGCCTGGCACCGGTTCAAGGACATCACCCTGCCGATCGCCGCCCCCGGCGTGATGGCGGGTGCGCTGATGGCCTTCACCCTCAGCCTCGACAACACCATCCTCTCCAGTTTCGTCCAGCAACCGGGCTACACTCCGTGGCCGGTGTACATCTTCGCCGCGGTGCGCGTGGCGTTGCGCCCGGAGGTCGCCGCGATGTCGACGATCATGCTGGTGCTCACGCTCGTCGCCCTGGCACTGGTCGGACTGGTACTGAAGAAGACCGGCGAATCCGCGTCCGGCATCGTCAAGACAATGGCAGGAAGCTGACCCATGGGATCCCTCAACATCATCGGCGCCCTCAAGGACGCCTCGACCACCCCGTTCTGGCTGGACACCTCCGACCGGTCGGCCCCGGAGCCCGCGCTGCGCGGCCATGAGGACGCCGACCTGGTCATCGTCGGCGGCGGGTTCACCGGACTGTGGACCGCGCTGCAGGCGGTGGAGGACGATGAGGCCGCCGGCACGCCCCGCCGCATCGTGCTTCTCGAGGGCACCGAGATCGGCTGGGCGGCGTCCGGACGCAACGGCGGCTTCTGCTCCGCCAGCCTCACCCACGGTGAGGAGAACGGCGACCACCACCTGCCCGGCGAGAATGGACGGCTCACCGAACTCGGCCTGGAGAACCTCGACGCCATCGAGGCGACCGTGGAACGGCTCGGCCTGGACTGCGAGTTCGAGCGCACCGGCGAACTCTCGCTGGCCTTCGAGGAATGGCAGGTCAAGGACCTGAAGGCCGCCCACGACCCGGACAACGGCTTCCGCTGGCTGGATGCCGGGGAGGTACAGGACCACGTGCACGCTGCCGGCGTCCTCGGCGGTCTGCTCGACGAGCGGAACAACGCGATGATCCACCCGGCGAAGCTGTGCTGGGAGCTCAAGCGCGTCCTGCTCGGGAAAGGCGTGGTCATCCACGAGCACTCCATGGTGCGTGACCTGCGCGAGGAACTGGCCGGGATGGTCGTGGACACCGACCAGGGTTCGGTCACCGCGCCGACGGTGGCGCTGGCGACGAATGTCTTCCCGACGCTGTTGAAGAAGACCGTGCTACACACCGTGCCGGTGTACGACTACGCCCTGATGACCGAGCCGCTGACCGATGCGCAGCTGGACGCGGTGGGGTGGCGTCACCGGGAGGGACTTGATGACGTGACCAACCGGTTCCACTACTTCCGGCTCACCGCCGACAACCGCATCCTCTGGGGCGGATGGGACGCCGTCTACCACTTCGGCAAGAAGGTGCTCCCGAAGTACGACCAGCGTCCGGCGACCTTCGAGACCCTGGCCGGGCAGTTCTACGCGATGTTCCCGCAGCTCGACGGTGATGCGCCGGAAGGCGTCGACGGGGGAGTGGTCTTCAGCCACAAGTGGGGCGGTGCGATCGACACCTGCTCGCGCTTCTTCCCCTTCTTCACCACCGGCTACGGCGGGAAGGTGGCGTACACCGCCGGGTTCACCGGGCTGGGCGTGGGTGCCTCGCGCTTCGCCGGCCGGGTGATGCTGGACCTGCTCAGTGGTGAGAAGACCGAGCTCACGGAGCTGGAGATGGTGCGGAAGATGCCGAAGCCCTTCCCACCGGAGCCTGCCGCGTGGCTGGGTGTCCAGATGATGACGAAGGCCCTGATCAAGGCCGACGAGAATGAGGGACGCCGGGGGCCGTTCCTCAAGGTGATGGACGCCCTGAAGATGGGCTTCGACAGCTGACGCGTCCTCTAGCGGGCGGCGCGGAGCTGACGACGGGCGCGGCGCAGGCCCCAGGCCGCCTGGTCGGTCTGCCAGTGGAGTTCGGAGGCGAGCTGGGCGAATGCCTCGTCGACGTCGATGAATCGACGGGTCATGCGTGCCTTCAGCGCCTCGACGGCAGCGTTGATGTGCTGCTGACGGTCGTGATCGGAGAGAGTGTGCATGAAGGGCAGCCTAGCAAAGGCAAGGCTGTCCAGTGCAGGAATGGTATGTACGGTACAGTAACCACCTCCGGCCAGGGGTGCACCGGGGGCCCGCGTCCTGCTAATGTCTCCACCCATGTACACCGGCACCGCTTTCCTGAAGCTCCGCACCCTCCGCTGACAGCGGAGAACGGTCGAGGCCACTCCCGTTCCCTCCGCTGTCCGACGGTCCACCGCACATCTGCGGGGACGTCGGGCGGCCCTTGATCCCCACCCTCAGCGCTGCCCTGCCCCCCGCGCTCCACCGGAGAGCAGAATGCCCCGTACAACTCCGCGCAGATCCGCGCGCACAACCCCTTACACCGGTATGCGTACCTTCGTCCACATCCTCGTCAACACCGCCGTGGCCAACCTCGCCACGAGCTTCCTCTGGTTCGGCCTGACCTTCTGGATCTACGCCGAGACCCGAAATGTCATCGCCTCCGGCGCCGTCGGCGCCGCCTACATGCTGTTCGTCTCGGTGTGCAGCATGCTCTTCGGCACGCTCGTCGACCGGTTCGACAAGAAAGCCGTGATGGTCTGGGCCACGGTCTTCGCCCTCGGCATGTTCCTCATTGACCTGGGGTTCTTCGCCGTCGCCGGGGCCGACCGCCTGTCCGACATCACCCAGCCGTGGTTCTGGTTGTTCACGGCGATCATGCTCGCCGGCGCGGTCGTCGAGCAGCTCCGCGGCATCGCCCTGTCCACCACGGTCACCCTTCTCGTCCCGGAGGAACGACGCGCCAACGGCAACGGCATGGTCGGCACTGTCCAGGGACTGTCGATGCTGGTCACCAGCGTGTTCAGTGGGCTGTCCGTCGGCTATCTCGGCATGGGCTGGACCATGGTCATCGGTACCGGGATCCTCATCCCGGTGCTGCTCCACCTCGCGTCCCTCACGGTCAGGGAGGACGCGGCGGGCAGTGCAGAAGATACCGGTGGTGACGACAGCGCCGACAGTGACGCGTCCCCCACCGGTCTGGTCGACCTGCGCGGCGGCTGGGCCGCGGTCATCGCCGTACCCGGGCTGCTCGCCCTCATTCTCTTCACCACGCTGAACAACCTCTTCGGCGGGGTGACGTTGGCACTGATGGACCCCTACGGCATCGAGCTGTTCGGTGTGCGGGGCTGGGGTATCGGCTTCGCCGTGGCCGCCACCGGTCTCTTCGTCGGCGGCGGACTCGTCGCGGCGAAGGGTCTGGGGCGCAATCCGGTGCGCACCATGCTGCTGTGCGCCGCCGCGGTCGGTGTGGTCGGCGCCCTGTTCACGATCCGCGACGCCGGCTGGCTGTTCCTCCTCGGTTCGTGGCTGTCGATGGCCCTGATCCCTGCGGTCGAGGCGGCGGAGCAGACCGTCATCCAGCAGGTCGTCCCGTACCGGAAACAGGGCCGCGTCTTCGGCTTCGCGAACACCTTCGAGGCGGCGACGGCACCGGTGACCGGTCTGCTCGTCGCCCCGCTCGCGGAACTGTGGGTGATCCCCTACATGGAGACCGACGCCGGGCGGGACACCTGGTCCTGGCTCGTCGGCACCGGTGAATCACGCGGTATCGCCCTGGTCTTCGTTGCCGGTGGTGTGCTGTGCGTCCTGCTGTCGCTGGCCGCACTGTGCACCCCGCAGTACCGGCTGCTGCGCACTAAGGTGACGGGGTGAGGCCACGGGCGGGGATTCCGCTGTTGCTCCGGGCGTGAACGTGGCAGGCAGGTAGGCGATGCAGGTTCACGTCCCGTGAGGCTGATCTGACGGGCTCAGACCGGCCTGGCGGGACGTAAACCTGCATGGGGTGACGGGAGGTCAGGCTATTGCGGCTTGTCAGTGTCCCCGGCCCCTCCGTTCTTCTCGGTGGCGTCGATGACGTTCTGACCGGTGACGTCGATATCAGTCTCCGGTACCGGGCTGTCGCTCCAGGTCTTGGATTCGTAGTCGAACTCGATCTCGTTGCCATCAGCATCGGTGCGTCGGTACCAGGCGGTGACCTGTTCGGCGGTGGAGTCGAAGTGTGCACCTGCGCTGCGTCCGTTGACTGCCGGGGCCACCGACAACTCGAAGTCGTCGCCGTGCTCCTCGAGGCCCTTGACCACCGCATTCTGGATAGCGGTCTTGGCATAGTCGTTGCGGATCGCTGCAGGATCCGTCCTGAGATCCTTGATGAAGGCGACGGCTATACCGATGAGTACCAGTGAGAAAGGCATTGCCACCAGGATCGTGAGATTCTGCAGGCCAGTCAGGGCAGTCTCGCCGCCGACCAGGAGCATCACCACGGCGATGCCCATCATGCACAGGCCCCAGAAGACCACGATGATCTTCCGAGGTTCGGGGTTGCCCCGCTCCGACAGTGTTCCCATGACCACGGAGGCGGAGTCCGCCGAGGTGATGAAGAAGACCGCGAGTACGAACATCAGGAGGAACGGGGTGATCGCGCCCAGTGGAAGGTTGTCGAACAGGGAGAACAGGACATTCTCGGAGGATGCCGACCCGTCGAATCCTTCCTTACCCTCCCGGTGGAAGGTGATGGCGGTGCCACCGAAGACGGTGAAGGCCAGGATCAGGATGAAGGTCGGGGCCAGTGTGGTGACGACAGCGAACTCGCGTATGGTCCGGCCGCGGGAGATGCGGGCGATGAACATGCCGACGAAGGGCGTCCAGGCGATCCACCAAGCCCAGTAGAAGGCGGTCCAGATGGACTGGAATTCGACGGTTTCATCACCCCAGGACAGTCCACGACTGACCATGTCCATCATGTTGCCGAGGTAGGACGCGATGCCGGCGGGCACGAGGTTCAGCAGGAACAGGGTGGGGCCGAGGATGAAGACGAACAGCACCAGGCCGAGGGTCAGGGTGATGTTGATGTTCGACAGGTAGCGGATGCCACGGGAGACGCCGGAGACGGCACTGATGATGAAACACAGGGTGAGGATGGAGATGATCAGGATGAGGACGGTGTTGGTGACCTCGGACGCACCCGAGACGATCTTCACTCCTTCACCGATCTGCACGGCGGACAGGCCGAGGGTCGCGGCGGTGCCGAAGAGGGTGGCGATGATCGCCATCATGTCGACGAGTCGTCCGGGCACTCCCTCAGTCTGCCGCTGCCCGAAGAGGGACCGGAATACGGAGCTGATCAGGGTGACGCGTCCCCGGCGGTAGGAGCTGTAGGCCAGCGCACCTCCGACCATGGCGTAGAGGCCCCATATGAACAGTCCCCAGTGGTAGTGGGACTGTGCCATGGCGCGGTGGAGGGCCGCCGGGGTCTCCGCGTCCACGGTCTCAGGTGGCGGGGAGATGAAGTAGGACAGCGGCTCGGACGGACCGAAGAAGAAGATGCCGACACCGATACCGGCACCGAACATCATCGCCACCCAGGCGAAGCGTGAGAACTCCGGGGTTTCGTCGTCCTTGCCGAGCTTGATGCGTCCGAACCGGGAGAATGCCAGGTACGCCATGACGATGACGCCGAGCAGCATGGTGAGGTTCAGTAGCCACCCGAGGTTCTTCAACGCCCAGTTGAACATCGCGGAGGAGACAGTCCCCACCGAGGCCGGGCTGATCACGCCCCAGGTGATGAAGGCGACGATCAGGGCAGCGGTGATGCCGAAGACGACCTTGTTCAGTCCGAACCGGTTCCGCTGCTCCTCGACGGAGATACCGGGGACCAACCCGGGGTGGAGGTCATGCGGGTAGAGGCCGACGGAGGACTGTGTGGTGGCTCTCCGCAGGGCATCGACCGGATTCCTGCGGACGTGCGTCCGCTGAGTATCCCGGTTGTCATCGTTCATGGTGTTCGTGTCCTGTCTGGTTCAGGAGAAGTGGGGTCGGAAAAAGACGGGCAGGGGGTGCGAGGACCTAGTCCAGCGGGGTCAGCTCGTGGCTCTCGAAGAACTGCCCGGCCTTGTAGATGATCGGGTCGTTGTCGGTGGACTCGGAAGTGCGGACGCGGCCCACGAAGATGGTGTGGGTCAGAGCCTGGAACCGTTCCTTGATCTCGACCTCGACAGAGGCGGAGGAGCCGTCGAGCAGCGGCGAGCCGTTCGGCCCCCGGTGCCACTCCAGCTCGGCGAACTTGTCGGTGCCCTTGGAGGCGAAGGTGCGCAGGGTGTCGCGCTGGTTGCAGCCGAGAATGTTGATGCCCATGTGGGTGGCGCCGAACAGGGAGGCGTAGGTCGAGGACGTCTTCTGGATGCAGACCATCACCAGCGGCGGCTCCAGGGAGACCGAGTTGTAGGAGTTCACGGCCAGGCCACGGGGCTTACCCTCGTCGTCCATGGTGGTGACGACGGTGACACCGGTGATGAACTGCCGGTTGAAGGCCTTGAGTGCTTCCTTGGTCGGCTCGCCGTCGAGGTTGTCCCAGACGGCGTCGGTGTCCTGGTCGAAGGCGGAGCCCAGCGACTTCAGGCCGAGGTCGGCGAGCAGGGCGGAGGTGTCCCAGGTGGCTTCCTCGAGGACGATACGGCCGGCGTCGAAGGTGAGCAGGTTGGAACCGTGGGTGACGACCTTCGTCCCGGTCGGCGGCACGTCGCCGAAGGGTTCGGTGAAGGTGCCGGTGGAGTGCCAGTAGACCGCGGCCTTGCAGTCGCGCTCGTCACCGTCGATGACGATGTGGTCGACGGTGGTGGTGAGGTCGGGGAAGGCATCGCGGATGGCGAGGATGTCGCGCTTGATGGCGTCGAGCCCGGTGGTGGACGTGGAGCGGGTGCTGCGACGCTGGTAGTTCTGCGCGGTGAGTTGGTCGAAGACGGTGACGTCACCCTTGTTCCAGGCGGCGTCCCAGGCGTTCGTGATGGACGTCTTCAGGGAGTTGGTCATATGCACCTCTTTCGGTTGGCTGCCTGTGCTGGCGTTGCATGCAACAGGACGTCGTCTCTTGTATTCAAGACACGGTAGACAGTGAGCGTGGTCACGTCAATGGGGGAGACAGAACTTTTCCGGAAGGACGCCACCTCCCGGTTGCGGAGCTCCGACGGGGCACGTCAGCGTAACGGGGAAACTCCCATGGAAGTGCTAAGCCAGCATGTAGATGTAACAATCTGCGTCATCTCCCGGAAACAGGGCGAGGGGTGGAAGATGGTTACCCCCGGTGAAAAACATGCCCGCGGACCCTTGCGTGCGCCGGCAGTCCATGGCACAGTCGCTTGTATGCAACATACAGCCACTGAAAATGCCCCGGGAACCCCTCTGATCGAACTGATCAGGTCCCGCATCATCTCCGGTGAGCTCGCCCCCGGGGAGCTCATCCCCGAGACCGCGCTGGCCGAGGAGTTCAACGTCAGCCGCACCCCGGTCCGCGAGGCCTTCAAAGTCCTGCAGATGGAGGGACTGGTCCACATCCGTCCCCGCGTCGGCACCTTCGTCCACGAGCCCTCGCGCCGGGAGATCGTCGAGATGTTCCAGATCAAGGAGAGTCTCGAGGGGCTCGCGGCGTCCCTCATGGCCCGTCGCGGCAGCATCCCGGAACTCGATGCCCTCCAGCGCAACGTCGATGAGTCGGACGCCGCCGCGGCCCACGGCGATTCCGCCCGGTACGCCGAACTGGTCGCCGAGTTCCACTGGACGTTGATCCGTGGTGCGGACAACTCGAAACTCTCCGAGACCTACACCTGGCTGATGAACCAGCTGGCCTACCAGCGGCTGGTCGAGCGCACCGTCGCAGACCCGAAACGGCTCACCGAGTCCGACCGGGAGCATCACAAGGTGCTGGAGGCGATCCGGCAGAAAGATCCCTACGGCGCCGAGATGGCGATGCGTGACCACGTGCACGCGTCCAGTCGGGCGGCGCTGTACCGGACCTTCGGGAACACAGAAGCCGCAGAAGACACAGAAGACACAGCAGACACAGCAGACACAGCAGAAACAGCAGAAACAGAGGAGCAGCAGTGAGTACACCCACCACTTTCGAGGAGCTCGGTGCCGCCCTCGGCGTCCGCCGGGTCACTCTCGTGACCGAGGAGGTCGTCGCCGAGGCCGGTGCGGTCCTCGCCACCCCGGTCCACAAGGCCGCGGCGATCGCCGTGGTGAAGAACCCGTGGATCGTTGACGGGGCCTCCACCGGCCCCGACACCGGCCTCAATGACGCGACCCGGGAGATCGCCCCGGTGATCGCCAAGCTGCTGGCCGACCGTCTTCTCGAGACCCTCGGCGGCGCCGGCAACATCGAGGCCTTCGGCAAGGCGGCGCTGGTCGGTACGGACGGCGAGCTGGAGCACGCCGGCGCGCTGATCCACACCCCGTACTTCGGCAATCTCCTCCGGGAGATGCTCGAAGGCACCTCGATCATCTGTTTCACCGACGGCCGTACCGAACCAGGCACGAATGTCCACGTCCCGATGTGGCACAAGACCCATGCAGCCAACCGGGACCACTACCAGACCATCGACGTCTCCCTGGCGGACGCCCCGCACGCCGACGAGATCTGTGTCATCGCCGCGGCGTCCACCGGACCGCGTCCCTTCCCCCGCATCGGGGACCGCACGACCGACATCCCCGTCACCACCGACATCCTGAAAGGCAGAATCTGATGGCTCTTGAACTCCGCAAGCTCACCACCACCGTCGACGAAATCTTCACCGAGGGCGGACGCGAGGTCAGCCCCGCCAAGCGCGTGGTCGTCGTCGCCGCAGTCATCAGGAACCCGTGGGCCGGCCAGGGTTTCGTCGAGGATCTCGCCCCCGGCATCGACGCCACCGCCTCTGACCTGGGAGCCCTACTCGCCCCGCGCGTCATGGAGGCCCTCGGTGGCCCGCTGGAGGCTTTCGGCAAGGCCGCGATCGTCGGCACCGACGGCGAGATCGAGCACGGCTCCGCGCTCATCCACACCCTGAAGTTCGGCAATCACTTCCGGGACGCCGCCAACGCCTCGACCCTGCTGCCCGCCGTCGAGAAGCGCGGCGTCTCCGGCGCCCCCTTCGACATGCCGCTGAAGCACTTCACGGACGCCACCGTCCGCTCCCACCACCAGACGGTGGAGTGCCGGGTGGCGGACGCCCCGCACGCCGACGAGATCGTCATCGCCCTCGGCGGCACGGCGTCCGGTCGCCCGCAGGAGCGCCTGGCGTCCTTCAACGCGGCGGAGAAGTAGGAACCTGCCGTGGGCGCCGCATCAGTTGTCCTGCTGCACGGGGTGGGACTCGACCGCACGATCTGGGACGCCGTGTCCGCCGAACTCGGCCATGCACTCCCGGACAGTGACGTCGTCGCGCTCGACCTGCCCGGTCACGGCGCCCGGCCGCCACTGACCCACGGGGTCAGCCTCGGCGACCTGGCGGCGGACGTGCTTGACCGGATGCCGGCCGGGCCCGTGCACCTCGTCGGTTTCTCCGTCGGTGCCCTCATCGCGCAGTACGTCGCGGTGTACCACCCGGACCGCGTCCTCACTCTCACCTGTGTGAACTCGGTGTGTGACCGGAATGAGGAGGAGGCTGCCGCCGTCGCGGGACGCCTCGAGACCGCCGGGATCGACTTCGCCCTCGGGGCCGAACGTGCGGTGGACCGCTGGTTCCCGGACGATGCCGGCATTCCCGGCGCCCCGGCCCTGCGGGACCGCACCCGGCGCATCCTGCTGGCCAATGACGTGCCCTCCTACCTGCACGTCTACCGGGTCTTCGCCACCGGGGACGCCGAACTGGCCCCCGAGTTACACCGCATCACCGTGCCGGTGCTCGCCGTGACCGGATCGGAGGACCCGGGGTCGACCCCGGAGATGTCGTACCGGATCGCCGAGCGTGTCCCCGGCACCCACGTCCACATCATCCAGGGCGCCCGGCACATGGTGCCGGACACCCACGCGGAGCTGCTCAGCGCCCTGATCGCTGAGCTCGTCAGTACCCGTCAACACCACCGGAAGGAGTGAGAACTGTGTCTTCCACCATCACTGACCGTATCGACCATTTCATCAACGGAGAGCGACGCACCCCTGCGTCCGGCGAGTACTTCGCCTCCACCAACCCGGCCACCTGCGAAACCCTCTACGAGGTCGCCCGCGGCACCGACGAGGATGTCGCCGCCGCCGTCGATGCCGCAGCCCAGGCCTTCCGCAACCCCGCCTGGGCCGGACTGACCGCCACGAAGCGCGGCCACCTGCTCCGCCGCTTCGGCGACCTCATCGGGGAGTACGGCGACGAACTCGCCCTCTACGAGAGCCTCGACAACGGCAAGCTGCTGCGCGAGATGCGCGGCCAGCTCAAGAGCGTGCCGGAGTACCTCTACTACTACGGTGGACTGGCCGACAAGGTCCAGGGCTCCCAGATCCCGGCGACCAGCCTGGACATCATCAACTTCACCATGCGCGAGCCGCTGGGCGTGGTCGGTGCGATCACCCCGTGGAACTCGCCGATCACGCTGACGATCTCGAAGCTGGCCCCGGCGCTGGCCGCGGGAAACACCCTTGTCATCAAGCCCTCGGAGTACACCTCGCGCACCATCGTCCGGCTCGCCGAGATCGCCTCCGAGGCCGGCTTCCCCGACGGTGTTGTCAATGTCGTCACCGGCTACGGCTCGGAAGCCGGTGCCGCCCTGGTCGAGGACCTGCGCCTGGCGAAGATCTCCTTCACCGGCTCCACCGCCACCGGCTCCGGCATCGCGAAGTCCGCCGCCGGACGCTTCATCGGCTGCACCCTGGAGCTCGGCGGTAAGTCCCCGAACATCGTCTTCGGGGACGCGGATGTCGACAACGCCGCCATGGGTGTCGTCGCCGGTGTCTTCGCCGCCGCCGGCCAGACCTGCATCGCCGGCTCCCGCGTCTTCGCCCACCGCTCCGTCTACGACGAGCTGCTGGAGAAGGTCAGTAGGCGGGCGTCCACCATCAGGATCGGCGACCCGCTCGACGACGACACGGAGCTGGGACCCCTGGCCTTCGAGGACCAGCTCAACAAGGTGAAGTCCTATATCGAGCTGGGGAAGTCCGAGGGTGCGACCGTGCACTACGGCGGTGAGCGCCCGGATGTCGACCTGCCGGGTTACTTCCTGCAGCCGACCGTCCTCACCGACGCCACCAACGACATGCGTGTCTGCCGGGAGGAGATCTTCGGCCCGGTCACCGCCGTCATCCCCTTCGAGACGGAGGAGGAGGTGCTCGCACAGGCCAACGACACCGAGTACGGCCTCGCCGCAGGTGTGTGGACCTCCAACCTGCAGCGGGCGATGCGTATGTCGCGTGGCCTGGAGGCCGGCACGGTGTGGATCAACACCTACCGGGCGATGTCGCCGATGTCGCCGCGCCAGGGCTTCAAGAAGTCCGGTGTCGGCATCGAGCACGGCATCGAGTCCATGAACGAGTACACCCGCCTGAAGTCCGTCTGGATCAACACCGACGAGGGTCCGGTCGCCGACCCCTTCGTCATGCGTGGCTAGTTGAGGAGAACCCACATGCCTCTCATCGACATCTCCATTGCCGCAGGACGCAGCCCCGAACAGCTCAGGGCGCTCATCGACGGGGTCCACAAGGTCGCGGAACAGACCGTGGACGCCGCCCCCGAGAACATCACCGTCATCGTCCGCGAGGTACCGCACGACCTGTGGGCCCGCACCAACGTCACTATCGCCGAAAGGAACTCATAATGCGTTTCTCACTGTTCATCCACATGGAGCGCTGGGACAACTCCATCACCCACGAAGAGCACTGGAACAACCTCGTCGAGCTCGTGCAGCTGGCCGAGGCCGGTGGATTCGGCACCGTCTGGACCGGCGAGCACCATTCGATGGAGTACACCGTCGCCCCGAACCCGATGGTCTCCCTGGCCGCCCTGGCCGGCAAGACCAGCACCATCCGGCTCGGCGCGGGCACCATCATCGCCCCGTTCTGGAACCCGGTGCGCGCCGCCGGTGAGACCGCGCTGCTCGACGTCATCTCAGGGGGACGCGCCGAGATCGGTGTGGCCCGTGGTGCCTACCAGTTCGAGTTCGACCGCCTGGCCGGTGGCCTGTCCGCCAAGGACGGCGGCACCTACCTGCGCGAACTCATCCCGGCGATGAAGAAACTCTGGGCCGGGGACTACGCCCACGACGGTGAGCACTGGTCCTTCCCGACCTCCACCTCTGTGCCGAAGCCGGTCCAGGACGACGGCCCGACGGTGTGGGTCGCCGCCCGTACCGCCGAGACCCACGACTTCGCCGTCGCCGAGGGTTGCAATGTCCAGGTCACCCCGCTGATGAAGGACGACGCCGAGGTCCGTGACCTCAAGGACAAGTTCGACGGTGCGGTCGCCAACCATCCGGAGATCGGGCGCAAGCCGGAGATCATGGTCCTGCGCCACACCTTCGTCCACTCCCCGGACGAGCCCGAGGCGTGGCGTCCTGCCGCCGAGGCCGTGAGCCGCTACTACCGCACCTTCAGCTCCTGGGCCTTCGGCAGGAAGGAGCCGGTCAACGGTTTCCTCGACCCGCAGCCGTTGGAGACCGTCGCCGAGCGCCCCGAGTTCGCTCCCGACTCGCTGCACAGGTCCGCGATGATCGGCACTCCCGAGGAGGTCACCACCCGCCTGAAAGACTACGAGAACATGGGCTACGACGAGTACTCCTACTGGATCGACAACTCGATGACCTTTGAAGAGAAGAAGGCCTCGCTGCAGCTCTTCATCGACCAGGTTATCCCCAACTTCCGGTAGGACGCCCCACGCACTCACGAGGAGGTCATCATGCACATCGTCACAGGCACCGTCGAGCACGGTGACAAGCGGGGACGCGAACTCGGCTTCCCGACCGCGAACATCGCCGTCACCGGACTGACCCCGGACCAGGAGGTGGAGCTGTCCGGTGTGTGGGCCGGTGTGGCCGAGGACCGGTCAACCGGTGAGAGTCTCACCGTCACCGTGTCCATGGGGCGGCGTCCCACCTTCTACGGCCCGGAGGGCGTCTTCCTGCTGGAGGCGTTCGTGCTCGACTTCCCGGCGGGGCACTCGAAGGACCTCTACGGCCGGGAGTTGGCGGTGCATCTGTGTGAGCGGCTGCGCGGCCAGCTGGCCTTCGACACTGTCGAGGAGCTGATCGAGTGCATGGACAATGATGTCGCGCGGACCCGGGAGTGGGCTGCGGACGCGTCCTGCAACATCGGTGTCACCGGGCGGTAACACGCCTCGCAGACACTGAGGGGCATGAATGTTTCCGCTCCTGAGACCACCGGGCCCGACGCGGCATCCACCGTCCACCCGGTCGACCAGCGTCCGCCCCTTCCCAGGCTGTTCATCCTGGGCCTGCAGCACGTCCTGGCGATGTACGCCGGTGCGATCGCCGTCCCCCTGATTGTCGGTGGCGCACTGGTCGCGCAAGGGCAGTTCGACCAGTCGGACATGCACCACCTCATCGCAGCGGACCTGTTCGTCGCGGGTATCGCCTCGGTGATCCAGTCGGTCGGCATCTGGAAATTCGGCGCGAAACTGCCGCTGATGCAGGGTGTGTCCTTCGTCGCCGTCTCGCCGATGATCGCCATCGGCTCCGAGCACGGCATCACCGCCATCTACGGCTCAGTCATCGCCACCGGTGTGCTGATGATCCTCATCGCACCACTGTTCGCCCGCCTGGTGCGCTACTTCCCACCGATCGTCACCGGCACCATCATCACGGTCGTCGGGCTGTCCCTGCTCTCCGTCGCCGCCGGCTGGGTGTTCAACAACCAGGCCGGCAACGGTGAGGAGCCGGACGGCGGCACGGTGAAGGGCTTCATCATGACCCTGATCACCCTGGTCACGGTCATCCTCATCCACCGTTTCGCTCCCCGCGCCCTGAAGTCGCTGGCCGTCCTCGGCGGCATCATCGTCGGCACGATCATCAGCCAGTTCGTCGGCATGACCGACTGGTCCGAGGTCGGAAGCTCCGAATGGGTCGGCGTCCCGACGCCCTTCCAGTTCGGTACCCCGACCTTCGACATCGCCTCAATCATCACCATGGCCATCGTCGGTCTGGTGATCATGACCGAGACCACCGGTGACATCATCGCCGTCGGTGACGTGGTGAAGAAGCCGGTCGACGGAAAGACCCTGTCCAACGGTCTGCGGGCCGACGGCCTGGCCACCATGCTCGGCGGCATCTTCAACACCTTCCCCTACTCGGCCTTCGCCCAGAACGTCGGCCTGGTGGCACTGTCCCGCATCGCGTCCCGCTTCGTGGTCACCGCCGCCGGCATCATCCTCATCATCTTCGGTCTGCTGCCGAAGTTCGGTGCAGTGGCCACCGGCATCCCCTCCGAGGTCCTCGGTGGTGCCGGTGTGGCACTGTTCGGCATGGTCGCGGCGTCCGGGATAAGGACGCTGTCCACGGTGACCTGGACGGAGACCAGGGCACTCATCGTCGGTGTGGCCATCGCCGTGGCGATGCTGCCGAGCGTCCAGCCGGACCTCTACGCCAAGCTGCCCACCGAGCTGGAGATGATCATGGACTCCGGCATCTCCGCCGGAGCGATCGTCGTCATCCTGCTGAACCTGCTGCTCAACCGCGAAGACGGCGGCCATCTGGCTCCGGGGCTGGGTGCTGTACAGGAGACCTACGACGGCCCCACCGGAGACTCCGAATCCACCTCGGTGGTGCTCAACAACTCCGAGCGCGCCGCCGCCTGGGCGGCACGGAAGGCGGAGGACGCCCGCACCGCGGTCGCCGAAGCCCGGGCTGCCGCGGCGAAGGCGGAGGAGATCCGCGCCGCTGAAGACACCGGGGGCGCGGGGAGCACAGCGGAACCACCGACGAGAGCCTGACCACAACCGGGGGCGCCATGATCCCCCGGACACAGATCTCAAACAGTACGGGTGTCATAATTCTCCGCATGACCGAATCGCCGAATGCCGCGCCGGGTGAGTCCGCCCCCGACCCCGTAGCCGACTCGCCTGCCCTCCATCCCGTCGACCAGCGTCCGCCGTGGCCCCGGCTGTTCATCCTCGGCCTGCAGCACGTGCTGGCGATGTACGCCGGTGCGGTGGCCGTGCCGCTCATCGTCGGTGGCGCGCTGATCAACGCAGGTCAGTTCGACTCCTCTGACCTGCACCATCTCATCGTCGCCGACCTGTTCGTCGCCGGTCTGGCCTCGGTGATCCAGTCGGTCGGACTGTGGCGATTCGGTGCGAAACTCCCGCTGATGCAGGGCGTGTCCTTCGTCGCTGTCTCGCCGATGATCGCCATCGGCTCCGAGCACGGCGTCACCGCGATCTACGGTTCGGTGATCGCCGCGGGCGTGATGATGATCCTCCTCGCGCCGCTGTTCGCGCGGCTGGTGCGGTACTTCCCGCCGATCGTCACCGGCACCGTCATCACCGTGGTGGGCCTGTCGCTGCTCTCGGTCGCGGCCGGCTGGGTGCACAACAGCAACGGTGAAGAGTCCGAGATCGGAACCGCCAAGGGTTTCCTGCTCGCCCTGTTGACGCTGATCGTCGTGATCTGCATCCACCGGTTCGCCCCGGTTCGCGCGAAGTCCCTGGCGGTGCTCGGGGGCATCATCGTCGGTACCGTCATCGGTCAGTTCATGGGTATGACCGACTGGTCCGAGGTCGGCCCGGCGTCCTGGGTGGACATCCCCACCCCGTTCCAGTTCGGTGCCCCGACCTTCGACGCCGCCGCCATCTTCACCATGGTCATCGTGGGCCTGGTCATCATGACCGAGACCACCGGTGACATCATCGCCGTCGGTGACGTGGTGAAGAAGCCGGTCGACGGTCGCACGCTCTCCGACGGTCTGCGGGCCGACGGTCTGGCCACCGTCCTCGGTGGTGTCTTCAACACCTTCCCGTACTCCGCGTTCGCCCAGAATGTGGGCCTGGTGGCGCTGTCCCGCATCGCCTCGCGCTTCGTGGTGACCGCGGCCGGCATCATCCTCATCATCCTCGGCCTGCTGCCGAAGATGGGTGCCGTGGCGACCGGTATCCCGTCCCAGGTGCTCGGCGGGGCCGGAGTCGCACTGTTCGGCATGGTCGCGTCCTCCGGTATCAGGACGCTGTCCACGGTCGTGTGGAACGAGACCCGCGCCCTGATCGTCGGTGTGTCCATCGCGGTGGCCATGCTACCGAGCGTCCTGCCGGGTATGTACGAGAAGCTGCCGGAGGAGCTGGAGATGATCCTGGACTCCGGCATCTCCGCCGGTGCGATCACGGTGATCGTCCTCAACCTGCTGCTCAACCGCACCGGTGGCGGGCACCTCGCCCCGGCGCTGGAGGGGAAGAAGACCGAGGGGCCGGAGGAGACCGACGGATCCGGCCCGACCGGGGACTCGGAGTCCACCTCGGTGGTGCTCAACAACGCCGAGCGTGCGGCGGTGTGGGCGCAGTCGAAGGCGGAGATCGCCCGGGCCGCGGTCGCTGAGGCCCGTGCTGCCGCGGCGAAGGCGGAGGAGATCCGTGCCGCCGAGGAGCGGAAGCAGGAGTAGCCCGGCTGCTGCGCGATGCGCCGATGTGACACGGCCGAAACACGGCTCCGGCATACTCGTGCCCATGAGACACGGGACAGGACACCTCCGGGCGTGGACCAGGGGACAGATCGCCCACGGGGCGTGAGCGGGCATCACACCGCCCAGCCCCTCTGCGACCCCATTCCCCAGGAGAATCCCCGTGGACATCCACCTCGGTCACGTCGTCACCCCGCAGGACGCGACCTCCACCAACACCTCGCCCAGCACCCCCGAACTGCTCGACATCCCGAACGGCGCCGTCGTCGTCGACGGCTCCACCATCGTGGCGGTGGGGGAGGCGTCCGACATCCTGGGCGCCTACCCTGACACTGCCTTCCTCGACCACGGCGACGCACTGATCATCCCCGGCCTCGTGGACTGCCACGTCCACTACCCGCAGATCGGGATGATCGCCTCGCCCGGCGAGCAGCTGCTCGACTGGCTCGACCGCTACACCTTCCCCGCCGAAGCCCGCTTCGCCGAGAAGGCCCATGCCGAGGCCACCGCGGAGTTCTTCACCGACCAGCTGCTCCGCAACGGTGTCACCACCGCCCTGGTGTTCTCCACGGTCCACGCGCACAGCGTGGACGCCCTGTTCACGGCCGCGCAGCGTAAGGACCTGCGGATCATCACGGGCAAGATGTGCATGGACCGCAACGCCCCGGCCGACCTGCTCGACACCCCCGAGTCCGCCGTCGCGGACAGTAAGGCACTCATCGACCGCTGGCACGGGACCGGACGCCTGGAGTACGCCATCACCCCGCGCTTCGCACCGACCTCCTCGGACGCCCAGCTCCGGGCCCTCGGTGAGCTCGCCGCCGACCACCCGGACGTCGTCATCCAGACCCACCTCGCCGAGAACACCGCCGAATGTGACTGGGTGGCAGAACTGTTCCCGCAGGCAACCGACTACACCGACGTCTACGACCGCGCCGGTCTGGTCCGGGAACGCGCCGTCTTCGGCCATGCGGTCCACCTCAGTGACCGCGAACTCACCCGTCTCGACGAGGCCCGGGCCTCGCTGGCACACTGCCCGACCTCGAACAATTTCCTCGGCTCCGGACTCTTCCCGCTCAAGGACATCCGCAGCAAGGTCCCGGACCTGCGCATCGGTTTCGGCTCGGATGTCGGCGCCGGCACCTCGCTGTCCCCGCTGGCCACGGCGGGGGAGGCGTACAAGGTCTCCCGTCTCCTCGCCAGCTCCACCGGCTCCGCCCCGCTGACCGCCGCCGACCTGCTGCACCACTCCACCCTCGACGGTGCCCGTGCCCTCGGGGTGGACGCACACGTCGGCAGCATCACACCGGGGAAGGACGCCGACCTCGTCATCCTCGACCCGGCAG
Organism: Corynebacterium sp.; assembly: GCF_022712275.1. Taxonomy (GTDB): domain Bacteria; phylum Actinomycetota; class Actinomycetes; order Mycobacteriales; family Mycobacteriaceae; genus Corynebacterium. The sequence goes on along the minus strand of NZ_JALAGU010000033.1, from coordinate 102,841 downwards.
CCGGCACTGCCACGTCCGGGACACCCGCCGATCCCGTCCTCGCCCACCGTGCCGCACGGTGCACCACCACCGAGGAGCTCCTCTTCGCCTGCCTCATGCTCGGCGACGACCGGACGGTCGCGGGGGTGGTGGTCAACGGCACGCTGGTGGGGACGCCGGGTGCGGGGATGGCTACGATGGCGCCATGACCACGTTCACCCTCGCCGACTTCAACGACGCCCCGGCCGCCGACGTCACCCCGGAACTGGAGGCCGTCTTCGGTTCCGCTCCGCTGGCCGTCTCGGTGGCGGACGCCCGCCCGTTCACCTCGGTCGACGCACTCGTCGACGCGGCGTCCTCCCTGCTTGCGGCCCAGCCGGAGTCGGAGGTCCTGGCGGCGGTCAACGCCCACCCCCCGATCGGCGGCAGCGTCTCCGCCGGCTCCCGGTCCGCCTCCGAGCAGGCGGGTGCGACGGAGTCCGCCGACCTGGACGCCGTGCGTGAGCTCCAGCCGACCTACCGGGAGCACTTCGGCTGGAATTTTCTCATCAAGGCCGCCGGTCGGTCGAGTGCGGAGATCCGGGCCGAGCTGGAGCGACGGCTCACCGTCGACCCGGCCGAGGAGTGGCTGTTCAGCATCAGCCAGCTCGACGCCATCAACGGACTGCGCCTGCGCGGCACCGTCACTGAATAACACCGAGCAGTACACACCCACAAGGAGCACCATCATGAGTCTGTCCACGCACTGCCTCAACACCACCACCGGTCTGCCCGCCCAGGGTCTGCAGGTCGAGCTCGTCAAGCTCGAGGTCACCGACCACGGCCCGGACGTCACCGCCGAGCCGACCGTCCTGGAGTCCGCCACGACCGACGCCGACGGCCGGTACCGTTTCACCGTCGACCCGGCCCCGGGCACCTACCGCCTGCGGTTCCACACCGGTGACTTCCTCGCCGCCGCCGACACCGCCACCCTTTACCCGTGGGTGGACATCACCTTCACTGTCGAGGACCCCGAGGTGGACCCGGCGACCCCTTCCCACCTGCACATTCCGCTGCTGCTGAACCCCTTCGGCTACTCCACCTACCGCGGATCCTGAGGGGGAGGACGCGTCGATGAACGACACCACCGGCACCACCGGCACCACTGACGCCGCCGTCACCGCGGTCCGCGATCTCGCCCACACCCTGCACACCTCCCTGGCGCAGGTCCTCAAGGGCAAGACCGCGGCGATCGACGCCGTCATCACCACCCTGCTCGCCGGCGGTCATGTCCTGTTGGAGGACGTCCCCGGTGTCGGCAAGACGACCCTGGCGACCGCCCTGGCCGGTTCGGTGAATGCCGAGGTCAGGCGCATCCAGTTCACCTCGGACATGCTGCCCACCGACGTCACCGGTGTGACGGTCTACGACGACGAGGCCCAACGCTTCCAGTTCCACCCCGGCCCCGTCTTCACGAACTTCGCCGTGGGTGACGAGGTCAACCGTGCTTCGCCGAGGACGCAGTCCGCCCTGCTGGAGGCGATGGCCGAACGCCGCGTCACCGTCGACGGCACCACCCATGACCTGCCGGACCTGTTCATGGTCATCGCGACCCAGAACCCGCAGGACATGGCCGGGACCTTCCCGCTGCCCGAGGCGCAGCGTGACCGGTTCATGACCCGCATCTCGCTGGGGTACCCGGAGCCGCAGGCGGAGATCGACATGGTGCTCTCCCACGGTGCACGGCGTCCTGAGGAACTGGTGCGCAGCGTCGTCGGTGTCGACGACGTCCTCGCCGCGCAGCGTGCGGTCCGCGACATCGCCGTCGGCGAGCCGGTCGCCCGCTACCTGGTGGACATTGTCTCGGCGACGCGGCGACACCCCGACATCGCCCTGGGCGCCAGCCCGCGTGCCACCCTGCACCTGATCCGGGCGGCCCGGGCACGTGCGGCGATGCAGGGCCGCGGCTTCGTGATCCCGGATGATGTCGCCCACCTGGCGGCCATGGTGCTGCCGCACCGTCTGTCGCTGCGGGGACGCTTCGCCACCGTCGGCGACGCCCACTCCACGGCGGTGAATCTCGTCTCCCGGATCGTCGCCTCGACCGGGCTGCAGTGACGGGTCGGCGATGAGGGCGAAGCGAAAGACCCTGCCGGTCGCGCTCACCGGGCGTGGGTGGGGCTTCCTCGTCTGCACCGTGATTCTCGTGGTGCTGTGGCGCGTCCTCGAACTCCAGGATCTGCGCTACCTCATGGTGCTTCCCGCGGTGATGCTGCTGCTCTCCCTGCTGTTCGTGCTGGTGGTGCCGCCGCTGGCACAGATGCGCACCGAGGTCGACGTGCCGGACACCACCCCGACCGTCGGCGGTGGTGTGGCTTGTTCCGCGACGGTCGTCCAACGCCTGCCGCTCAAGCTGCACACCCGGGTGCTGTGGCTCTTCGGCGACCGCGCTGTCCGACAGAACGCCACAGTCGCCCGGACCCCGGTCGATTCCCAGGTGAACTTCCGTGCCCGGCAGCGTGGTGTGCAGTGGACCGGTATCGCCGGGCTCGTCCTGCCGGACCCGTTGGGCCTGGTTGTCCGCCGGATCCGGGTGGACGCCGGGCGTGACCTCCTCGTCCTGCCCCGTCCGCTCGACGGTCTGCCCGAGGAGATCCCCGGCCCGCTGCCGGCCCGCTCCGACGACGGTGACGGCGCCGCCGTGGACTACTCGGCGGTGTCCGGCATCCCAGCCGGTGTGCTGCGTGAGTTCCGCACCGGGGACGCCGTGCGTCAGGTCCACTGGAAACAGAGCGCCCGACTGGGAAAATTGCTGGTCAACCAGTACGACGCCCCCGATCTGAAGGACGCGACCGTGCACTTGGTCACCGATGCCGACTGCTACAGCTCTGAGGTGTCCTTCGAGGCGGCGGTCTCGGCGACGGTCACTGTCGCCGACCGGCTGCTCGAGGAGGGCTACCGGGTGCTGCTCACCTGCGGTGACCGCCCGGTCGAGGCCTGCGGACACGGCGACGAGGTGCGCCGCGTCCTCGCGCTCGTCAGCACCACGGACACTGCCGGGGACACGCCCGGGGACGCGCTGGTGGTCCCCGCCGATGTGATCGTCACCGGCACCGTCACCCGCGGTCTCACCGACCGGATGAGGGGCGCCGGAGATAATGGAGCCACCGGTGAACTCGTCGTCGTGGAGGACCTCGCCCTGAACACCCCGGAGGCGCGTCGCTGATGGCCGCCCCGACCAGAGCTTTCCGACCCCGGCTTCTGATGGCCGGCGTCCTCATCACCCTGCTGTGCGCCGTGGTCCTGCAGTCGATGGACCTCATCTTCCACGTCGGTGCGTGGCAGTGGCAGATCCTCCTGATCTTCGCGGTGACCGTTCTCCCTGCGACCGTCGTGGCCTCGGTCCTGCCGCCACGCCGGGAGACTCTCGCCCTGGTCAGCGGCGCCTCGGCCGGCGCGGTGACGTGGTTCGTCCTGCTCATCGGCACCGGGCGTGCGGGGGAGTGGCTACGCCACCCGGTCGACATGTTCGACCAGGCGGCGCAGGTGGTCAACACCGCGGCGACACCCTTCGACCCCGCCGGTCCGGTCGGTGACCTGCTGCTGCTCATGGGCCTGATGCTGGGGATCGCGGCGTCCTCCCTGCTGGTCGGGGTAGGTGCACCGTTCGCCACCGGCGGTTTCCTGTCCCTGCTGCTGCTCGCGCCGGTCGCCGCGACGGGTGTGGTCGTCGACCGGTCGCTGATCATCGCGGCCGGCGTCCTGCTGGTGCTCCTGGCCTGGACCGCCGCGCCCCGGATCTCGGTGCCAGGCCTGACGATGGCGGCACTGGCCGGCGTCATCGCGGTAGGTGTCGTCGCCGCGATGCCGGACGCCACCGACCGCGTCTGGAACCCGGCGGTGGTGAAGTCCCCGGTGAACAGCACCGTGCCGGACGTCACCGTCTCCCTGGCCGAGGACCTGCAGAAACGCAGCGGGTCCCGCGTCTTCAGCTTCGAGACCGCGACCCCGGGAGCGCACTACTTCACGCTGGCCACCCTCGCCGACTTCGAGGACGGGCGCTGGACCCCGAAGGAGGACGCCAGGGAGGACGGCGCCGTCAGCCTCGATGAACCCCGGTCGGCACAGACACCGCCGGGCCTGCAGTCGACGACGGTGACGATGGACGGGCTGCGCAGTGAATGGCTGCCGCTGCCGCAGTCGGCGTACCGGGTGGTTCCCACCGAGGAGAGGCCGGAGGACCGGAGTGACTTCGAACCGGACAAATGGACCTGGATGACGGACTCCGCGACCGCGAAGGCGTCGAAGGCCGTGACCCGCGACGGTGACCTGTACACCGTCGAATCGGTGCCGCTGGTCTCCAGCAGGCTCGGCGAGGTGGACCTCGGTGCCCTGGCGGCGTCCGGTGTGGACACCGGAACGATCGACCAGGCGTCCTACCTGGAACTTCCGGGAGAGATGCCGACCTCGCTGCGCGATGCCGCGAACGAGGCGGCCGGGGGAGTGACAGACCGGATCCAGGCCGGGTACGCGCTCGAGAACTGGTTCCGCACCAGCGGTTTCAGCTACGACGACTCGGTCCCCTACGACCCCGGGGCGGAGGGACCGTATTCCGTCATGGAGTCCCTGCTGACCCAGCGCTCCGGGTTCTGCGTGCACTATGCCTCGACCTTCACCGTCATGGCGCGTGAGCTGGGTATCCCCGCCCGCATGGCGGTGGGGTACGCGGCCCGGACCAATGCTGAGGGCCCGACGAACGTGAAGGCACGGGAGCTGCACGCCTGGCCGGAGATCCTCGTCGACGGCATCGGCTGGGTCGCCTTCGAGCCGACGCCGGGTGGTCCCGGTGGCCTGGAGGTTTCCGCGGAAGGACAGCCCGCCGAGGAGACTCCGGCTGAGGAGACCCCGGAACCACCGGAGCCCTCGGAGGAACCGCCGGCCGAGTCCGAGACCCCCTCGGAGACCCCGGAACCACCGGAGCCCTCAGAGCCCTCAGAGCCCTCTGCGATCCCGCAGCCCGAGGAGATGCCGGAGGATCCGGCGTCCCCGGAGATTGATGAGGAGGATTCCGGGTTCACGATCCCGCTTCCGGTGCTGGTGGCGGTAGGTGTGGTCCTGCTGCTCCTGGCTCCGGCGCTGGTGCGGTGGCTGGTGGGCCGGTGGCGTCGCCGTGGCATCACCTCCGGCGGTCACCCGGCGCAGGACGCCTGGTCCGAGGCCACCGCGAAGGCCACGGACCTCGGGCTGAGCCCGGCGTCGGGAGACCTGCGGGCCCGCACGCCCGAGGCCTGGGCCGAGCAGCTCGGCGGTGACCAGGTGCAGGCGCTGGCGTCCGCGGCCTCAGCGGAGCGTTTCGGTGGCCGGGACTACTCGGACTCGCGGGAGGACCTGCGCGGACTGTTGGACGGTGCGGTCGAGGACCTGTCCGGACGCGGCAGTCGGGTCACCCGGGTGCTGGCGGTGCTGGTGCCGCGGTCACTGTTCCGGCGACGAGGACTGTGAGGCGTTGACGATCCGCCGGTGAACGGCAGGGGAGTCGGGTATGTTGGGTCAGGTAATGTAATGAATCACAGTTCAGAACAGCCGCCCTGACCCTGGACCGACCCCGAGGAGTCACATGGACACCCGAGAATCACTGATCCTCGACGCCACCGACATCAACTTCTGCCTCTACGACTGGCTCGACGCAGAATCCCTCACCGGCTTCGACCGCTTCGCCGAGCACAGCAGGGAGACCTTCGACGGCCTGCTGGACCTCTCCCGGCAGCTCGCCGAGGACCTCTTCGCACCGCACAACCGCACCGGTGACCTCAACGAACCGACGCTCGTCGACGGCAAGGTGCAGCTCATCGACGAGGTGAAGCCCGCCCTCGACGCCTTCGCCGAAGCCGGTCTGCTCTCGGCGACGATGGACGGGAAGCACGGTGGCTTCCGCCTGCCCGCACTGATCTACCGGGCGGCCTTCCTCTGGTTCCAGGCGGCGAACCTCGGCACCGTGTCCTATGCGCTGCTCACCACGGGTGCGGCCAACCTCATCAGTACCCACGCCACCGAGGAACTCCAGCAGAAGTTCCTGCCTCCGATGCTCGACGGCCGCTGGTCCGGCACGATGAACCTCTCCGAACCCGGCACCGGCTCCGCTCTCGGCGACCTCACCACCTCGGCGACGAAGCAGGATGACGGCACGTACCGCGTCCGCGGCGACAAGATGTGGATCTCCGGCGGCGACCAGGAGGTCACCGAGAACATCGTCCACCTCGTCCTCGCCCGCACCGGTGGTCCCGGTGTGAAGGGGCTGTCCCTGTTCATCGTGCCGAAGTGGCTGGAGAACCCCGGCGAACCGGGCTGCTTCACCGAGCGCAACGGCGTCAGCCTCGTCGGCATCAACCACAAGATGGGCTACCGCGGCACGGTGAACACCGCGCTGAACTACGACGACGCCGTCGGCTACCTCATCGGTGAGGAGGGCAAGGGCCTGTTCTACATGTTCCACATGATGAACGAGGCGCGCATCGGCGTCGGCGCCGGTGCGACAGCCCTCGGCGTCACCGGCTTCCTGCACTCCCGTGACTACGCCCGCGGACGCATCCAGGGCCGCCCGCTGGACGCCAAGGACCCGAAGACCCCGGCCGTGCCGATCATCCGTCACGCCGATGTGCGCCGCATGCTGCTGGAGCAGAAGGCCTACGCCGAAGGTGCGGTCGCGGTGGTCCTCTATACCGCGAAGGTGCTCGACGAGTCCGTGGCGGCGTCCTCCCCGGAGGAGAGAGAGGCCGCCCACCTGCTGCTGGAGGTGCTCACCCCGGTGGCGAAGTCCTGGCCGTCGCAGTGGTGTCTGGAAGGCAACAGCCTGGCGATCCAGGTCCTCGGCGGCTCCGGCTACACCCGCGACCACCCGGTCGAGCAGTTCTACCGCGACAACCGGCTCAACCCGATCCACGAGGGCACCCACGGCATCCAGGGCATCGACCTGCTGGGACGCAAGGTCCTGCTCAGCGGCGGCTCCGGTTTCCGCGACCTGCTCGGCCGGATCACCGCGACCTGCGACGCGCTGGCGGACAGTCACCCGGAACTCGCCGATCCGCTGCGGTCCCGCGCCACGCGCCTCGCCGAAGCCACCGCTACTGTCTGGGAGGACAAGGACGCCGGCACCGCCCTGGCCAACGCGACGATGTACCTCGAGGCCGCCGGCGACATCGTCGTCGCCTGGCTGCTCGCCGACCAGGTCCGTGCCCTGGGGGAGAGGAACGGTACCGGAGAAAGCGCCGACAGTTTCGCTGAGTCGAAGCTGCTCACGGCGTCTTTCTTCATCGACCACCTGCTGCCCCGGGCGGACGCCCGGCTCGACCTCGTCGCCTCGAAAGACCGGCGGCTCCATGACCTCGACGACTCACTTATCTGACCTTTCAACCACCCGGGAGACTCCATGCGCAGCTTCACCAGCACCGAGGAACTGACCGCCGCGAAGGGCGAGGACCTCGGCGTCACCGACTGGACCACCATGACCCAGGAGCGGGTCAACACCATGGCGGACGCCATCGACGACCACCAGTGGATCCACGTCGACAAGGAGCGGGCGGACGCCGGCCCCTTCGGCGGACCCATCGCCCACGGCTTCCTCAGCCTCTCGTACCTGCCGACCCTGGCCGGGGAGACCTTCGACTTCTCCGCCTGGCCCGCACTGATCAACTACGGGCTGAACAAGGCGCGCTTCCCCGTCCCGGTGCACGTCGGCGACCGGATCCGCGCCCACGCCCTGCTCGCCGATGTCACCCCCAAGGGTTCCGGCACGCTGGTCACCCTTGAGCTCACCCTGGAGATCGACGGTGGGGACGGCACCGTGAAGCCCGGCGTCCTCTGCGAGTTCCTCGTGCTGCTGCTCGGGGAACCTTCGGCCTGATCAGCGGCTGACCTACAGTGCGTCCACCATCTCCGCGACGCGCTCGGCGGTGCCCCAGCTCAGGGTCACGCCAGCTCCGCCGTGTCCGTAGGCGGCGATGACCGGGATGTTCACCTCGTCGGTGTCGACCTGCTCGATGCGCAGGGTGGACCGGGAAGGACGCAGCCCTGCGCCGTGACCGAGGATCGGCAGCTCCTTCAGTGCCGGGACCAGGGCCTCTGCCCGGGCGAGGATCGCTTCGGCGGTCTCCGCGTCCGGATCCTCGTTCCAGTTCCCGACCTCGGCGACACCACCGACGACGATGTCGTCCACGCGGGGGAAGATATAGGTCATGTTCGCCGGATCATCGTCGTCGACGTACCAGTCGGTGAGGACGGGGCCGCTGTCTCCTGTCCCGTTCGCGTCTCCTTCTTCTCCTTCGTCATCGTCGGTGCCGTCGTCGGTGCCGTTGGCGAAGACGATGACCTGCCCGCGGACCGGAGTGATCTCGTCGTCCCCACCCAGCAGCTCACCGCCACGGATGCCGGCGCAGATCACGACCGCCTCCGGGGGAGCGGTGTTGTAGGAGCCTGTGACCAGCAGTTCGAGGGATTCCACCGTCTTCCACCGGAACGCCACACCGGCGATCCGGCAGGAGTCCATGAGCCAGGCCAGGTAGGTCGGGGTCATGATCATCGGCAGGGTCGTCTCGACACCCCGCTCGGTTCCTCGTGTACCTTCCCGCTCGACCTCGGTCACGGCGTCCTCGCCGAGAACGTCGGTGACGGTCGGGACCCAGGAGCGGTCCGGCGGGTCGAGGCGCTCACGGAGGAAGCCGCGGCGCATCTCGACCGGGGCGATGTCGTCGGTGACGTCATCCGCGCCCCCGGACTGCGCGGCCTCGGCCTGGTCTGCCAGCTCGACGAACCTGATCAGGGAGCGCTTCTCCAGTTCAGGGGCATTCTCGACAGTGACGTCGTAGGGGAACCAGAGTGCGCCGGCGCGGGCGGAGACGGTGTCCCCGGGGCCGTGGTCGGCGACGACAGTCACCTCATGACCGGCTCCGGCGAGTTCAAGGGCACAGGACAGGCCGGTGACGCCGGCCCCGATGACGGTGATGCGCATGGTCCACAGCCTAGGCGTTCGGCTCGGGACGCTGGCAGGGCATGTCGGCAACACGCAGCGTGAGGTCGCTCACGAGGGGTCCCAGACAGCCTCAGACTGCGTGATGCCTACATGCCCTGGTGCGACGTCGTAGGCTGGCCCGCATGAGTGAGCGTACGGATACAGCGCAAGGCTCCACGTCAGCCTGAGCCACCACATCCTCGCAGTTCGCCTACGGGAATCCGTGGATCCGGGTCCGTGAGGACGAGGTGGTGCGTCCCGATGGTGCCGACGGCATCTACGGTGTCGTCGAACTACGCAACCCCGCAGTCATCATCATCGCTCTCGACGAGGACGACCGCGTCCTCATGGTCGATATCGACCGGTGCACCGTCGGGAGATCCCTCGAGGTGGTCTCGGGCGGCACAGACGGGCAGGACGCTCTGGCGGCCGCACGTCGGGAACTGCTGGTGGAGACCGGGTTCGAGGCGGACGAGTGGACGCAGACCGGAACGATGAACGCCCTCAACGGGATCTGCGTCGCACCGGAGACGGTGTTCATCGCCCGCGGCCTGCGGGCGCAGTCCGGTTCTGGTGGCAGTGAGGGCACTGTTGGCGATGGTCGGCACCGTTATCACCGACGGGGAGACCATCGCCGCACTCGGCATGGCTGCGGTACACCTCGGAAAAATCCGGGGAGAATAAGGCAGCGTCAGTGAAGTCATGCCTCCCCGGCGGGCCGGCGTAGAGCTACAGCTGCCGGACACGCACCTTCTCGTCGAACGCGTCCACCGCGGCCCGGAACTCGTCCTTGAACTGTGCGATGAGGTCCGCGGCGGGCTGGATCCCGGTGATGGAGCCGATGCCCTGGCCGCAGCCCCAGATGTCTTTCCACGCCTTGGCGTCGTTCCCGCCGCCGGAGCCGAAGTTCATCTTCGAGGGGTCGGATTCCGGCAGGTTGTCCGCGTCCAGGCCTGCCTTCTCGATGCTCCCACGCAGGTAGTTACCGTGGACACCGGTGAACAGGTTGCTGTAGATGACGTCGGAGGCGTTGCTGTCGACGATCATCTGCTTGTAGTCGTCGACGGTGTTCGCCTCCGGGGTGGCCAGGAACGGCGAACCGATGTAGGCGAAGTCCGCGCCGGCGGCCAGGGCGGCGAAGATGGAGCGCCCGTGTGAGATCGCCCCGGACAGCAGCAGTGGGCCGTCGAACCACTGGCGGATTTCGTTGAGCAGCGCGAACGGCGACTGGCTGCCCGCATGTCCGCCGGCTCCGGCGGCGACGGCGATGATGCCGTCCGCTCCGCCTTCAACTGCCTTCTGTGCGTGGCGGTTCTTGATCACGTCGTGCAGGACGATGCCGCCGTAGGAGTGGACAGCCTCGTTGATCTCCGGGACGACACCGAGTGAGGTGATGACGATCGGTACCTTGTGCTTCACGATCGTCGCCATGTCCTGCCGGAGGCGGTCGTTGGAGTGGTGGACGATCTGGTTCACCGCGAACGGCGCGACCACGGCGTCGGGATTCTCCTCCTGGAAAGCGGCGATGCCTTCCTCGATCCGGGTGAGCCACTCGTCCAGCTTCTCGGCGGGGCGCGCATTGAGCGCCGGGAAGGAACCGATGATCCCGGACGTGCACTGCGCGATGACGAGCTCCGGGGAGGACGCGATGAACATGGGGGACGCCACCACGGGCACGGACAGCGGTGACTGCAGAACGGGAGGAAGTGGCACGGAGGGCTCCTTGGTTGACTACATCGATGAAGGTGAGCCTATCCGTACCGGTCCCGGTCTGCACTTGTTTTCAGGGAGACACCCCGGCATGTCCGCAGTACGCGCCCTGAGGTCGTTGGCGAGGGGGCTTGAGCGCCCTCAGGCTGCGTGATGCCGACATCCTCCTGCCACGGCACCGCACCGCCAGGAAAGAACGTCTCAGGGACACCGCCGACCGTGCCGGGATCTCGCCGCAGTACCTCTCTGAACTCGAACGGGGCATGAAGGACCCGTCGTCGGAGATGCTCGAGGCGGTGGCCGGGGCACTGGGGAAGTCCTCCTTCGAGCTCACCCGTGGCGCGATCCGGTCCTGGGCGCCGACGTCCCCTGCCACGACCACCGGCACCGGCGGGGCCGTCCTCATGTGCGCTGCGTGAGCACCCTGTCGACGATCCCGTAGTCGACCGCGGCATCCGGGGCGAGCACCAGCTGCCGCTCCGTGTCCTCCCTGACCTGGTCCGCGGTGCGACCGCAGTGGGACGCCAGCACCGACTCCTGCAGCCGACGGATCCGCTCCATCTCCTCGGCCTCGATGATGAGATCCGGAATGGTGCCGCGTCCTCCCTCGGTGACGGGTGCGGCCAGGACCACCCGCCCGTGGTGCAGGATCGCGCGGTGGCCCGGCGTACCGGCGGCCAGCAGCAGTGCAGCAGACGCGACAGCCTGGCCGACACAGGTCGTCTCCACCTGCGGCCCGATGAATTCCATGCAGTCGACGATCGCCATCGTCGCCGACAGCGAACCGCCGGGGGAGTTGATGTACAGCGAGACCGGGGCGTCCGCGCTCTCGCTCTCCAGGTGCAGCAACTGCGCAATGACCGCGTTCGCCACGCCGTCATCGACGGGTGTGCCCAGGTAGACGATGCGTTCATCGAGCAGGCGACTGTAGATGTCGACCGTCTTCTCACCGGTCGGGGTGGAGGTGGTGACATAGGGGATCGGGTAGCTGGTCATGGTCACGCCCCCAGCCCGAGCCGGGAACGGCGGGCGGTGAGTGCGCCGGGTCCGATGAGGAATTCCAGGTCAGGCACGATGTGGTCGATGAATCCGTACTCCTTCGCCTCCTCGGCGGTGAACCAGCGGTCGCGCAGCGAGTCCCTGGTGACCTGCTCGAGCGGGCGTCCGGTGTCGTCGGCGATGCAGCCGAGCACGGTATCGCGGGTATGGGCGATGTCCGCAGCCTGGATCTCGATGTCCTGTGCGGTGCCGCCGATCCCGCCGGACCCCTGGTGCAGCAGCACCTTGGAGTGTGGCAGGGCGTAGCGCTTGCCCGGCGTCCCGGCTGACAGCAGGAACTGGCCCGCACTGTAGGCCATACCGAGGTTGACGGTGGCGACGTCGTTGGGGATGCCGCGCAGACAGTCGCGGATGGCGAGCATCCCCGGCACCGAGCCGCCGGGGGAATTGATGAGCAGGGCGATGTCCGCCTGAGGATCACGGGCAGACAGGAGCAGGACCGAGGCGCAGAGTCGGTTGGAGGTGTCCTGTTCGAGGGCGTCGCCGAGGACGACGGTGCGTCGTTCGAAGAGGTCGCGGTAGATCTCGGCGTCCAGGATTCGGGTGGGGTCGGGTGTGTTCTCTGACATGGCGTCCACCCTGCGACCTGGGAGGACGCGCCGACAAGGCCATGCTGCCTGGAGCGGATCCGCTGTCAGCGGATCACCCGCCCCGGTAGGGATGCTCAGTACGCCGGGGTGAATCCGCCGGCGACGGCGGAGCGGACCATGCCCTCGTCGGCGGCCCGGTTGACTTCGTCGTAGGTCACGCCGTCGGCACCGGTCACACCACCGGGCAGGTCCGCGTCGAAGGCGACCTTGCCGCCGACGTATACCCGGCGCAGGTGTCGCAGCCCGCAGGCCAGAACGTAGGTCGCCACCGGGTCCCACACCGGACCGGTCGCCGGGTGCCGCGGATCGACGACCACCAGGTCGGCGTACTTGCCGACCGTCAGCGAACCCACCTTGTCCGCCACTCCGATCGAGGATGCCGAGCCCAGGGTGTGCAGGTGCAGCACCTGGTCCACTGACATGATTGAGGCGTCCGAATGGACCGCACGCTGGGTGAACAGTCCGGTGCGCATGTTCTCGAAGGGGTCGGAGGTGTCCGTGCAGGACTGGTCGTCGACACCCATACCCACGGTCACGTCCTTCGCCAGCAGCCCGGTGATGTCGGCGATGCCGGAGCCGAGCCGTCCGTTGGACATCGCCTGCCACACCACCGATGTGCCGGACTCCACCACCCGGTCCACCATCCGCTCGGTCGGGTGGACGAAGTGCCCGAAGGCGAAGTCGGTGCCGAGCACACCGGCGTCGTCGTACCAGTCGAACTTCGCCTGCTGGATCTCGATCTGCTCGGCGGTCTCCACGAAGTGTGCCTGGTTGGTGATCGCCCACTTCGCCATCAGCTCCTTCTCCAGCTCGGCGGTCCGTCGGCCGGACGCCCACTGCACCGCGCCGTAGACGGAGCCGCCCAGGTTCAGCGCCGGGGTCTTGGCGTCGATGGTGGTCAGGTGGGACATCGCGGCGTCGAATCCGGCGACGGCGTCCGCCTCGGGAAGCTGCTCGTCGTCGACGCGTACCGAGGTGACGAACCGGATACCGGCGTCCGCCACGCCGTCGATCTGGCGGGTGACGAAGTCCGGGTCGTGGACCTTCACCGCCTTCAGCGTGGAGGATGCGTAGTCGAACCGGCACACCACGCGCGACTGGGTGAAGTTGTAGACGCTGGTCACACCCGCGGCGAGGTGGTCGAGTCCACCGGCGCGGGAGAGCCAGTACATGATCTCCGGGTCTGCCTCGGCGAGCATCGCGGAGTTCTGCGTGACCCAGGTGTACAGCGGTTCGGTGTGGGCGATGCCGCGCATGCCGCCGGTGTAGATGTGGCTGTGCGCGGAGATGTACCCGGGTGCGAGGAAGGCGCCCTCGACGTTGACGAGGGTGTCGGCAGCTTCGATGGTCGCCTGGTCCGGTGCACCTTCACCGAGACCGCTGATGCGTCCTTCGTCGTCGACGGAGAGCCAGCCGCGGAACCAGCGGGGCTGGGCGGGGTCGACGGGGATGATGACGGCGTCGGTGAAGAGCGTGCTCATGGCAGATGGAACCTCCTGGGTCCGGCTGGGGTCAGTGACATGTCAGTTGACGGTCAGTCGGCGGTGTGCAGGAATGCTCTCTTGTGCCCCTCCTGCGCTTGCCGACGGGGAAAGGCAACGGTCGTGCACCGCGGCTATGTGGTTGTCCGTGCTCGTTCTTGCTCGTTCTTGCTTGTTCTCGCTGACTGTGACGAGGCTACGGGCCGGGAGTTTCCGGCACGTTTCCCGGCAGTCACGGAGCGTCATGGAGCGTCACGGGGCGTCAGGGGGCGTCAGGGGGCGTCACGGAGCAGGTGTCGGCATCACGCAGCCTGAGGTCGCTGCGGGCCATGTCAGAACAGCCTCACACTGCGTGATGCGGACATGGCGACGGGTGGTCCGAGGTGGATTCAGCCCGGGAGCACCTCAGTGGTCCAGCCGTTCACTGAATTCTCAGCGCACACATAGTGCACCCGCTGCGAGGGCCCGTCACTGTCGGCGGTCCAGAACAGGTACTCCCGGGGGACCACGGCGAAGCCGGCCCAGGTCTCCGGCGGACAGGACGCCAGGTCAGGGTTTTCAGCGCTGAACTGCGCCCACTCCCGGTGCCGTTCCTCCGCCGGCTTCTCGGCCAGGTCCCGGTCGCTGAGCCAGGCGAGCAGCTGCAGGTAGCGGGAACGCGCAGCGAAAGCCTCCGCCTCCTCGCCCGGTGTCGACCGGACAGCGTCTCCCACAACGGTGACCTGCTTCGACCGGTCGGCGGCGAGAACGGTGAGCGAGACCTTCGGGTTCGACTCCAGATGCCGCACCTTCTCCGAGTGTGAGTCGGTGTGGAAGAAGATCTGGCCGGCGTCCGTCCGGCTCACCATGACATTCCGGGTCCGCGGGTAGCCGTCGGGACCGACCGTGGCAAGCGTCATGAGCACCGGCGGTACCTCCGAGAGGTCTGTGGACGTCGGCGGCCAGGTCAGCCCGGCGTCCTCGGCGATGAGGGCGCGGAACTCCACCATCCAGGCGTCGAACAGGACGGCGGGGTCAGCGGTCTGGTCCATGACACCCACGCTAGTGCTCATGACAGGTTCCCCGGGTTGAAGGTCAGGATCTCCGGCACCGCATCCAGTACGGAGGCGACGTAGTCCTCGAAGAGCTGCTCACCGACCTCAGCCGACGCACCCGTCGGATCGCCGACGACCCCGGACGCATCGAAGTCAGTGGACAACCACCCGAACTTCACCGCCTTCCCGAATCCGACATGGTCGCAGGACGCCACGGCAGTCGCAGGTTTCGGCCCCAACGCCGCAGCGGCGTCCATGTCCACCAGCGACGGTGCGACATGCAGCATCATCGAGGTCTCCGACCAGCCGGCGTGGATGCCCAAGCCGCATTCCGTCTCGCCCGGGGTCGGTGGAGAAGAGACCAGGAAAGTCCGCAGGTCGAAGCGTCGACGCAGTTCACGCAGGGCGACCTCCAGCAGTGCGGAGTTGCCGCCGTGCCCGTTGACGAAGAGCACCCTGCGCACCCCGGCGGCGGCCAGCGACCGGCCGAGATCCACCAACGTGGCGAAGAGCGTGGGCGCGGACAGCCACAGCGTCCCCGGCAGCGCAGCGTGCTCATCGGACTTGGTGATCGACAGCGACGGCAGCAGCCACAGGTCATGCCCGGCGGCCACGGCACGGGACACCACCGTGGACGCCACGGCCTCGGCCATCACCAGGTCAGTGGACATCGGCAGGTGCGGTCCGTGGGGCTCCACGGCACCGACCGGCACCACGGCCAGGGAGGACGCGGTAATCACCCGGCCCACCTCCGCGGTCGTGAGATCGGCCCAGCGACGGGATGCGGTACTCACATCCACCTCCCGGGGTTGAGCAGGCCGTACGGGTCGAAGTCCGCGGCCAACCGGCGCACCCGCTCAGGCTCCAGGTCGATGTACCACTGGTGCGGGGAGTGCACGGACACCCCGAGTGCCTCCAGCTGCGGCACGCCGGCGGCTATCCGTTCCCGCACCGTCCCGATGGATTCTCCGGGCAGGACCGGCCCGTTGAGCATGCCGAACATCATGTCGTTGCCGACCTCCAGGTGGAAGTTCGCCCGCTGCGCGGTCCCGTCGTCGCCGGTCACCGAGTACACGTCGAGCACCTCCTCGAACCGGTCGACGACCGCCGTGCCCTGGCACTCCATGTGGAACCATCGGCCCGGCTCCTTCTTCTGCAGCCACCACGTCGGGTGGTTGTAGGACAGTGTCGAGAGCTTCACGGACGCAGTGACCCCGGTGCGGGACGCCTCCATGCGTCCACCGCGGTCCGCGACGATCGCCTCGAACTCCGGCAGCCGCGAGACGTCGAGAATGCCGCGCACACTGCCGCGACCCGGCACCAGCGCCTCGTCATCGGGCAGGGCGGCGACGATGTCGGGACCGTCGGCGGACATCAGCCGGGGCTGCAGCCGCGCCCGCATCACCGCGGTCGCCGCGGCGAAGGCCGAGGACCGGTCGGGGAAGGACGCGTAGACCGACCGCCAGTCACCCAGCGGTTCGACCTTCACCGTCGCCCGGACGATGACGCCCGCCACCCCGTAGGTGTGTACGTAGGGTTGGGCGTCCTCACCCTCGAGGTGGATGATCCGGGCGTCGGCGGTGGCGGGCACGATGTCGACCGCGGTGACGAAGCCCTCGTGGTTGCGGCCGTGGACGATGGTGCCGGTGCCGGCGGAGCCGCCACCGAGGAACCCTCCGAGCGTGGACTGCACCGTCGAGGGGTACATCCACAGCTGCTGACCGTGCTCCTGGGCGTAGCTTTCCAGCGAGAGCATCTTCGCCCCGGCGTCGGCGGTGACCGTGCCGGCCTCCGTGTCGATCTCGTGGATGGTGGTCAGTGAGGTCATGTCCAGCACCAGCCCGCCGAACCGGGGCAGCACCTGCCCGTAGTTGCCGGTGCCCTTGCCACGCGTCGTCACCGGCACGCCGTGGCGCACCGCGGCGCGCATGATCTCCGGCACCTCCTCGGCGGCCCGCGGGTAACAGACCACATCGGGGACGCTGAGTTCCCCGGCGTCCAACTGCGCGGTGATCACCGGGGACATGCCCGATCCGTCGCGGGACGCCCGGTCGACCGCACGCGGCAGCTGGGAGACACCACGGGGGCCGAGCACCGCGATGAGGTCGTCGACCAGGGCGTCGACGTCCGTGGGCGAGAAGTCGGGGCGTCCGGAGTCATCGGCGACGGCGAAGAGATGGCCGACGTCGGTGCTGACCTTCACACCCTCGTGCACTGCCTGGCTCACCGGATCACCCCAGCGCGATCGACGGGTCGAGGAATTCGTTGGTGGCGATCTCGTCCATCGTGATGCCGTCCTTCACCGGGGTGTTCTGCTCGGCGAAGATGGGGGTCAGGATGTCGACGAGTTCCTCGAGGCGGGCGTCCTCGAAGGAACCGAGGGTGCCGTCGGCGCCGTTGGCGACCAGTCCCTCGTCACGCATCTTGGCCACGCCGTAGTCGGCGTTCGCCTGGTCGTAGACCCAGCCGGAGTTGAAGTCGGCGACGGACTGGACGACGAGGTCGTTGGCGGCCGTCGGGTCCTCCATGTAGTCCTTCGTGCCGCGCTGCAGCACCGGGATGAGTTCCTTGAGACAGTCGGCGTTGTCGTCCTTGGCGTCGGCCCGTACGGCCAGTGAGGACTTGTAGGTCGGGAAACCGGCGTCGTGGATGAGCTGGTAGTCCACGGGCTTCTTCCAGCCGTCGATGGTGTTCTCGTAGTTGTAGGGCTCCGAGGAGGAGTAGCCCTGCTGAGCTTTTTCGCCACCGGCGGCGACGAAGGTGGCGGGTGCACCGTCGTAGGATTCGTCGATCTGCGACTCGTCGAGGATGCCCGCGCCGGTGAGGTACTTGATGTAGGACATGTCGGCGAAGGTCAGTACGGTCGCTCCGGTGTCCTTGAGGTCGGCGATGGAGTGCACGTCCGGGTAGGTCTCCGGGTCCCACATGATCATCTGCGGTGACTTCTCCAGTGTCGTCATGACGCCGACGGTGGGCATGGCGTCCGACTGCTGGATGGTCTGGTCGGTGTCGACGTAGCCGAGGAGAATGTCCTGGTCCTGGTACATCTGCGAGGTGACGGACTGGTTGCCGATCGCCGGGCCACCGGAACGGATCTCCAGGTCGACACCGGTGTAGCCGTTGTCGCCGTCGAACAGCGGGCCGGAGACGGTCTTCTTGTCCGCGTCGATGGTGACGGCGTCCTTGCCCTCGCCGCCGTAGTTGAGCTGCTGGTAGAGGTGGCCGTGCTCGGCCTCGGGGAACCAGTCGGTCTGGACGGTGACGGTGGACGGGCAGACGGCCGAGAGGTCGGTCGATCCGATCTCGCCGTCGTAGGAGGACGCGGCGGAGGTGCTGTCGTCGCCACCGCAGGCGGCGAGGGAGACGGCGGTGGTGGCGACGAGAGTGGTGGCGGCGAGAGTACGGAAGGCAGAGACGGTGTACTTCATGGTGGGGGGCTCCTGTCAGGAAACGTGCGGGGAAACGTGCAGAAGGGACTACTTGCCGTACCAGCGGCCGACGACACGGTTGCTGATCAGGCCGAAGACGAGGAAGACGACGACACCGAGCAGGGACGCCAGGATGATCGCGGCGAACAGGTCCGGGGACTGCAGTCGCGAGCGGTAGTTGTCCAGCAGGACGCCGATGCCAGGTGTCCCCTGCTTGAAGAAGAAGTCACCGACGATCGCGCCGACGACTGCGAGGCCACCGGAGGTGCGCAGGCCGACGAAGATCGAGGGCATCGCGGCGGGCAGTTCGAGCTTGCGCAGGACGGTCAGTCGGGAAGGCTTGTGCAGGGCGAACAGGTCACGCATGCCGGGGTCGACGGACTGCAGACCGAAGAGGGTGTTCGAGACCATGGGGAACAGGGCGATGAGTACGCAGACGAAGACGCGCGCGGAGAAGCCGAAGCCGAACCAGAAGCCGATGAGCGGGACGAGGGCCAGCACCGGGATGCACTGGAGGAAGACGGCGTAGGGGAACAGGGCCGTTTCGGCGCGCTTCGACTGGGCCATGACGATCGCCCAGACGATGCCGACGACTGCGGCGATGAGCAGGCCGGTCATCGCGATCTTCGTGGTCTGCCACAGGGCCTGCCACATCTCGCCGGCGTTCGGGCCGAACAACCCTTCGGTGACGACCTGGTCGGGCGGTGGCATGAGGAAGCGTCGGGATTCGTCGAGGAAGACGTAGCTGACCAGGTACCAGACGGCGACGACGACGGCGAGGACGGCCAGCGGCAGCAGGACCGGGGCGTAGGGGATGTTGACTTTCCGCTTCGGCCGGCCGGGGGCGGGTGCGGAGCTGGCAGGGATCGCGGCAGCGGTGGTGGTGGCGGTGGAGACGGACACGGCGTCCTCCTTGGACGTGGTCTGTGCGGTGGGGGTGGGTGCAGTTGTCGTCATGAGTGGGCCGCCATCAGGGAGGTGGAGACCCGCTCGGCGATCGCGGTGAACTCCGGGGTGAAGCGCAGCTCGGGGCTGCGGGGGAAGTCGAAGGGCACGTCGACGACGTCGACGATGGTGCCGGGGCGGCCGGACATCACCGCGACCTGCGTGGAGATGAACACCGCCTCGCTCACCGAGTGGGTGATGAACAGGCCGCCGAAGCTCTTCTCCGCGAAGAGCTGGGTGAGTTCCACACCGAGACGTTCACGGGTGATCTCGTCGAGGGCGGCGAAGGGCTCGTCGAAGAGGAACAGTTCCGGCTCGATGGTCAGGGCGCGGGCCAGGGAGACGCGCATCTTCATGCCGCCGGAGAGCTGGTGGGGCAGGTGGTCCTCGAACCCGGTGAGCCCGACAGTCTCCAGCGCTTCGGTACAGCGCTGCTCCTGCTCGGCCTTCGGCAGGTGATCGAGTTCACCGAGGAGCATGACGTTGTCCTTCACCGAGCGCCAGGGCAGGAGGGTGGCGTCCTGGAAGACGTAGGCGATCCGGTCGGTGGAGGTGGACATCACGCCGTCGGTGGCTGTCTCCAGGCCGGACGCCAGGCGTAGCAGGGTGGATTTGCCGCAACCGGACGGGCCGACGACGCTGATGAACTCACCGGGGCGCACGTCGAGGGACACTCCGGTCAGGGCGGTCGTGCCGCCGTCGAATGTCATGCCGGTGCCGGTGAAACTGACGAGTGGGGTGGTCGGGTCGCTCCGGGTGGTCGGGGTACTCACGGGGGTTCTCCTTTTTCGCTTCAAGGTGCGGGGTCGGTCGCTGAGCTGCTCTGATGAGCCGTGAAGCTCAGCCGACCGGCCGGAGGTCGGGGAGGTGGGTGGTCAGGGTGGTCTGTGCGGCGAGGCGTCCGCCCGAGATGACGGTGCGGTCGGCCGGTGCCGCGGCGAGGAATGTCGCTGCGGTGGCGTGACCCGGGGTGTCCGGGGCGCGGATGCACAGCAGGTCGGCGGTCTGCCCGGGCACGGGGCCGGCCGGTGGCAGTCCCAGGGCGGCGCGGGCGCCGACGGTGACCAGGTCGATGGCCTGTTCCGGGGTCTGGTGCGCGGCGGTGACCAGCAGGGACGCGGTCTCGAGTGGATCGCCGCGGCCGGTCGGGTTGAAGGGGTCACGGATGTTGTCGCCGCCGGCGGCGACGGCGACACCGTGGTTGCGCAGGGCGGTGAGCGGGGCGATGCCCCGTCCCCGGGGACCGGGTGGACCGTCGCCGCCCTGCAGGTAGAGGTTCGTCGCCGGCAGGGCGATGACGTGGATCCCGGCGTCTTTCAGGGAGGACGCCGTGTCCGCGAGTTCCGCCCCATCCATCTGGGACAGGCGGCAGCAGTGGCCCGCGCCGCGGATCCGGTCGGCGGGCCAGCCGGTGACACGTTCGGCGTAGCGGTGGACGGTCTGCGTGCGATCACCGGCAGAACCGGCGAGGAACTCGTCGGTGTGCAGGTCACAGCCCACGCTCCGGGCTTCGGCGACATCGAGCAGGGTGTCGGTCTGGCCCAACGGATCCCCGGCAAGGTGCGGGGCACCGCCGACGAGGTCCGCTCCAGAGTCCAACGCGCCCAGGGTGAGCTCGGTGAGCTGGTCGTCCGGGGTGTGGGCGGGTACCAGGGCGACGATCTGGAGGGTCATCAGTCCGGTGAGCTCCTCCCGCAGCCGGGTCAGGGCACGGATGCCCCGGTAGGGGGCGTCGGAAAGGTCCGGCCCCTCGGCCGGGTAGACGTCCACATGGGTGCGCGCCGCGGTGGTGCCCTGGGCGAGCATCAGCCGGGCGGCGCATCGGGCCCGGTCGAGGATGTCTTCTTCGGTGAACCCGTCGGCGGCCGCCACCCACGAGGAGATGGCCCCGTCAAGGTCACCGGCCGGCGGGTTCACGAGGTCATGGCTCAGGGCCTTGTCCAGGTGGGTGTGCGGGTCGGCGGCGGCCGGGAATACGGTGTAGCCGTGCAGGTCCAGCCAGCTCCCGTCGACCGTCGCAGTGCGCATGCGGGACGGATCGTGGGGGAGGACCTCGGTGACGGTCGTGCCGTCGACAGTGATGTCCATCAGCTGACCGGTGGGGGCACCGTACAGCTGAACACCGGCGATGCCGTGGAGCTGTGCTCCCGGAATGACACTCATCGGACCCTCCTCTTCCGGGTCTTGAGGGTGACCGGTGCCGTGTCGGCGGTGTGCGTCCCGTGGTCATCGGTGGTGTCACATCACCGGCTGCACTGGTCGTTGCTACCGGACGCCGGGTGGCGACCGGGGAAGATCGACCATGACAGTCGGCGGTGTGCAGGAGTGCTCTCTTGTGTCCGTCGTCTGCGCCGGGCTGGGGCGGAGACGTTCAAGAACCGGACAACGGTCGTGCACCGCGTGGTTCGTCATGCAGGAGGTGAATCTACGGAGACCGTGTTTCCCGTCTGTTTCGGGTTCTGTTCACTACGGTGACGCTTCGGGAGCGTGGGGAGTATAAGGGTGCATCCATGTTTCTCCCGTGTTGCATATGCCATGACCTGCAGTGATGTGGTGCCATGTCGGCGGGGTCGTGCTACGGTGTGGCGTGTACTCGCCGGGCTGGGGCGGCACCGATTCTGTGAAGGTGAACCGATGCCCGCCTCTGTGCCCTCCCCTGTGTCACACCCGGTGACCGTGACCGCCCGACGCCCGCTCACCGACCGGGTCGACGAGTTCCGCCTCGAACCGTCCGCCCCCGGCGTCCTCCCCGGATGGACGCCCGGCGCCCACCTGGACGTCACCGTCCCCGGTGGGCTGCTTCGCCAGTACTCACTGTGCTCGGACCCCGCCGACCGCTCCGGTTACACCATCGCCGTGGACCGCGCCACGGACCCGCGTGAGAACGGGCACAGCGGGTCCGCAGCCCTCCATGACCTCGCCACGGTCGGCACGGAACTGCAGGTCGGGGAGCCGCGCAACCATTTCCCGCTGACCCGCGCACTGAACTACGTCTTCGTCGTCGGCGGCATCGGTGTCACGCCGATGATCGCGCTCGCCGCGCAGGTCGCGCGCTCCGACCGCCCGTGGCGGATGCTCTGCCTCGCCCGCACGGAGGACGCCATGCCCTACCTGCCGGAGCTGCGGTCCTCCTACGGGGACGCGGTGCGCTTCCACGGGTCAGCGGAAGGACGAGTCGACCTCGCCGCAGAGCTCGCCGACCTGCCCCGTGGTACCGCCGTCTACGTCTGTGGACCCGGCGCCCTGACCGACGGTGTCGCCGCCGTGGTCGCCGACCAGCCGGCGGTGGACGTCTTCACCGAACAGTTCACCGCGCCGGACATTTCGGGGGAGGCCACCTCGTTCGACGTGTCGCTGGCATCCTCCGGGGAGACCTTCACCGTGCCGGCGGACGCCTCGGTGCTGTCCGTGCTCGAGGAGCACGGCCGGTTGGTGGCGTCCTCCTGCCGGGAAGGTATGTGCGGGACCTGCGAGGTCGAGGTCGTCTCCGGGGAAGTCGACCACCGGGACGCGGTGCTGACCCCGGAGGAGCGCGCCGAGAACGAGTCGATGATGGTGTGCGTCTCCCGGTGTTTCTCCGGACGGCTGGTGCTGGACCTTTGAGTACCGTACTGCGCGGCGCGCTGACATCGGTGGGGGCGTCGTCCGATGTGGCCGTCGTCGACGGGGTGATCACCACTGTCCTGCCCACAGACGCCGAGAGCATCGACGTCTCCGGCTGTATCGTCACTCCGGGTCTGGTCAACGCCCACCACCACCTGCTGCAGTCCGCGTTCCGTACACTGCCCGGGACCCGCGGTGTGCGGATGGCCGAGTGGCTGTCGGTGATGGGACAGGCCTACCGCGGCTACGCCGTCGATCCGGAGCTCGGTGCCGCAGCGGCGTCCGTCGGTGTGGCGGAGTCCCTGCTGTGTGGGGTGACGACTGTTGCCGACCATCATCTGACCTGGCCTGACGGGGTATCTCCGGTGGATCTGGCCTGTGCCACGGCGACGGTGGCTGACGCTCTCGGCGCCCGGCTGTGCTTCGTGCGCGGCACCACCGGGGAGGACGCCGACGCCGTCGTCGACTCGGTCCGTGCCATCCACGCCTCCTTCGCTGCCATGGCCGGGGACCCGGTCGGACGCGGAACGCTGCAGCTTGCCGTCGGTCCCTCAGGCGCCCACACCGACGGGCCCGAGACCTTCACCGCCCTGCGCGACGTGGCCCGGGAACTCGGGCTGCTGCGCCGCACCCAGTCCAATGAACAGGTGGACGTCGAGCGTGCCGCCTTGACGTACGGGTGTCGGCCGCTGGACCTGCTGGCCGACTGGGGCTGGTTGGAACCGGGCGTCACGCTGGCCCACCTGTGCGGTATCACCGCCGCCGAGGTGGAGGTCGTGGCGTCCTCCGGGGTGACCGTGACCCACGCGCCGGGCTGCGATGTGCCGATGGGCTGGGGCGTCGCCCCGGTCGGCGACCTGCTCGACCACGGGGTGACCGTGGGCCTGGGAACTTCCGGCGGCGGTTCGAATGACGGCGGTCACCTTCTCGCCGATGCCCGACTGGCGGTGCAGGTCTCCGGGCTGACCGGGCGCGTCCTCACCGCAGAGGAGGCGTTGGGTATGGCGACCGCCGGCTCCGCCGCAGGGCTGGGTTGGCCTGAACTGGGCGTCCTCGATGCCGGGACACCCGCTGACCTGTGCGTCTGGGACTGCTCCGGGGTCGCCGACGCCGGTGTCCACGACTGGCCCGCGGGCCTGCTGTGGGCCACCCCCGGGCGGCGTCCTCGCGATGTCATGGTCGCCGGGGAATGGGTGGTACGCGACGGCGAACTGCTCACCGCGGATGCCGACCGGCTTGCCGCTGAACTGACTGAACTACTTGCTGAACGATCCTGAAAGGACCTGACATGACCG
This sequence comes from Corynebacterium sp., assembly GCF_022712275.1. Taxonomy (GTDB): domain Bacteria; phylum Actinomycetota; class Actinomycetes; order Mycobacteriales; family Mycobacteriaceae; genus Corynebacterium. The sequence continues at coordinate 78,734 of NZ_JALAGU010000033.1, read as the reverse complement.
GATTCCACGTACCCGTCATCGACATCACCGCCTACGTCACCGGCGGTACCGACTCCGAAAAGGCTGCCGTCGCTGCCGCGGTGGACGCCGCAGCCCGCGAGGTCGGCTTCATCCAGCTCACCGGGCACGGCATCGACCCGCAGGTATGGGACGGCCTGGCTTCGGCACTGGACGCCTTCTTCCTCCGCGATCTCGAGGTGAAGAAGGAGGTCACGACACCGCCGTCGGTGAACCGCGGCTACTCGCCGCCGAAGTCCGAGCGACTGTCACTGTCACTGGGGGTGGAGTCCGCGACCGGGATGAACGACTTCTTCGAGGCCTTCAACATCGGTGTGCAGGCGTCCGCCTTCCCGGAGCTGGACCTGCCGGTCTCGGACTACCCGGAGAACGTGTGGCCGGCGGAGTCCGGTGCCGGTGCCGAAGGGATGGCCGGCTTCCGATCGCAGTTGGAGGCGTGGTTCGGCGCTGCCCAGGGAGTGGCCGAGACGCTCGTCGACATCTTCGAGGACGCCCTGGGTCAGCCTCGCGGCACCATCGGATCCCTGGCCGACCACTCCATCGACGTACTGCGCACCATCAACTACGCCCTGGAACCCGGGGTGACCGTGGAGCTCGACGGCGAGCTCAACGGCATGGGCGAGCACACCGACTACGGCATCGTCACCGTGCTCTGGGCCGACCGGGTCGCCGGACTGCAGGTACTGGGGTCGGACGGGTCGTGGAACGATGTGCTTCCCGAGCCCGGTGCGCTGCTGGTCAACCTGGGTGACGTGACTGCGCGACTGACCAATGACCAGTGGAGGTCGACGCTGCACCGGGTGAAGCCGCCGGTGGTGGACGGCACGATCCTGCGTCGTCGGTCGGCGGCGTTCTTCCATGACGGGAACGTGGACGCCATCGTCGGTCCGCTGCCGGGCATGGTCGACTCTGACCACCCCGCCCGGTACGAGCCGGTGACCGTGGGCGAGCATGTGGCCCGCAAGCTCGCCGGGTCGCGGTCGCTGGAGCTCAACGCCTCGGACACGGCGCGCGAGTCGGAGCGGGTGCTGTCCTCGCGGCGGTAGGTGGGTTCTCCTCGGGTATGTCCGCATCACGCACCGTGAGGTCGTCGGGAGGTGGTCCTGACCAGCCTCAGACTGCGTGATGCCGACACCGGGCCCGGCTGCCCGCAGCTCCAACCACTTTCCCGTGGCGGCCCTGGACGCAGGAATGACCCGATGGTCGGCGCGAGGGTTCCCAACCCACACAACGCGGCACCGACAACGGACCCGGGTGGTTCCAGGCCGAACAGGCACAGGAATATGCCGAAAAAGGGAGAGGACCGTCAGCCCCGCTGCGATGACCAGACGGAGATCGGCTTCCCGGACATGGTGATCAACAAGGATTCTCCCCGTGGCGTCGCGTCCGGGGTTTCTCGCGATACTCCTCCAGGGCGGTCTCCAGCGAGGGGCGCTGATCCAGGGTGAGCTTCCCCATCTCGTCGAGGGTACGACGTGCACCCCTGCATAAGGAAGACTCCGTGGACGGACGGAAAGCTCGAGATGCAGGGAAATCAGGTGCTCGTACGGGGCACTATCCCACGAGATGCCCGCGCAGCGTGTCCGCCGTGTACTCCCGGCGGAACAGACCACGCTCCTGCAGGACCGGGACGACCAGGTCCACGACATCGTCGAGCCCGCCGGGCAGGGTCGGCGGCATGAGGTTGAAGCCGTCGGCGGCACCATTGACGATCCACCGCTCCATCTCACCGGCGATCCGTTCCGGAGTGCCGACGAAGGTGGCGTGACCACCACCGGCGGCGAGGTAACCCAGCAGGTCACGGACCGTCGGACGACCACCCGGGGAGGACGCGAGGATCCGCAGGATCGTGGCGTAGCGTCCCGCCGGACCGCTGAACTCCGCCAGCGGCGGAAGCTCGGGCACCGGCGCATCAAGGTCCCACCCTGAGGTGTCCTGACCGACGAAGAAGGACAGCTGACGGAGGGAATCCTCCACCGGCAGCAGCTCATTGAGCTCCCGCTGCTTCTCCCTCGCCTCCTCCTCCGTCTTCCCGACGAAGGTCACCAGACCCGGCATGATCACCAGGTCATCAGGGTCGCGACCGTACCCGGCGGCACGCCGCCGCAGGTCCAGACGGTAGTCGCGGGCGGAGTCGAGGTCCCACGCCACGGCGTAGACACCTTCGGCGTACCGGGCGGCCAGGTCACGGCCCGGCTCGGACGCCCCGGCCTGGAAGAGCACCGGGTGGCCCTGCGATGTGGCGGGGATGTTCAGCGGCCCGTCGACGTCGAAGTACCGGCCGTGATGGTCCACCGGTACAGCTTCAGCAGGGGAGGAACCGGCGGGCCAGGACCCCCACAAGGCAGTCACGGTACTGATGAACTCCGCGGCACGCGCATAGCGTTCCGCGTGGTCGGGCAGACGGTCCATCCCGTGGTTGCGGGCCTCGGCGTCCGTCATGGAGGTCACCACGTTGATACCGGCGCGGCCACCGGAGATGTGGTCCAGACTCGCGCTGAGCCGGGCGGCGTGGAAGGGATCCCAGAAGGTCGAGGAGATGGTGCTGACCAGTCCGAGCCGGGTGGTCGCCCGGGCGAGGGCGGTCAGCGCGGTGACCGGTTCGAGGAACCAGGACGGACCGGGGACAGGGTTCAGCGACTGGCCGTCGGCGAGGAAGAAGGCGTCGAAGCGCCCCCGTTCCGCAGTCCGGGCGAGGTCCTCCCACCAGGTCACGTCACCGAGCCGGTCGAAGGCGGAGTCCGGGGCGCGCCAGGCGGCGGAGTGGTGCCCGCAGCCGTAGGCGAAGAGGTTCAGGTGCATCAGTTCTTCACCAGACCACCGTCGACGACGAGGTTCTGACCGGTGACCGCGCGGGCCCACGGGGACGCGAAGAACAGGGCCGTGTCCGCGAACTGCTCCGGGGTGGTGACCTCACGCAACGGTGTCCCTGAGGCGATGCCGTCGAAGACGGCCTCCGGGGTGGCGGCGGAGGCGTCCGTGGTGCGCAGCAGACCGCCGGAGATCATGTTCACGGTGATGTTCTCCGGGCCCAGATCATCCGCGAACGTCCTGGTCAACGACAGGAGCGCGGTCTTGGCAGCGGTGTAGTCGTGGTAGGGGACGACCGGATTCTGGAAGAGGTTCGTGCCGATGTTCACCACGCGTCCGCTGCCGATCTCCCGGAAGCCGGGCAGTGCGGCCTGGATGACGTTCACCGCACCACCCACCGCTCCCTCGAACTGGCGGTGGAAGTCACCCCAGCTGATGTCGGTGGCCTTCGGACGGGCGTCCCCGTTGAAGGAGAAGTCGACCAGCGCATTGTTGACGACTGTGGTCACCGGGCCGAGGCTGGCTTCTGCGGCCGCGGTGAACAGGGCATCCACCTGCTCGCGGTCGCGGACGTCCGCCTGCACGGCGAGGACGCGGCCGGGGTGCTCCGCCATGAGGGACGCCGCGGCGTCCCCGCTGGAGAAGTAGTTGACGATGACGGTCGCGCCTTCGCGGAGGAAAGCGTCGGTGAGTGCCCTGCCGAGGCCACGGGCGCCTCCGGTGACGAGGACGGTCTGATCGGTGAGGTTCATGCTCATGCCTTTCGGTCACAAGCGGTAAGGACCTTCGGGCATGCGTGCCTGTGCATGCACAGACATGCGGAAACCCTGACAATCCCTCCGCCAGTACGAACTGGTTCAGGTTCAACGGGTGTGATCTCAGCCGCCCTGGTCGGGCGGCACCCCGTGTCAGGATGCGAGCGTAGCAGGTTCGACGGTTACGCCGTCGCCGGCGCCTGGACCGTGAACTTCCCGGCGTCCAGCTGCTTGCGCAGGTCAAGCTTGCTGATCTTGCCGGTGGCGGTCAGCGGGATCGCGTCGGTGACGGCGATGGCGTCGGGGATCCACCACTTGGCGACCTGGCCGTCGAAGAAGCCGAGCAGCTCTGCGGCATCCAGGTCAGCTCCCTCCTCGGGGATGACGACCAGCAGCGGACGCTCCTGCCACTTCTCGTCCGGCATGGCGATGACCGCCGCCTGCTTCACCGAGGGGTGGGCCACGGCGACATTCTCCAGCTCGATGGAGCTGATCCACTCGCCGCCGGACTTGATGAGGTCCTTCGCGCGGTCCTCGATGTGCATGTAGCCCAGCGGGGTGATGGAGGCCACGTCGCCGGTGTCGAACCAGCCGTCGGCGGTGAAGGAGTCTGCGCCGACCGTGCCCGGGCCGTCGGCGCTGAAGTAGGATGACGCGATCCAGGGGCCGCGGATCTGCAGCGCACCTACCGCCTCTCCGTCCTGGGGGAGGACGTTGCCGTCCTCGTCCACGATGCGCAGCTCCACACCGAAGGGCGGGGCACCCTGGCTGGCGCGTGCCTTCTGCCGCTCCTCCTCGGGGAGCTTTTCCAGCGCGGGGGAGGTGTGGAACATCGAGCCCAGCGGGCTGGTCTCACTCATGCCCCAGGCGTGGACGAGGTCGACACCGTAGCGCTCCTCGTAGGCCACCATGAGGGAGTAGGGCACCGCCGAACCACCGCCGACGAGGGTCTTCACGGAGTCGATGCGCTTGCCGGATGCGTCCAGGTAGGCGATGAGGCCCTGCCAGACGGTCGGCACGCCGGCGGAGTTGGTGACGCCCTCCTCCTCGATGAGGGCCTGCAGTTCCGCCGGGTCGCCCATCTTCGGGCCGGGGAAGACCAGCTTCGTGCCGGTCAGCGCCGTGGCGTAGGGGATGCCCCAGGCGTTGACGTGGAACATCGGGACGATCGGCATGGCGACCTCCTTGGCGGAGAGGTCGAAGACGTCCGGGAGGGAGACACCGAAGCTGTGCAGCACCGTGGAACGGTGGCTGTAGAGGACGCCCTTGGGGTTGCCGGTGGTACCGGAGGTGTAGCACAGGGCGGATGCCGTGTTCTCGTCGAACAGCGGCCAGTCGTAGTCGTCGGACTCGTCGGCGATGAAGGCTTCGTAGCTCACGGCATCGAAGGAGGTCTCCGGCATGTGCCCGTCATCGGTGAGGATGACGAGCTGCGGTGCATTGTCCAGGCGGGGGAGCAGTGCCTCGACGGTGCCGACGAACATCGGGTCGAGGAAGAGGAACTTGTCTGAGGCATCGTTGATGATGAAGACGAGCTGGTCCTCGAACAGGCGCGGGTTGATGGTGTGGCACACCAGACCCGAGCCGGAGACACCGTAGTAGAGCTCGAAGTGGCGGTAGTCGTTCCAGGCCATGGTGCCGATACGGTCACCCTGCTCCACACCGTGACGTGCCAGGGCGTTGGCCAGCTTCCGGGCGCGTGAGAAGGCGTTCCGGTAGGTGTAGCGGTGGCGCGGGTTGTCGACCGTGAAGGAGACGATCTCCTGGTCGGCGAACCGCCGGTCCGCGTGGCGCGCGATGCTGCTGATGAGCAGCGGCTGGTCCATCATCTGTCCGAGCATTGTGATGTGTTCCCGTCTGTGGGTAGGAGGTGCTGTGAGTCACTGTTCACTTCTTGCTACCGGTGATACTAAGGGTTTGAGTCTGAAATGTCAGGCGGACAGGTCGGTGACTGTCGAAGTGGATCCGATGTGGCTTCTGCGGCTGCCCTCGTCGTGAGATTCCGGACATGTCACCCCCGGTACCGGCGTCCTGCTGCCCCCGCTGGTCCCCACATCCGGGGGAGGAGAGGGTGGCGGGGTGGGACAATGGGGGGCATGACCGACAACCACTCTCCCGTCACCCCCCTCACCGACGAGCAGTCCCTGGACCTCCTGGCGACCAAGACCTTCGGCCGTCTCGTCGTCCACCGGAAGAACGACATCGATCTCTTCCCGCTGAACTACATCGTGCATGACGGAAAGATCCTCTTCCGCACCGCCGAGGGCACCAAACTGTTCAGCCTCAACCTCAACGATGATGTCCTGTTCGAGGTCGACAATGTCGAGCAGACCTCCGAGGACACCGGCGAAGCCTGGTCCGTCATCGTCAAGGGCACCGCACGCATCCTCAAGGACACGACCGAGATCCACGCGGCCGATGAAGCGCCGCTGAAGCCCTGGCTGCCGACGCTGAAGTACAACTACGTGGTGATCACCCCGAACGAGGACGGCCTCTCCGGCCGGAAGTTCAACCTCGGCGATGAGCCCGAGCGGTACTGATCGACGTACCCCGGGAACGGAGGATCAACCACATCACCGGAGTCACGCGTGGATGACTGTGCCCCGGCCCACCGTCAGCCTCCTACTGCTGCAACCGGTACGTTGAGAACATGTCGACTCCCCCGGCCGCATCCCAGGTGACGCCCTTCGCGAAGCCGCAGTACACCGCTGCGCAGAACAGTCGTACCCCGGGGCCGGTGCGCGTCGTCGGCGGCACAGCCGGGGAAGGCCACGGCACCGGGACCTGGGTGCGTCCGGTGACAATGCCCGGGTCCGGGGTCATGGCGTCCGTGTTCTCCACCATCCACCTCGGCGAGAACGGTATCACCGTCATCGACCCGGGCTGGACCGGGAAGAAGCACGAGGGCGAGTACCTCCGCGACCTCGACCGATTCCTCCACGACCGGGGACGCCGTCTCGAACAGATCACCCAGGTCATCGTCACCCACGCCCACCCCGACCACGTCGCCGCAGCATCCTGTCTGCTGGACGCCACCCGCGCCCGCTTCATTGTCGGTGACCGGGAGTGGCGCACCGTCGAGAAGTCCCGTGTCGGAGACGCCGACGACGTCTACGCCCCCTGGCCGGAGCGCTTCGGGGCACCTGCCGGCATCCTCGATTCCGCCGTCGAGCACATGAACAACCCCCGCGTCCCCGCGTTCATCCCGCGGCGCCGGCCGGATATCCGGCTCGCCGACGGCGATCTGCTCGCCGACCACGGCCTCGACGACGATCTCGGGGGCAGCAGCAGGACAAGGGCAGTCGTCACCCCCGGCCACACCCCGGGGCACATGTGCCTGGTCAACGAGGACGCCGGAATCTTCCTCGCCGCCGACATGATCCTCCCGGAGATCCACCCGGGCATCGGACTGGGCGTCGGGCAGCTCGGCGGCAACCCGGTGATCGACTATCTTGAGTCCCTGGACCGGATCAAGGAGTTCGACGATCTGCTGGTCATCCCCGGTCACGGCTACGTCTTCTCGGGCCTTGCGGCACGACGCCGCGAGACTGCCGAGCATGTCCTCGCCCGTGCCTGGGAGGTGCGGCGCGTCCTCGACTGGAACCCGGAGATCAGTGTGTGGCGGCTGGCTTCGCAGCTGACCTGGTCCTCGGGCTGGGAGGGACTGCGGGAATCACCGATGCTGGTGTCCGGTCTACGGCAGACAATGATGTACCGTGACCTCGTACTTTCCCGTACTGACGACGGGGAGGACGCACTGATCCGATGGGAGCGGACCCTTGGCCTCGACGAAGAATGCAGAGTCCCCCGGGACGGGCACTGACGCCGGAACCGGCCCGACCACCGGGAATGCCACCGGGACCCTCGAAGAACGGCTCAGTCGGCTGACCACCTACCGCCTGCGGCTGAGCTACACCGGGTCCGTCGTCGCCGTGGTGATGATGCTCGCCTCGATGACACCCTCGCTGCTGCCCCGTGGTCCCCTCTTCCAGGGCGTGGTCACCGGAGCGTCCGCCGCCGTGGGCTACATGATCGGCGTCTTCGTCTCCTGGTTGGTCCGGTACATGATGAACAAGGATCCGGCGGAGCAGAAACGGGGCCGCACGCTGTCCTGGCGGTGGTGGGTCCCCCTGGGCGTTGTCGCCGTCGTCGGTGCGGTTCTCGGACTGTGGCAATTCCGGGTGTGGCAGAACGAGGTTCGTGTTCTGGTCGGCGAAGGGCACCTGAGCTGGACCGTCTGGCCGGTGACGGTGATTGTCGCGGTTCTGGTCTTCTTCCTTCTCGTCCTGCTCGGACAGGGTTGGGGGAAACTGGTCCGGACCCTCAACGGTTGGCTGCACCACGTCCTCCCGCCGCGCATCGCACGGGTGTCGGCGATTGCGGTGGTGGTGGCGTTCAGTGTCTTCCTGGCCAACGGTGTCGTCGCTAATTACTCGCTGAAGTTCCTCAACGCGTCTTTCGCCACTGCGAACGACGACACCACCGAAACGTCGGTGAAGCCGACGAGCGAGATGCGGTCCGGTAGTGACGCATCCCTGGTCAGCTGGGAATCTCTGGGCCGTGAGGGACGCAAGTTCGTCTCCCACGGGCCCTCCACTGACACATTGGAGGAGATCAACGGTTACCACGCTGTCGAACCGATCCGCTCGTTCGTCGGCCTCGGCTCCGGCGACGATCTGCGGGCGAACGCCGAACTCGCTGCCGAGGAACTGGTCCGCGCCGGAGGTATGGGACGCGAGGTCATTGCCGTCGGTTCGGCGACCGGTTCCGGCTGGATCAACCAGGCGACCGTCGACTCGCTGGAGTACATGTACAACGGCAATGTCGCGACCGTGTCGATGCAGTACTCCTACCTGCCGAGCTGGCTGTCCTTCCTCGTCGACCAGGAGCAGGCCCGACAGGCCGGCGTGTACCTCTTCGAGGCGGTGGATGCGAAGGTGCGGGAACTGCCGGAGAACCGGCGCCCGAAGATCGTGGTCTTCGGTGAGTCCCTCGGTTCCTTCGGTGCGGAAGCGGCGTTCGGGACGATCCCGACCCTCTCCGCCCGGACCGACGGTGCCCTGTTCATCGGCCCGACGTTCAACAACGAACTCTGGCGGGAAGCCACCGACCGTCGGGACGCCGGGTCGCCCGAGCGGCTGCCGGTCTATGACGGTGGGGAGCACCTCCGCTTCGGTGCGTCCGCCGAGGACCTGGACGCTCCGGACACCGGGTGGAAGGAGCCGCGGGCGGTCTATCTGCAGCATGCCTCCGACCCGATCACCTGGTGGTCGCCGGATTTGCTGTTCAACGAGCCGGACTGGCTGACGGAGGCCCGCGGTGCCGATGTACTGTCTTCGACCCGGTGGCTGCCGATCGTCAGCTTCCTGCAGGTCAGTGCCGATATGGCGGTCTCCACCGATGTGCCGGAGGGGCACGGTCACAAGTACCTCTCGGAGATCCCGCGGGCCTGGGCGAAGATCCTGGAGCCGGCCGGCTGGACGGGCGAGGAGGGCGGGAAGAAGCTGGCGAAGATCACTCCGCTGCTGTCGCGGAGTGGCGACCTGCCCGCTTCCTGAGCACCACAGTGATGATGAGTGCCGCTGCGGTGGTGAATACCCACATGAGGACCGTGGCGATCACCCAGGTACCGGCACCCTGGATCCGCAGGCCACCAGACGGCAGCGTGGCGATCCACAGGGCCAGGAGAGTGGAGACCAGTCCCGCACCGCCGACGAATCCTTCGGCGTAGCGGCTGACCAGTTTCGTGACGGCAGGGGCGAGCAGCAGCTGGGCGACCGTGAAGACGATGACCGCGACGACGATGCCTCCCCAGGACAGCGTGAACCGGTCGATGAGCAGTGCGCAGAGCAGGATCGCCACGGCGGAGGACGCCAGGGAGACCGCGAGCCGGGTGAGGAACTTCATGACGTCCACCATGTACCTTGCCTGGGAGTGATATGTACTGGTCAGGGTACATCGCCGACGGTTGTCAGAGGAACAGTGATTCTGCGGTGGGCCGGGTCTCGTTACGTGCGGCACGGGCCTTCTCCGCGATACCTGTGTGGTTGAACAGCAGGTTGAGGAAGAACGCGGCGAGCGCGGCGAGGACCACACCGTCGGACAGCAGTGTCTGAGCCCAGTCCGGGAAGTTCGACCAGATCCCGGTGGAGAACTTCGACAACAGGCCCAGCGCGACGGCCAGGGCGATGATCGTCGAGTTGATGGTGTCCGTCAGATCGACCTTGCGCAACGTATTCACGCCGACCGCGGCGATCGAGGTGAAAAGGATCAACGAGATGCCGCCGATCACCGGGTCCGGCAGTGCGGCGATGACCGCGCCGGTGACAGGCATGAGTCCCATGACCAGCAGGACCGCGCCGGCGGTGGCGGTGACGTACCGGGAGTGGACGCGGGTGGTGCGCACCGCACCGACGTTCTGGTTGAAGACCGTGTCGAAGAAGCCGTTGAAGATGCCGCCGAGGATGCCGGACGCCGCGTCCCCCACGAGGGATCGTGCGACATCGCCCTGGGTCATCTTCTTGCCGGTGATCTCGGACAGCGCGGAGACGCTGGCGATGGTCTCGGCGAACAGGAACATCATCACCACGGACATCGACAGCACGCCGACGACGGGGAACTCCGGGGTGCCGAAGTGGAACGGCTTGACCAGGGCGAACAGTGGCTCGTCCCCGACACCGGAGAAGTCCAGCAGGCCGGCGGGCCAGCAGACGAGGACGCCCACGACCGTCGCGATGATCATCGACGCCTTGGCGATGACTCCTCGGGCCAGGCAGGTCAGCGCGACAGCGACGATGACGACGATCGCGGCGATACCGATGTAGAGCGGGCGGGCGTAGTCCGGATTGTCCTCGCCACCCACTGTGGGCTGGCCGACGAACAGGCCGGCGGAGACGCTGATGAGCGAGACCCCGAGCACCAGCAGCACGGCCCCGGTGACCAGCGGCGGGAAGTACTTCAGCAGTCTGCTGAACGGCCAGGCCAGCACCAGTCCGATCACGCCACCGGCGAGCATGCAGCCCCAGATGGCGGGCAGCCCGTAGGTCTGGCCGATGGAGATCATGGACGCGACCTGCACGAAGGCGGCACCGCCGATGATGGGCATGCGTCCGCCGGCGATCTTCCCGACGCCGAGGGACTGGATGAGGGTGATGACGCCGGCGACCAGGAGGTCGGCGTTGACGAGCATTGCCACGGTCTCCTGGTCGAGGCCGAGTGCGGCGCCGAGGGCGAGCGGAACGGAGACGCAGCCGACGTACATGATGAGTATGTGCTGGATGCCGAAGACGAGGTTGTGGCGCCAGCCGAAGTTCGTGTCGACGGCGGATCCGTCAGTGGAGAAGCCGATATCGACGTTGGCTGTGTTGTCGGTGTTGTCGGTGTTGTCGGTGGTCCGGCCGGTCGTTTCACCCTGTGCGGGCATGGTGGCAGTCATGGGGATGCTCCTGAGCAGGTCAACGCTTGAGCGGAAAGGGGGATATCGGCATCACGCTGCGTCAGGTCGGTTCACGGTGGGGTGAACCGACCTCACGGTGCGTGATGCGGACGCAGGGGAAGAAGCGGGGAGGGAGAACGCAGCGTCCTCCCGGCGTCCTACTTCGTGGACTCGGCCTTGCCGAAGTTCGCCTGGATGCGCATGTCGAGGTACTCGCCGGCGGTCATGGGCTCGTACCTGCCTTCGGGGCCGGCGATGACGGCGTCCCGGTCGGCCTGGGCGAAGTAGGGCATGGAGTAACGCTCGGGTATGTCGACGCCGATGTCGGCGGCCTTCACACGGTGGAAGTTGGACTTCAGCCGGTCATCGGACCAGCGCATGAGCATGTCGCCGATGTTGCAGGTCAGCACGTCGGTGAAGGCGGGGACCGGGGTCCAGGCCTGGACGTCCTGACCGGCGTCCGCACCCGGCATGACCTGCAGGCCGGACTGGCCGTCGGTCTGGAACAGCAGGGTGAGCAGGTTGAAGTCGGTGTGCGCTCCGGCCCGCCAGACCGGGTTGCCGTTCGGGTCGGCGACGTTGTCCTTGGCGTCCAACGCCATGTAGTGGATCATCCGCAGGGTGCACTGGTGCAGGTCGGAGGCAGGGTTGTGGACCTTGCGGAAGTAGTCACGTTCGAAGCCGAGCTTCACGGCGAAGAACTCGAGGACGCGCATGGCGACCTCGTGGCACTTCGCTTCGAAAGCGAGGGAGGCGTCCTTGAAACCGTCGATGGAGGGGTTGGCGTCCTCGTCCAGCCACAGGCCGTCCATGAGCGGGCGGGTGATCTGGTAGCTCTCCTTCTCGTCCGGGGTGCCGGTCGAGGGGCGGATCTGGGACTTGTGCTCGAAGCCGACGTTCCTGCCCTTCGGCTTGGCGACGGTCTCCAGGGTCTCCTTCGGCAGGGCGAAGAAGCGGGCGGAGGTGGCGAAGGCATCCTCGATCTCGGCCCTGGTGATGCCGAAGTTCTTCAGCTGGAAGAAGCCGATGGTGGTTGCGGCGTCCCAGAACTCCTCGGCCTTGGCGTCCCACTGCTCGTCGGTGAGGTCCCAGTTGTCGAGGTCGATGACCGGGACGGAACGGTCGGTGGTCTCGGTGCCGATGCCACCCATCGTCGACTCGAGGGTGAGCTCGGCGTTGGTGTCGGTGACGGTTGCGTTGTCGGTGGGCGTGGTGGTCTGAACCATGGTGGTCCTTCCATGTCACGCGGTTTCCCCTACGGTCTTTCGCTCCGTCATCCCGACGCCGTGCAGACCCGGCTGAGCCGCTGTCCTGTATGTCCAGGGGCATCGTCGCGCCCTGGCACCACTGAATCTAGGCGGCGGGTTTTGCGGGGCTGTGCCATGAACGTGAAAGGGCCGTTACCGGTATTTCCCGTGGGTAAAGGGACAGCATCTATGTGGCAGGGGGTTATGTTTCCCAGGACAGAAGGCTATGGTCTGGGAGTGCACCATTTCACATCTGACGCTTCCACCACAGGAGTAACACCATGTCACCTGTTCCCATGACCCACCGCCTCTGGGCCGAGTTCCTCGGCACCTTCTGGCTCGTCTTCGGCGGCTGCGGTTCAGCCGTCCTCGCCGCCAAGGTCGTCTCCGACGGGACCATCAACATGGGCATCGGCTTCGTCGGTGTAGCCCTGGCCTTCGGCCTCACCGTCGTCACCGGCGCCTATGCGGTCGGCCACATCTCCGGCGGTCACTTCAACCCTGCCGTCACTCTCGGTTGCGCTGTCGCGAAGCGCGTCGAGTGGGCGGCGGTCGTCCCCTACTGGATCGCCCAGGTCGTCGGAGGTGCGGTCGCCGGTGGCGTCCTCTTCGTCATCGCCAACGGCAAGGACGGGTTCAGCGCCTCCGAATCCGGGTTCGCCACCAACGGCTACGGCGAGCACTCCCCGGACGGCTACTCCCTGGCTGCAGTGATCGTCGCGGAGGTCGTGCTCACCGCCGTCTTCCTCTGGGTGATCCTCGGCGCGACCTCGAAGAAGGCTCCCGTAGGGTTCGCGCCGCTGGCCATCGGCCTGGCGCTGACCCTGATCCACCTCATCTCGATCCCGGTCTCCAACACCTCGGTGAACCCCGCCCGCTCCCTCGGCGTGGCCTGGTACGCCGGTGGGGACGCACTGTCGCAGGTGTGGGTGTTCATCCTCGCCCCGCTGGTCGGTGCGGCGATCGCCGGCATCAGCTACGCCTTCCTCACCGGTGACGAGGATGACGCCCCGGCCGAGGAAGAGGCCCGCGTCGGCGCCGAGGGGTAGATGAGCAGGTGTACGACAACCAGTTCACCGGGGAGTTCCCTGCAGTGTCCGAGTACGACATGGCGAAGCTCGCTGACCTCCTTCCGGAAAGAATGGCGCTCATTGCCGATGAGCACCGGGGCGTGTCCCTGAGTATCGCAGCGGTGTGGATCCTCAGCGACGGCATTCTCCGGGTGGTTCTCCACGTGAAAGAGGCGGACGGAGAACAGGCCGGGGCACTATTGGGTTATGACGTCGCCGCGCGGCAGAGGCTCCGGGCTTTTTCGTCGACCACCGAGGAGGATCTCGCCGACCTCTTCATCTGGGAGTACCTGGCCGGGGATGCAGTGAGAGCGCATGCCGCCGCTGCGGTGCCAGGTCGAATCAGCTGGATCGAGACAGTCATCGACATTCCGCGACCGACGACCGTCTCAGAGGCCGCCGGCATCCCCGGGATCTGGCTCGCGGAGGGGGAGGACTGACCGGTCACTCATCCATCAGCTGTTCCGGCAAGGACCCGTACGGGTGGTCCGGAGAGCTGAAACCACCCGTACGGGTCCTTGCCGGTGAGACAGTGCCGGTCAGTACCGGGATACCAGGGGTCGAGGTACGGAATACCGCACCTCGGCCCTGACGGCGGAGGTCAGTACCGCGGGCCGTCCGGGTACCAGGCCTCGCCCTCGCGGTGCGGGCCGGCCTCCTCGATCTCGATGTGCTCGAAGGCCTTGAACTCCTCGAAGAACGTCGGCCAGTTCTCCTTGGTGATGTCAGTGGCGATCCGCTGCGCGACGCGGGTCAGACCGGCGAAGATGCCGGAGAGCTGGTTACCGGCCACACCGTGGGAGGCACGGGCACCGGTGGACAGGTGCACCAGGCGGGGGATGTACTCCTTCGCCTCGGCGGATGCTGCGTCCTTCGCCTGGAACTGGAAACCGTCGCCCAGGTAGGGGCAGCCGCCCATCGGGTGCCCCTCGGCCGGGCCGAATTCGTCGGACCACAGGGCGATGTCGTCGAGGAACTCCTCCAGCTCCGGACGCAGACCCAGGTCCACGGCGTACCCGGTGGCGGAGATGACCACGTCGCCGACGTGCTCGACACCCTTGTCGTCGGTGACGACGACCTCCTCGACACCGTCGGTGGTGCGCACGGTCGCGTCCGCCCAGCGGGTGTCGGTGAGCATGGAGAAGTTGCCGTGGCAGAAGGCACGCCACACGGACGCCTGCGTCGGCGGCTGCGGCAGACCACCGTTGAACAGGGAGAATTCCCACTTCTGCTCGTCGGTCAGATCGTAGAAGTGCTCCTGCATGCCGGGGAATTCCATCCAGCGCAGCGAGTTCTGGCGCGGGATGTCGGAACGGCGCACGTGCATCTCCACCGACGCGGCACCGGCCTCCAGCGCCGTGGAGGCGTTGTCGAAGCCGGAGGCACCGCCGCCGAGCACGAGGACGCGCTTACCGGCCAGGGCATTGAAGTCGATGTCGTCCTCGGTGTGGAAGCGCAGATGCTCCGGCAGGTTCTCGACCAGCGGCGGCAGGAAGGTTCCGCCACCACCCTTGAGCCCGAGGGAGAAGATGACGCGCCGGGCCCGGTACTCGACCCGCTCACCGTCGCGGGTGGCGACGACGGTGAAGTAACCTGACGCGTCCGGCTTGTGGACGGCGGTGACGGTGGTGTTGAAGTCCACGTCCGCACCGGTGACGTCGCGGTACCAGGTGAGGTACTCGTTCCAGTCCTCACGGGGGACCAGGTCGGTGGCATCCCACGCCTCCTTGCCGTACTTCGCCTCGAACCAGCGCTCGGTGTGCAGCGACGGGATGTCGAGCTCGATACCCTTCATGTTCTTCGGGCTGCGCAGCGTGTGCATGCGGGCGTAGCGGGTCCAGCAGCCGACCTCGTGGGCCGGGCCACCCTCGATGACCTTCACCGCACCGATGCGGTGGCGCGACAGGGCGAAGGCGGAGCCCAGACCGGCCTGGCCGGCACCGAGGACGAGGACGTTGTACGCCCCCTCGGCCGGGGCGGGGACCCAGTCGTGGTTGTGGCCGATGAGCGCCATGTCGGCGCGGGCCTGGTCCGCGAGGGCGGAGAGGCGGGTCTCGGCCTCGGCGTCCGGCAGGGGGGCGGGGCGGTTGCGCTCCGGCTTGGTCGGATCATAGATGACGGTCATGGCTGTCATCATATTCTGCGGGTCAGGCAGCCCTGATACGGAGGGGTTACAGACGTGTGTCACCACCCCCGCCCGCTCCCCGAATATCCACTGTCTGAGGTACGCGAATCAGGCGGACCGCGTACCTCAGCCAGTAGGTGCTTTACGCAGGAGGACGCCTACCAGCGGGCCTCGACGGTGGTGCGTCCCTCATCGGTGAGGTCACCCCACACGCGCAGCCGGGCGATGCCGCCGTCGGGGTAGACATCGGCGCGCACCGCGACCACAGGGGTCGGGCCGGTCTCGGCCTCGGCCGGGTCGGAGACGAGGAAGCGGTGACGGGTGTCCGGCAGCGCGCGGGTCTTCGCGACCAGCTCGATCTCCTCGCCGGATGCGGTGATGCCGGTGAGGCTGACGTCGCCGGGGGAGTTGAAGACGAAGTAGGAGGTGTCGATCTCGACCCAGCGCACCCGGCCCTCACCGGCGAGCTGCACGGTGACCGAGTCATTACCCTCGGTACGACGGCGGGCGTTCTCCCAGCCCTCACCCATGTTCCGGGTGCGTCCGAGGGATATGACGTTGTTCGGGCTGGAGTAGAACATGTTCGTGCAGTCGGTGACCCGACCGCCGTTCTCCACTGCAGCGAGGTCAATGGTGCAGCCCAGGAAGCGGGGGTCCGGCACCGGCTGACCGTGGACGCGCAGGCGGGCGATACCGCCGTCGGGGATCATGTCGAGGCGGATGTGGGTGAAGCGCTGCTCGGCGGCGGCGCCGGCCGGGAAGACCTCGAAGTAGTGCTTGTGGTCGCCCTTCGCGTCGCTGACGGGGACCAGGGTGGTCCAGGCGCTGTCCGGCAGGGCGGCGATCTCCTCGGCCGGGAGGTACTCGTCGCAGGTCAGACCGTGGACGGCGATCTGGGTCGGGAAGTTGCCCTTGAACCAGGCGGTGTCCACGACAATGCCCTTGATCTGACCGGGGACTCCGAGGCGCACGATGGCGGAGTCGTGCCCGCCGATCTCGTCGTGACGGCGGCGGCGGGTCTCCCAGCCGTCGTAGACCTTGCCCTTGTTGCCGAACTCGTCGGGGTCGAAGCCGGGCTCGTGGGCGGCGATGAGGTTCTCGCGCTCGGCGAAGGCCTCGTCGGACGCCCAGATCACGGAGCCGGCGAGGGCGCGGCTGGCGAGGTCCGGCCAGATGGTGAACTCGGGCTGTTCGGTGGGGGTGGCACTCATGTGACTGTTCCTTAAGCGGGGTAGTGACGGCTACGGTCGGAGGGTGAAAGGCCGGACGTCGGCGGGGAATACCGCCAGGTCGCCGGGTTCGCCGGCGGCGGCAGGCGTCCGGGGGGTGGTGGGGCGGACGTAGACTGTCTCGCCACCGATGTAACTGCGGGTCACCACACCGGCCAGTGCCCGCTGGGCGTAGGCGGTGACCTTGTTGCGCTGGTTGAGGTTCTCCGGCAGGACGACGAAGGCGTCGTCCGCGCTGACCTGCACCAGGTCGGCGCGACGTCCGACCTGGATCGCACCACGGTCGGACAGGCCGGCCCACTCGGCGGGGTTCTGGCACATCCAGCGGACCACGTCGGTGATCCCGAGGCCGCGCAGCCGGGCCTGGGACCAGACGACGGGCAGGCCCAGCTCGACGGCGCCGATGCCGCCCCAGGCGGTCCCGAAGGAACCACCGGAACCACGGTGGTCGGCGCCACCGGCACCGAGGTCGTTGCCCTTGGCGGCCAGCGCGGCGAAGGCGGTGAGCTCGTTGTTCTCGTGGGCGGACGCCTGGGCCTCGGCGACCTCGGCGAAGCGCTTCAGCTCGGCGGTGCAGGGGGAGTGGTCGGAGACGACGGTGCCGATGACGCCGTCGACGAGGCCCTTCCACAGCCGTTCCCGGTTGCCGGCGGTCCGGATCGGCGGGCAGCATTTGTACTGCGTCGCGCCGTTCTGGATCTCCTCGCTGAACAGGGAGAGGTAGTGCGGGCAGGTCTCCGCGGTGATCCGCACACCGCGCTCCTGGGCGGCGGAGATCTGGTCGATCGAGCCGGAGTCCGACAGGTGCAGAATGTGCGCCCGGCAGCCGGTCTCCTCGGCGGCGGCGATGACGGTGGCGACGGCCTTCGCCTCCGAGGCCGACGGGCGGGACGCCAGGAAGCTGTCGAAAGTCTCGTCGATCCCACCGGCGGAGTCCACGTGCGCGGTGGCTTCGTCGATGAGCTCGCCGTCCTCGGCATGGACGATGAGCAGCCCGTCGAACTCGGCGATCTCGGCCATGGCCTGGTGCAGCTGTTCGGTGCTCAGCGGCGCGAACTCGTCGACACCGGAGTGCAGCAGGAAGCACTTGAAGCCGAAGACACCGCGGTTCCACAGGGCCTTCAGATCACCGGTTCCGAGGTTCTCCGGCACGGCTCCGCCCCAGAAACCGACGTTGACCTTCACCTTCTCTTTCGCCACGGCCTGCTTGGTGTCGAGGGCTTCGACGGTGACGGTGGAGGGGATGGAGTTCAGCGGCATGTCGAGCAGGGTGGTGACACCGCCGGACGCCGCGGCACGCGTGACGGAGGTGAAGCCCTCCCACTCGGTGCGTCCCGGCTCGTTGACATGGACGTGGGTGTCCACAAGCCCCGGGATGAGGACCTGGTCGGAGGGGACGTCGATGATCTCGGCGTCATGCCCGGCGTGGATGTCGGAGGTCAGTCCCGGGGTGACGGAGACGATGGTCTCGCCGTCGATGACGACCGTGACGGGGCCGAGAACGGGGCGGGTGCCGGTCTCGGCGTCCTCCGGGAGGTAGACGGCCTGTTCAGCGCGGAAGATTCGGGTGCTCATGATGCCTTTCTACTGTGTCTACAGTCGTCCGGTGACCTGCAGGGTGCGCAGGTCCTCGGTGGAGACGCCGGTGGTGGCCAGTTCTTCGTCGGTGACCGCACCGCACGCGTGGGCGCGCAGCAGGTAGCCGGACATCGCCTTGGCGGTGGCGGGTTCGTCCATCCAGCGGGTCTCGTCGCCGGCGACGTAGTCGCGCAGTCGCTCGGCGCTGACCTCCCAGGATGCCCGGAAGTAGGCGATCGTCGCCAGGTGTCGGGTGACGAGTTGGTGTGCGTGCAGGTCCCAGCCCTGACGGACCGCCCGGCGCAGGTGACGGGTGACCAGGCGGTGATGGATCCGCCAGCCGTCGAGGATCTGCGCCGGGGAGCCGACCGGGATGCGGTTGGTGGAGCCGTCGGACAGCTCCACGCCCACCGCGGTGGTCGCGACCTGGAGGACGTCCTTGGCGTGGTCGGCGACCGGGTGCTCCATGGACTGCTCGGCGGCGTCCACCCCGAGGGAGGCGGAGTAGTCGTAGGTGCCGTAGTGCAGTGACAGGATGCGCCCCCGCCCGGCGGCGAGAATGCGTGCCGGCTCGGCCTCACCTCTGACGCCGACGATGGCCTGCGGGGTCTCCACCTGCACCTCGAAGGGTATCCGGGTCGTTTCGGGAACGCCGAAGGTCTCCTCCAGCTGCTCCAGGATCTCGACGAAGGTCTCGACCTGGCTGTGGTGCTGGACCTTCGGCAGGGTCAGGCGCAGGGCACGGGGATCGTTCGCCAGGACCTTATTCAGGACGCCGCGTCGGGCCAGCCCGGACAGGACGATCACCAGGGTCCGCAGGCCACGGTCACGGACGGCCGGGTCGAAGGACCTGAAGCGGATCCCGGCGAAGGCGGGGGCGTGGCGGGGGTGACCGCCGTCAGCGTCGGCGTCGAGCCAGTTGGCGAGGATGTCCGCGGCCTCGGTGGCCCGGGCGTCCTCGTCAGCGTCCCTGTCCTCGAGCGGGACGCCACGCTGGGTGAAGCCGTCCTCGAAGTCGATCCGGAGGTCTTCGACGGGTTCGCGCTCCAGCTTGGCGACGGTGAGCGCGCCGACGGTGGCGGCATTTCGCGCAGGGACGCCCAGCTCGAGGGCCAGATCGGCGGCGGAGCCGTAGGCCTCCAGGGCTGCGCGGGCTGCGTCGCCCCAGGTCCGGGCGATCTGCGGGTCGCGCTTCTCCCCGGTCATGAGGTGGGCGGGGACGTACACGGTGTGCACGGGCTGGCGCCAGGTCACCGGGTTCGCCCACGGGCCACGCACCAGGTCATCGGTGGCAGCCAGGCGTGCGTCGGCGTGGCGTCCCAGTGCGGCGCACAGGGCGCCGGGGTCAGGGGCAGAGTTCGCAGAGGTCACGCAGACAGTTTAGTCCAGGATGCGAACCGTGTTCCGGGAGGCCTCGGCAGCCGTCGCGGCGTCGCGCATGATCACCGAGGGGCGGACGTTCTCCAGCAGGATGACGAGCACACCGGCGAGAATCGCGCCGATGAACCAGGTGTAGGTGGCGGCGTCCTCGAACGCGGGGACGACCACGATGACGATGCCCACGACCGCGGCCACGCAGATCGCGATGACCGAGTTCACGTTGAAGCCCCTGGAGTACCAGTAGGCGCCCGAGGGGGAGGAGTCGAACAGGGCCGGGAGGTTCAGGTCGCCGCGGTTGATGACGTAGAAGTACGCGATGAGGACACCGAATACCGGCCCGATGAACGCGGCGAGCGTGTCGAGTGTGTAGTGGATGGTGTCCGGGGAGTTGTAGAGGTTCCACGGGGTGAGGAAGATCGAACCGACTGCGGCGATCATGCCGCCCATGCGCCAGGAGATCATCCTGGGGGCGACGGTCGAGAAGTCGAAGGCCGGGGCGATGAAGTTGGCCACGATGTTGATACCCACGGTGGCGATGAGCAGGGTCAGTGCGCCGAAGGCGATGGCGTAGGTGTTGTCCAGCTCGGCGATGGTGTCCACCGGGTCGGTGATCATCCGGCCGTAGACCGGGACAGTCGCGGAGGCGGTGAGCACCACCATGATCGAAAAGACCAGGAAGTTCAGCGGAAGACCGAGGAAGTTGCCGATCTTCACCGCCTTCTGCGACTTCCCGTACCGGGAGATGTCGCCGAAGTTCAGCATCGGACCGGAGAAGTAGCTCACTGTGGTGGCGACGGCGGCGCAGAAGGTGGAGAAGACGGCGAAGCCGGTGAGCTGGTGGTCGGAGAGGTTGAGGTTGACGTTGTCCCAACCGGCCTCGCTGACCAGGTAGATCGCCAGGACCGCCATGACGATGTAGACGGCGGGACCACAGAAGTCGATGAACTTTCGGATGGACTCCATGCCACGCCAGAAGACCAGCGCCTGGACGACCCAGAGAATCGCGAAGGCGATGTAGCCGAGGACGGACAGCCCGAGGAAGCCGTGGAGATCCTTGTCCGCCCACTCCGCCCAGTCCGGCTGCAGCTTCACCATGAGGATCACCAGCGCGTGGGACGCCAGGTAGGTCTGGATGCCGTACCAGGCCACCGCGATACAGCCACGGATCAGAGCGGGGATCTTCGCGCCCTGGATACCGAAAGCGGCACGGCAGACCACGGCGAAGGGGGTACCGGAGCGCTGCGAGGGCAGGGAGACGAGGTTACAGGCGAAGTAGACGATGAAGATGCCGACCAGGAGGGCGAGGAGGACCTGCCAGGAGGTCAGTCCCATGGCGAACAGGGCGCCGGCGGTGGTGTACCCGCCGACGGAGTGCACGTCGGACATCCAGAAGGCGAAGATGTTGTAGGCGCCCCACTTCTGTTCCTTCAGCGGGGCGATGTCGTCGTTGATCAGCTGAGGATCGGCACCCTCCGGGTACACGACCTCGTCTTTCATGCCGCTCATGGGAGCTCCGTTTCTGCACTGTCGGCGCTGTCTGCACTGTCGGCGGCGTGGGCGCCGGAAGAGATTTCGAGATCCTCGAAGCCGGACAGCTTCTTGGGGGAGCGGGCGGCGTAGGTGCCGACCCGCGAGGTGGTGAGCCCCTGCCGGACCAGGGACTCGGCGATGCCGACCGCTGCGGTGACACCGTCGACGACCGGTGCACCGAGTTCGGTGCTGAGTTCCGGTGCGCGGCCGGCCATGCCGCCGCAGCCCAGGCAGACGGCTTCTGCGCCGTCGGCCAGAGCCTCGCGGGCGAGGTCGAGGATGAGCCCGTCGGTGCGTGCGGCGTCTTCCTCGAGTTCGAGGACGCCGAGGCCGGTGCCCTTGACGGAGACACAACGGTCGTGGACCCCGGCGAGCTCGAGGCGTCCCCGGATCATCGGAACCGTGCGGTCGAGAGTGGTGACGACGGCGTAGCGGTCACCGACGGCCATCGCGGCGATGGCGGCGGCCTCGGTGATGTCGACGACCGGCACGTCGACGAGTTCCTGGAGTGCCTCGCGACCCTCGTCGCCGTACCCGGCGATGATCCAGGCGTCGATGGCCGGCGTATCCAGGGTGATCGGGGCGGTGTGGCGCCGGTGGACGGCGGTGATCACGCCGACCTGGGACAGGGCGGCCTCGACATGGGTTTCCACGGAGTCGGGTCCGATGGTGGGGGTGACACCGACGATGGTCGTATCGGGGGCGGCGACGGCGGTCGCGGCATCCACGATGGTCTGCGTCATGGTGACGCTGGTGTTGACGTTGACGATGCCGAGGGTGATGCCGGTGCGTGCGGTAGCGCTCAAGATTCAGGGCTCCAGTGGTGGGTGACGGGGACGAGTTGCCTGTTCGACCGGAGTGACTCTACGCCGGTGAATGTTTCCTGTGGAAGCATCTCTGTTTCGATTCAGTAAATCGCCGCGAAGAACAATGGTCGTCGCCCTGGGGCGGTCCGGGACTGTGGCGTGGATTACGTTGCCGGGTCATGTCCTGACCTTGATAACTGCACCGAACGTGCGGTACAGTTACGCACTGTTATGAGTACTACCTTGAATGCCCGGGACCGCGTGGCCACGACCTCGTCCCTGTCGCCCGCCAGGCGATGGGGATTCCTCGTGCTGCTCAGCCTCGGCCTCTTCCTTGTCGGCGCCGACAACTCGATCCTCTACACCGCACTGCCGGAGCTTCGGGCCCAACTGCACACCACCGACCTTGAGGGTCTGTGGATCATCAACGCCTACCCGCTGGTCCTCTGCGGACTGCTCCTCGGCACCGGCACGCTCGGCGACCGGATCGGGCACCGCCTGATGTTCACCATCGGTGTCACCACCTTCGGCATCGGTTCTCTGCTCGCCGCCCTCGCCCCGAATGCCGGGTACCTCATCGGTGCCCGCGCCGTCCTCGGTGTCGCCGCCGCGACGATGATGCCCGCCACCCTGGCGCTGATCAGCCAGATCTTCCCCGATGAGCGTGAACGCAGCACCGCCATCGGCATCTGGGTGTCCGTCGCCGTCGTCGGCTCCGCCTCGGGCCCGGTGCTCGGCGGCCTGCTGCTGGAGCACTACTCCTGGCACTCCGTCTTCCTCATCAATGTTCCGGTCGCCGCGGTCGCACTGATCGGCACGCTGCTCTTCGCCCCGCCTAATATGCCGAACCGCGACCGGAAGTGGGACTTCGCGTCCTCCCTGTACGCGATGTTCGCGATGGTCGGCATGGTCATGGGCATCAAGGAGCTGGCGAACCCGGACCGCAGCATGATCCTCTTCGTCCTGGCGATCGTTGTCGGCTGCATCGGTGTAGCGGCGTTCCGTCACCGCCAGCGCATCCTGGTCTCCGACGGGCGGGCGCCGCTGCTGGAGTTCAGCATCTTCCGCAACCGGATGTTCACCGGCGGCACCCTCGCCGCCGTGCTGGCCATGTTCGTCATGGCAGGTGCGGAGATGATGACCACGCAGCGCTACCAGACCTCCGGCGGATTCAGCCCGCTCGAGGCCGGTCTGCTCGTCGCGGCCGCCGCGCTCCCGGCGATCCCGGCGTCCGTCTTCGGTGGTGCCTACCTGCACAAGGTCGGTTTCCGGACGCTGATCAGCGGTGGCTTCCTCGTCATCGCCGCTGGACTGGGTGTAGGTATGTGGGCCTTCCAGCACGCCCCGTTGTGGGTCTTCGTGCTCTGCTTCGTGGCGATCGGCACGGGTGCGGGCATGGTCATGTCCGTCTCCTCGACGGCGATCATCGGGTCTGCGCCGCGGTCGAAGGCGGGCATGGCGTCCTCCATCGAAGAGGTCTCCTATGAGTTCGGGACGCTGGTCTCCGTCTCGATCCTCGGTAGTCTGATGCCCATGTTCTACACGCTCATGGCTCCGGAGTCGGTCTCGCACGACGTGGACCTGGGCGTGAATGATCCGATGTTCGGGGTGGACGCAGCTGCCGCCTACGACTCCGCCTACCTGTACATCCTGGCCATCACCTGCGGCGTGGCGCTGCTCGCCGCGGTGCTGACCGCCCGGTGCTTCACCGGGAACCCGAAGGGCACCGTTGCGCACCAGTAAGAGGGACCTCATCCTTGACACCGCTGTCAGCCTCATCGGGGACGCCGGCCTCGACGCGGTGACCTACGAGTCACTGGCGGACGCCGCGGGTTTCTCCAAGTCGGGCATCGTCTACCACTTCCCGTCGCGCCGGGACCTGCTCGTCGGGATCCACCGGTACCTCGCCGCGGAGTGGGAGAAGGACCTGGTTGCCGCGGCCGGGGGCCCGGCGTCCGAGGTGGACGCGGCGACGCGGCTGCGGGCGGTGGTGCGGACGATGTCGCACTCCGCCACGCGGGCGGAACTCCTGGTTCAGCTCGACGTGGTCGCGGATCCCGAGTTCGCGGAGATCTGGGACGAGGTGGACAGGCGGTGGATGCCCTCGACCGCGGAGCTTACCGCGGACGGCGAGGAGGGGGAACTCGCCCGGATGGCGTACCTGGTGCAGATCGCCGCGGACGGGCTGTGGGTCCACGACCATGTGCACCGGACACTGACGATGGGGCAGCGCGAGGCACTGACGTCGACGCTGCTGGGGCTGATCCCCTAAGCCTCAGGGCTACCTACGGCGGCGTCCACCAGGGCCCGGGTGTGGATCGCGACCGTGTCGAGGCAGGGGACCGGGGAGACGGAGTCGTTGAGCACCATCGGCAGTTCCGTGCAGCCGAGCACGACCTGGTCGATGCCCTCAGCGCGGTGGACCCGGTCGATGATCCCCACGAACCTCCCGCGGGTCTCGTCGGTGACGACGCCGAGTTCCAGCTCGGTGGCGATCCGGTGCTGGATCTCGTCGATCTCCGGGGCGTCCGGCAGGATGACCTCGACGCCGGCGTCGGCGAAGGGGCGGGTGAAGAAGCCGTTGGTCTCCGGGGACATGGTGAACCCGGTGCCGAGCAGCAGCACTTTGCCGGCCCCGCGGGCGACGGCCTCGTCGCGCACGGCGTCCACCGCGGAGACCAGGGGGACAGGGGACGCCTCGACAAGCCGGTCGAAGACGATGTGCGGGGTGATCGCGGTGAGGCTGGCGACCTCCGCACCGGCGGCGGCCAGCGCCTCGAACCCCGCGGAAAGATAGGCGGTGAGACCGTCGAGGTCGCCGGCGCTGCAGTAGCGGAAGACCTCGAAGACGCTCAGAGACTCGACAGTGAGCTGCGGGAGGGTGTCATCGCCGAGTCTGGCCTGCACGCCCTCGCAGATCGCGCGGTAGTAGAGGAGTGTCGATTCCGGGCCGGTGCCGCCGATGATGCCGAGTTTGGTCATGCCTCCGTTCGTACCACGTCCGGCTCAGCCCTGGACTTCTTCACGCTCGTCGTCACCGCGGCGATCGCGGTGGTCAGCGGGACCGCGGCGACGAGGGCCAGGGAACCGGTCGCGGAGCGGAGGATCTCGGTGGCCATGATGTCCGAGGTGAGGATGTGGGTCAGTGACCGTCCGGAGACACTGAGCAGCACCAGCAGCGGCAGTGCGGCACCGGCGTAGGAGAGCACCAGGGTGTAGACCGTGGAAGCCAGATGGTCGCGTCCCACCCGCATCGCGGTGGTGAACAGCTTCCACCGACTGGCGTCCGGGTTCGCCGCCTGCAGCTCACTGATCGTGGACGCCTGCGCCACCGTCACATCGTTGAGCACACCGAGTGTGCCGAGGATGAACCCGGCCAACAGCAGGCCCGTGACCTGCACCCCGGGCAGATACAGCAGGATCTGGAAGTTGTTCTCGTCGGCCAGCCCACGCAGTTCCGAGGTGTCGATGGCCAGTGCTGCCAGACCGGTGCCGAAGAGCATGGCGACCAGCGTGCCGCCCAACGAGGACGCCGTCTTCCAGTTCATCCCGTGCACCAGGAACAGCACCAGGTAGAGCACCGCCGCACAGGCCGTGATCGCCAGCATCACCGGGTTGCCACCGCGCGCCAGCGCCGGCAGCAGGAAGAAGCCGATGACCGAAAGCGTGATCGCCAGGCCGAGAATCGCCCGCACGCCGCGCCACGCACCGACCAGGCAGATGGCGAGGATGGTGACAGCCAGCCAGATCCACAGTGGCGTCCCACGCTGGAAGTCCTGGAAGGCGTAGGAGCGGTTGCCGTCCGCGTCGGTGGTGGTGGCCAGCAGCACCTTGTCCCCGACGTTCACGTCGGCGTCCTCATCGTTGTTCGGGGACGCCAGCAGCGTGCGGCGTCCTTCGTCAGGACCGTCGGTGATGTCGACGATAAGCTGGTCACAGGGGTCCGCGCCGACGGCCTCGGAGGTGGGGGCGGAGTCGAAGACCCTGCCGATCTGGGCCGAGGCACACGAACCGGTGGTCTCCATGGCGACGGTGCCCTCGGAGACCTCCTGGGCCAGATTCGAGGTTTCGTGGAAACCGTCGGAGGTGACGGCCTTGCCGTGCGGCCACTGCAGCGTCACGGCGATAACCGTGGCGATCGCCCCCAGGAACAGGAAGGACGCCAGGATGACGCGCGACGGCGTCCAGGTGATCTTGCGCGGGTCGGAGATCCACGGGCCCGTGTCATGGGAGTGACTGTGGCCGTGGGAGTGGAGCTCCTTCGACGGCTGCGCGTGGTTGTGCGCGTGGTCGTGCGCGTGGTCGTGTACAGAGTCGTGCTCGGGGTGTTCTTCCGGGGCTGCGTGGCGTCCCACTGTGGTGGTGCCTTTCTGTCGGCGGACGGCGTCCCGGGCAGGCGGAACGGACCTGCCCAGTCTGCCACGACCGGGCAGGGGTGACCTCCCGGCTGCCCCGTCTGGAGGGTGCCCTCAGAAACGTAGGCGAAGATAGGTAGAGTCGCGAACCGAATGACGTTCCAACCATGCTCACCACAGACACTCAAGGAGACAGTCACGATGGCAGATCAACAACCGTGGGGTGGGGTACCGCAGAACGAGGGGCCGGCCGGACAGCAGGGGCAGAACCAGTACGGCCAGCACGCGCAGCAGGCAGCGTCGCAGCAGAAGGGGGCCGGGATCGCCGCGCTGCATCCGTTCTTCACTCCGCTGTACGTCGCCGGTGCCTCCGGCGTGCTCTTCCTGCTCACCCTGCTGACCTACTGGCTGGGCTGGAAGAAGTTCAGCGAAGACGGCGGCAAGGCGACCATCAACGGATTCGGCATCCAGAAGGCGACGTATGAGGGCGAGTCGACGCGGAACCTGGTGACGGGCTTCTACTTCCTCGGCCTGTTCGTGCTGTTGCTCATCGTCGTCGCCGCGGTGCTGGCACTGACGACGGCGTACCGGAAGATCGCCGCACTGTGCCTGACCGTCGCCGGTGGCATCGGTGTGCTCTACTCGTTCATCAGCCTGTTCACGGACTTCGGCATGGACCGGAACTTCATGGGCATGAGCGCAGGCCCGGACGGTGACTCCATCGACTGGAACCTGAGTTTCGGCATCTTCCTTGCACTGGTCGTCAGTCTGGTGACCCTGGCCTTCGGCGTCCTCTACTTCCTGACGGCCCAGGAACCGCTGCTCCCCGCTGCTGCGCCGACGGCACCGGCCACCGGGCTGGCGGCGGTGCTGCGTCCGGTCTACGTCGCAGGTGCGAGCGTCGTCCTGTTCCTGCTGCTCGCGCTCAGCTACATCCTCGAGTGGCGTTCCGCCGGCGACGCGAACAACGACCTGGCCGTCAACGGTCTCGGACGCCGCTCCGTGGAGTACTCGGGCTACGGGGAGTCCGCTACCGCCGGCGATCTCAGCCTGCTCCCCCTGTTCGCCGCCACACTCACCTTCGCTCTTATCCTCCTCGGTGCGCTGGTCCTCAGTGCGACCGTCTGGAAGAAGACCGGTGGTCTGCTCATTGCCGCAGGTGCGGTACTCGCCCTGCTCACCTCATTCGTCGGCCTGGTCTCCGACTACGGCCTGTTCCGTGACCTGGGCGGCGAGAAGCTCGACGGTGGCTCCGCCTCTGTCGGCGTCTTCCTCGCCATCTTCTTCAGCCTGGTGCTGCTCGTCGTGTCGGTGCTGTACCTGCTGGTGGACTTCGGCATTCTCGGCGCGGCCCTGCCGCAGCAGCAGTTCGGCCAGCAGTTCGGCCAGCAGTTCGGCCAGGCCACGCAGGGCCAGCCGGGCCAGCCGGGCCAGCCGGGCCAGCCGCAGTGGAACCAGCACGGCCAGGTCCCGCAGCAGCCGCAGGATCAGGGCCAGCAGTACCCGCCGCAGAACCTCGGTCAGATCCCGCCCGCCGAGGGCCGCTGGTAGTCCCCGAGGTCGCCGGCATCTGCAACTGCACAGTGGCAGCTGGTCCTGTCGGCTCGGAGGGGAAAGTGACAGAAGCAGATGCCGGCCTGCAGAAAGGGATGCCGCGAAAGAGCCTGGCGTCCTGCGCCGTGGGACTGCTAGGGTGACGGTCATGTTCGCAGGCACTTACACGGGTACCGCCTCCCTGAAGCTCCGCACCCGCCGCTGACGGCGGGGAGCGTTTCCGGGCACACAGCACAGAATTGTTCTCCGCCGTCTTCCGGCCCACATCAACACCGTGGAGCCGGGCGGCGGCTTCGTGCTGCCCGCAGTACGTGACCGGTCATCGTCACCGCACCCTGCTCAGCCCGGCTCCGGAAGACATCTGGAGACCACCATGTCCCGTACCCCTCATCTGTCCGCGTCCTCCCTCGGCGTCACCGTCGCCGACCGGACGCTGTTCACCGATCTCACCGCCACGATCTCCGCAGGTGACCGCCTGCTCATCGTCGGCGAGAACGGAACGGGCAAGACCACCCTCCTGCACACCCTCGCCGGTGTCCGCACTCCGGACGCCGGGGAGGTGCGCTGCACCGGCAGCCTCACCCTGGTCCGCCAGGGGATGGATGCCACCGGCACCGTCGGCGATCTTGTCGCGGACGCCACCGCCGCGTCCGACGCCGCCCTGGCTGACCTCGACCACGCATTGACCAGTGGAGATCTCGGCGACGGCTACGCCGACGCCCTCGACCGCGCCACCATGCTCGACGCCTGGGACACCCACCGGCGCGTCGACATCGCCCTGGCCGGGCTGGACGCCTGCACCGACCGGACCAGACCGTTGGTCGAACTCTCCCACGGTCAGCGCTACCGGGTGCGCCTGGCCTGTGCCCTGGCCTCCCGATCGGACACCCTGCTGCTCGACGAACCGACCAACCACCTGGATGCCACAGCGTTGAGCTTCCTCACCGACCAGTTGACGTCATGGTCCGGTGGGCTGGGCGTGGTCACCCATGACCGCGCACTGTTGCGTGACCTCTCCGCTGACGGACGGGCGACCTTCCTCGACCTCGACCCGACCGCGGACGGCACACCGCTGCTGGTCACCGGCACCTATGACGCGTGGATGGAGCGTCGTCGGACGGATCGGGAGCGATGGGAGCAGGAGTACGCCGCGCAGGTCGCCGAGCATCGGCGTCTCGAGTCTGCGGTGGCTGATGCGCGTGCCCGGCTCACCGACAACTGGCGTCCGCCGAAAGGCCACTTCAAGCACAAGCGTGCGACGCGGGCCGACGGTGTGGTGCAGACCCTGCACCGGCGGGAGAAGGAACTGGCGTCCCATGCCGTGGAGATCCCCGAACCTCCGCTGGAACTGCGGTGGCCGCGAGCGTCCGTGGCATCCGGGAAGACGTTGCTGACCTGTAACGGTGTTGCTGTCGCCGGGCGGCTGGAACCGGTGACACTCGACCTGTCCGGTGGGGAGCATGTGCTGCTCACCGGGCCGAACGGTGCGGGCAAGTCAACTCTCGTGGACGTCATCGAAGGCACTGCGGAACCCACCAGCGGGTCGGTGCACGTCCACGACGGGGTGCGGGTCGGCGTCCTCACCCAGCATGAGCCGGTCTGGCAGCAGCCGGATCTGGCGGCTGCGGAGGTCTACGCCCGGTATGCGGCACGTTTCGACGGGGCGCCGGGGCTCGCGTCGCTCGGTCTGCTGGACCGGGCGGCGCGGTCGACTCCGGCAGGACGCCTCTCCCAGGGCCAGCAACGCCGACTCCACCTCTCGATGGTCCTGTCGGAGCGTCCTGACCTGCTGATCCTCGATGAGCCGACGAACCATCTCTCGGCGGTGCTCGTGGACGCGGTGACTGCGGCGGTGAAGGGCACGGAGGCGGGCGTCATCGTGGTGACCCATGACCGGCAGATGCTGCGGGATCTGGGGGAGTGGACGCGGGTCGAGCTGGGGTGACGGTGGTGCTGTTTCAGATCAGACGGCATGGCAGGACAGCATTGCAGCAGTGCCGGTGTGAGGGTAACGCCGCTGACGAAGCCGCCTCTTTGCGGAAGGGTTGGAAGTGGGCCGCAGCACTACTCGCCGTAGGTGAGGCCCGCGGCTCGCGCTATGTCGGGGGCTTCTTCACGCCTCGTCCCCACAGGCTCTGAGTTTGTTGGTCACAGTACAGGTAGTTTTGCGCCATGATCGACAGATCTCTGTCGCCTCTGCCAGAAGAAACTCCTCGCTTACCCGCAGTGGTCGTGGCTCACCGACGTGGTCCGTACCTGGTACGCCAGACCCCACTCCGCCGACGACGGGGTGCAGGAACGCTGGCGCATGGTCCTCGATGAGGCTGTCAGCCCAGTCCGAAGTGACAGGTGGTGTCCGCGATCCACCGGTCGAGCAGTTCCCCACCCAGGGCGGTGAGTTCCGGCCCCAGCTGCCCGAAGATCTCGGCGCTGATGAGGCCGATGAGGCTGCTCCACGCCAGGACGCCGTCCGCGGCGGTCCGGGGGGACGCGACGACGCCGAGCTCCTCCGTTCCCTCGGCGAGCACCTGTGTCAGCTCCGGGGAGGGGGCGGGCCTGTCACCGGCCGGTGTTCCCGACCCGGCGCCGTCGGCGAGGATGCCGAGGAAGACCCCCATCACGCGGGTGCCGGGGATGGTGGTGGTGTCCGCCGGGGCAGCGTAGCCGGGGACCGGGGTGCCGTAGATCAGGGCCCAGCGTGACGGGTTCGCGACCGCCCAACGACGGACCGCGTGGACCATGGTCGGCAGGGGCCGGGTGGTGCTGCCTGAGCTGCCGGTGTTGTCTGCGTTGCTGCCGGTGCTGTCGGCGAGTGCGGCATCCACCCGGTCGGCGAGGTCTGTGTAGGCGTCCACGACGAGGAGGGTGAGCAGCTCTTCGCGGCTGCTGACGTGCCGGTACACCGCGGAGGATGCCACGCCGAGACCCCGTGCGATCTCGCGGACGGACAGCGCGGCCGCGCCCCGGGTCTCCAGCTGTTCCCGCCCGAGGCGCAGGATGCCCTCGCGCATCTCGGCGCGGGCCTGTGCGTGGGTGCGGCGGGGTCTGGGGGTTCCGGGGCTCATGGGATGCAATTGTCGCATGTCGTTGAGGGCGGAACCAAGAAAGTGAGCACTGCTCTTGCTTATTGGACGGGAAGGACCTACCGTGAGAGGGCGCATTAAGAGAGCACTGCTCACGAAATGAAGGAGAGAGCCATGCGGTACCTCGTCACCGGCGCCGGACAGATCGGCACCCAACTCACCCGTGACCTGGTGGCGGCCGGCCACCACGTCACCGTCATCCGCCGTGGGGCCGATGCCCCCGACGGGGCAGACCTCATGCGCGGCGACGCCGGCGACCGTGACCTGCTCCGCCGCGCCGTCGCCGGTGGATCGGGCAGTGGACCGGCCGCCGAACCCGTCGCAGGGGTCTTCCACTGCATCCACACCAGCTACGACGCCCGCGCCTGGGCCACCGATCTGCCGGACCGGGAGCAGGCGGTGATGGACGTCGCCGCGGAAGCCGGTGTTCCCGTCGTCTTCCCCGAATCCGTCTACGCCTTCGGAACAGTGGCGCAGGATCTCGATGACGGCACCGTGGAGGGGGCGGTCAGGGGAGATGTGGAACCGGCGTCCCCGCTCGGTGAGATCCGGGTGAACCTGCTCGCGGCCCGTGCGGCACATCCCGCACGTACCCTGTCCGTCGTCGCCGCCGACCTCATCGGCCCGACCGCCGACCCGGCGTCCTCCGCATTCCATCTGCTCGTGTTGGGTCCCGCCGCGGCGGGGAAGCGGGTGTGGATGCTCGGCGACCCCGATGTGCCGCGGTCGGTGACCTGGATCCCCGACCTCACCTCGGCGATGGCTGCCGCGGCGGAGCATGCGGACGAACTGGCTCCCGGGGGCACCGCCGTCCTCCTCGCGCCCACTGCCCTGACCATGACCCCGCGGCAGATGGCCGAGGCGGTCGCCCCGGACGGTCACGCCCGGGTCCACCACATCCCCTGGTGGGTCCTCCGAGGCGCGGGAGTGTTCTCGCCGATGATGCGGGAACTGCGGCGGCAACGCTATCTGTGGGACGCCCCGGCGGTCCTACGCCCCGGACTTCTCGAGGAGAGGTACGGACTGCGACCCACCCCGCAGAAGGATGTCCTCACCCGTTCCCACTGGTCACACAGTTAGGACACCGGCCGCTGACGCTGCTAACTTGGAGGCCATGTCCACCACCAGCCAGGTCGCCGCGAACCAGGGCGTTACGGGCGCCACCGCCCCGTCGCCCGACACCGCTGCGTCGACCCCACAGGCTACGCCGGCCACGACGGCGAAGCCGCTGAGCCGTGCTGACCGTTTCATGTACCGCATGCTGCGGATCCGCCCGGAACAGATCGACAAGATCGACATGGAGGCCATCGCCGGTGCCCACCGGGCGTTCCGCTGGGCGATCGTGGTCTCCGCGATCCGCTGCACGATCAGCTACGTGATCATCCCGATCCTCATTCCGGTGCTCAGCGTCATGGGCTCCCTGGCCGCCCCGATCACCATCGCCCTGTGCGTGGTCGCACTGGTCAACGGCTGGCTCGGCGTCCGCCGGTTCTGGGTCACCGACCACCGCGGCAAATGGGGGTACACCTGGTTCATGGCGCTGATCTACGTGATCAGCATCGTGACCATCGTCCACGAGATTGTGAAGGTCGTGTCCTGATGAAGAACGACGAAGCCACCGACTACGAGACCGCCCTGCAGGAGCAGCAGGACCTCGAGGCCCAGCAGCCGGAGATCCCGCACTCCTCCAACGCCGACGTGGTCACGCTGGTCCTCGGCGCGATCATGATCATCGGTCTCGTCGTCTGCATGACGATCTACATGTGACGGTCAGTTCTTCCGCTTGAACCTCACCGATGACCAGGTCTCCGACAGGGAGATATTGCCGCTGAGGGTCCAACCGAAGTCCTCGGCGCGGGCCCAGATGCTGTCCCGGTCGATGCCGTCGACCACCGTGACCCCGTCCGGTAACGGATCCAGCAGTCCACGCTGTGCGGGGCTGCAGGGGCCCAGAAGGAGTTCGGTGTTCGGCTTGATCCGGGGTTTTTCGGCGGTGGTGCGGACCATGGCGGCGTCCTTTGTCACGGTGGCCCCGGCCTTGTTGTCGGGGTATCCACGTTACCGGGTGGGGCTGTCCGCAGCACGCACCCTGAGGTCGCTCGCGAGGGGGTCTGAACGACCTGACGCTGCGCGACGCCGACATCCCGGAAAGACGACCATGGTCCCCGACGGACGCCCGATCAGCTGGCCGTCACCACGAAGTGGGGCCTGGACTCGTGCCCCGGCGCCACCCCGAAACGCCGGTCCAGTTCCGCGACCTGCGGCAATGACTGCACAGTGACATCGGTGAATCCCGCGACCCGGAACACCTCGGCGAAGTCGTCCATGGAAGCTGCCGTACCCAGCGGCAGTTCCCCGAGCGTCGCCGGATCATAGGTGCGGGCGAAGGCGTCCTCCCCGTCTGCGGACGGAACCTTCATCGCGGGGTCCACACCGTGCGGGAACCAGGTGGCGTCCACCGCGACGACCGATCCACCGGGGCGCAGCAGCGTCCGCCACGCCTTGGCTGCGGCAACCGGATCGGGGAGCGTCCACAGCACATAACGGTTGACGACGGCATCGAGAGATGACGCGGGGAGGCCGGGGGAGTGGGCATCGCCGTTCAGAACGCACAGCTCAGGGTGTGCGGCGTGGGCGGCGGCGACCATGCCAGGGGAGTGGTCCACACCGGTGACGTGGTGGCCTGCGTCCGTCAGCAGCGACGCCAGGTAACCCGATCCGGTGCCGATGTCGAGGATGTCGAGGGCTCCGGCCTTGTCCACGCCACAGTCTTCCAGCGAGGTGGTGAACACCGACGTCCACAGTTCACGGTCGATCGCGGCACGTGCCCCGGAGACCTGGTGAGCGTGGTACTCGACGGCGCGTCCGGACCAGTAGGTGTCCAGCCTGTCCTGTAGCGAGGTGGTCGTGACGGATGTGGCGGTGGTCATGAGGACACCTCGTCCCTCTCCCGGGCATGCGGTTGACCCGGTGTGGTCCGGGCGGACCGGGGGAAGACCAGGGTGATCTCACCGTCTACGTCGAGCCGTTTCACCGGCAGCCCGTACACCGGTTCCAGCATCTCCGGGGTGAGTACTTCGCCCGGTGTCCCGGTCGCGACGATCCGTCCGTGATCCAGGACCACGAGCCGGTCGCAGTACCGGGCGGCGAGGTTCAGGTCGTGGAGCACCACCACAGATCCGGGTAACCCGACGACGAGTTCCAGAACGTCGTGCTGGTAGCGGATGTCCAGGTGATTCGTCGGCTCATCGAGCAGCACATGGCGGGCCTGCTGGACAAGCGCCCGGGCGATGAGAGCCCGCTGCCGCTCGCCGCCGGACAGCTCTGACAGGTCCCTGCGGGCCAGGGCCGTCATCCCCACCGCGTCCAATGAGTCTTCGACGATTTCCCGGTCCCGCTCACCCGAGCGGGATCCGAAGCTCTGGTGCGGCAGTCGGCCGAGCATCGCCAGCTCAGCGACAGTCATCGGCATGCCGGCGGACGCCGCGTCCCTCTCCTGGGCGACGACCGCCACGGTGCGGGCGATCTCCCGTCGTCGCACCTGCGTCAGGTCCTCCCCGTCGAGCAGGACGCGGCCGGCAGCGAGGGACGCGGACCCGTACAGGGCGCGTAACAGGGTGGTCTTTCCGGAGCCGTTCGGGCCGACGAGTCCGAGAGCCCCGGAGTCCGGCACGGTCAGGGACACCCCGTCGACCGCAGTTGAGGATCCGAACTGGACCTGGACGTTCTCCGCGGTGATCATTGACCGGCCCGGCTGTCCGCCGTGCCCGAGGCGTCCGGGAGGTCCCGGAGGTACCCGTCAACCTGCTCCAGACCGTCGATGGCCAGTGGAGTCGGTGGTTCGGCGTAGTTCAGCAGCAGCGGCAGGACCTGGCCACGCTGCCCGGCGGAGGTGCGGTCCATGCCCGGGAGCCCGGTCACGGCGTCCACGATCCCGTCGGCGGAACCGTCGGAGTAGAGGGCGAGCACCACGTCAGGGTTACGGTCGACGATGTCCTCGGCGGTGACCTCGAAGACCCGGTCGGACTGGTCGGCGTAGACGTTCGCAGCCCCCGCGGCCTCCACCACAGGGGCGGCCATCGACCCTGTGCCGTAGGCGTAGGTCACCCCGCCTCCGACAGTCGGGTAGAGCACCGCGATGCGGTAGGGGGAGCCGTCAGGCTTCGTGGGGGTGGCGGCGTCCTCGATGGCCGCCAGGCGGTCCTGCAGGGCGGTGACATACTCCTCCGCCTCCGCGTCCCTGTCGAAGACGGTGCCGTAGAGCCTGATCTGGTCCCAGACATCGTCCCAGGTCACAGCGCCTTCCAGGGAACCGCAGAAAGCCGGTTCCTCGATCAGCGGGATATCCGAGCTGGCGAGGGTCTGCCGGTTGACGGTGTCCGTCTCACCGAGGACGAGGTCCGGGCCGGTGGCGACGACCTCTTCCCGGGAGATCTGGAGATGGCCTGAGGCATCCGTCCTGTCGGTCAGGGAGGGGATGGCCGACAGGGCGTCGTTGGTGGCGTCATCGTAGTAGGCGGTGGGGTATCTTCCGGCCCGGTTCGTCACCCGGTCGAGGACACCCAGGTGCTGCAGCGTCGGCACGGGCGCTGATTTCAGCAGCGTGACATTCTCCGGCGGACCGTCGAGGTGGACGGTACCGCCGCAGTTGTCGACCTCTATGGCGGAGGCGCTGTCACCGGAGCTGCAGGACGCGAGGCCCACGGTGAGGCCGGCGGCGAGGGTGAGTGCGAGAGTCTTCTTCACTGGTCTGCTCCATGGTGCATACGTCGGACGAGGATAAGGAGGAACGGGGCGCCCACCAGGGCGGTGATGATGCCGATCGGGATCTCCTGCGGGGCGAGAAGGGTGCGGGAACCGATGTCCGCCCAGCACAGCAGGATCGCCCCGAGGAGGGCGGCCACCGGCAGGACGGCCCGGTGCGCACCACCGACCATCCGCCGGGCGAGATGCGGGACGACCAGCCCGACGAAACCGATCGAACCGGCCATCGCCACGACCGTGCCGACGAGCAGGCAGGACAGGATGAGCAACAGGATGCGCATCCGCTCCGGGTGGACGCCCAGGGTGAGTGCGGTCTCGTCGCCGGCTGTGAGGGCGTCGAGTCTCGGTCCGAGGACCATCAGGCACACCGCGACCATCAGAACCACGACAGCGACGACGACGAACGGCCCGGACCAGGACGCCAGGCCCAGCGAGCCGAGCAGCCAGAACATCACCGAACGGCTCGATTCGGCGGAGTCCGAGGCGAAGATCATGAAGCTGGTCAGCGCAGACAGGGCGTAACCGACAGCGACACCGGCCATGATCAGGCGGTTCGGGGTGAGGCGCCCGCCGGAGCGGGCTACGCCGAAGACCACGAAGGACGCCACGGTGGCGCCGAGAAAGGCGCTGGTCTGCAGGGCGTAGTCACCGAGTCCGGCGCCGACACCGGTGAGTATCGCGGCGGCGGCACCGACGGAGGCGCCGGAGTTCACGCCGAGGACGTAGGGGTCGGCGAGGACGTTGCGGACGGTGGCCTGGAGGATCACCCCTGCAATGGCGAGTCCTGCGCCGACGAGCGCCCCGAGCACGGCGCGCGGTGCGCGGATCGTCCAGATGACGGCGTCGTGCCGGGCGAGGTCCGAGGTGGTGCTTGCGCCGCTTGTGCCACCGAGGTCAAGGCCGGTGCCGAAGAGGTGGTGGGAGAGGATGCGGGCGGAGTCTGCGGGAGAGACGTGGACGGAGCCGAAGCCGACGCTGAACACCACGCTGACCAGCAGCGCCGCGGCGAGCACGATGATCCAGGTGACGGTGCGCCTGGTGGATGCCGTGAAGCCGAGGGGGTCGGTGGTGGCGCCGGAATCCGCGGTCATGGCGTCGGGACTGGTCACGTCCTGTCGCCCGCGGTGGCGGAGCTCGGCGAAGATGGTCACCGCCCTGACGCTAGCCCTCGCGTCCGCTCAGTTGCACATTCAATCGACCGTTTGAATGAAGATTTTACCTGCCCGTAATGAAAAGAGGGTGTCTGACTATTGTGCCTGCGTGACGTTTCAGGAACAGAACAACAGTCCCGGTAATCCCTTCGCCGGAGCAGACTCCGGGCGACGTCCGACGACAGGGCAGTCGCGGCTGATCATCGCACTGCCCGTGGTGCTCATCGTCGTGGTGGCGACGGTCGGCGCCTGGTTGATCTGGGGCAGGGGAGAAGACGATGATTCGGCCACGGGTCCTGCCTCTGCGTCGACGTCCGCAGTGCAGGACACGGGGAGTGAGGAGCGGCCCGGGACTGACTCCGTCGCGCTGCTCGAGAACGCCGGCGTGCAGAGCGTGAACCCCGCCCCGGTGCCGGAGGCGGTCGAGGCCTGGGGTGACTACGTGAAGAACCGGTCCTGGAACGGGATGCTGCGCGTCTTTGAAGGTCAGGACGCGACACCCGTCACCGATGAGGATCATTCCCGGTTCCCGGCGTCAATGAACAACTGTGGGATCGCGATGTACCTCGTGACCTTCCGTTCGGTGAACGAGGACGTCCTGCTGGACGCTCAACTGCGCAACGCGGCGAACAACATCGACGCGAGTCTCACCCTGTCCGACGGATGGATCCTCACCACGAACTGCGACACCCCGCAGTTCCGGTTCAACAGTTCGACGGACATCAGCAACCTCGGGGATGTCGCCTACGAGGTCACCGAGTACCGGCAGTCATCGGTGGCGGCACCTGCGGTCGAGAGTGCGGAAGAACCTGCAGCGAGTGCAGCGGAACCGGCGGTGAGTGTGGGGGAACCGTACGTCGTGGAGTGTCTGCAGGGAGCCCCCGGGCCAGCTCAGTGGTCCGACGGCACCATGAGGTGCGCGGAGGAATGCACGAACACGCCCGAAGCTCAGAGATCAATTCGTGCGGAAGGCCTGTGCGGAGGGCTCTATGCCCCTGAAGACGTTTCCCGCGAGGAGTTCGAGTCAATCTGCAACCGTGCTCCGACCTATCCGCCGGAGGATGTGTCTTGACCTTGTGCGTAGCGTCCTGAGGTCGATTTCCTGCCGTTGCGCGACGGGAAACCTCCGGACGCCAGACCCAAGGTCAGGACGCCCCGGTGACAGCAGGCGCCCGGAACACCGCGTCGATCTGCACCTTGGCGCCGAGAGGGAGCGCAGCGACCTGGAGTGTGGTGCGCGCCGGGTACGGCGAGGTGAACCACTCGCCGTAGACCTCGTTGATCACCGCAAAGTCCTCGTAGTCCGTGAGATACACGGTGGTGCGCACGGCGTCCTCCCGTCGGGTCCCGGTGCCGTCCAGCAGAACGCCGAGATTGGCGAGCATTGCGGAGCACT
Organism: Corynebacterium sp.; assembly: GCF_022712275.1. Classification (GTDB taxonomy): domain Bacteria; phylum Actinomycetota; class Actinomycetes; order Mycobacteriales; family Mycobacteriaceae; genus Corynebacterium. Next base: position 40,447 of record NZ_JALAGU010000033.1, on the reverse strand, counting down.
GCTCAGCGACATCCGCGGAGACCACGGCGCCGGACGCGACGTGCTACCCGATGATGCCGGCGGTGTGGACGAGCCCGTCGTGGGTGACGGCGTGCGAGAACGGTGCGGTCGACCGGTGGAGGTCAGGGCTGAAGAAGTGGTCCATGGGGTGCAAGGGTAACGGCACCGAACAGCCGACAGGGCCACACTGGAACCCATGAAGTACTCCCTCGTCGAACTCGCACCCGTCACGCCCGGACACACCAAGCACGAGGCCCTGACCCGCGCGCTGGACGCCGCCGTCGAGGCCGAGCAGCTCGGATACCACCGCATCTGGTTCGCTGAGCACCACAACGCCACCGGCTACGCGTCCCAGGTCCCGGAGCAGCTCATCGCCCTGGCCGCCGAGCGCACCGACCGTATCCGTGTCGGCTCCGGCGCGGTGCTGCTCAACCACTACAGCCCGTACTCCGTCGCCGAGCGTTTCCTGCAGCTTGAGGCACTTTTCCCCGGGCGCATCGACCTCGGCCTGGGGCGCGCGACCGGTGGCCCGGTGGCGGACGCCGCACTCCAGCGCGACCGGAGCTCGGCACGGCGAGACGACTACGGTGACCAGGTCCAGGAGATCCTCGCCTACTACCATCACGCCTTCGGCGAGAAGCACCCCTTCGCCACGCTCGACCCGACCCACGGCATCGACTCCGTCCCGGAGGTTTTCACCCTCGGCTCCTCCGGGAGCAGCGCGGGATTCGCCGGTCAGCTGGGCATCGGCTACGCCTTCGCCGGCTTCATCAACCCGCGTGCGGCGAAGGCGGCGCTGCGTGCCTACCGGGAGAACTTCACCGCCACACCCTTCGGCCCGGGGACGCCGCAGATCATCCTCGCGCTGAACATCGTCGCCGCGCCGACCGAGGAGGAGGCACTCACCCTGACCTGGCCGAACCGGGCGATGTGGGCGGACCTGCGCGCCGGGAGGCCCGGTCCGGTGCCGCTGCTGGCGGAGGCCGGCGACCACCTCACCACCGAGGAGAAGGACGCACCGGCCCATGTCGAGGGTCTCATGCTGCCGCAGTGTCTCGCCGGGACGCCGGACTCGCTGCGTGACCAACTGCGACCGTTCGTCGAGGAGTTCGGCGTCACCGAGATCATGGTGCAGGACGCCCTGAATGACCCGGAGCTGCGCAGCCACTCCCGCGCACTCATCGCCGAGGCGCTGGCGGACCTGTGAGCAGCCGCCCGCGCACACGATCATGACGTTTCGGGCATATGCGTTGTACGCAGGATGCGGATCCGTCACGATCGTGTACGGCACCGTCCCCTCGGCAGGTCCGGCTACACTACGGAGCCATGACCGGCGGCGACGGACAGTATCACGCGCAGGACGCTCACGCGCAGGACGCGCAGAGCGATGAGCTCACCCACCTGTGCACCCTGTCCGACGACTGGGCGGACACCTTCCGTCTGCTCGGTGACCCCACCCGCCTGCGGCTTCTCACGCTGCTGCACTACGAGGGGCCGGGGACGCTGAGCATGTCCGAGCTCGCGGACCGCGCCGGGGTGAAGACCGCCACCGCGTCCGCCGCGCTCAGGCTCCTGACCACCGCAGGGATCGTCACCGCGACCCGTGACGGCAGGATGATGCGCTACGCGCTGACGGATGAGCGCGTCCACCGGCTGCTGCACCATCTCGGCGGCACCCACTCGCACGACCACGCGCTCGACCACGACCACGACCGCGCTCACGGACACCACACCTCATGAGCTGGATACTTCTGATCCTCGGTTTCGCCGTCCTCGTCGTCGGCGGTGAACTCCTGGTCAGGGGCGCCACAGCGGTGTCGGTACGGATGGGGATCTCTCCCATGGTCGTCGGGCTGACCGTGGTGGCGATCGGCAGCAGCCTGCCGGAACTCGCCGTCGGGATCGACGCCGCCCTGCGTGGCAGTACCGGCCTGGTCACCGGCAATATCGTCGGCACGAATATCGTGAACCTGCTGCTGATCCTCGGCATCAGCGCGGCGATGCGTCCGATCCGTTCCGGACGCCAGACCATGCGGCTCGACCTGCCGGCCGTCGTCATCGTCGCCGCTCTGCTGCTCCTGCTCTCGCTCGGCGGGAGTCTGGGGCGTACGTCCGGCGTCCTCCTGCTGGTCGTCGGTGTGATCTACACCGGGTTGATCCTCTGGTACGTCCGGCAGCAGGCCCGACGTCCGGAGCCTGCAGCAGCCCCGGACAATGTGGTGGAGGCCGGCACGGACGCGGCCGCAGCCGCAGACACCGCAGGACGCCCCGGGTGGCTCAGCATTCTCCGCGACATCGCCTACCTGGTCGTCGGTATCGGGACCGTCATCCTCGGCGCGGACTGGCTGGTCACCGGCGCCATCGACATCGCCTCGGAACTCGGGGTCTCGGACACGCTCATCGGCCTGACTGTCGTGGCGATCGGTACCTCCGCCCCCGAACTGGTCACCTCGGTCGTGGCGACGATGCGTGGCCATGCGTCGATGGCGGTCGGCAATCTCATCGGTTCCAGTGTCTACAACATCGTCTTCATCCTGGGACTGACCGTGGTCATATCCCCGGACGCCATCCCCGTGGAGTCCGTGGTCCTGCAGGTCGACATGCCGGTGATGCTCGGTGTGTCACTTCTGGTGGCGACGATGTTCCGCACCGGCCGCCGGGTGACCAGGCGTGAAGGGCTGCTGCTGGTGCTCAGCTACCTGGTGTACCTGTCCTACCTGGTCATGTTCCGGGTGTGAGGACCGCAGGGCGCCGACCCGCCGCCGACCGGCGTCACTCCTGGGTGGTGCCTTCCTGGGTGACGCCGGCGACCTGGACCTTGTCGTCGAGCTTCATGAAGAGAAGACTCATGACGTCGTCGCCGTTCTCGTCGGTGATGTAGACGAGGCGGGAGGAACGCAGGGTGTCCTCGTCGATATCGGTGCGTTCCAGGGCCTCGTTCATGCCGTCAATGTCCTCGTCGGCGAGGTTGTCGACCTCGGCTTCGGCGGGCTCCTCGGTCCGGCCGACATCGACGCCGCGGGCGAAGTAGTCCTCGACCTCGGCTTTCCCGTCGTCGCTGAAGGACGCGATCTGCTCTTTCTCCTGCTGGTAGACGGCGTCCACCAGGTGGTCGCTGCCCCAGTCGAGGTAGTCGTCGACGGTCTCGACCTCGGTGAAGGACTCTGCGATTTCGTGCATGCGGTCCTCGTCACCGTCGTCGTCACCGCCGATGAGGAAGTAGGCGGCCACGACGGCGCAGATGACAACGACCGCGGCGATGACACCGCCGATGATCAGGCCGGTCTTCTTCTTCGGTGAGGGCTGGTCGGACGGCTGCTGGCCCCACTGGGAGGGGTCCAGGCCCTGCCCCTGCTGCCACGCCTGGCCGGGCTGGCCCGGCTGCCCCTGCTGCGGGTCCTGCCCGTAGGGGTTCTGCGGATTCTGCGGTTCACCCCAGGAGTCTCCGGACTGATCAGACATGTCGTCTTCCTCTGTTGTCGTCGCTGTTTCCAGTGGACAACTATACGGAAGGCCCGTGCACCCCCGGACGGCCGGGGGAAGACCGCCGGGAACCGGGGACGCACCGGATCCGACTATCTCCATCGTGACGACGACCACCACGCACCCCTCCTCCGGGGCCGGCGACGACGCCCCGGCTCCGTCCGGACAAGCATCCGGCCGCTCTCCGCGTAACTCCCGCCAGATTTCACGCCTGCTGACCCGGCTGCACTTCTTCGCCGGGATCATCTGTGCCCCGTTGATCCTGGTCGCAGCGGTTACCGGCCTGTTCTACGCTGTCGCCCCGACGGTCGAGCAGGTCAACAACCATGACATGCTCACCGCCCCGGAACAGCACGGTGTCGCCGTGCCGGTCAGTGAACAGGTCGCCACTGCACAGGAGACGTACCCCGATCTCGCACTCGCCGGGATCCGGCTCGGGGACGCCGACGAGACCACCCGCGTCCTGTTCAATGATCCGGGCCTGCCGGAGTCCACGCTGCGGGTGGTCTTCGTCGACCCCTACACCGGTGAGATCACGGGCGACACCACCCAGTACGGCAGCTCTGCGGCACTCCCGTTCCGCCAGTGGATCTCAGACGGGCACCGGAATCTCTGGCTCGGCGAACCCGGCCGGCTCTACTCGGAGACCGCGGCGAGCTGGCTCGGCGTCCTCGCCGTCGGTGGGGTGGTGATCCTGTGGCGGCGCCAGCGTAAGAGTGACAACCGTGTGGCCGGCATGTTCCGCCGTGACGGGGCGGGGCGGACGCGGATGATGCGGCGTCACGGGGCCACCGGCACCGTCATCGCCGTCGGCCTGGTGTTTCTCACCGTCACGGGCCTGACCTGGTCCTCGGTGGCGGGCGCGAACATCACCGAGCTCAGGCAGAACCTGAGTTGGACCGAACCTGCGGTCTCCACCACGCTGACGGGCGCAGCCCGGTCAGACAGTTCTGACCACGCAGCACACGCAGCACACGCAGTACACGCAGGCCACGGCGGCCATGCCGGCCACAGCATGACATCTGCTACGGACACGGACACAGGCACCGACCCCGACGCGGTCGACCGGGTCGCCGCCACCGCACACCGTGACCTGCGCAGCCCGGTCACACTCACCCCGCCGACCGCCGAGGGAGAGGCGTGGCAGGCCGCCGAGAACCGTGCGTCCTGGCGCTTCACCACGGACGCCGTCGCCGTCGACGGGGCCACCGGCCGGGTCACGGACCGGCTGGATTCCACGGACTGGCCGCTGGCGGCGCAGGTCTCGGCCTGGCTGATCCAGTTGCACATGGGCACTCTGCTGGGACTGCCGAACCAGATCATCCTGGCACTGCTCGCCGCGGCGGTCATCGTGATGGTGGTCCGTGGCTACGCGATGTGGTGGATGCGGCGTCCTGCAAACGGTCTCGCCGCGCCGCCGCGCCGGGCAGCGTGGGGACGCCCCACCCCGGGCACCCTGCTCCTAGGCGCCGCACTGGTGGTCTACGGGTCCATCGCCCCGCTCTTCGGCATGACGTGTCTGGTCTTCCTGGCGCTGAGCACGGTGTGGGACACCGCGCGCCGCGTGTTTCGACGGCGTTAAACCCCGTCATCGGCGGCACACGGCGTCCTGCCCCGGCAGTACCGTAGGGGTACAACGACCGGAAGGACGCCATGGATCTCACTCCCCGGGAGCAGGAGAAACTCCTCCTGTTCACCGCCGCTGAAGTCTCCCGACGCCGCCTCGCCCGCGGCCTGGCACTCAACGTCCCGGAGGCGACCGCGCTGATCAGCGAGGCCGTCGTCGAGGCTGCCCGGGACGGACGCACCGTCGCCGAGGCGATGGAGATCGGCACACAGGTCCTCGGCCCCGACCAGGTGCAGGAAGGCGTGCGTGACCTGCTCAGCCTCATCCAGGTCGAGGCGACGTTCCCCGATGGCACCAAGCTGGTCAGCGTCCACGACCCGATCGGGCAGTAGGGGAGAGGCATGAGCATCACCGTCCTCTACGCCGGCGCCGAGGCACCGACCCCGGACACACTGGCCGCAGTCACCGGAACCCCGGTCGTCACCGGCCCCCGTGCACTCGCCCCCTACCTGGAGCAGGCCCGCCAGCAGGAGCAGCCGCTGGTCGTCATCCCCGCCGGGACCGACCGCGACCTCACCTCGGTCACCCAGGCCGCGCAGGCCCTGCAGTGGGCGCAACGCTCCGGGACCGAGGTCATTCTCGGTCCCTCGCTGGTGGACGCCACCCGCGCCATCGCCGAGATGCGGCGTCACCTGCGTGCCGTCGGGTCACTGCAGGGGAAGGACGCCGTGCTCTTCGTCGCGAGGACCGTCGACCCCTTCGCAGACGCCGAGCTGCTGCGTCGGGTGCGCCTGGCCCGTCAGTTCTCCGAGGACCTCGAGGTCGAGGTCGCCTTCGAGGGTTCCTGGCCGACCCCGGACAAGGCCCGCGAGCGGCTGGGACTTCTCGGTGCCCGCGATATCGTCGAGATCCGGGTGGACCTGGCGCTCGGGAAGGACGCCGGTACGGCAGCACCACTGTTCCGGGCGTCCGCCCTGGCCACCGCGGTGGAACGGACGACGCACACGGCAGTGCATCTGGCCCACGACCACCATGACGACGGCATTGCCGCCGGCCTGCTCGCCGACCACGCCACCGGGTTCGCCCACTCCCACGGCGACGAAAACCGTTCGCACAGCCACCCGCACCCGCATTCCCACGGCCACTCGCACGGCCACAGTCACCACCACTAGGCAGGAGAACCACCATGTCCGGATCCGCCGCCGGCTACGGCACCGCACCGGGTGCCGGGCCGACCATCGAGCTCAACCCGGGGCGCCGTACCACCACACTGCGGGTGTCCAACACCGGCGACCGTGCCGTCCAGGTCGGTTCCCACTACCACTTCTTCGAGGTCAACCCCGCACTCTCCTTCAACCGGGAGGACGCCTGGGGCATGCACCTGTCCATCCCCTCCGGGCTGGCCGTGCGCTTCGAGCCCGGCGACACCCGCGAGGTCGACCTGGTGGACTTCGGCGGACGCCGCGTCCTCCACGGCTTCGCGGGGCTGACCGAGGGCGCGCTCGACGACCCGGCCGTGAAGGCCGCCGCGTGCGAGAAACTCCCCGACTTCCTGGCCAGCAATGACGCACTCCCGGAGGAGCTGAACTGATGAGTTCGATCGACCGACACCGCTACCAGGAGATCTACGGACCCACCACCGGGGACACCGTCCGACTGGCGGACACCGACCTCACCGTCCGCATCACCCACGACTTCCTCGCGGACGCCTACGGCGACGAGTCCGTCTACGGCGGCGGTAAGGCCGTGCGTGACGGCATGGCCCAGGACCCGACCGCCACAGCGGCGACCGGCGCGCTCGACACCGTCATCACCGGCGTCATCGTGCTCGATGCCGTGGCGGGGGTGGTCAAGGGCGATGTCGGTATCCGGGACGGACGCATCGTGAAGATCGGCAAGGCCGGCAACCCGAACGCGCAGGACGGTGTGGACCCCGAGCTGGTCATCGGCCCGGGCACCGAGGTCATCGCCGGTGAGCACCGCGTCCTCACGGCCGGCGGTGTGGACTCCCACATCCACTACATCACCCCGCAGCAGGCCGAACACGGTCTCGCCGGCGGCATCACCACCTTCTTCGGAGGTGGCACCGGACCGGCCGAGGGCACGCTCGGCACGACCTGCACCCCGGGGTCGAACGGTGTGCAGTTCATGCTGCGTGCCGCCGAGGGCATGCCGGTGAACACCGGCTTCCTCGGCAAGGGCTCCGGAGCACTGCCCGAGGCGCTGGCCGAGCAGATCGTCGGCGGTGCCGCGGGCCTGAAGATCCACGAGGACTGGGGTGCGACCCCGGCGAACATCCGCAACGCCATGGACGTCTGCGACGAGTATGACGTGCAGCTCGCGATCCACACCGACACCCTCAACGAGGGCGGCTTCTTCGAGTCCACGGCCCGGGCCTTCGGCGGACGCACCGTCCACACCTTCCACTCCGAGGGCGCCGGCGGCGGCCACGCCCCGGATATCCTGCGGGTCTCCGGGATGGCGAATGTGCTGCCGGCGTCAACCAACCCGACGCTGCCGTACACGGTGAACTCGGTGGAGGAACTGCTGGACATGGTGATGGTCTGCCACCACCTGTCCCACGACATCCCCGAGGATGTCGCCTTCGCCGACTCGCGGGTGCGCGCCGAGACCATCGCCGCGGAGACGGTCTTCCACGATCTGGGCCTGATCAGTATCTTCAGTTCCGACTCCCAGGCGATGGGGCGCGTCGGGGAGTCCTGGCAGCGCGCCTTCCAGACCGCGCACCACTGCAAGGTGGAACTCGGTGAACTGGAGGAGGACAAGGGTCACGGCGACGACAACGAGCGTGTCCTGCGCTACGTCGCGAAGATCACGTGCAACCCGGCGATCGCGCAGGGTATCGGTGAGCATGTCGGCAGTATCGGGCCCGGCAAGCTCGCCGACCTGGTGCTCTGGCCGGTGGAGACCTTCGGGGCGAAACCTCGGCTGGTGCTGCGTCAGGGACGCATCGCGTATGCCCAGATGGGCGACCCGAACGCCTCGCTCGCCACCCCGCAGCCGGTCTACTACCGCGACATGTTCGCCAACTACGGCACCGCGCTGCAGGCCACCCGGGTCACCTTCATGAGCCAGGCGGCGATCGACGCCGGCGTCCCCGAACAGCTGGGCCTGACCTCGACAGTCCTGCCGGTGCGGAACACCCGGAGCATCGGTAAGAAGGACATGGTCCGCAACGACCGTACCGCCGACATCCGCGTCGACCCGGACACCTACGAGGTCAGCGTCGACGGCGTTCACGCGACCATCGCCCCGGCGGAGTCCCTGCCGCTGGCGCAGAAGTTCTTCCTGTTCTGAGTGCTGTGACGTCGCCGATGCTTCCGTTCCTGCAGGCCATGACCTACGCCGATTCGGCGTACCCGTCGGGCCGCTACACCCTGTCCCACGGACTCGAGGGGCTTGTGCAGGCGCACCGCGTGACCGGGGCGGACGCCGTGCAGCGCGTCCTCATCGACCATCTGCGGCACACCGCCGCACCCGGCGACGGTGTGGCGACCGCGGCCGCGGCGACGCCGGGCGCAGTGGATCTGGACACGCTGATCACCATCGACCACGAACTCCCGGCGACGAAGGTCACCGGTGAGCTGCGTCGGGCATCCGCCCGGGTCGGACGCCAGATGCTGCAGGTCACCACCGATGTCGAGACCCGGCTGGGGCAGGTTCAACCGGAACCCCTGGCGTCCTTTGCGTCCGCGGTGGCCGCGAAGGAAACCCCCGGTAACCAGGCCGTCGTCGCCGGACTCATCCACGCCTCCCACGGGCTCGCCCCGGCCGAGGCCGTCGCCACGGAACTCACCGGGCTCGCCGTGGGGTGGGCCGGTGCGGCGCTGCGACTGCGGCAGTGCGACCACGTCGACGCCCAGGTCATCATCACCGCCGCCCACCCGGTGATCGCCGAACTGGCCCGGCAGTGCGTGGCTGTGGCGTCCGATCTACTGAACCCGGAGTCCCCCACCTACGGCCGGTGGCGCCTGCTCGGCCGCGCCAGTCCCGGCTCCGACCTCGCCTCCGCCGCGCACGAGACCGCCCCCGCCCGCCTGTTCATGAGTTAGAAAGGACCACCATGACCACTCCTTCACCCTCCGCCGCCCCTGATTCCGTCACCGGCTCCGGCTCCCCGCTGCGCATCGGCATCGGCGGTCCCGTCGGTTCCGGCAAGACCGCCCTCATCGAGGCGCTCGTGCCTCTGTTCGTCGATGCCGGACGCCAGGTCGGCGTCATCACCAACGACATCTACACCCAGGAGGACGCCCTCCACGTCCGCCGTGAACTCGACGGCATCATCGATCCGGAGCGCATCGTCGGCGTGGAGACCGGGTCCTGCCCGCACACCGCCGTGCGCGATGACCCGACGATGAACCTCATGGCCGCCGCGGACCTCATCGACGAGCATCCGGAGATCGACACCGTGTTCTTCGAGTCCGGCGGCGACAACCTGACCCTCACGTTCTCCCCGGCACTGGTGGATGTCTTCGTCTTCGTGCTGGACACCGCCGAGGGACAGAAGATGCCTAAGAAGCGGGGGCCGGGCATCACCGAGTCCGACATCCTCGTCATCAACAAGACCGACATCGCGCAGTATGTGCGCTGTGACCTCGACATCATGAACACCGACGCCATCGCGGTGCGCGACGGCAGGCCGGTCGTGCTCACCGACTGCCTGGCAGGAAAGGGTATCGCCGAGCTTGCGGCAGCGCTGGAGGGGTACCGGGCGTGAGCTCTGCCCGTCTCGATCCGGTGGCGCTCACGCCGCCGGTGCCGTGGGAGTTCGCGTCTTTCCTCGGGGACGCTGCCACCGACGGTGTGCAGCCGGTGGGACGCCCCGGCAAGGTCGGCGTCCTCGATCTGACACTGGGTGTGGATGCTGCGTCCGAGATGCAGAAAACTGGTGTGACCTCGAGGTACGTCAAGGCGCCGATGCAGTTCACCCGGCCGCTGTACGTCGATCCCGCCGATCTCGGCGAGGCGTTCGTCTACGTCCGGTCGACCGGAGGCGGGCTGGCGCAGAACGACCGGATCCGGCAGCGGATCACACTCGGTGACGGAGCACGGGCGACGGTCACCACTCCGGCGGGTACGCCGGTGCACCGGATGAACGCCGGGCTCGCCACACAGTGGATCAGCCTGACGGGGGGGGAGGACGCGGTGTGCGAGTACCTGCCCGGGCAGAACACCCTCTTCGCCGGAGCGCGGTTACTGCAGGTCACGGATGTTTCCCTGGCTCATTCCGCGACGCTGCTCGCCGCGGACGTGATCCTCACGGGACGCCTGGCCCGTGGGGAGCGGGACCTCTTCGATGCCCTGGGCCAGTGCTGGCGGGTCGAGCGGGGTGGACGGCCGCTGCTCTCGGATTCGTTGTGTGTGGTCGGTGCAGGGGCGGGCAGGTCGGAAATGCTGCTGTCGCGGTGGCCGGTGTGGGGGACGGTGCTCATCGTGCCGCCGGCCGGCGCTGCGGGGCCCACCGGTTCCACTGGTTCGGCCGGCGTGTCCGTGAAGGAGTTGCTGGCCTCCGTCCGGAATCTGCTGGTGGAGCGGTGTGCGGCATCCTCTCCTGATGACCTCACCGCCGCAGCGTCCACCATGGTCAACGACGCCGGAATCACCGTCCGTGTGGCGGGGGAGGACCCGGTCGCGGTGCGGGCGACCGTGGATGCGGTGCACGACCAGGCCCGCCGTGCCCTGCTGGGGCGGCCCGCCGTGGACCTGCGCCGGATGTGAGTTGAACCGGGGGTCCGGGGCGGGGCGTGGCGGCGTTGTCGGCATGTACGGTGGGTCTACTGCTCCCAGGGATTGATCAGGAGATGCCGCTCGATGAGAAATCCCGGGTATTGCGGGTCGCCACGGTAAGGCCATGGACAACGGCCGTTGCAGCGATGAGTGCGTCTCTCTCCGGGGCTGGGTCCGGGACGTGGAGTGAGGCTGCCCGGACGGCGGCATCGGTATCGGTATCGGGAGTCCGTGAGGCGAAGATGTCCATCACCTCGTCCTCGAGCCAGTTCCGGAGGCTGCGGCCTTGGATGGTGTCGCGACGTTCGTCCCGGCGTACTCCCGGCTCAAGCTCGATGACCGTGATGACGCTGAGGTAGAGGTCGGTCGGACGCTGTGCTGCGATCCGGCGTCGGACCGAAGGATCAGCGCGGAGCGCTTGGCGGAGCTCACGTGCTGGTTGAATGCGCGGGAGGACGCGGGAGGACGCGGGAGGACGCGGGAGGACATTGTCGTCATGGTCTCCACCTCCTGTATGTAGGAACGGTGCTGCATCGAAGTATGCGGCCGAGACGACCAACATGGTCCGTCGCTGGCGACGCTGGGAGGAACTCTCCCCGGCGGATCCGGCGGAACCGGTCGGTGTGTCCCGGCAGACCATCGGGAACGGAGAAGTGACCATGAGCTACGGGGACACCTACATCCGCCGTGTGGAGGATTCTGTCGATGACGAGTATCAGGAACGGATTCTGTCCCGGGCAGAGACGGTGGGGATGCGGTACATGTACTGGTCGCTCCTGGTCACGGTGGCTGTACTTGTGTGGGTTCTGCCCGAGGACTATGTCCTGTGCAGCCTGATTCCGGAGATCACCGTGCTCGTCGTTGTCATGGCGGTCTGGATTGGGGGTGTCATCCTCCGGGGAGGCGACTCCCTGTCGTCTGGCGCAGAGACAAGCGGCGTGGTGCCGGGGCTTATCACTGGTGCCGTCCTCGGGATCCCCGCGGCGTGAGGCACAATGAGGCGCATGCGGGCTGCTGACGAGCGTCGCCTGGACGCTGAACCGGAGGACTGGGGATCAGGGTGTCGGCATCGTGGGACCGCAGGATGGAAAACCGCCGCGAGACCATCCTGCGATCCCGAGACGTCGACGTGTCCGGGGTGCCGTTGACTGTGCCCGGGTAACTACCCTCGGGGGGCATGACTTCTGTCGCGATCCCCACCGACCTGCAGGACGCCGCGCGCTCCGCCCGCCGTGTCGAAGTCTTCACCGGCGCCGGCATGAGCGCGGACTCCGGCCTCGACACCTTCCGGGACGCCACCACCGGTCTGTGGAGCAGTGTCGACGCCCAGGCGATGGCCACTCTCGACTCCTGGCGACGCGACCCCGACCCCATGTGGGCCTGGTACCTGTGGCGGGCTGCCCGGGCACGGGACGCCGTCCCCAGTCCCGGTCATCTCGCCATCGCCCGCTGGCAGGACGCCCCGGTCGGCGACGGTGACGGGAACGCACACCTTCACGTCACCACCCAGAACATCGACGACCTGCACGAACGCGCCGGCTCCACGGATGTCTCCCACCTCCACGGCAGCCTTCTGGCCTTCCGCTGCTCGGTGTGCGACCGCCCCGCGCCGGAGCCGGAGCTGCCGACATGGCCCGTGGAACGGCTGACCCCTCCGGAGTGTTCGGAGTGCGGTGGCCCGGTGCGTCCCGGCGTGGTGTGGTTCGGTGAGTCCCTGCCGGAGCAGGACTTCGCGGACGCCGAAGCCTCGATGTTCGGCTGCGATCTGGTCGTCATCGTCGGTACCAGTGGCGTCGTCTTCCCGGCGGCGGGCCTGCCGGAGCTGGCGGTCCGACGCGGCGTCCCCGTCGTGGAGATCAGTCCGGCAGCCACCGACCTCACACCGCTGTCCACCTGGTCACTGCGGACCACTGCCGCGTCCGGCCTGCCGGCATTGGTGGACGCCGCGCTAGGATGAGACGAAATCTGCGAGCAGGAATCCGCCGAGACGGCGTTGAGCACGGATTCCTGCCCGGATATTTCGACAGATCAGACTTGCCGGGTTCCGACCGTCCTGACCAGCGGCGTCCCACGCCATCTCACGTGCCCGTAACCTGGGGCGCCAGGTGAACGACGCTTACACCCATGACCGAAACATATACGGTCACGCGCATGAAATACAGCGCCCATAGCGTTGCCCGACATGACACCTCCAGTGGACACGCTTCAGCAGACCGCCACCACGGCACCGGCCACGCAGGCGGGTGCGCCCGGTTCCGGTACGTCCCCAGCCTCCGCCGTCGACCACGCCGCTCCCGTCGGTACCGAAGACTTCTCGCTGCGCTTCGCCCCGCGCCATTATCGTAGGTGGACGCCGGCCGCCGTCGCCGCCAGTGCCCTCGGCGGCATCGCCTACCTCGCCGACTTCTCCATCGGCGCGACCATCGGTGTCGAGCACGGCACCGTCAACGCCATCGGTGGTGTCCTTATCGCGGCGGTCCTCATCTTCGTCTCGAGCTTCCCGCTGGCCTACTACGCCGCCCGCTACAACGTCGATCTCGACCTCATCACCCGCGGCTCCGGCTTCGGTTACAAGGGATCGATCATCACGAACCTCATCTTCGTGTCCTTCACCTTCATCCTCTTCGCCACAGAAGGTGCGATCATGGCGCAGGGCCTGAAGGTCGGCCTGGACATCCCGCTGTGGATCGGCTACGCCGTGAGCTCGCTGATGATCATCCCGCTGGTCATCTACGGTATGAAGCTGCTGTCGAAACTGCACTCGTGGACCAATCCGCTGTGGTTGGTCATGATGTTCGTCCCCCTGGTCGTGCTCATCATCCAGGAACCGGGCTCGGTCGGCACTTTCCTCGACTACACCGGTGAGGACGACAAATCCGTCTCCTTCGCCGCGATGATGCTCGCCGCCGGCGTCTGTCTCTCCCTGACCGCCCAGATCGCCGAGAACATCGACTACCTGCGCTTCATGCCGCCGAAGACCGCCGCCAACCGGAAGTCCTGGTGGGCCGCGGTGATCTGCGGTGGACCGGGCTGGGTCGTCCTCGGTGCGACCAAGCAGATCATCGGCATCTTCCTCGCGGTCTACATGATCTCCGTGCTGGGCCAGGGTACCGACATCGCCGTCGAACCGGTGAACCAGTTCATGAGTGAGTACCGCGAGATGATGCCGGGCTGGCTCGCAACCACTCTCGCCGTGATCCTCGTGGTCATCTCCCAGATCAAGATCAACACCACCAACGCCTACTGCGGCTCCCTGGCCTGGACGAACATCTACTCACGCTCGTTCAAGAAGTACCCCGGTCGTGTGTGGTTCGTGGTCTTCAACGTGGGTATCTCCCTGGCGCTGATGGAGTTCAACATGTTCAGTGTCCTGAGCTTCGTGCTGAGCTTCTACTCGAACCTCGCCATCGCCTGGATCTTCACCGTTGCCGCGGACATCGTCATCAACAAGTACCTGCTCGGCCTGTCTCCGAAAGTGCCGGAGTTCCGCCGCGGCATGCTCTATGACTGGAACCCGGTCGGCATCACCTCGGTGATCCTGTCCGGCGGCATCTCCGTGGCCATGTTCTTCGGCGCCTTCGGTGACGGCATCTCCGCCTTCTCCCCGCTGTTCGCCGCCGGCATCGCCGTGATCGTCACTCCGCTGGCCGCGGTCGTCACGAAGGGCCGCTACTACCTGCGCCGCGTGGACGACGGTATCGACCTGCCGATGTTCGACGCCGACGGCAACCCGGTCGACGACCGCCTGACCTGTGCGATCACCGGTGAGTCCTGTGAGCGACCGGACATGGTCGCCTCGCCCGTTCCTGACGAGCACGGGAGGACGCAGTACGTGTCGTCGCTGGCGCTCACGCTGGACGCGACGGGTCAGCATGTCCTTCCGGCCGATCCGCCGGATGGCCGGTGAGCCTCTCCGGGGGCGGGTGCTGCGTAGCGAACTGACCTGATACCGCTACGGAGCGGGGGGAGGGAGACAGGTGCAGGGGGGTTCTGCAATTCCGCAGCGTGAGACGTGAGTGGAAGCGATTTAGGCAAGCCCACCCTTCATTAGACGGGGGTAGTAATCAGTTTTCTGAGGTATGCCTACCTTTGTTCAGGTGCTAGATTCTCGCTGTGAAAGATAACATCTTCCCGGCGGGCTCTTCCCGTAGAAACTGAGATCCTGCAGAGGGTCGCGGTAACTGGTTCAGGCGGCAACTTCGACGCTGTCGGAGCTCCGGGGAACACTTCATCGAAAGGTACCCCCATGATCGACAGTTCTGCTGAGCTCATCAAGGATGTCCTCTACGCCGTCGGCGGTCTCATCCGCAACATCATCATCTCCCTCGGTGAGGGTCTGACCGCGGTTGTCGGTTCGGCCGGCGACGGGGCTCCCTCCGCAGAGTAAATACGGTGGTCAGACAAAGCTCTGGCCACGCTTGACCACTCAGAATCAACTCCTGCGCGGGCACTCCGTCAGGACTCTCCGAAAGGACACACCATGGGTTCCATCCTCGGTTCCGGCGTCGACATCATCCAGGATCTCGGCCTCTTCGTCTTCCGCATCCTCGACGCTGTCGGGAACTTCCTGGGCGTCGACATCGGCAAGGCGCCGCACTGATCGACCACACTCGCCCGGTCTCAGGGCATGGCATGAGACACTGAAAAGGTCCACACTTCGTTGTGCGGACCTTTTCTTATTTCCTTCTGTTGATCACTCCTGGAGACTCTTCAATCCTCAGTTGAACCGCACTTCGTCGAGACTCAGTGCGTCATCCGGTAGCGACTGTGCCTTCGCCAGGTCGATGTATCCGGCGGCGTGGGTGATGAGGTGCTCCCTCTCTTCGGCGGACAGCTCCCGACGCACCTTCGCCGGCAGCCCGGCGGCCAGCGAGCCGTCCGGGACCTCCTGGTCCTCCAGGACGACGGCACCACCGCCGATGATGCAGCCGGCGCCGATGACCGAGCGGCTCAGCAGTGAGGACTGCATGCCGACCAGCGTGCCGTCGCCGACGGTGCAGGCGTGGACGAGTGCCTGGTGACCGACGGTGACGTCCTCACCGATGACGGTCGGGCTGTCCTCCTCGGTGTGGATGACGGAGTTGTCCTGGATATTGGACCGCGCGCCGATCCGGATCGTCCCGACATCGGCGCGGACCACCACGCCGTAGAAGACGGAGGCGTCCTCGGCGATCTCCACGTCACCGACGATCACCGCATTCGGGGCGATGTAGGCGGAGGAGTGGATGCGTGGGGCCTTCCCGTTGAACGGGAGGATCAGGGGGCCGTTGGTGCGGGGTGACTGGAATCTACTCATATTCCGAGACTAACTACTTTTCTGGGGCGGTGTGCACGATGACGGGCATGATGGGGGTATGCCCTATCTACTCGTCGTCCACCACAGCCCCACCGACAAGCTCCGCGCCATCACCGACACCGTGCGCCACGCCGCAGAGGGGGCCGCTGCCGAGGTCAACAGCACCCTGCCCGAGGAACTCCAGCTGGAGGTCCGGGAACGCAACGCCCTGGAACCGGACACCGCCGAACTGCTCGGGGCGTCCGCCCTGCTTTTCGGGACCACCGCCAACTTCGGGTACATCTCCGGTGCACTGAAGCACTACTTCGACTCGACCTACATGGAGGTGACGAACGATGAGAGCTACACCGCGCACAACGTCCCCGCCGGGTACTGGATCCGTGGTGGCTACGACACCACCGGCGCAGAAAAGGCGATGACCGCCATCACCACCGGCTACGGGTGGGATACGGCGGTCGATCCGGTGTGCTTTACAGGGGACCCGGAACCGCACACCGCAGAGTTGCGGGAGCTGGCGGAGAACACCGTCGGCGCCTGGTACACCGCGGTGGCCTGACGGCCCTGACGAGGGACCTGACTACTTCTTGGCGTCCGACAGGAAGTGCGCCGCACCGGCGGCGACGGCGGTGACTGTGATGACGGACGGCCAGGCACCCATCTTCTTGGCGAGCGGGTGGGAGACGCCGAAGGCGCCGAGGAAGGTGCCGGTCAGGCCGACCGCCACCGGGGCGCCACCCTTGGCGATCCAGGTGCGGTTCGCCCAGCCCAGGGCGGCGATCATCGGGACGGTGCCCAGCGGGCGGATGCCGGTCTCCCGGGCGGTCACCCAGCCGCCGATGAGGCCCAGGGCCACGAGGGGAGCGGTGCTGACGTCTTTCGCGTTCTTCACGGTCATGTCCATGGGAGCATACAGTACGCGGTGAACCTGCCTCTGTAGACTGCGGGACACACGACCGAAAACTGACGACAGTTTCCGAATGAGAACTCCGGAAGGGGAGGCCACCTGTGGTCTACCGCGACGGCTACCAGCAGCCCGACCAGCACATGAACGCGAGCACGTCCGACGCCCTCGGCGGACGCCTGACCAGACTCTGGGGGATTGACCTTCCACTGGTCGGAGCCCCCATGGCGGGAAGGGCAGGAGGACGCCTCGCTGCCGCGGTCAGCGCCGCCGGCGGGCTCGGCATGATCGGGGTCGGCGCACGTACCTCCGCGGAGTGGATCGCCACGGAGGCGGAGGTCGCGGGGACAGGCGGAAGCTTCGGGATCGGCCTGATGATCTGGGCGATCGATGCGCAGGCGGCGGAGAACAACGGCGTCTCCGCCCAGTTCGAGGCGGCACTGGCGGCCAACCCGACCGTGCTCTCCCTCGGCTTCGGTGACCCCGGCCCCTGGGTGCCCGCCGCCCATGCCGCAGGGATCAGCGTCGTGGCCCCGGTCAACGACATGCTGCAGGTCCGTCAGGCACTGGCGGCCGATGTCGACGTCCTCTGCGTCCAGGGCACCGACGGCGGTGGGCATACCGGACGCCTCGGCACCATGCCGTTGATGCAGGAGATCCTCGACTACCTCGCCGTCCAGGCGCCTGGCGTCCCGGTGGTCGTCGCCGGCGGTATCGCCACCGGGCGCGGGGTCGCCGCCGTTCTCGCGGCCGGGGCGGACGGGGCGTGGATCGGTACCGCGTTGCTGGCGTCCCCGGAATCCCAGGGTTCGGAGGAGCTCAAGGCGGCCGCCGTGAAGGCGGGCAGTGGTACGACTGTCCTCACCGGTGTCTACGACCGGGCCGAACAACAGGACTGGGACATCGCCCGGTGGCCCACACGCACGGTGCGCAACGCCTTCGTCGACCGCTACAACAGTGACCCCACCGTCACCGACGAGGAACTGATCGCCGCGCGCGCCTCCGGTGGGGAGTTCGCCGAGGAGCTGAAACTGCACGCCGGGCAGTCCGTCGGCCTGGTCCGCCAACAGGCTCCGGCAGGTGAGGTGGTGCGCGTCATCGCCGAGGAGACCGCGCGGCTGCTGGGGAGATTCCGGACCGCGTGATCGCCGTGTGACCGTGGCTCACCCCCGGGTGGAAGCGTAGCCTCGGAGACATCATGTCTTCACCACGCGAGTCCTGCATGGGTGTCGACCTCACGGTCACCCCATGGCTCTATCCGGGACGCTGGCCCACCCGGTCCGGCACCCTGACCTCGGAAGGCTGGTTCCCCGGGGACCTCGCCCTCGCCGAAGTCGGCCTCGACGGCGGACGGCGCCCGGTCGTCGCCGTCGGATCAAATGCCTCGCCGGGGGTGATGCAGGTCAAGCTGCGGGAACACGGCGTCTCACAGACGGTCCCGTTCGTCCGGGCCTGCGTCCGCGATGTCAGGACCGCCTTCACCGCCCACGTCAGCCCACGCGGCTACATCGCCGCCGCACCGGTCCGCCAGGCCGGCGCCGAGACCTCGATGTGGGTCAGTTTCCTCGATGACGACCAGCTCGCCGTCATCGACGGCACCGAGGAACCGAACTACACCCGTGAGCACATCTCCGACCCGGTGATGCTGTTCACCGGCGAAGTCCTCGACGGCTACGACGTCTACCGCAGCGCCTGGGGCCTCATCCCGGAGCTCCCGTTCGCCCGCCGCCAGCACGCGGTGCTGACCCACCTGCGCTCCCGGTGCATGGTGCCCTCCCTTCCCGAGGGGGACGCAGAGACCGTCGTCCGCGCGATGTGGACCGACCGTGACCTGGCCGACCGGGTCTCCGACGAACTGCATGCGCTGGCCGTGGTTGACGGGTACTGAACGGTTCGCTGACCCGGTGCCGTGCCGCCGGTACACTGCGTCCCGATGGAAAATGATGTCATCTCCGGGGTCGTCGCGGTGGCCGTCGGCCTCGCGCTGGCCGTCGTCCTGTTCGTCCCCTTCGTCTGGCTCAACTACCGCCGGGACGGTCGGCTGACCGTCTCGCGCACCCTGCTCTGGGTGGGATTCCTCGTCTACGCCATGGCGCTGTGGACCTACACGCTGCTGCCGCTGCCGGACCCCACGGACATCGTGTGCCGGGGAGCGCAGACCAGGCCGCTGCAGTTCGTCGACGACATCCGTGCCTACAACACCTCATCGACCCGCGCGCTGCTCACCAATCCGGCGGTGCTGCAGGTCGCGCTCAACGTCGTCTTCTTCGTCCCGCTGGGGCTGATCCTGCGCCTGCTGTGGGGACGCGGAATCCTGTGGTCGGCGGTGGCAGGATTCGCCGTCTCCCTGTTCATCGAGACGACGCAGTACACCGGCGTGTGGGGGATCTACTCCTGTGCCTACCGCTTCTTCGACGTCGATGACCTGCTGGCGAACACCTCCGGCGCCGTCATCGGCGCAGTGCTGGCCGCTGTCGTCGCCTGGCTGCACGGCCGGCTGGTCCGCCGCTCCGGGGCTGATTCGGGGGAGGACGCGACCTCCGGCGATACCGGCGTCCCGACAGTGGGCGAGCAGGTCAGTCGCAGGCGTCGGACCGTCGGCGCAGCGTGCGACCTCCTGGTCGTTGCACTGCTGACCTTCGGCTCCGCGGCGATGGTGAACATCTGGCAGATCGTGGTGGACGGCAGGAACGTCGATACCGTGGACGCGAACCTCACCGAGCAGGTCAGCCTCCTCGTTCCCCTGGTGGTTTCCGCGCTGGTGGTGCTGGTCACCGGGCGGACCATCGGTGACCATGCGGTCGAGATCAGGTTCGGGCCGGTGGCAGGACGCCGCAGTCTGCCGGCGTGGATGCGGCGCGTCCTGCGGTTCCTGGCCGGTATCGGCGGACTGCAACTGCTGGGATTGGCCGCTCCGGCCGATCTGCTCTTCCTGCTGGTCGGGGTAGCTGCGGTGCTTTTCAGCCGGGAACGTGGCGGCCTGCCGGGGCTGCTCAGCGGGACCCGGCCGGTGAGCACCTTCGCACCGGACACCCCTGAGGAGTCCCTGACCCGGGCGTAGCCTCGGAAGCATGGGAACACTGAGTATCGCCCGCGCCTACGACGTGAGGGACGAGGGCGCCGGGGACGCCGCGACCTTCCTCGTGGACCGGTTGTGGCCGCGCGGCGTGAAGAAGACCGATCTGCCGCTGACCGGCTGGCCGAAGGAGCTCACCCCTTCGGCGGAGCTGCGCAGGGAGTTCCACGCCGATGCCCTGAATTGGGAGCAGTTCGGGGACGCGTACCGGGCTGAACTCGATGAGCGGTACAGGGACGGGGAACTGGACGATGCCCTCACCCAGCTCAAGGACGCCTTGGCTGAGGGCGACGTTCTCCTGCTCTTCGCCGGTAAGGACACCGACCACACCCACGCGAAGGTTCTGGAGAGCTGGCTGGCAGAGCAGCTGTAGGCCAGCTGCAACTCCTGTCACGCGTACACGATCGTCACGTTTTCGGCCTCTGTGTTGTACCGAATCCCTGGATCCGTGACGATTGTGTACGCCGTGTACGCCGTGTACGCCATGTACGCCACTGCCTCACGAATCACCGTCGCAGAACGCAGAGCACTGACTGGTCCGGCTACAGGCGCCGGAGCAGCTGGGCGGAGACACTCACCGCGATGGTCGCGGGGTGGCGTCCTCCGAGGTC
This sequence comes from Corynebacterium sp., assembly GCF_022712275.1. Taxonomy (GTDB): domain Bacteria; phylum Actinomycetota; class Actinomycetes; order Mycobacteriales; family Mycobacteriaceae; genus Corynebacterium. Next base: position 19,765 of record NZ_JALAGU010000033.1, on the reverse strand, counting down.
AGGAAGGCCGATCGGGCAGGTGATCCGGTCGATCTCGTCCGAGCTGAATCCGGCGTCCGCCAGCTTCTTCCGGAACCGTGTCCACTTCACCGAGGATCCGATCATGCCGACCGGCCCGAGGTCGTCGGTCTCACGCAGGCGCGTCAACAGTGCCTCGCACAGGTGCAGGTCCTCGCCGTGGTCGTGGGTCATCACCAGCACGTGCGTGCCCGCCGGCAGGTCCTCGACCACCGATTCGGGGAGCATCGAGTGCACCGTGTGCACCGTCGCCGGACAGACTGACGCTGCGGCGGCGACTTCGTCGGCGACCGCTTGGACCCGGTCGGGTCGGGAATCGCAGAACCAGAGCTCGGCGTCCTGCCGCGACAGGATCCGGGCCAGCTCCAGGCCGACGTGGCCACAGCCGAAGACGGCAACGGCCGGCACCACCGGCAGATGCTCGAGCAGCACGGTCACCTCTCCGCCGCAGCACTGGCGGCCGTGGTCGTAGGGGACGCGGTCATTGAGTGCGAAGTCGAGGAACTCCGGGTCGGCCGTCTCGCCTGCCGAGGCAGCAGCGAGGATCTCGCGCGCACGGTCGACAGCCCCTGCCTCCAGGTTGCCGCCGCCGACGGATCCGAGGACCTCGGACGCGGTGACGAGCATCTTGGCCCCGGCCTCCCGGGGTGCGTGGCCGCGCCGGGCGACCAGCGTCACCAGTACCGACGGGATCCGGCGGGCGCGCAGGTCCGCGGCGTCCGCGATCCAGCTCATGACGGGACCGCAGCCGAATCAGCGGAAGTGGCCCGCACCCGCTCCACCGCCCAGTACACCGCTTCGGGCGTGGCCGGGGAGGGCAGATCAACGACGACGTTCCCGCCGGTACCGCCGGACCCGAATGCCGCGACGGCCTGGCGCAGCGCCTCACGCACCGAGAACGCCAGCATGAACGGCGGCTCGCCGACGGCTTTCGAGCCGTACACCGCGCCCTCCTCGTGCGCCTTGTCCAGCAGTTCCACGTGGAACTCCGGAGGCAGCTCCGACAGTGAGGGGATCTTGTAGGTGGACGCCCCGGCCGTGGTGAGGCGTCCGGACCCGCGGTCGCCGTCATGGTTGCCGTCATCCCAGCGCAGGTCCTCCAGCGTCAGCCAGCCCGTGCCCTGGATGAACCCGCCCTCGATCTGGCCGAGGTCGATCAGCGGGGACAGGGAGTCTCCGACATCGTGGACGATGTCCACCCGGCGCAGTTCATAGGAGCCGTCGAACCGGCTGACCTCGACCTCTGCGGCGGCGACACCGTAGGCGAAGTACTTGAACGGCTCGCCCTGCATCACCGACGCGTCCCAGTGCAGGCCCTCGGTGCGGTAGAACCCGGACGCCGAGAGCTGCACCCGCTGGAAGTACGCGGTGTTCACGAGGTCTTCCCAGGTCAGTGATCCGTCGGTGCCGAGTGCGGTGACGATACCGCGCGAAAACCGCACATCCGCCGGCGGTACACCGAGACGGGACGCCGCGACGACCCGCAACCGGTCGATGATCTGCTCACAGGCGTCCTTCACCGCCCCGCCGTTGAGATCCGAGCCGGAACTCGCCGCCGTCGCCGAAGTGTTCGGCACCTTGTCGGTCCGGGTCGGCGCCAGGCGCACCGTCGACAGCGGCACACCGAGAGTCGTCGCCGCGACCTGCATCATCTTCGTGTGCAGGCCCTGCCCCATCTCTGTACCGCCGTGGTTGATGAGCACGGAGCCGTCCTTGTAGACCAGCACCAGCGCACCACCCTGGTTGAAGGCGGTGAGGTTGAAGGAGATGCCGAACTTCACCGGCGTCATCGCCAGGGCACGCCGCCGGTCGGGGTGCGTGGCGTTGAACATCTCGATCTCCGTCTCGCGGCGCTCCACCTCGGCATGGTCGATGACCTGGGACCAGGCGGCGTCCAACCGGTCGGGGTGACGCACCGGCATGTCGTAGGGGGTGCGCTGGTCCCCGGAGTAGAAGTTGCGCCGCCGGATCTCGCGGGCGGGGATGCCCAGGGTCTGGGCGATGCGTCCGAGGATGTCCTCGATGACGATCATGCCCTGCGGCCCGCCGAACCCGCGGAAGGCGGTCTGCGAGGTGCGGTGACACTGCGCGATCCGCCCGTGCACGGCGATGTCGGGGATCCAGTAGGCGTTGTCGACGTGGCACATTGCCCGGGCCAGCACCGGTTCGGACAGGTCCAGTGACCAGCCTCCGTCGGCGGTGAGTGTGACGTCCAGGGCGGTGAGCAGGCCCTCGTCGGTGTACCCGACGGTCCAGGCGGAGTGGAAGCCGTGGCGCTTGCCGGTCATCGTCATGTCCTGGGTACGGGTCAGCCGCACCCGCACCGGGCGTCCGGTGAGCGTGGCGCCGATCGCAGCGACGGCGGCGTAGCCGTGCGGCTGCATCTCCTTGCCGCCGAAGCCACCGCCCATCCGCAGTGACTGCACGGTGATCTCGTGCGCGGGGACGCCGAGGACATGGCTGACGATGTCCTGGGTCTCACTCGGGTGCTGGGTGGAGCACTGGATGAACACCTGCCCGGCCTCGTCGATCTGCGCGATGGACGCCTGGGTCTCCAGGTAGAAATGCTCCTGGCCGGAGAACTCGAAGGTGCCGGACATGGTGTTCTGCCCGGGGTCGGTCGCCGCGGTCGCCAGGGCGGAGGCGGCGTCCCCACGCAACATGGTCGGCTGTGCGCCGTGGAAACTCTCCCGGACGATCGCGTCGGTGAGAGTCAGTACGGCGGGCAGCTCCTCGTAGTCGACCTCGACTGCCGTGGCACCGAGTCGGGCGGCCTCGAGGGTCTCGCCGAGGACCCAGCACACGGCATGGCCGACGAACATGACCTCTCCGCCGTCGGCGTCGGGGAACAGCGGTTCATCGTGCTTCGTGCCGGCGTCGTTCACCCCGGGCACATCGGCCGAGGTGAGGACGCGCACCACGCCGGGGATCGCGTAGGCGGCGTCCACCCGCAGGTCGAGGACGCGGGCATGGGCGTGCGGCGACTGCACCGGATACGCGTGGAGGATGCCGGGATAGCGGTTGACCAGGTCATCAGTGTACAGGGCAGTGCCGGTGACGTGCCCGGCGGCGGACTCGTGGGCATGGGATTCGCCGACCACCGGGTCGGCGGGACGCTGCGACAGCCGGCTCATCGGACTGCCTCCACTGACTGGCCGGCCGACGGGGACTCGGCGAAGAATCGTTCCAGTGACGTCCCGAGCATCGCCGAACGGTACGCGGAACTGGCACGGTGGTCCGACATCGGGGTGCCCTCGGCGCGCAGCACCGCGGCGGCCGCGGCGACCGTCTCCGCGGTCCACGGGCTGCCTTCCAGCAGTTTCTCGGTGGCGTAGGCGCGCAGCGGGGTCGCGGCGACACCGCCCAACCCGATCCGGGCCTTGGTCACCATACCGTCGGTGACCGTGACCGCGTAGCCGACGGCGACCGAGGAGATGTCGTCGAAACGACGTTTCGCGATCTTGTGGAACGCCGTCAGGGGAGCCAGCGGTGTCGGGATCCGGATCGCGGCGATGAGCTCGTCAGCCCGGCGCACCGACTGCCGGTAACCGGTGAAGTAGTCCGTGAGCGGCACCTCCCGTTCGCCGTCGGCGGAGGCGAGCACCAGAGACGCCTCCAGGGCGAGCAACGCCGGGGGAGTGTCGCCGATGGGGGACCCGGTACCGAGGTTGCCGCCGAGTGTGGCGCTGTTGCGGATCAGGCGCGACGCGAACTGCGGCAGCAGCTTCCCGAGCAGCGGCACGGCGTGGCCCACCGACCGCTCGATCTCGGTGAGGGTCTGTGCCGCGCCGATCTCCAGGTGGTCGTCGGCCCAGGTGATGCCGCGCAGCTCCGGCAGCCGGTCCACGGCCAGCACGTTCTCCGGACGGTCACCGCGGATGTTCACGAGGACGCCGTGGTCGGTGGACCCGGCGACGACGGTCGCCCCCGGCTCGTCGCGGAGTATCCGGACCGCCTCGTCCAGGCAGGCCGGACGCCGGAAGCGGGCACTGGCGCCCGTCGGCGTGACCGAGGTCAGGTCCGTGTGAGCCGGCGCCGGGGCCGGCCGGTCGCGTCGGGCGGCGACGGGATCGACGGGTACGGCGGCGTGGTGTGCGGCGCCCATGTCCGGTGCGGTGTCCGGGGTGCCGAGCGCGAGTGCAGCGTCCCGGATGGGGCGGTAGCCGGTGCAGCGGCACAGGTTGCCGGACAGGGAGTGCAGGTCGAAGGGTCGTTCAGACTCCGGGCGGTAGTACTCGGCGGCCATCGAGCAGATGAAGCCGGGCGTGCAGTAACCGCACTGTGAACCGCCGGCGCGGGCCATCTCCTCCTGCACCGGGTGCAGGTCGGTGGTGGTTCCCAGTCCTTCGGCGGTGATGATCTCCTGGCCGTCGAGGGCGGCCGCGGGGATCAGGCAGGCGTTCACCGGCACCCAGCGGGTGTGCTCGCCGGTGGTGGAACCGGGGCGGCCGTCGGGTCGGGCGACCATGACGGCGCAGGCACCGCACTCGCCTTCGGCGCAGCCCTCCTTGCAGCCGGTGAGGCCGTGGTCGCGCAGGGTGTCCAGGGCGTTGGTGTGAACGGTGCTGCCGGTGGGGCCGGTGCCGGTGACGTCTGTCCGGAGAGGCACTCCGTTGACGGTCAGCGTCGCGGTATGTGCGGTGGGTGAAGTCTGTGCAGTCTGTGCAGTTGTGTGTGCGGTCGTCACGGGTGGATCTCCTGGTGACTCGCGGTGGTCGGGACACCTGGGTCCGGGCGCCCGGGCGGGACGTCTGTCCCGTCCGGGCCGTATAGCGTCCGACTGACCACCTCTGACCGGTCAGAGTATTGCACCGCCGCGTTTCATGCAGGTTTCGGTACAAGTTCATACCCGTTCCGGCCTGTTCCTGCCGGTTCCTGCCGGTTCCTGCCGGTTCCTGCCGGTTCCTGCCGGTTCCTCACGAAACCCACGGTGAACACAGCCGAACTCGACTACTAATGAGGGCATGGAAACAACAGTGCTCGCACTAGGTTCTGCCCCACCCCTCAGTTTCGTCGCCTGGATTCTCATCGGGCTCACCGTCGGAGTGCTCGCGGTGATGCTCGTCGCGGTATCCCGCAAAGAGACTCCGGAGGACCAGACGCGCCGGGCCTATGTGACCGCGGCGCTCGCCGGGCTGGTCGGCGCAGTCATCGGTGGCTGGATCATCACGTTGTTCGGGGTGGACGCCGTGGGCAACGGGATGTACCTCAGCATGCTCACCGGGATCATCGGGGCAGGCGTCCTGGCCTGGGGAACGACCGCGGTGGAGAAGAACCGGAAGGGTGCCGGTCAGGTCCAGTCGTAGCCGTCACGGTCCGGGTTGCGCTGCACTTCATCGGTGGCGCCCTCCGGAACCGGTTTGCCTGCCAACCCGTAGATCCACCCGGGGAGGATGTCGCCGGTTCCGGTGCCCGCGGAGACAGCTGCCTTGTCGGCTGCCCGGCGGACCCGGAGTCCACTGGCATCCAGGCTTTCGAGGCCAGGCCTCGGGAAACTGGTCGTCATGGTCATCCGCATCCTTCCGTGTGCTCTGCTGTCATTGTCCCGTCCCAGGCGATGAAGAGCCATGAGCTGGATGAAGTCCCGTTCCGAATGTGTAGCCGGTGGCCTGACGGCCAGAATGTCCAGGTGCGCCCACCCCAACTCCTGTTCACCGGGATCAGGGTTCTGGCGCCGACACGGACCAAGGCAGTGTTGACTGCCGCTGACTGCCGTTGACTGCCATGGTGACGATCACGCCCAGGAATCCCCGTGCCGGGATCGGGGGTTGCCAGTTCTGTACCGCATCTTCTGACAGGGCTGTCAGTGTCATAGTTCCCCCTCCGTACCTTCCGCCCCGTCCCCTCGACGAGGTGACCGGAACCGTACCCGATCGTCCAGCATCGGTCCGTCACTCCGACAGCAAGAGCCCAGGAGCCTGTAGGCAACTGCAACCCGTTCACTTCCACAAGGGGCTTTCACACAGGTCAGAGGCAATGTAAGAAGGGGGCATGGACACTTCAACAATCATCCTCGCCGCCGGCTCCACCCCCGCCCTCGGCTTCGTCGGCTGGGTCATCATCGGCGGCCTCGCCGGCTGGATCGGTTCCAAGATCATGGGCCGTGACAGTGAGATGGGCCTGGTGCTCAACATCATCGTCGGTGTCATCGGTGGTTTCCTCGGTGGCTGGCTGCTCACTCTCTTCGGCGTGGACGTCGCCGGTGGCGGCTGGATCTTCAGCTTCCTCACCTGTCTGCTCGGCGCGGTGATCTTCCTCTGGATCGTCGGCAAGCTCACCGGCAGCAGGAAGTAGCTCCCACCGCGGCCCGGGCGCGACGGGGATCAGGGCTTCTCCGGCCAGGGGTGCTTCGGATACCGCCCGCGTATCTCTGAACGGACCTGCAGGTACGGCCCGGCCCAGAAACTTGCCAGGTCATCGGTGACCGCGAGGGGACGCTGCGCGGGGGAGAGCAGCTGGAACTGGATCCGGCGACCGGCGACCTCGGGGGAGGCCTGCAGTCCAAAGCAGTCCTGCAGCTTCGTCGCCACCACCACCGGACCGCCCGTGTCGACCTCAGGGTAGTGCAGATGCACGGTGCGTCCCGCCGGAAGTTCCAGGGATGTCGGCGCGACATCGTCGATCGGGTGGTTCCACGGGATCAGCCCGCGCAGCAGCCCCGCCAGATCAGGACGCCGTCCTGTGACCAGGTCCGGCACCACACATTCGAGCAGCCGGTAGGCATGCGAGGCATCCGCCACATCCGGATACCCGTCCACGCCCTGGTCATGCAGGTACTGGATCCGTCGGCGCAGTTCGTCGGCGTTCTTCGACCACTCCAGAGCTCCCAGCCCGTGGGATGCCAGCCCGGCGCGCACCGCGTCCTCGCGCGCGGATGCGCTGACATCCTTCACCGACACCGGGGAGGACGCCAACTCCACCGCTCCCAGACCCCGCACGCGGCGGGCACTGAGTTTCCCGGTCGGGCCACCGGGTGTCCAGGTACAGGTCATCCCGTCGCGCAGCAGTGGGGCGGCGGCATCGAAGGCCAGGTCCTCGGACAGGGGGACGGCAGCACGGATCACCGCACCGGTGCCGTCGGTGGAGTGGGTGGACGCCCGGGCGATGTCCGCTACGGCGATCCATTCTGTGCTCGCTGCACCACTGCCGGCACCGTCCCGCCACACCGCACCCGTCCCTGAAACCGTGAGCCAGCGGTTGCCGGAGGACGCGACACGGTGGGCGATGAGTCCGGGGAAGGCGCAGGCCAGGGTGTAGGCAACGGCATCAGCGCCGCGGAGATCAGGGTGGGCGTTCCCCGAGCTGGACGACGCGGCGTCCTGCAGGATCTGCCGGAAGCGGGACACCACCGGATCCTTCGCCGACGGGAGGTTTCTCGGCAGGTCGTCGGGGGACCCGACACCGCCGTCGAGGACGGCCAGGACTTTGGCGACCGTGGCGGCGTCCACCCGTGCTGTGGCGACCAGCCCACCGCGGGCCAGCCGGGGATCGGTGGGGATACGGGCGAGGCGGCGTCCTTCCCTGGTGGCCTCGCCGGAGGAATCCACTGCGCCGATGCCACGCAGCGCATCCTCCGCGGCATCGGCCGCCGCGGTGGGGAAGGCATCGGGCAGCGGCAGGTCCGCGCCACGGGGTGACCCCCAGCACGCCACATCGAGCATCGCGGCGGTGAGATCACTGGTCAACACCGCAGGCGGGGACGCGGCCGGGGCCTTGGCGTACTGCTCGGCGGTGAGACAGCGGTACACCGTGCCCGGGCCCTCACGCCCGGCACGCCCGGCACGCTGGGTCATCGACGCCTGGGAGGCGGTCTCGGTGACCAGCACGGACATGCCGCGGGTGGTGTCGCGCCGGGAGACGCGGGACAGGCAGGTGTCCACCACCACGCGCACACCGGGCACCGTCAGCGAGGATTCGGCCACATCGGTGGCGACGATGACGCGGCGAGCGGCGTCAGCACTGTGCCCGCTGACAATCCCCGCCTGTTCGGTGGTGCTCAACCGACCGTGGAGGGCATGGGCAGGTACCCCGTCCCGGGACAGCGCTGCGGCGACCGTCTCGGTGCCACGGACGGTGGGCACGAAGGCGAGCACATCGCCGGAACCCGTCTCCGTCAGTGCGCGGCGCACGGTGGCGGTGACCAGATCCTCGACCGCCGAGCGGTGACGTCGGTCGCGGTTGACCATGGACTCGGCGGCGGAGGCGTACCGGATGTCCAGCGGGTGGATAGGGGAGGGAACGTCCACCAGAGGTGCCGGCCCCTCCTCCCCGCCGAGCAGGGTGGCGAAGCGGGCGGCGTCGAGAGTGGCGGACATGGCGACGAGTACCAGGTCATCCCGCAACTCCCGCAGCTGGGCGAGCATGCCGAAGACCAGGTCGGATTCGAGATGGCGCTCATGGATCTCGTCGATGACCACCGCTGCGACCCCGTCCAGGTCAGGGTCGTCGAGCAGTCGGCGCAACAGCACGCCCGGCGTCACCGTCTCAATGTCGGTGTGCGCGGACACCTGCCGGTCGCCACGGACGGTGTAGCCGATCTCGTCACCGAGCCGGCTTCCCCGCAGTTCCGCGATGCGGGAGGCCGAGGATCGTGCGGCCACCCGGCGGGGCTGGGTGACGATGACCCGACCGTCCAACCCGGCGCCGCGCACATGGTCCAGCACATACTGCGGGGCCAGCGTCGTCTTGCCGGTGCCGGGCGGGGCCTGGACCACCGCGCAGCCGCGGGACGCCAGGGCGTCGGCGAGGTCGCGGCGTCCTGCGGCGAAGGGGAGGTCGACCATGACCCCCAGAGTAGGTGGTGGGACGGCTGCAGTGCCGGGGTTCACCGGCGACTCACCCGCCGGAGGGCTAAAGTGGTTCTCCATGAGCCTGAAGGACGCCGCAGTCAGCATCGCCGGTAAACTGACCGATCACATCCACATCGGAAATGGCCTCGACCAGCGCGATCTCGCCCCGGTCGGATGGTTCGAGCACGCACAGGCCGTCCAGCGTCTCACCGACAGCTTCGCCGCCGTGCCCGCCGGTCAGCGCGTCCGCCTGGCGAAGAAGACCTCCAACCTCTTCCGCGGGCGCAGCGGCGACATGGCCGGCCTCGACGTCTCCGGGCTGCACTCCGTCATCGCCGTCGATCCGGTGAACAACACCGCCGACGTCCAGGGCATGTGCACCTACGAGGATCTGGTGGACACCCTCCTGCCGTTCGGCCTGGTGCCGACCGTCGTCCCGCAGCTGAAGACCATCACCCTCGGCGGCGCGGTCACCGGCATGGGAGTGGAGTCCACCAGTTTCCGCAACGGTCTGCCGCACGAGGCCGTCCTGGAGATGGACGTGCTCACCGGCACCGGCGAGGTGGTCACCTGCTCGCCGACGCAGAACGCCGACCTCTACCGTGGCTTCCCGAACTCCTACGGTTCGCTCGGCTACTCGGTCCGGTTGAAGATCACCTGCGAGAAGGTGCCCGCCTACGTCGAGCTGCGGCACGTCCGCTTCGATGACGTGGAGTCCGTTTCCGCGTCACTCGCCGAGATCAGCGAGACCAGGGAGTACGAGGGCCAGCAGGTCGACTACCTCGACGGAGTGGTCTTCTCCCTCGACGAGGCCTACCTGACCCTCGGCCGGCAGACCGACGAGCCGGGCCCGGTCAGCGACTACACCCACGGCAGGATCTACTACCGCTCCCTGCAGCACCCGACGGGCATCTCCTATGACCGCCTGACGATCCGGGACTACCTCTGGCGCTGGGACATCGACTGGTTCTGGTGCAACCGTGCCTTCGGCACCCAGAACCCCACGATCCGCACCCTGTGGCCGCGTGATCTGCTGCGTTCCAGCTTCTACTGGAAGATCATCGGCTGGGACCGTAAGTACGACCTCGCCGACCGGATCGAGGCCCGCAACGGCCGACCACCGCGTGAGCGTGTCGTCCAGGACATCGAGGTCACCCCGGACAACCTGCCGGAGTACCTCACCTGGTTCTTCACCCACTGCGAGATCGAACCGGTGTGGCTGTGCCCTATCCGGCTGGCCGACGGCGTCGGATCCCTGGCAGGGCGCACCGAGGTGCTCGACACCGACGGTGCGGCGACCAGCCCCTGGCCGCTGTACCCGCTGACCCCGGGGGATACCTGGGTCAACGTCGGCTTCTGGTCCTCGGTCCCCGCCGACCTCATGGGTGCCGACGCCGGCCCCGGTGCCTTCAACCGGGAGATCGAGCGCGTCGTCGCCGGTCTCGGCGGCCACAAGTCGCTGTACTCCGAGGCGTTCTACTCCGAGGACGAGTTCGCTGCCCTGTACGGCGGAGATCTGCCGCAGAAGCTCAAGGCGGTGTACGACCCGGACGGACGCTTCCCCGGGCTGTACGAGAAGACCGTCACCAGCATCTAGAAAAGACCAGAAGACACCGGAAGACACCGGAAGACACCAGAAGACACCGGAAGACAAGGAGCCGTAGATGAGCAGCAGCCGCGCCGCTTTCACCCCACTGACCGTGGGGCAGATCGTCGAGAAGGTCATCGCCCCGCCGATGCCCTTCCATGTCACCGCCTTCGACGGTTCCACAGCCGGTCCGGAGGACGCTGACCTGCGCCTGGAGATCACCTCCCCGGACGCCCTGGCCTATGTCGTCACCGCCCCCGGTGACCTGGGCCTGGCGCGGGCCTACATCACCGGTGGTCTGAAGATCTCCGGTGAGCACCCCGGGCACCCGATCGCGGTCTTCGACCACCTGCAGCACCTCTACGACCAGTTCCACCGCCCCTCGGCGTCCGAGATGGTCGAGATCCTGCGCACCCTGAAGCGCCTCAAGGTCTTCCGGTTCCAGCCTGCCCCGGTCCAGGAGACCCTGCCCGGCTGGAAGCGCGCGCTGCTCGAGGGCCTGTCCCGGCACTCCAAGGAGCGTGACAAGGAGGTCGTCAGCCGTCACTACGACGTCGGCAACGACTTCTACGAGCTCTTCCTCGGCGACTCGATGGCCTACACCTGCGCCTACTACCCCGAGGACGAGGGCCTGGACAACATCCCCGGCCCGGCCGGTGACTGGAACCCGGAGAACTGGGCCAAGGGGGCGGACGCGAACGCGCCACTCACCGCCGCCCAGGACAACAAGCACCGCCTGGTGTTCGACAAGCTGGGGCTCAAGCCCGGCGAGCGGCTGCTCGACGTCGGTTGCGGCTGGGGCGGCATGGTCCGCTACGCCGCACGCCACGGTGTGAAGGCCGTCGGTGTGACCCTGTCCCAGGAGCAGTACGAGTGGGGCAAGGCGAAGATCGAGGAGGAGGGTCTCCAGGATCTCGCGGAGGTGCGCTGCATCGACTACCGCGACGTCCCCGAGACGAAGTTCGACGCGGTGAGCGCGATCGGCATCCTCGAGCACATCGGTGTGCCGAACTACGAGGCCTACTTCGAGTTCCTGTTCTCGAAGCTGCGTCCCGGCGGACGTATGCTCAACCACTGCATCACCCGGCCCAACAACGTGAAGACGAAGACCGGCCAGTTCATCGACCGGTACATCTTCCCCGACGGTGAGCTCACCGGCTCCGGCAGGATCATCACGATCATGCAGGACGCCGGCTTCGACGTCGTCCACGAGGAGGACCTGCGTCCCAACTACCAGCGCACCCTCCACGACTGGTGCGAGCTGCTCGCCACCAACTGGGAGGACGCCGTGGACCTCGTCGGTGAACCGACCGCCCGACTGTTCGGCCTGTACATGGCCGGTTCCGAGTGGCATTTCGAGCACAACAGGATCCAGCTGCACCAGGTGCTCGGTGTGAAGCCGGACGACGAGGGCTACATCAGCGTCCCCACCCGTCAGTGGTGGAAGCCCTGAGGGTCGGTACTATCACCCTCATGCGAAAGACCTCCTCGGGCGCCCGGGCGCTGCTGTCCGCCACAGCTGTGGTGACCGCGGCGGGCCTGACGCTGACCGCCTGCACCTCCGACGACAGTTCCACCCCGGAGGACGCGGACGCCTCCACCGCTGCCCCGGAGACGGACGTCGATCCGGCGACCCTGGGGCTGTCGGTGGGCGACTGCGTCGCCGATCTCGGTGCGGCCGCCGGGGAGGTGGCCCCCGGGGAGTCTGAGGCGGACGGCGACGCCGAGGATGCCGAGGCTGATTCTCCGGCGGACGAGGAAGCTGAGGGCTCCGACACCACTGAGGACGATGCCGGGGAGACGGCCACGGACGCCGCGACGGGCCCCGAAGTCCCGGAGGGCATCGACGGCACTGTTCCGTCGTCCACCACCGGTGTGGTCACCGTCGACTGCGACGACCCCCATGTCGGCGAGGTCTACGCCCAGGAGGACCTCGACAACCAGGTGCTCTTCCCCGGCGCCCGGATGTCGCAGTTCACCGCCGCGGTGTGCACCGGTGAGGCCTTCGAGGACTACATCGGGTACCCCTTCGACTCCTCTCTCTTCGACGTCATCACCTATGCCCCCTCCAAGGAGAGTTGGGCGGCCGGTGACCGTACGGTGACCTGCGTGGTCACCGATCCGGCGGCAGGCTACATCCCCGGCACCCTCGAGGGCGCCGGGTACTGAGCCGGTACGGGGACGGTAGTGCCCCCTGTCAGTCTTCTGTGCCGAGCAGGGTCACCAGCTTCAGCCGGTTGGACTCCTCCAGGTGGTCCACGGTGACCTCCCAGGCCTTCGCCGGTGGCAGGAGCGTCCTGGCGTCCACGTCGGCGAGCATCTGGTCGTAGACCTCCGTGACCGGTCGTGCGGCGTCCGGGACGGTCTCCGGGATCATCGCCACAGCCTCCGCCGAACCCCACACCGCCGGGTCCGCGATGTAGAGGTGTCCCTGCACCGCCGCATAGCCCAGCGCGGCCTCACGCAGGTCGCTGACCTGTTCCCCGGTGAGCGTGCCGGCAGAGGCGGCGTCCTCGATCAGCGGGACGCGGTCGACCGGGCGGTGGACGTCGACGATCCCCTTGATCAGGGGCGTCGGCAGCGTACGCAGGGAGCGGGACGCCGCGGTGAAGACGTCACCGGTACGGAGATAGGGGCGTCCCACCACGATGGTGCGGGCAAGCTCCTGGCAGGCGGTCATGAACGTCAGCAGCGTGGTCAGCTGGTCGGCGGGAGCAGTGTTGAAACCGTCGAGATCATGGATGGCAGGGGTGGCGGCGGGACGGGTCGCGAACAGCGGGGAGAAGGGTGAGGAGTTCAGCGTGTTCATGTCCGCAGTCTCCGCCCCGCGGGTTACGCCGGTGTTTCTACCGTGCGAAGTCGTCGATACCCACCACGTCCAGCGCGGTGAGCAGCGAATCCGTCTCGGCTTCGTCGGTGATCGTGATGCGCACCCCGTCACCGTCGAAGCACCGGACGACGATGTGCCGCTCGGCCATTGCGTCGGCGAACTCGCGGGACCGGTCGCCCAGCGGCAGCCACACGAAGTTCGCCTCCGCCGGGCCCTGCAGCGACTCCGGCAGCCGGTTGAGGACGCGACGGCGCTGGACCACCGTCTCGTCGGTGCGGGCCAGCAGCTCGCGCCGGGCGTCGATGCTGGCGATCGCGGCGGCCTGGGCGACCGCGTTGTTGCTGAACGGGATGCAGACCTTGTTCAGGGCGTCGATGAACTCCGGGCGTCCGATGACGTAGCCGACACGCAGGCCCGCCAGGCCGTAGGCCTTGGAGAACGTGCGGGCCACCGCGAGATTCGGGTAGGTGGCCAGCAGTGACAGACCGTCGGGGGACTTCTCGTTGCGGACGTACTCGAAGTACGCCTCGTCGAGGAGCACCTGGACGTCCTGCGGTACGGCGTCGAGGAAGTCCTCGAGTTCGTTGCGGGTGACGGTCGTGGCGGTCGGGTTGTTCGGGTTGCAGACGATGATCAGCCGGGTGCGCCCGGTGACCGCTGCGGCAAGTGCAGGCAGGTCGTTGCGCAGTTCCGGGGTCAGCGGAACCTCCACGGCGGTGGCACCGGCGACCTGCGCGAAGATGGGGTAGGCCTCGAAGCTGCGCCACGGGTAGACGACCTCGTCGGGGGCGCTGCCGTCGATCCCGTCGCCACCGCGGCAGCACGCCAGGACGGCCTGCTGGATCAGCGCGGAAGAGCCGGCACCGACGGCGACGTTCTCGGCGGTGATGGGGAGTGAGGAATCGATGCCGTGCCACTGCGCGATGGCGGTGCGCAGCCCGGTGGCGGCCATGTCCGGGTAGCGGTTGGAGGCCGCCAGGGCATGGGCCGCGGCCTCGATGACACCGGGCAGCGGCCCCTGGGTGATCTCGTTGCTCGAGAGCTTCAGGCCCTGGGGGTCATCGGAACCCTGGGCATAGGACGGGAGGGCGGAAAGTGCAGGCCTGATCATGGGGAACAGCCTAGTCTCGGTGCAGGTTTGTCGTGCCGCGGGGGCTGATGTAGTGTGACGGGAGCCGTCGCGCGAGCGACGGTGTGGAGACGTGCCAGAGCGGCCGAATGGGACTCACTGCTAATGAGTTGTCTTCCTAACAGAGGACCGGAGGTTCAAATCCTCTCGTCTCCGCCACTTCAGCTTCCCACGGCTTTCGTGAGGATGCGTCAGAAGCCGTCCGGATCTTGTGGTGAGTTCCGGACAACATGGACTCGGTCCCGTTATACGGGGTGTGTGGTGTACCCCGGGATCGTGTGACGTACTCCGTCTGGTGGTGTGCCGGGGAAACTGAAGTCGCTGGAAACAGCGGGCGCCCGTAGCTCAACGGATAGAGCATCTGACTACGGATCAGAAGGTTGGGGGTTCGAATCCCTCCGGGCGCACGCTTTTCTTGAATCCCGTTCCGGGGTCGTGCAAACGACCGCCGGGACGGGATTCTTTTGTTAGGTTCGCTGCTGTGACTGACACTGTTTCCTTCACCACCCTGATCACCGGTGCGAGCTCCGGCCTCGGTGCCGAACTCGCCCGACAGTCCGCCGCCCTCGGCCGCGATCTCGCGCTCTGTGCCCGGCGTACCGACCGCCTTGATGAGCTGGCGACCGAGATCACCGCGTCCCACCCCTCTGTCACGGTGCGCACCTACGCCCTGGACGTCAACGACGGGGACGCCGTGCGGGAGGTGTTCCGTACCGCGGACGCCGACGCCGGCGGGCTCGGCCGGATCGTCGCCAACGCCGGCCTGGGCAAGGGCCGTGAGATCGGGTCCGGGGAGCCGGACGCCAACCGGGAGACCGCACAGACCAATGTCCTCGGTGCGCTGGCACAGGCTGAGGCGGCGATGGAGGTCTTCCGGGAGCGCAATGCCGGGCACCTCGTGCTCGTGTCCTCGGTCTCGGCGGTCCGCGGCAGCCGGAAGGCGATGGCCACCTACGGTGCCACGAAGGCTTTCGTGGCGAACCTGGGGGAGGGGCTGCAGAGCGAACTCCTGCAGGCGAAGACGCCGATCGACGTCACCGTGATCCTGCCCGGCTACATCGAGTCCGAGATGACCACGCGCAAGGAGGGGGACGACGGGAAGGTGGAGCGTCCGCCGCTGATGGTCTCCACGGAGAAGGGCGTGAAGTCCATGCTCGCGGCGATCGAGGAGCGCAGGCGGAAGGCGTACGTCCCCGGCTGGCCCTGGCGGGTCATGGGGCCGCTGCTACGGATCCTCCCGTTGAAGTTGGTCGGGAAGATCAACTGACGGCGGGCCGGCGTCGGGTGTGACGGCGGAGGTGATGCCTGGCGGGGTGGCCGGTGGGATGGCTGGCGCGACGCCCGGGTGCCGGCCGGTTTAACAACCATGGCCTGGCCTTTTGTGGAATCTACCGCAGCTGTGTAGGCTGTCTCTTCGTTGCCGGGAGATCGGCAGCGCAGGTAAGCGCCCGTAGCTCAACGGATAGAGCATCTGACTACGGATCAGAAGGTTGGGGGTTCGAATCCCTCCGGGCGCACCACAGTGGCCCCGCCGCCGGACAGTGTCCGGTCGCGGGGCCTTCTTCATATGTCTAGACATGTCCTTGTCGGACGGACCGGGGTTGATGGTGGGCCTACGTCACGCACGGACATAGTGTCGGCAGGTCACCCGGACCGGGGTTTTCCGACCTCCCGCCACTACTTCCGGATGAGGGCACTGCTCCCGGACAAGGGCAGGGTGCAGGGGGGCGCGAATACGGGGAACGACGCGGCGCCGCGTGACTGTGAAGAAGTGTCGCAACCGGCGTCGGATATCTCGGGTGGGGTTCTGGTGAGGTGGCATCCCGTTCTGCGTGGTGGCAGCTGTCTACGTCGTCCGGAATGGTCGAGGCGACAGGAAGGGATGCCGCTGAGCGGAGTCAGATGCCACCCGGGGAGGTACGGGTTCCGGGAACGACCCGACAGGGTGGTCAAGCTCGTGGGAACCACCCGGCCGGGTCGCATCCGGGCGCACCACAGTGGCCCCGCCGCCGGAGAGTGTCCGGTCGCGGGGCCTTCGTCATATGTCCAGACGTGTCCTTGTCGGGTGAACCGGGCGCCTGTACACGATCATCACGTTTCAGGTCCTTGCGTTGTACCGACAGGCCCGATCCGTGATGATTGTGTACGCCGTCGGCTCGGCCAGGCAGAGAAGCCCGGACACCTCACGCATGCCTGCGGATGAACTCCCCGATCAGGTCCGGCCACGCCGCCACGTCCTCCGGGGTGTGCGCAATGGTCGTCTGCGCGGTCGGCAGCAGCTCCGCCAGCTCATGGAGAACCTCCAGCGGATGCCCCTTGTCCTCCACCCAGCCGAGGATGAACACCGGGATCCCGGTCTTCCCCAGCTCGGCGATCCTTTCCCGGGGCGGCAGATCATTACCGGCCGCACCCCGGTACACCGAGGGAAGCAGTGACTGGTCGATATCCGGCCAGGTGAAGGGCACATCAGCACCGCGGGTGGGCGGCACCGGCTCGGCACGGGTCGTCTCCGCGAATGCTGCCAGTCCGTGTTCCTCGACGAAGCGGGCGTTCGCCTCGTAGATCCCGGCCCGGTTGCCGCGCAGTTCCCAGGCCGTCGGCGGGATACCGAGCACCAGGCAGGAGAACCGCTCACGGGCGGT
Source organism: Corynebacterium sp. (assembly GCF_022712275.1). Taxonomy (GTDB): domain Bacteria; phylum Actinomycetota; class Actinomycetes; order Mycobacteriales; family Mycobacteriaceae; genus Corynebacterium. Next base: position 2,769 of record NZ_JALAGU010000033.1, on the reverse strand, counting down.
CGCCGGGTCCGAGGCTGCGGCGGTGAGGATCGTCGCCGCACCCATCGACTGGCCCACGGCCGCGACCGGTGGGGTGACCGTGGTGCCGTCGTCGTCGGTCTCGTCGAAGAAGTGCATCATTCGTCCCAGGTCACGCGCCAGGGACGTCCAGTGGTACAGCGCGGGGATCCGGGCGCCGAGCGAGTGGCCGTGGCCCCGGGCGTCATACCGCAGCACCCGCAGGTCATCCTGACCGGCGGTGAGGTCGAGGTGGAGCACCACGTCCCGGGCGCGGCTGGAGGTCAGACCGTGCAGCTGGACCACCGGGATGCCGGAGGCGGGACCCCAGGCGTCGTACGCCAGACCCTCGATGTACCCCGCAGTGGCGTCCGCTTCGACAGTTCCCGTCGGAGCAGTCGAGACTGTCGGGCCACCCGTACTGGCGCTCATGGTTTGTCCCTTTCCGGAAATACCGCTGTAATCCCCCGTGCCTAGATTGCGGGGTATGAGACTCACAACTGTAGCCCGTATGGACATTTCTGCAGGACAGGTTCACGTGTTCGAGACCACAGTGGCCCCCGCGCCCGGCGCGCACCCGGACGGCCACGCGGCCTCCTTCGACCAGGCGAAGCACGCCGGGGCCGGGTCGCGGCCCGGCTCCTGGCTGGCGGTGGCCTTCGCCGTCCCGCCGGTCGGGCTCGGGAGGCTCGGGGACGCCTGGCGCAGGGTCATCGACCGGCACGGGACACTACGCACGGTTCTCCGGGAGGACGCCGCCTCCAGGACAGCTCCACCCGGGTCACCACGGTTGATCAGGACGCATGACATCGTCATCACCGGTGGCCAGTGGCGTCGGGTCGGTGACGGCATCGCCGACCCGCGGGGCGTCCTGCGGGGGCTTTTCGACGTGGCCTGCGATCCCTTCGGTACCCCGTCGTACCGGCTGACCGTCACCACCCACGCTGACGGCACCCGCACCGCCGTCATCGGTCTCGACCACAGCCACGGGGACGCCTGGTCCCTGCTGGTCCTGGCCCGCGACATGCTCGCCTTTCTCGGGGTCGGCGAGCACGAAGGGGTGGATCTCGTCGAGGGTGGCGCTCCGGAAATGCCGGAGTCGGTGCCGTCCTTCGCCGACCACACCCGTGACCTGGAGCTGCGTCCGACCGCCCCGACGGAGGTCCGGAACCGCTGGGCCCGGATCATGGCGGACGGGGACGGGCTGATGCCGCGGTTCCCGCTGTCGCTCGGTGACGTCTCCGCACCCCGCGACGAGGTGGTGGAGGTCATCGACGTGCTGGACACCGACGGTGTCGCCGCACTGGAACGGGCCGCGCAGGACGCCGGCGTCCGGCTGCTTCCCCTGGCGGTCAGCGTGCTGGTCGGGGTGAACCACCGGATGGACGCCGGGTCGTTGCGCGCGGTGTTCCCGGTGCACTCCCGGCGTGGTCCGGAGGGGGATCGGCGGAAGTGGGCGGACTCGGTCGGCTGGTTCATCACCAACTCTGTCCTGGAGTGCGATTCGGCCGATCCGTTGGAGTGCGACGCCGCGGTCTCCGACGCCATCAGTCTGGGTGCACACCCACTGGAGCCACTGCTGCGTCCGTGGGGCGGAATGCCGCCGACTCCGGGGATGTTCGCCCTGTCGTGGCTGGACAACCGTCGTCTCCCGGTGCAGCTGCCGGCGGAGGCGCAGCCCCAGCACGTGTCGGCGTGGATCCGCACCGACGGGGTGATGGCCTGGTTCGTCCTCAACAGTGACGGTATGCGGCTGCGCGTGCGCTACCCGCAGACCCCGGAGGCCTGCCAGACCGTCGGCACCTGGTCGAAGCTGGTGACCGAGGGACTGCGGACGCTCGCCGGGGTGCAGGGTGAGGAGGCCGTCGCAGGGATGACGGACGACGCCGAGACCGTCGGTGTGGTCAGCTGACCTCGCCTGATATCAGTTGATGCATTCCGCCGGCGGGAGGACACCACCGTAGCTGTGCCCCGAACCGACCGGCCCCTGCTCGGAGCCGGGGAGGTCGGTCAGCACCTTCACGGTCTCCACCGGGTCGGCGAGCAGTGACAGGGAGAGTTTCCCGACCGGGTCACCGTCGTTGAGTTCGGAGACGGTGCACCGGTCAGCCGGCGCGGGATCATCGGCGCCACCGGGAAGGCCCTGCCACAGGGCGACGGAGACGGCGTCCGCCAGGGCGGGGTCGGCGGCGAGGATGTCGGTGCCGACGGTCGCCCCGAGACTCTGGCCGTGGACGATGATCTGCGGCCGGTCGTCCGCAGGATAGGCGGCGACCCGGTCCGCGACCTCCCTGATCAGTGCTTCGGCCGAGTCCTCGGCGAGGTCGCGCTGCAGCAGCAGGACCGCGGCGGAGGGGGCGGCGGAGTAGCGCACGGACACCGAGGCGATGTCGCCGTCGGCCCAGTCCTCCATGGCCTCGACCTGGTCCGGGTCGACCCACCCCGAGCCGGTCGGCAGGTCGATGCTGAGATAGCTCCGGTCGAAGCCGCCGGCGTCCTCCAGGGCGTCGACAGTGTCGCGGGCGGCGCTGGTGGCGTCGGTCCCGGGGTAGTCACCGAAGACACGGACCGCCCCGACCGGGGACGCCTCGGTGAGTATGTCGCGCGGGGACCGGGCGAACGGGCCGGAGTCCAGAGACCACCACAGCGCTGCTCCGGCGAGCCCGTGGGGGAAACCGGCGAACAGGACGAGGAGCAGCAGCGACAGTCCGGCGACGGTGCGGCGGGCCCGTGACAGGCGCGGCGGGTGGGAGGATGCGGACGGGGTTGTCG
>NZ_JALAGU010000003.1 GCF_022712275.1 Corynebacterium sp. | reverse complement strand
CTCGGGGCTGTTGGACGTGCTCATGGAAGTCACTCCTTGGGGTCGGGGTTCCCGGACGGTCAGTCCGGCGGTCAATCCGGTGTGGATCGGATGGCATTCAGTCTTGCCGGACCGGATCCCCGGCACATCGCCCATCCGCAGACACCCCGTACCGCAGGCGGGGTATTCGTCACGTACCGCGTCCGGGGTACGGCCGCCCGGGTGCTAGCCTCAGACGACGATGACGAACCCACGTGCCGAAGCCGCCTACCGCCATGCCTCGGCGGCCTTCCGCAACCCGACCCTCGATCTGCTGCACGGTCGTTACGCGCCCTTCGTGGTAGCGGCATTGTCCCTGGTCTTCACCGCGGAGCGTCCCACCGTCACCGTGGCGGACGCCCATGTCGAGGTCGGCGACATCGCCGAGGCGCTGCGGGCGTCCGGTGAGGAGAATCTACCGGTCGGCACCGGTCGTGAGATCTGCCGGTACTGGGTGCGCGTCGGCTGGCTCGTCCCGCACATCGACGACAGTTCCGGCACCGGCACCGAGGTCTACCGGCTTTCCGCCCAGGCGGTCAGTGCCCTGGAGATCGCCGGCCGCGCCGGTGGGCGGGTGAGGGTGTCGCGGTCCCGGATGCGGACGCTCCTCGACTCGATCGACCAGCTCGTCTCCGATTCCGAGACCGACCCTGAGGCACGCCGTGCCGCCCTGTGTGCGGAGCGGGACGCCCTGGATATGCAGATCGCCCGGCTGGACGCCGGTGAGGTCGACCCGGTGGATGACGACCAGCTGCTGGAGGAGGCGGAGAACGTCCTCCACCTCTCCCGCGAACTGCCGGCCGACTTCGTGAGGGTGGCGGAGTCCATCAACGAGATGCAACGCGATGTGGTCGCTGACCTGCGTAGGGACGTACGTCCGGCCGGTGAGGTGCTGCGCGAGTATCTCCACCGCGGCCAGCACGTCATGGACGCCACCCCGGAGGGGCGGGCCTTCGCCGGCGCCCTGGAGCTCATCGGCGAACCCGAGCACATCGACCGGCTAACCGGCCAGCTGCAGAGCCTGCTCGCCCAGCCGTTCGCCCGGCATCTGCCGGTCACGCAGCAACATGATCTCGCCGCCGTCGCCCACCGCGTCGAGCAGGGGGTCGCTGAGGTGCTCACCGCCCAACGCCGGGCTTCCCACGTCATCACCGCCCAGGTCAGGACACATGACCCGGTGCGCGACCGGGAGGTCGACGACCTGCTGCGCACGGTGATGTCCGGGCTGCAGTCGTGGATGCCGCAGTCCAGCCGGGGAGACCGGGTCGACCCGCTGCGCAGTTTCCCGGCGGCGAAGGTCGGCGCGCTACGCCGAAACCTCAATGACCTGCGGCCCGGGTCTGCACCGGAACCGCTCCACGAGTCCGAGGAGGCCCCGGAGTTCGACGGGACCGGGGGACGCGAGTGGGGCGGGCCGCGCTACGAGGACCTGGAGAGCTACATCGGGTCGAGACAGGACGCCGACTTCGACCTCGCGGAGGCTTTCGCACATCTCGCCGCGTCCGCCAGACGGCCTGTGGACCTGCTCGGGCTGCTGGAGATCGCGCACCGCAACGGGATGGTCGAGACCGGGGACATCGCCACCGTCGAGGCGCGGCGTCCCGACGGGACCGTCCGACGTTTCGCCTTCGGCGACGTCACCGCGGGAACGACCGCAGGCCCATCCACCACAGGACAGGAGAACACCGATGACTGATCCCTTCGTCACCCCGGTCGCCATGGAGGAGGACCTCGACGGGTGCTTCACGGGCGACCGTGGCGTCCTCGATCCTGCGGTGCGCCGGGTGCTGGTGCGCCTGCTGCAGCGACGGTTCCTCAGTGCGGGGAAGCACCCCGCGGACTGGAAGGTGCTGCTGGACAACCAACAGGTCATTGAGTCGCGGCTGCATGATCTGTTCGTCCGCCTCGTGGTGGACGTCGACCGTGGTCTGGCCTACAAGCAGCAGGTCAGAGGTTACGAAGCCGATGAGACCGCAGAGACCGCTGTCTCCGACATCCCGGTGCTGCTGCGCGACGAGGCCTACACCCGCGCAGAGACGCTGGTGCTGGTGTGCCTGCGCAGCGTGTGGCAGCGCGAGTCGACTGCCGGGGAACCGTCTGCCCGCGTCGACGTCGAGGAGGTCGAGCAGACCGTGCTGACCTACTTCACGGAGTCCGACGGTGACCTGGCCCGCCGCCAGAAGTCGGTGCGTCGCGCCCTGGAGCGGCTGCGGCACGAGGGCATCGTCGAGGAGGAGATCGAGGGGCGCTACCTCATCAGCCCGCTCATCGAGATCGTGCTCAGCGCGCAGAAGCTGCGGGAGCTCGCCGACTGGCTCAGTGCTCATACGGACCGGACGGAACAGGCAGGAGAACTTCAGTGACCATGCTCGACACCCTCTTCGGCCTCATCCCCTCGGAGTCCCGCGGCCAGCAGTGGCTCGCCGGGGACCTGCAGCTGGTGAACTGGGGCGGCTATGACGGGGCCCACCGCGTCCGCTTCTCGCCCTCCGCGACGCTGCTGTGCGGCGGGTCCGGATCCGGAAAGTCCACGCTGATGGACGCTTACATCGCCCTGATGATGCCGCACACCACGCCGTTCAACGGTGCGTCCAACGGGGCGGTCACCGGCCGTGCCCGCGGTGAGGACCAGCGCAATATCCTGTCCTACGGCCGCGGCAAGATCGACGAGACCCGCACCGAGCACGGCACCCGGGTGCGTGTGCTGCGCGGCGACGGGACGGATACCTGGACCGCCATCGCCATGACCTGGGTCGATGCCAGCGGTCCGGAGGAGAAGAAGTTCACCGCGGTGCGTGCCTGGTACATCCCGGCCACCGCCCGCGTCCTCGATGACGCGGTGAAGGTCCGCGGCGTCATCGAGGGGGACTTTGACCTGACCGACCTGGAGGACGCCGCGTCCCACCGTCTGTCGGACGCCGTCGTGCGCGCGACCGGGCTGGAGACGATGGCGACGGACCGTGAGTTCCTCGCCAGGGTCCACTCCGTACTCGGCATCGGTGCCGCCGGTGCCGGGACGAAGGCGATGAACCTGCTGGCGCGTATCCAGGCCGGTCAGCAGATCACCACCGTCGACGAGCTGTACAAGCGCATGGTGCTCGAGGAACCGGACACCTTCGCCACCGCGGACGCCGTGGTCGAGCACTTCGATGAGCTGGAGAGCACCCGGACCCGGATGGTGACCGCCCAACGGCAGGTGCGCGCCCTGTCGCCGCTGCGTGAGGCCCGTACCCGGATCGGGGACGCCGCCGAACGGCTCCGGCTGATCAAGGAAATCGGCCAGTTCCGGGACGCCTCCTCACCGGCCGCGATGTGGCGGACATCCCGGCGCCTCGACCTGCTGCGTGCTGCCGAGGAGGAACTGCGCAGTCAGGCGGTGGACGCCGAGTCGCTGGTCGCCACCCACACCGCCGCCGCCGAGGCCGCCGAAGCTGAGCGCGACAGCCTGATCCAGGTGCTGCGCAATTCCGGTGGTGACCGGCTGGAGACCGCCGAGCGCGAACTCGGGGCGGCGCGTCGTCGCTGTGAACAGGTCACCCGCACCCGCGAGAAGGTCGAGGAGGACCTGGTGCCGCTGGGTGCTGCCGTGACCGACGAGGAGGCGTTCAACGCCCTGGTCACGCAGGGGAAGTCCGCGCTGGCCGATCCCGAGGTCAAGGCGGGTGTGCGCGAGAACTACGCGGAAGCCCGGACGGCGGCGTCCGTCGCCCGGAACCGGTGGAATGAGCTGGAGTCGGAGCAGCGGGCCACCGCGGAACGCACCGACAACATCCCCGGGGAGCTGCACGCTGCCCGTGCCGCGCTGGCCGAGGCCGCAGGGCTGTCGGTCGAGGACCTGCCGTTCGTCGGCGAGCTTGTCGAGGTGCGTACCGAGTTCGAGCCGTGGCGGGAGGCCTTCAACCTGGCCCTCGGCGGGTTCGCGACCACACTGCTTATCGACGAGGCTGCTCTGCCACAGTTCCGGGCGGCGATCAACCAGGTGAAGACGCGCGTCCGTGTACGCTTCGAGGGCGTGCAGACCGGTCAGACCCGGATCACCTGTGATCCCCGGCAGCTGCCCGGGCGGCTCGACTACCGCGACACCCCCTTCACCGGCTGGCTGCAGGACCGGTTGGACCAGCGGTTCGGCTTCGTGTGTGTGGATTCCGCCGACGAACTGCGTGCCCACCGGTCGGCGCTGACGGTCACCGGACAGATGTCCCAGGGGGCCCGCGGCGCCCACGGCGGGCACGGTAGACGTAATGTGCTGGGCTTCTCCAGCCACCGACGCGTCGACGAACTCGCCGAAGAGATCGCGGCGGCGAAAGCCGAGGTGGAGGCTGCGTCCGCCGAGGTCGCCGTCGCCGAGGCTGAGCTGGACGCGGTGGACGTGCGCCTGGCCGCGTACCGGCGGATCGTGGACCTGACCTGGGAGGAGATCGACGTCGACACGGTCACCGACGAGGTGACCCGCTGGGAGGAGGCCGTCGAGGGCATCGCCGAGGGCAGTCCTGAGATCGCGGCGATGCAGAACCAGATCGCCGGCCTGAAAGTGAAGATCCAGGGGCTGCAGGAGAAGACCGGACGTGCGAAGGGCGAGCACCAGCAGCTCATGGAGCGGTGGGACACTGTCGCCGAGGAGATCGACGAGGCCGAGGTGGCGCTCGACGAGGCCGCCGAGGCCGGTCGCGAACTGACTGAGGAACAGGACGCCTGGCTGCGGTCCCGGTTCACCGTCACCGACGGTGAGACCGGGGATCCCGCAGCGAGACTGGCGAGGTTGGATGCGTCACTGGAGTCGGCGTCCCGCGTCCTCGAGGAGGACCGCGCCTCGGCGCAGACGACCCTTGCCGACCAGCGCGCGGCGGTGCGTCGGACCATGGAGTCCTTCCTGGACGCCTGGCCGAACCCGAACCTCCGGGCCGACCCAGATGCGTCGCTGAAGGACTTCGAGCGGATCCTCGACGACCTCGAGACCAGCGGGCTGCACCGGCTGGAAGGGGAGTGGAAGGAGAGCCTGCTGCGGCTGTCCGGCAACGACCTGACGAACCTGGACTCCACGCTGGGGCGGGCGCTGCGCGAGATCCGTGAGCGGATCGAGCCGGTGAACCGGATCATGGCTGACCTGCCGTTCTACGATGACGACCACCGGCTGCAGATCACGCTGCGGGAGAACCAGTCCGAGGTGCGTCGTCGGTTCCGCAAGGAGCTGCGAGAGGTGCGTGCGCTCATCGGGGTCGCCTCGACCGACGAGGAGCGTGCCGAGGTGTACCCGCGGATGGCGCGGCTCATCGACCGGATCCGCCGGGGCGCGCCGGACTACGCCTCACTGGTGGATGTGCGTAACCATGTCCGTGTCAGTGCGGAGAAGATCACGGCTGGTTCGGGTGAGCATGTGGCGCTCTACGACCACATCGGTGAGAAGTCCGGTGGTGAGTCGCAGGAGCTCATCGCCTTCATCGTCGGTGCGGCGCTGCGCTACCAGTTGGGTGACGCCGATGCGGCGCGTCCCCGGTATGCGCCGGTGTTCCTCGACGAGGCGCTGATCAAGGCGGACGCGCACTTCACGGCCCGGGCGATCGGCGCGTGGCGTGGGCTCGGGTTCCAGCTGGTCATCGGTGCGCCGATCGACAAGTACAGTGCCATCGAGCCGCATATCGACGTGGAGTACGACATCCTCAAGGACACCTCCGGGCGCTCCTGGGCCAAGCCGAAGGTCGGAGTGGCGTAGCCGAGGCAGCTGGCGGATGTGGGGACCTGTTGTCCCTCGCCAGGTCGGGTGCGCTCCGTCGGTCTTGAACCGGCCCCCTGAAGTTGGAGTGCCTGACCCAGGTCTTTCTCCGGGCATTGAGTTTCTCCGGGCATTGAGTTGTGGCGATGGCCCCCGGAAGCGACTCGACCGGGTGGTCTGGTCCCAGCAGACCACTCCCTCGGGTCGTATTCCGGCGCGGCTTCAGGGGGCTTCACATCTGCGTCAGGCACGGATCGGGAGCATCGTGGCACAGTGCGGCCGATCCGTGCCTGACGCAGACCTGCTGCACGAGTGGTCAGTGCGGCGTACGGATCACTCCGTGGGGCCGCCTCCTGACAGCATGCCTGGCCTGTAGAAGCATGGGGATGAAACGCTCTCCG
>NZ_JALAGU010000032.1 GCF_022712275.1 Corynebacterium sp. | reverse complement strand
TGCCGTCGCCGTCCACGGCTCCCAGGCCGGCCCTGGACGAACTGGTAGATCTCCGGGGTGTCGGCGAGCTCGCCGTCTATGGTATCGGACCTCTCGGACGACGAGTCATCCGACGAGGCGTCGTCTCCGGCAGCGGAGGAGTTCGTGGAGTCAGTGTAGTCAGCGGAGTCAGCGGAGTCAGCGGATTCAGCGGAGTCAGCGGAGTCAGCGGAGTCAGCGGAGTCAGAGGAGTCAGAGGAGTCAGAGGAGTCAGAGGAGTCAGAGGAGTCAGAGGAGTCAGAGGAGTCAGAGGAGTCAGAGGAACAGGACGCCAGAGCGACCGTGGGTACGGCGATCCCCGCCATCAGGAATACCAGCCTCTCAGCCACCAGGGTCACGTCCCTGTCCCCACCGCGTCTGTCGGCGCGCGGTACCCGTACTCGTAGCGACAGACTGGTAGCGACAGGTGAGGGCCCGGGGCAGCTCCCCCTCACCCGTCGTCAGGAGTCGAGGATGTCCTCGTTGGCACGGTAGACGAGCTCGGCGTCCTTCCGGGACGTCTCCCACCAGTCGCGGTGGTCGCGGTACCACGCCACCGTGTCCGCCAGGCCGGCGGCGAAGTCGGTGAAACGCGGCTCCCAGCCCAGCGAATGCATCGCGGACGGATCGATGGCGTAGCGCAGATCGTGGCCCGGTCGGTCGGTGACGTGGACGAAGTCATCCTCGTCCCGTCCGAAGAGTCCGTTGAGCGCCCGGACACACTCCAGGTTGGACCGCTCGCCGTCCGCGCCGATGAGGTAGGTCTCCCCCGCCACACCACGGTCGAGGATCGCCCAGACGGCGTCATTGTGGTCGTCGACGTGGATCCAGTCACGGACGTTCTCACCGGTGCCGTAGAGCCGCGGCGTCTCCCCGTCGAGCAGACCGGTGATCTGCCGGGGCAGGAACTTCTCCGGGTGCTGACGCGGCCCGTAGTTGTTCGAGCAGTTCGAGATCGTCGCGCTCAGACCATGACTGCGCACGAACGCGCGCACCAGGTGATCCGCGGCCGCTTTGGACGCCGAGTACACCGACGACGGCGTATAGGGCGTGTCCACCGTGAAGCGGGCCTCCGACCCCGGTTCCCCGGATCCGCGCAACGGCAGGTCCCCGAAGACCTCGTCGGTGGAGATGTGGTGCAGGTGGACGCCGTGACGCACGCACGCCTCAGCCAGCACCGCTGTGCCCTCGGTGTTCGTGCGCACGAAACGCAGCGGATCACGCAGCGCATTGTCGTTGTGGCTCTCCGCCGCGAAGTGGACCACGGCAGCATCCGCACCGTCCCCGGCATCTCCGGCGTCCTTCCTGAGGGACGCAACGAGACGGTCGACCAGCGCAGCGTCCGCCACAGAACCCTCGACGAGATCGACGCCGGTCCCGGCGAGATTCGCCGGATTCGCGGCGTAGGTCATGGCGTCCAACACCGTGATGTGAACGTCAGGACGCGTCGCGAGCGTGCGGTGGACGAAGTTGGAACCGATGAAACCGGCCCCGCCGGTCACCAGCAGACGGGTGATCCGGCGGGACCGGTCGAGAACGGTCGGCATCAGTTCAGTCCGGCGTAGGAGTGCAGACCTGAGACGACGATGTTGATGAAGAAGAGGTTGAACACCATCGTCGCGAAGGCGAAGATGTTGATCCACGCGGCCGGCAGACCGCGCATACCCGGTGTAGCGCGGGCATGCAGGTAGGCGGCGTAGAGGATCCAGGTGATCAGGGAGACGGTCTCCTTGGGGTCCCAGCCCCAGAAGCGGCCCCAGGCGGCGTGCGCCCAGATCGCGCCGAAGACCACACCCAGGCCGAAGATCGGCAGGGTCCAGATGGCGGTGCGGTAGGCCAGGGCGTCCAGCTTCGAGGCGTCCGGCAGCGGGGAGACGACCTTGCCGAACCAGCCGTGCTCCTTGCCCTTGGGCTGCTTGCGGCGCAGCACGTACAGCAGGGAGGACACGCCGGAGACCAGACCGATGGAGCCACCCACCGAGACGGTGGAGACGTGGATCCAGTACCAGTTGGACTTCAGGGAGGGCACGACCGGGGCGACGTCGGCGTACAGCTCGGTGCCGGCGTAGAAGAGCAGCAGGATGATCGGCGTCAGGATCCAGGGCCACAGCACGCGCATCGCCTTGCGGCGCAGCACCACACAGGCCACGCAGATGGCCATACCGGTGACGACAGTGACGTACTCGAAGAGGTTGCCCCACGGGAAGCGCTCGGCAGCGAGGCCACGGCACACCAGGAAGAGCAGGTGGACGGCGGCGGTGAGCCAGACCATCATCTGCGTCATCCCGCCCCACTTGTCGGCGCGGCGGAACTTCGCCTTGAGCGCCTCGACCTGGAAGGTCTTCGGCAGGTCGGACTCGGTCATCGACCCGGAGGCGATACCGGAGACGTCGTTCCTCTCGTCGTCCGGGACGTCGTCGCCGTCGATGACGTCACCACCGGCAGCGGCTCCGACGGCCACCTTCTGCTTCGAGGACGCCTTCTTCGCCTCCCCGAGGATGCGGGAGCGTTCACGACGCGCCTCGGTCGCCGAGCGCAGCATACCGTAGTAGACGAGCGATACGGCGAGGCTGATGAGGTACAGGACCACCGCGGTCTTGAAGGCCAGGTCTGAAAACTCGGCCAGCCCCTGATTGGCGTACATCCGTCGGTTCCTCCGTTGAGAGTTGGATTTCAGTGGTCAACGCTACCGCTGGGGTGCGTCTGTCACCAACATGTCGTCACTTGCTGTCGTCGGGGTCACTGTCCGTGCCGGTGTCCGTGCCGGTGTCGCCGTCACTGTCGCCGTCGCTGTCACTGTCGCTGAGCTCACCGTCACGGCGCTCGCGGGCGAGCTCACGGTCGAGCTCGTCCTCCCAGTCGTCCCAGTCCGCGTCGGTCTGGTCGAACTCCTCGTCCAGCTCCTCGTCGTCGAGGTGCAGCAGCTCCTCGGAGACGCGGTTGAACTCGCGGCCCCAGCCGGCGGAGTCGGTGCGGGCCAGGCCGGCGATCTCCAGGAGGCTGGTGCCGTCACCCTTGTCGGTGACGCGGACCCAGAAACGACGACGCTTGATCGTCAGTGACCCGACCAGGCTGATGAGCATCAGCAGGGCGAAGCCGAGCACGAAGATCTCGGTCCGGTCGCGGCTGACCTGGAGGTTCACGAACTCCTTGGCACCGTCGAAGGAGATCTTCGTGCCGTCGTCGAGGGTCACGTCCTCGCCCTGGTGCAGGTTCACCCTGTCGAGCTTCTGCAGTGAGCCGTTGTGCAGCTGGGTCTGGGACAGGGTGAAGATGTCCTGTCCGGTACCCGAGTCCAGGCCGGTGTCACCGCGGTAGATGTCGATGGCGACCGCCGGGTCGTCCATCGCCGGGAAGCGGGAGGACAGCAGCGCGTTGTTCTCGCCGGAGAACTCGGCCGTGGGAGCGAACAGCCCCTGGATGGCGAGCTGGTTCTGGCGTCGTTCCTGCAGATCCGGGTACATACCGGCCGGCGGGTCCATCTTCAGCGCACCCGAAGACAGGAAGTAGGTCAGGTCGTCCGGGCGGAACTGGATGGTCTCGGTTCGCGTCTCGCCGTTCGGCCAGGTCACGGTGAACGTCGGGGCGTAGCCGTGGCCCTGCAGGTAGACGCGGTCACCGTTGATGGTCAGCGGGTGGTTGACCTTCAGTGTGGTGTGGTCCCATTCATCGACGGGCTTGAGGGCGTCATCCCCCGCGGCGTAGTCGATGTCCGAGCTGAAGTCGGTGGCCTGACCGGACGGCAGGTAGTCGGCGTTGAAGTTCTTGACGTTGACGCAGAAGGGCGTCAGCGTGGTGCCGTCGAAGGTCGGACCGTAGCGCATCGAGTCGAAGTTCGCGACGGCGGTATTGCAGAACTGGGAGTTCTCGGTGCCGGCGACGACGATGACCTGACCCTCGTAGTAGACCATCCGGCCGACGAGGACGGACACCAGGATGCCGACCAGGGACAGGTGGAAGACGAGGTTCGAGAACTCGCGGAGGTAACCCTTCTCCGCGGAGTAGGACCACTTTCCGGCACGGTCCTTGTCCGCCTCGGTTGCCCCACCGGTCCAGCGGCGGAACCGGGCGGAGACCTCCTTCTGCACCTGCTCGGCAGGCATGTCCACGGTGCCGGAGATGTGGTTCGGCATCCGGTCCAGCCGCTTCGGCGCGGCCGGCGGGAGCTTGCGCAGTGCCTTCCAGTGGTCGATCGACCGCGGCAGGATACAGCCGATGAGCGAGACGAACAGGAGGACGTAGATCGCGGCGAACCAGGTGGAGCTGAAGACGTCGAAGAGACCCAGCTTGTCGTAGATCTCCGCGATCTTCCCGTTCGCTTCGAGGTAACTGTCAACGTTCGCCGAGTTCAGCGACCGCTGCGGCAGCAGCGCGCCCGGGATCGCGCCGAGTGCCAGGAGGAACAGCAGCACCAGGGCGGTACGCATCCTCGTCAGCCACTGCCACGCCTTCTTCGGCCAACGGAGGATACTGCGGAGCATGGGGACCTTTCGTGCGGTTGCCGGGGCCGTCATCGGGTTCCGGCGGGATTCTGTGCGGAAGTCTAGGTTCTGATTCTGTGAGTGCTACACGGGCAGGGTCGTGTCATTGACGAGCCACTGGCGGATCCAGTCGACGAAGACCGCCCACTGGCCACTGACCAGCAGAATGCCGACGACGACCAGCAGTGCACCGCCGACCATCTGGATGGTGCGGGAATGACGCCGCAGCCAGCCGACACCACGCAGTGCCTTCGCCGACCCCAGCGCCACGAGGATGAACGGGATGCCCAGGCCCAGGCAGTACGCGATGATCAGCGTGACGCCGCGGACGGCGGTCATGCCCTCGGTCCCGGCGGACACCGAGATGATCGCCGCGAGGGTCGGGCCCAGGCACGGCGTCCACCCGAGGGCGAAGACCGCGCCGAGCAGCGGCGCGCCGGCGAGCGTCGACCAGCGACGCGGCGTCATCCGGGTGTCGGTCTGCAGCGGGCGGATGAAACCCATGAAAATCACGCCCATGATGACCGTGACGATGCCACCGATACGCATGAGCAGGTCCTGGTTGACCTGGATCGCCTGGATCGCGCCGAAGACCGTGGCTGTGGCCAGGCAGAACACGACGGTGAAACCGGCGACGAAGAGAAGGGCCGCACCACCGGCGCGTCCGCGTCCCTTCGTGACGACGGTGCCGTCGGCGGTGTACTCCGCCTCCGCACCGACGACGCCGGCGAGGTAGGAGACGTAACCCGGGACCAGGGGGATCACACACGGGGATGCGAAGGACACCAGTCCCGCAGCGGCGGCGGCCAACAGGCCGAGCAGCAGCGGGCCGGTGGTCACCGCGTCCGCGAAGGTGCTTCCCAGATCACTCATCGAGCAGTGGCTCCACGGCGTCCCACAGCTCGTCGGTCGTGACTTCCTTGAGGAAGACCGCCGCCGGACGGTGCTGCTTGTCCAGCACGATAGTCGTCGGGATGACGGACGCCGGGATGCCGCCCAGGGCGAGGGCGGACTTGAACGGCGGATCGTAGATCGAGGGGTAGGTCATGCCGTTGTCCTCGTGGAAGTCCTGCGCCTTCGCCCGGGCGCTGTCACGGACATTGATGCCCAGCAGCGAGCCGCGGCCGTCCTCCTCGAGCCTCTCCTGGACGGTCTGCAGGTCATCGGACTCGGAGCGGCACGGGCCACACCACTGACCCCAGGCGTTGAGGACGACAACCTGGTCCTCGAAGTCCTTGAGCCCGATGGTGGTGCCCGGGTCCATGAGGGAATCACCCTCCAGGTCGCCGATCTCCCTGCGGTCACCCTCGTCGTAGGTGATCACGGTCTGGCCGCCCGGGGAGACGAACTTGAACTCGCCGCCGATGGCGACGGCGTCCGTCCCCGCGGTGGAGTCCTCACCACAGGCCGCGGCGCCCAGCAGGACACCCACCACCAGGGAGGACGCCGCGACGGTCCGGGCAGCATTCCGGGCAGCATTCCGGGCCACATTCCGGGCCACGTTCCGGGCTTTCCCTGTACTACGCATCTCAGATCTCCTGCGCGGGCTCGGAGTAGAGGAAGTCGGTGAGCTCGTCGCCGTCGAAGACGAGGGAGGAGACGGAGGCGAGGTTGCAGCGCCGGTTGGCCGGGTTGTGCTGCAGCGGCAGGCCCTGGACATCACGCTGGACGCAGACGACCGGCAGCTGGTGGGACACGCAGACGGCCTCGTGGCCCTCGGCGGCGCGACGGGCACGGTCGATGGCGACCCACATGCGGTCGAGAATCTCCGGGTAGGGCTCGCCCCAGCTCGGGACGCTCGGCTTCGTCAGCATCGGCCAACGCTTCGGGTTCCACAGCGCGGACCGGACACCCTTGATGTGGAGTCCCTCGAGCTGGTTGCCGGCCTCGAGGAGATCCTCGTCGGTGGTGAGGGCGAGCTGCGCGCCGGCACGGTTGCCGTTGACGGCCTCGAGGATCGGAGCGACCGTCTCCTGCGCGCGCTCGAGCGGGGACGCAGCGACATAGGTGATGTCGTGGTCCCCGAGATCCTCGGCGACGGCGGCGGCCATCTGCCGGCCACGGACACTGAGGTGCCAGCCGGGAAGACGACCGTAGAGGATGCGGTCCGGATTGTGGACCTCGCCGTGACGGACGAGGTGGACGATCGTGCTCATGGCATGTCAGCGTACCTGCCGTGGTGCTGAGGTCATAAGTGCGTGATGGCGTCCTTGATCATCGGCACATAGCGGTCGATGGACCACGGCACGGTGAGCGGGTTGATCATCGAGGAGCCGGTGACGAAGGAGTTGTCGGTCGGGGCGACGACCGCACCCTTGCGGATCGCGGTGACGGCACCGTAGGTCGGCAGGGCCTCCATCTCCTCCCGGTTGGCCTCGTCCGAGTAGAAGGTGAAGAGAACGTCAACATCGTCCAGGATGTCGGCATTCTCGATGCTGAACGTCGCCGAGTCGGTGCCTTCCTTCTCCTGGCTCTTCATGTCCTCGACGACAGGGGCGACTGTCAGGCCGAGGTTCTCCACCATGGCGGCACGCTGCTCCGAGGGGAGGAAGACGCCCATGTCGCCGGTGGCACCCTGGTTGTAGATGAAGGCGAAGTCGTATTCGGCGAAGTCGGGGTTCTCCTCGCGGACGCTCGCGAACTGGTCCTCGATGCCGCCGATGAGTTCCTCAGCCCGGTCCTTCTCCCCCAGCGCGGTGGCGACGGTGGTGATCTGGTCCTTCCAGTCGATCGTCCACGGCTTCTCCGGGTAGGCGACGGTGGGCGCCAGAGCGCTGAGACTGTCGTACTGTTCCTCGGTGATCCCGGACCACGGCGCGAGGATGACGTCCGGGTCGAGTTTGGCGATCTCCTCGGCACTGACACCGCTGTCGCCGGCGCTGATGAGTTCGGGGTAGTCGTCCTCGGCGACGCCCTCGTTCTCCAGTTCCTCGTGGACCCAGGGAAGGTAGCCGGACTCGTCGGCACCCCACTCATACTCCTCGGTGCCCACCGGGACGATGCCGAGGGCGAGTGCTGTCTCGGCGGACCCCTGGCCGAGGGTGACGACGCGCTCGGGCTTCTCGGTGATCTCGGCCTCGCCGAGGGCGTGGGTGATGGTCACCGGTTCGAAGTCGGTGCCGCCCGAGCTGCCGTTGCCGCTGATGTCGTCGCCATCGTCGGAGCCGCAGGCGGCCAGGCCGATGACGAGGGTGGACGCTGCGAGTACCGAGCCGGCGGTGCGCAGTGCCCGTTTCGCGAAGGACGCCCGGGAAGTCCGGTTTTCCTGGGTAGTCCCGAGCGCCGTATATGGGTGAATGATAGTCATGGAAACGAAGCCTACCTTTTCCCCGCGATGCCCCCTCTCCCACTGAAGGAAGTGTTACCGGTTCTCACTGGTAACACTCTTCGCGACCTGGGTAAATGCCAGACTGCGACTACGCCGACGGCTGAGCGGCTGCGGCGGCCTTCGCGGCGACGGCCAGCGCGGACTCGATGCGCGCGAAGTCGTCATCGGTCAGGGCGGTCGAGACGAACCAGGTCTCGAAGACGCTCGGCGGCGCGTAGACCCCGGCGTCCAGCAGGGAGTGGAAGAAGGGCGCGTAGCGGAAGGTGTCCGCCGCCTGCATGTCGGCGAAGTTGCGTCCCTGCCCCTCGGCGAAGCGGATGGAGAGCATGGACTCCGCCCGCTGCATGTGGTGGGCCACGCCCTCGGCGGTCAGGGCCGCGGAGATCAACGAGGACAGCCGGTCGGCGTTGGCGTTCAGTGTCTCGTAGACGGCGTCGTCCGCGAGCTGCAGGGACGCCAGGCCGGACGCCATGGCCACCGGGTTACCCGACAGGGTGCCGGCCTGGTAGACGGGGCCGACCGGGGCGAGCATGTCCATGATGTCGGTGCGTCCACCGAAGGCGGCCGCGGGCATACCGCCGGAGACGACCTTGCCGAAGGTGGTGAGGTCACCGGCGACACCGTCGACCCCGAACCAGCCCTTGCGCGAGGTACGGAACCCGGTCATCACCTCGTCGACGATGAGCAGGGCGCCGTCGGCGTGGGCGATCTCCTTGAGCGCGGCATTGAAGCCCTCGTCCGGGCGGACCGAGCCCATGTTGCCGGCCGAGCCTTCGACGATGATCGCGGCGATCTCGCCGGGATGCTCGGCAAAGGCGGCGCGCACGGCGTCCAGGTCGTTGTAGGGCACGGCGATGGTCTCTGCGGCGGCGGCCGCGGTGATGCCCGGTGAATCGGGCAGACCCAGCGTGGCGACACCGGAACCGGCGGCGACCAGCAGGGAGTCGACGTGGCCGTGGTAGCAGCCGACGAACTTGAGGATCCGGTCACGGCCGGTGAAGCCGCGGGCCAGGCGCACGGCGGACATGGTGGCCTCGGTGCCGGAGTTCACCATGCGGATCTTCTCCACGCTGGTGCGGCCGATGATCTCCTCGGCCAGGGAGATCTCCCCCATGGTCGGCGCGCCGAAGGAGACTCCCCTGGCCACGGCGGACTGCACGGCGTCCACCACCACGGGGTGGGAGTGGCCGTGGATCATCGGGCCCCAGGAACAGACCAGGTCGACGTAGTCGTTGCCGTCCACGTCGACCAGCCGGGAACCGTCGGCTGAGGCGATGAACGGCGCGGTGCCGCCGACGGAGCCGAAGGCCCGGACCGGGGAATTCACGCCGCCGGGGATCACCCGGCGCGCCTCCTCCATCGCGGTCGAGCTGGCGGACAGGTTGGACTCGGTGTGTTCACTCATCACGTCGACCAGCTTAACCGCAGTGTTGTCAGCGGGTCTGCTCAGCGGGTCTGCTCAGCGGGTCTGCTCAGCGGGTCTGCTCAGCGGGTCTGCTCAGCGGGTCTGCTCAGCGGGTCTGCCAGGGCAGCAGGTTCTCCCCCGCCCAGGAGCGCAGCTTGCCACGCCGCGGACGCCAGTTCGACACCACGGTGCTGCGGGTCGTGTAGTCGCGGTGGGTGATGCGCGCCGAGCGCCACTCGATGAGCATGGAGGACAGCAGCATCGGCACCGTCGCGAGCAGCGGGTTGAGCAGTCCGGTCACGGACAGCAGCACGGCGATGACGTTGTAGCCCCAGGCGAGCCAGAGGTTCCAGTCCACGGTGGCGCGTACGTGGCGGACCAGGCTGACCACCTCGGGGATACTGGAGATGTCCTCGCGCAGCAGCACGACGTCACTCTCGGCGTTGTCGATGCGGTCCGCCGATCCCATGAGGACGCCGATGTCAGCGACCCGGAGGCAGTCGAGCACGTCCTTGTCACCGACCATCGCCACGGTCGCCCCCTGGGCGTGGACACTGCGCACAGTGGCGGCCTTGCGTCCCGGCGCGATACCGGCGAGCACGGTGGAGATGCCGATCATGTCGGCCATCCGACGGGCCACCGGGTAGGTGTCACGGGCGATCATCGTGGTCTCGATGTCCATGTCCTCGAGCTGTTCCACAGCCGTCGATGCGTCCCTCTTGACCTGGTCGGAGACATTGATGACGCCCCGGGCGGTCCCCTTCCACGAAACGACCAGCGGGGTGCCGCCACCGACGGCCGCGTTGGCGAGTGCGGGATCGGTGAGCTCGGAGAGGTCCCGGGGGCGCCACAGTGCGACGGTGACGTGCCTGGTCGTCGTCTCACCGGTCCTGGCGTCCGTCACGGGCAGTTCGACGGTGGCGGAAAAGGTGCCGTGGTCGTCGATGGTGACGGTGCTGGTCTCGAGCCAGTGCGGGACCGAGTCCCCGCCGGTGCCGGAGTCGCGGGCCTCACGGTCGGCGCGGACGATGGCGCGGGAGACGGCGTGGGTGGATTCCAGGGACAGGGCACCGGCGACGCGGAGCACGAGTTCCGGGTTCTCCCCCTTCGCCGCGGTGACCCCGGTGACGGCCATGGGGCCGTGGGTGAGGGTGCCGTTGCGGTTGAAGATGATGGTGTCGACGTCGGCGAGCTGATGGATGGTGTTCGCGTTCCGGAGCAGGGTGCCGCCGGCCGCGGCGCGGGCCAGGCCGAGGCGCAGCGCGAGAGTGGTGGACAGCGCCAGGGCCAGCGGTGCGACGGAGATGAGGACCGCCAGCGCGGTGGCCACGGCATTGGCGGTGGCATCGGTGACGAGCAGCCAGACGGCGGCGGCGCAGCTGGCGATGACGACGGCCCAGGGCACCAGGAGGGACGCCGACCTGGTCGCGATCTGGTCGAGCTGGGCCTCGTCACGCTCTGCGGCACTGATCCAGCGTTGGACGGCGGAGAGCCTGGTCCGGGAACCGGT
Source organism: Corynebacterium sp. (assembly GCF_022712275.1). Lineage (GTDB taxonomy): Bacteria > Actinomycetota > Actinomycetes > Mycobacteriales > Mycobacteriaceae > Corynebacterium. The sequence goes on along the minus strand of NZ_JALAGU010000032.1, from coordinate 88,230 downwards.
GCGCTCCACCCGGATTTTCAGGGTGTCGCCGAGGTTGCGGGTTCCGGCGTAGACCGGAGAGTTCACGGTGACCTCGGTGTGCCGGTCACCTCCGCCGAAGGGGCCGGCGTCCACCTCGGCGCGTCCGCCGACGACTTCGCCGTCGGAGGGGACGACGCCGCCGCGGGGTACCAGCAGGTCATCGCCCACACGGATCTCACCGACGGTGATCTCGGACTTCACGGGCCTGCCGCGACGGTCGTTGCGCACCACGGTGACGGTGTCGGAGACCGGCATCTGCAGTGAGCTCAGCGCCAGGGCGGAGCGCAGTCGGGTACGCCGGGTGAACAGGCGTCCGAGCAGGAGCAGGATCGTCACACCGCAGGCGACGTCGAGGAAGACCGCGCCGTTGCCGTTGTCGTGGTAGCCGGCGGTCCAACCGGGATCGTTGCGCCACCCGGCATCGCCGACATCGGTGACGAGCATGGCGACCAGCGAGTAGACGAAGGCGAGCACGATCGCCACAGAGGACGCCGTGTCCAGGGCGGACATGCCACGTCTGAGTCCGGCGGCCATGGCGCGGTGGAAGGGCCAGGCGCACCAGGTGACGACCGGCACCGACAGGGCGAGGCAGAGCCACTGCCAGTTGTCGAACTGCCAGGAGGTGTTGATCTGCATCGCCACCACAGGCACACCTAGCAGCACGGCGACGATGAGCCGCGCCGGGGTGATCAGTGCGCGGGCGGTGTAGAGCACCTCGGTGGTCGCGTTCGACTGGGTGGAACGGCGTCGGGGTGCGGTCCTGTCCCGGTGCTTCCGGTCGCGTTGCTGCGACAGGCGGTGACGCCGCATCCGGCGGCGGCGTTCATTGATATTCAGGCGTTCGGCACGACGGCGCAGGGACGCGGTGGTGAGCCAGGCGTCCACCCCGGCCTGTGCCATGAGGTCACGCAGGACGTCGGGTGACAGGGAGTCAGGCGCGGTGACCCAGGCCATGGAGGTGGAGTAGACCACCCGTGCCTGCACACCGGGGACGAGGTTGAGGATTTTCTCGAGCTGACCGGCCGCGACCGCGGACTCCAGCCCCGACAGGTGCCAGGTGAAGGAGGTGACCGGACCACCGACGGACCCGGCGTCCTCGTCCCCGGTCTCCCCGGTGTCCTCGGTGGCGTCGTCGAGGTGGGTCAGTCCGGCGGCACGCGCAGCGGCCCGGGCCTCGTCAATGGCGCGGGCTACATCTGGCGTGTCGTCATTCACCGGTCCTCCCCGGTCGCTTGGCCGAAGTACGTCTTCACTCCGGGACGGTACGCCGCGAGCGCGGCGAAGGCGAGGAAAAGCGCGATGAGAGGCTGGACGAGCCCGCCGACGCCGAGCAACCAGCTGCCGAGGGAGACGACGAGGAGGACGCCGGTGACGACGAGCGTCCGGAATCGGGCGCGCGCGTCACCGCGCAGGAGACCGGGCACGAGGACGCAGAGGACGACCGCGCCGACAGCCTCGATCACGGCGAGCCACCTGAGTACCGAGGCGATCGCGTCGATGGTGGCCTGTCGGTCGGCGTCGGAGGAGGTCGGCGGGTCAGCGGTCCACATCAGCAGGGCTGCAACGAGCAGTCCGACGCCGCAGATCACGTAGAGGACGAAGGAGAAGCGGACCACGCCGGGCGTCCCTTCACCGGGACGCCAGTACCGGACCCGACGGTTCGGGTCATTCGCGTCTGCCCCGGCACCGGGGAACAGGGAGGCAGGCACCGTCAGTCGCCCTTCTGCTTCTTCTGGTCCTTCTTCTCCTTCTTGGCGGCCTTCTCCTCGTCCTTCATCTTCTTCAGGTCGGCGGAGCGCTTGTCGAGAGCGGCGGTGAACTCCTCCATCTCCCGCTCACCCGGCATGCCGAACCAGTCACGGGTCTCGGGGCGGGTCAGCATCCACCAGCCGGCCGGGGCGAGGACGCCGGAGATGATCGTGCCGGCACCGACGAGCACGATGAGCGGCACGGATCCGGTGTCCGGGGCGCTGGCGAAGGTCTGCATCAGGGCCATCAGCGCCAGGTAGACGGTGCCGAGGGTGAGGAAGAAGCGGGAGCGGTACCCGCCGCGTCCTACCCGGGAGATCAACCACACCGCCACCACGACGGAGAGCAGGGTGAGCAGGAACTGCAGGATCGCGTAGCCGGTGACCAGGGTGTCGGTACTGACGTCACCGGGCAGATCCATGTCCTCGGTCTGCTCGGTGACCTGGCGGGTCAGTGTCCGCCGGTCGGTGAGACTGAGCACCAGCTGCAGGATGCCGGTGAGCAGCTGCAGTGCGGCGACGGCGTACCAGATCTTCACGCCGTCCTTGACCTGGACCGGCGCCTCCTTCATGGAGGGGGCGAGGCCGTCGGCACGGCCCATCTTCGGCGGCGTCGGCATCGGTGCGGGCGGCGTGGGCGCCCCTGACGGCGGAGGCGTCTGCTCCGGGGAGCTGCCGGAGCGGCGGGGGGTGCGGTGCGGTGCAGTCATATCGTCCCCCAGCCTAGCGGTCAGGCGAGCAGTCGCGCGGCCTCGGTTGCCCAGTAGGTGAGGATGATGTCCGCACCGGCGCGGCGGATGCCGGTCAGCGAGTCCAGGATCGCCGGCTCACGGGAGATCCAGCCGTTGGCCGCGGCCGCGGAGATCATCGCGTACTCGCCGGAGACCTGGTACGCCGCAACCGGGACAGTGGAGATGTCCGCGACCTGACGCAGCACGTCGAGGTAGGGCATCGCAGGCTTGACCATCACCATGTCCGCGCCCTCGTCGATGTCGAGCTGGACCTCCATGATGGACTCGCGGGCGTTGCGCGGATCCTGTTGGTAGGTCTTCCGGTCACCCTGCAGGGTCGAGCCGACGGCCTCACGGAAGGGCCCGTAGAACGCACCGGCGTACTTCGCCGAGTAGGCGAGGATGGAGACATCCTGGAAACCCTCGGCGTCGAGTGCGGCACGGATGACGCGGATCTGGCCGTCCATCATCCCCGACGGGCTGACGACGTGGGCACCGGCGCGCGCCTGACTGACGGCCATGGCCGCGTACAGCGGAAGGGTGGCGTCATTGTCGACGATGGTCTGGCCGAACGGGTCCGTGGTGAGGACGCCGCAGTGACCGTGGTCGGTGAACTCGTCGAGGCAGGTGTCCGCCATGACGATGAGGTCGTCACCGAACTCGCGACGCAGTGCGGCGACGCCCTGGTTGAGGATGCCGTCGGCGGCCCAGGCCCGGGTGCCCGCGGCGTCCTTGTGCTCCGGGGTGGGGACGCCGAACAGGTCGATCGAGCCGACGCCGGCCTCCAGCGCCTCCTCGGCAGCCTTGAGCAGGGAGGTCTCGGTGTGCTGGTGGACGCCCGGCATCGCGGAGATCTCGCGCGGGGTGTCGATACCCTCGGCGATGAACGCCGGGAGGATGAACTGCGACGGGTCGAGATGCGTCTCGGCGACGAAGTCACGCATCGTCGCGCTGGTGCGCAGCCGGCGGGGGCGGCGCGACGGTGCGGGGACACCGTAGGTGTCGGTAGGGAGGTTCGGGAGGGTGGGCTCGCTCATGGACCCGATCGTACGCCCGCTCCCCCACCGACTCCGATCAGCTCGGGAGCACCGGATGCAGCCGCTTCATCGACCAACTGCGCTGCATTCTCGCGGCGAGGGTGGAGATCGACAGTGCCACGATGAGAGTGAAGACAAGGACCGCGAGCGCCGTCCACAACCGCTCGTCATGGAAGCCGTAGAGCATCTGCCGTAGCGCATTGACCGCGTAGGTCATCGGGTTGAACGGATGCACGGCCTCGATGAGTGCGTTCTGCGTCTCGACCGGATAGATGCCGCCCGAGGTCACCATCATCACCATCAGTGTGATCAGCGACCCCACCCGGCCGGGCCCGGAGCCGAGCAAGGAGACCAGGGCGTGGTTCATCGCGATGAACACCAGCGAGACGAGCATGGCGACCAGGGTGAATCCGAGGACGTTCGCCGGACGCAGCCCCACGGCCAGGGTGCACACCGCGACCATGACCAGGGCCTGACACAGGGCGAGGAGAGCCACCGGCAGGTAGCCGTCGAAGGCCGCGCGGAGCGAGCCCACACCGGCGGCGATGGCGCGCTGCTGCAGCGGCTTGAAGATCTGGAAGATCACGATGCCGCCGATGAACAGGGCCAGGGAGATGAAGAAGGGCGCCAGGCCGGTACCGAAGGAACTGACCTCGACATCGTCCTGGGACGCCAGTGACACCGGCCCCCCGATGGTCGTCGCCGCCTGGACACGCTGCCCCTCGTTCCAGCTCGGGACCTGCTCAGCGCCCTCGGCGAGCCGGTCGTGCAGCTCATTGGCACCGTCGTCGAGCTGGCCGGCACCGTCGACCAGGGTCGGGAGCTTCTCCTGTGCCTGGCCGAGACCGTCGTCGAGCTGCTTCGCACCGTCGTCGATCTGACCGACGCCGTCAATGAGCTGGGGAAGCCGGTTCACTCCCGCCCGGTACTCGGCGGAGGGGTCGGAGAGCTGGTAGGCCAGCTCGGATGCTCCGGCGTCCAGCCGCTGCAGATCGGAGGCGGTCGAGGACTGCGGACCGAGTCCCTCGGTCTCCAGGGAGGACGCGGTGCCCTCCATCTGACTGATGATCCCCGCCGTGCCCGGGAGGTTCAGACTGCGCAGCTGCTGGGCGTAGCCGCGCAGGTTGGACGCACTGTCACCCTGCACCGTGGTGATCTGTCCGAGCTGACCGGTGAGCTGGCTGACGCCGTCACTGAGTTCATTGGCACCGTCGCCGAGCTGCTGCGTCCCGTCGACGAGTTGGCTGAGCTGCTGGACCCGGGTGTTCAGTTCCCCGGTCCCGGCGGCCAACTGCGCCGAGCCGTCCTTGAGCTGGTCCATTCCGTCGGTCAGCTCGGGCAGCTGGTCGACGAGCTGCCCGGTGCCGTCGGCGAGCTGACCGGCACCGTCGGCGGCCTCGGCCAGGCCGTCACCCGCGTCGAGGACGCCGATGAGGACCTTGTCCACCGCCTCGGCACTGATCCTCGTACCGACGGTGTTGAGGACCTCGCGCATGACGTTCTCACCGATGATGGTGGAGAGGTAGCCGTTGGCGTCGTTGTAGTGGGTGATCAGGCGGGCCTTCTCCGCGTCCGTCCCGGCTGCCGAAGTCACCGCCTCGGAGAAGTTCTCCGGCAGTTGGAGGGAGAAGTAGTAGGTACCGTCCTTGACGCCCTGTTCCGCCTCCTCGGCGGAGACCTCCGTCCAGTTGATCTGGTCGTTGTCCCGCAGACCCTGGACCACCTGGTCGCCGGCCCGGGTTTCCTCGCCGTCGAGTTCGGCACCCTGGTCACTGTTGACCAGGGCGACAGGCAGCGCCTCGGTCTTGTTCAGCGGGTTCCAGAAGGCCCACAGGTACAGCGCCGAGTACAGCAGTGGGATGAGGATGAGGGCGATGATCGTCAGTCGGGTCAGCCTGGCCCGCTTGAACCGGCGCAGTTCATTGGCGACGTGGAATCCGGCGATAGGCACTGTGCGGTCCTTCTACTGTCGGGTGGTGGAGAGGTCGGACGTGGACGGACCGGTACCCGGACCGCCGTCATGGGCGGGACGGATATGCGTCCCGTAGGTGTCGAGGACGACCACCTGGTGCGGCGGAGCGGACTCCGGCAGGGGGTTGACCGAGTTGAGGACGACGGGCATCCGCTCGGCGAACCGGCCGAGGATGCCCAGCAGGATATCCCGGTCGCGGGCCTCGCGGACCTGCTCGAAGTCGTCCATGACGAGCATCCGGATCTCACCGTGGTGGGAGGGACGCAGTGCCAGGCAGATCCGCAGCAGCAGCCGGTCGAGAGTGGAGAGGTCGGAGACCCAGGCGTCCAGCGGCGGCAGGTCACGGGACCCGTAGACCTCACTGCAGAGCTCCCGGACATCGTCCTCGGTCGCCTTACGCACCGGTCTGAACCAGGTACGCGACCAGGACTTGTTCTCGGTGATGATGTCGCGGACGCGGACCGAGCGCGGCATCTCGTCGAGCTGCTCCACCCCGGCGAGCGCGACATGGTGCCAGATGCTCTTACGGTCGGTGGAACCCAGGACCTCGAGCCGCCCGGTCGTCGGCTTCATGCGCCCCGAGAGCACCAGCGACAGGGCGGTGCGTCCTGATCCCCCGGACCCGCCGAGCACGGTCAGACCGACCGGGGCGAGGGTGAAGCTCAGCGGCCCGAAGACCGGCCCCTCCTCGGCCGACACCTCGATCCCCTCGGCGATGACGGACGGACGGGTGGTGTCACTCTGGGTCACTGTGTGATTCCTCGTCGGGGTGGGGTGGGTGTCGAACGCCCCTCAATATACGGGTCAGACACCCCCGGCCCCGGCCGATCGGCGGAATCGGGTCCTCTGTTCAGCGGACTGCCCGGCGGCCTGTGCCGCAGCCTATTCCGCAGGCACGGTGCGCCGGCGACGACGACGCTTGCGCGGCGGCGGCAGCTGGTCGGCGGCCCGCAGTGCGGCGACATGCTCGGCCAGGGCGTCCACCAGTTCGGGGACGCCGGCGACCTCGGGCATGACGTCGACGCGCAGCCCGTGCTCCTCGGCGGTTTTCGCGGCCATCGGGCCGATACAGGCGATGATGGTGCGGGTGTGCGGCTTGCCGGCGATGCCGACGAGGTTCTTCACCGTTGACGAGGAGGTGAAGCACACCGCGTCGAAACCACCGGACTTGATCATGTCGCGGATGTCCTGGCTGGGCGGGGCGGCGCGCACGGTGCGGTAGGCGACGACGTCCTCCACGGACCAGCCGAGTTCGATGAGACCGTCGACGAGGGTGTCGGTGGCGATATCCGCACGCGGGAGCAGGACGCGGTCGACCGGGTCCAGGTCCTCGTCATAGGGCGGGAACACCTCGACCAGACCGGCGGCGTTGCGGGCCTTGGCCTTCGGCAACAGCTCCGGGGTGATGCCGAGGTCGCGGACGGCCTGCGCGGTCTTCTCGCCGACGGCGGCGACCGAGACACCTGCCAGGGCACGGGCATCGAGACCGAACTCGCTGAGCTTCTCCCACACGGCGTGGACCGCGTTGACGGAGGTGAAGACGATCCACTGGTAGCGGCCGTCGACCAGGCCCTTGACGGCACGTTCCATCTGGGCGGGGCTGCGAGGCGGCTCCATGGAGATCGTCGGCACCTCGATCGGGATCGCACCGTGGGACGCCAGCCGGGTGCTCATCGGGCCTGCCTGGGCCTTCGCCCGGGGCACGAGGACGTTCCAGCCGTAGAGGGCGCGGTTCTCCCACCAGGAGTACTTCGACCGGCCGGACGCCGCAGAACCGAGCGTGACGACCAGGTGCTCCGGCATCTCACCCTCCTTGGCGAGCGGGCCGGACGCGGCGACGACCGACTTCAGGGTGTCGAGGGTGACATCCCAGGACCGCTGCTTGCGGGTCGTCGCATGGACGGTGACGGTCGCCGGGGTGGATCCGGGGACGCCGTGGCCCTTGAGCTCCCGGGCTACCGGGGCCAGATCAGTGGGGGCGACGGTGAGGATCAGCGGCTTCGGCGCGGCGGCGACGGCGGCCCAGTCCACACCGGGTAGTCCACCACGCAGGTCGACGGCGGTGTAGCCGTCGCCGGTCGGGATGCCGTTGTAGGCGGGCAGGGCCGAGGCGCCGGTCATACCGGGGATGACCTCGAATTCAGCACCGAGGGCGGCAACCTCACGCAGCTCACGCAGCACGGCCGGGTCGTCGACCGGGTTGCCGGCCACGAGGCGCACCACATTGACGCCGCTGTGGATCATCTCGACCATGTCGGCGGCGAGGCTCTGGGCGGTGAGGTCCGGGACCGTCAGGTCGGGACCGGTGGCACCGGCGCGACCGCACGGCGAGTCCGGCAGGTCGACGGAGGTGCGGGTGGCGGCGGCGTTCACCGAATCCCCGCCGGGGACCGCGAGGACGATCTCGGCGGCGGTGACGTGGGTTGGACGGGCAGGACGCCGACGGCTGCCGGCTTCCTTGGCCGCCTCGTTCTCGGCCTGCCACTCACGCTCCGCCGCGTCGAGCTTGGCGGCGGACACGGGCTCGGCGTCCGCGATGAGCGAGCGGACATTCTCGGGCACGGCAGGGTCGACCCAGGCATGGACCGTGTGCTCGAGGATGTCGCGGGCACGGACGGTCAGCAGTTCGGGGTTGCCTGGTCCGGCACCGACGAAAAGTACACGTCCGTGTCCGAGGGCATTACCGGCAGAGGTCATCGGGGTCTTTCTCGTTGAAGCGTCCTCGACGGTCGGCGGGCCGGTCGTGGAGGAAGGAAAAGTTGTGTGGAGCAGTGCGTGCCGGGCGGGCGCGCAACGGGGGTCTGTTACGGAGCACTGGCGGCGATCACTGCGGCCGCTCCGGCGTCCAGCAGTTTCTGTCCGACTGTCCGCCCCAGCTCCCTGGCAGCATCGCGCCACCGTGGATGCAACGGGTCAGCACCGACATCGGAAAGGTCGATCGTCGCGGATGCCTCACGGACGACGCGTGTCGACCCGTCGAGGGCGAAGGCACCGGCCTGCAGGGTCAACATCGCGGCGTCCTCCCCTGTCCCGAACTCGGAGTAGGCACCCACCGGGGCGGTGCACCCTGCCTCAAGGGTCGCGAGCACGGCGCGCTCGGCGACAGCCCTCGCATGCGAGGCCGGATCATCGAGGGCGAGGACCGCGGTGACCGCCTCGGCGTCATCGACGCGGACCTCCACGCACAGCGCACCCTGGGCGGGGGCGGGCATGATGTCGGCGACGGCGACGGTCTCGGCGGCGCGGTCGAGATGACCGACCCGCTCGAGCCCGGCACGGGCCAGGACGACAGCGGCGAGATCACCGGGGCCACCGTCGACGACGGTGCTGGTCGTGCCGTCACCGGCGCGGCCCATGCGGGTGTCGATGTTGCCGCGGATGCCGATGCACTCGACGTCGGGACGCAGCGCGCGGATCTGGGAGACGCGTCGCGGGGCCCCGGTGCCGATCTTCGCGTCGGCGGGCAGCTCACGCAGGGTGAGGTTGCCGTGGCTCACGAGGACCTCGCGCGGATCGACCCGCGGCGGGACCACGGCGATGAAGCGGGGGTCCGGTGCGGTCGGCAGATCCTTGAAGGAGTGCACGGCCACATCGCATTCACCGGCGGCCAGGGCGTTGCGGAGGGTCTCGGTGAAGACACCGACACCGATGCGGGACACCGGGGTCTGCGCTTTCTGGGAGGCGTCCCCGGGGGTGTGCACGAAGTGGAGGTCGGCGGTCGCACCGTTGTCGACCAGTGCGTCGCGGACCAGACCGGTCTGGGTCGAGGCCAGGGTGGACGCCCTGGTTCCGATGAGGAGGGTGCGGGTCATGAGGCCTCTCCGGAAAGCATGTTGCCGATCCGTGCGAGTGCGGCGTCCCCGGGCTCCAGCGAGCGGGAGACGGGGGCTGAGGACCCGGCAGGAAGGTTGAACAGGACGGCGAGCGCCTCGGCATAGTTCACGCCGTTGGCGGAACCCAGCTTCTTCACCTGGACCGTCGGGGTGTGGAGGATCTTGTCGACCACGCGGCGGACGGTGCGGGTGACCTCGGCACGGTCCTGGTCGCTCATGCCCGGGGTCCGGCGGATCAGCTGGCCGAGCTCGTCGTCGATGACGTCGGAGGCACGCTGACGCAGGGCCTTGACCGTCGGGACGACCGACTGGACGCGCACCTGCTCGAGGTACTCGGCGAGCTCCCGGGCGACGACGGCACGGGCGGCGTCCTCGTCCCGGGTGCCGTCGCCGGCCAGGGTGGTGAGTTCCTCGATGTTCAGCAGGCGGATCTCGTCACCGGCCTCGGTCACCGCATCATCGATGTCACGGGGCATGGACAGGTCGACCAGCACCATGCGGTGCGGGAGACTGGCCTGCGCGTCGGCGATGTCCTCGCCGGAGAGGACCTTACCGACGGCGCCGGTGGCGGAGACCACGACGTCGACACCGGCGAGGACGCCGGGAATGCCGGTCAGCGGAACGGCGGAGGCCGGCACACCCGCCTGACGGGCATGATCGGCGAGGTTCTCGGCGCGGCTGAGCGTCCGGTTCGCCACGGTGACGTGCTCGACGCCCGCCCGGCCGAGCCAGGTGGACGCGAGGGAAGCCATCGCACCGGCGCCGACGACCAGGGCACGGCGTCCGACCATGTCGGTGGCACCGAGCTCGGACAGGGCGTGGTCGAGGGCGAAACTCACCATCGACGAACCAGCGACATCCACCTCGGTCTCGGTGTGAACGCGCTTGCCGGTGCGCAGAGCACGCTGGGTGAGCTCGTGAAGGGTACTTCCGACGGTGCCGTTCTCGTCGGCGGTCTGGTAGGCCGTACGGAGCTGACCGATGACCTGCTGCTCGCCGACGACCATGGAGTCCAGACCGGAGGCGACGGTGAGCATGTGCTCGGCGGCCTTGTCCGCGTAGCGGACGTAGAGGTAGGGCTCCAGGTCAGTGGCGGGGATACCGGCGTGGGAGGCGACGGTCTCGACGACGTGGTCGAGCGCCGGGTGGAACGCCGTGGTCGCGACGTAGAACTCCATGCGGTTGCAGGTGGAGAGGACGAGAGCCTCGGTGACGCAGTCGCCGTCGAGCATGTCCCGCTCCAGTGAGGCCAGGTCCGCCGCCGCGGCGGAGGCCTTCTCCAGCACCGGCACGGGTGCGGAGCGGAACGACAGTCCGACGAGGAGGACAGCTGCGGGCCCGGTGATACCCAGTCCAGCCATGGGCGTTCCGCCTCCTGTGTGTCATGAATCGGCGCGTGTGAATTCATTGGGACTCCGCCGGGGCCGACGGGGCCTCCAATGGAGTCAACGGATACCTACGGTATCTGTTCCACCCCCCGATGACCAAAGCGTGCGGGTGGGTGATGTATATGGTGCCGCCCCGCGCGGCACGGGTGGCGTCCGGTTTCGCGCAGGGGTTTCAGTGTCAGGTTGATGTCAGGTTGCTCGCGTTCAGCTTGCTCGCGTTCAGCTTGCTCTCGGTCAGCTTGCTCTCGGTCAGCTTGCTCGCGCGGCGGTGACGGCGGCCACCAGTTCCTCATCGTCGATCTCCCAGCAGGCGACCTCCTCGTCGTCGACGAGCACCACCGGGACACGGTCCCCGAACTCGACAGTCAGCGAGGTCTCCCCGTCGACGTCGACAATCTCCAGGTCGGCTTCCAGATCCGCACACAGCGGGGTGATCTGTTCCCTGACTCTCACGCACGAACCACAGGTGCTGCGGACCAGGAGAGTGACGGTGACCGGGGTGGGAGGAGCCATGGCTGCGAGCCTAGTCGCGGCGAGATCCCGGCGAGATCCCGGCGTCCGGAAATAGTGCCGACAGGTCGTCTGTCTGCCCCCGACGTCCGGAAATAGTGCCGACAGGTCGGTCGCCAGCGGGTTTTCCGACTTCTCAGCACTACTTCCGGACATCAGCCTCCGACCACCCCCGACCGCCACAACCACCCTCCCCCGGAAACGCCGGAAGGCGCAGTTCCCGGCACTCCGGGGACCACGCCTTCCTGCTGCTGGCGAGAAAGCTACCGACCCTACGGCCGGCGACTTTCTACTTGCCGAGCTTCCGCCGCTGAACGCGGGTACGGCGAAGCATCTTGCGGTGCTTCTTCTTCGACATGCGCTTGCGACGCTTCTTGATGACGGAACCCATAGGTCCTCCTCGTCAATGATTCGGTAACGGACAACTGTGATCGGTACCCGACCGCCCGGAGCCGGCGACTCGGCAAGGAGTCTCCGCAGGCGATCGGTAGCGGCAAGGACCATTCCGAGACCGAACCGACACGAATGACCCCTACTCTATCGCCCGTGCACGCCGGGGACAAAAAGACCCCTCCTCTAACACGGTGCAGGCACCGGCACAGGAGGGGTCCGGGGCATCAGCCCGGGGTGGCGGCGTGGGTGGAATCAGCCCGCCTGGTCCGCGTTGTAGATCGACGCACCGAGATATTCCTCGACGGCCTGCTCGTGAACGCGGAAGGACCGGCCCACCCGCACGGCCGGCAGTTCGCCGGAGTGCACGAGCCGGTACACGGTCATCTTCGAGACACGCATGAGATCGGCGACCTCAGCGACGGTCAGGAATGTTCCGCTGTCGTTACTTGCCATAGTGTTCCATCCTTACGACGCCTCCGTGCGCTGCAGGCTTCCCCTCCTGCAGAAACAGTCACAACGGTGCGCTGGGACCATACTAGCGTTATCTGTGTGACTTGTGGGATACGAAGAGATGAATGACACCCGTGATACTCACGGGACAGGGGGCCGGGCAGGGGTGCCGCGACTATTCACCATCTGAAAAATGCGGGTCAGTCCTCGTCGGAAGCCGGCCGGCCGAGCTCCGCAGAGCGCTCGGCGCACGCCTCCATGGCCTGGTAGAAGGCCTTGCGGATACCGTTCTCCTCGAGGCCACGGACGGCGGCGGCGGTCGTTCCGCCGGGGCTGGTGACGTTGCCGCGGAGCTCGGAGGCGGACTTGTCGCCCTTCACGAGCATCGCGGACGCACCCTCGAGGGTGCCGGCGGCGAGCTGGGCGGCGACCGGACGGGTCAGCCCGAGCTGGACGCCGGCCTCGGTCATCGCCTCGGCGACGAGGAAGACGTAGGCCGGGCCGGAGCCGGAGACGGCCGTCACGGCGTCCATGTCCTTCTCACCGACAGTCACGGCGGTACCGACGGCCTCCATGAGGCCACGCACGGTCTCAACCTGTTCGTCACTGGCGAAGCGGCCACCGGCGACCGCGCTGGTACCCTTGCCGACGAGCATCGGGGTGTTCGGCATGACGCGCACGACGGGCACGCCTGCGGCTAGTGCGGCCTCCATGGTGGCCAGGGTGACACCGGCGGCGACGGAGACGATAACCGTCTCGGCGTCGTTGGAGTCGATGGTGGAGGAGATCTGCTCCAGGACGGTGGAGACGAGGTAGGGCTTCACGGCGATGACGACGATGTCCGCCTCGCTGGCGGCCTCGGTGGCGTCATCGGTGGTGGCGAGACCGTAGGTCTCACGGAGGTAGTCGAGGCGGGGTGCATACGGGTCGACGACGGTCACATCGGACGCCGAGATCTCCGCCGCCGCACCGGACGTGTCCGCCACGAGTCCGGAGGCCAGGGCCTCGCCGATGTTTCCGCCGCCGATAATTGCAATTTTGGTCATGCCCCCAGCGTGCCAGGTGGCACCACCCCACTGCCACCCGGGGAGGGCACGGCACGGTGCCGCGCCCCGGTCAGATCGACATGATGAGGCGTGGTCCGACGGTCAGCGCAATGCCGACGACAAAGGTCAGGACCAGCAGCAATGTGTCTCGGTGACGCAGCAACGTGTGCACCACGCCGACGCAGACACAGGTGACCACGAGGGCCATCACGAGCACCAGAACGGTGCCGAGGTTGTCCCACAGGAGGGTGAATCCGAAGAAGATGAGGACGCCGATGATGACTGCGGCCGCCGACTGGGCGATCACGGCGGGCCAGGAGACGGTGTCGTCCTCGTACTCGACGACCTCGTCGCTCTTCGAGGCACCGGTCTTCTTCGACGGAGCCTTGGCTGCTGCTTCGGCGGGCACCTCGGTGGAGACGCGATCCGTTCCCGGCTCCGCGAGGGAGGATGCCGCGAGGGCACCCGCGCCTGCGGTGGCGCCTGCACCGGTGGACGCGGCGACAGCGAAGTCGTCGGCCTCGTCGGGTGCATCGACGTCGTCCAGCTCGGCTGCGTCGACGGCGTCGACGGCGTCGACGGCGTCGACGCTGTCAGAGCCTTCGCTGTCAGCGGTGTCCTCGACAACCTCACCCTCGATGACATCGGCGCCGGAATCGACCGCAGAGTCACCGTCGTCGGCAGCGTCCGTGTCGGCAGCGTCCGCGTCGAGGCTCTCAGCGTCCTCAGCGTCCTCAGCGTGCACGGCCACGAACTCGGCCGAGGGGTTGGCGCTGGTGAGCAGGGAGTCAGGGACGACAGCCTGGACGATCGTGGACTGCTCGTCGAAGCCCTCATGGGTCTGAGGTGTCTCAGCGACCCCAGTCGTCTCAGCCTGCACCGGCTCCTCGGCCTGGTGTCCACCGTGGCGCTGGGCCGTGGCGTCCTTCTGGCCCCCTACGGCTCCGGCGGCCCCGGCGGCACCGGCGGCACCGGCGACGACACTCGCGGTGTTCGCGGGGCTCGCACCGTTCCCGGCGCCCTCGGCGTCCTTCGCGGCCTTACCCTCGCCCTGACCGTCCTCGTCGTCGATCTTCACGACGGGGATCGACCCGGTCAGTTCAGAGACGGAGACCCCGCCCTCGTCGAGGTTGCGGCGTCGACGGGGCCGGTCGGAGGAGGTGCGCCCACCTTCTCTGGCATTGCGGGCCAGTAGCTCCGCGACCGTCAGCTTCTCACTCATCCTTGAATCCCATCAGTCTCCGTCCCACCCCACCGGCCGGCGGCTGACACCGGGCGGAGAGGTACTACAGGTGACACTCTACAGTTGCCGAATCACAACTCACACCGCATCCGGCACACCCGCCGACATTCGTAGCAGATTCGGAGCCACAGATCCGCCGCTACCGACGCATCAGCCGTCGATCAGGAAACTCCCGGATACGCCCTCCCCGGCGTCCGCCCGACGCAGGATCACGCCCTCACGCAGTGCCCACGGGCACATCTGCAGCTGCTCGATGCCCAGGTGACGCATCGCCGCCTCCGCCACGAGCGCACCGGCGACGATCTGGTGGGAACGGTCGGCACTGACACCCTCCAGTTCCGCACGGTCTGCCGCGGTCATCCGCGAGATGAACGAGGTCAGCTGACGCAGACCAGCCTGGGTGAGCACACGGCGCACCCGGGGCCCGGCGGAGCTCGGGGCCGCACCGGTGAGGCGGGCGAGCATCCGGAAGGTCTTCGAGGTACCGACGGCGAGATCGACGGGGCCGGCATCCCGCAGCAGCTTCACCGGCTCGGCGAGCGTGTCGTCGATGTACTCGGCGAGCGCCTTGATCTCCTTCTTCTTCGGCGGGTCCGTGTCGAACCAGTCGTGGGTCAGCCGGCCGGCACCGAGGTTCACGGACTCGGCGACATCCGGCATCTCGTTGACGCCGACGGACATCTCGAGCGAGCCGCCGCCGATGTCCAGGTCGCAGATCCGACCGGCGGACCAGCCGTACCAGCGGCGCACCGCGAGGAACGTCAGCTTCGCCTCGTCCGCCCCGGAGAGGATGTTCAGGCGGACGCCCGTCTCCCCCTCCACCGCGTCGAGCACCTTCTCACCGTTGGTCGCCGACCGCACCGCCGAGGTGGCGAAGGGCAGCAGCTCATCGCAGTGGAACTGCTCGGCCATCTCGCGGGCCAGGCCGACACCCTTGATGAGCTTCTTCGATCCCTTGCCGGTGATGGCACCGTCCTTGTCCAGGTACTCGACAAGACGCATCGGGGTCTTCCAGTTGCTCATCGGGGTCGGGGGACCGCCGGGGGCCATGTCCACCACAACAAGATGGACCGTGTTACTTCCCACATCCAGGACGCCTAATCGCACGCCGTCCAGAATAGCGGTTCCGACTCCTCCCCCGTGTGTCGCGGGGCACAGGAATCCCCGGAGCGACCGCAGAATTCGCCGCTGACCACCCCGGCGTTACAGTGGAACGGTGGCTGCCCCGGAACAGATTCCCGCCACCGGTTTTCCCGACGGAACACCGGCCGATCTGTCGATCCGCGCAGGCCGGGAGCTCCCCGACGGGCACCCGCGTGAATGGCTGGAGTTCATCGACCCCGCCGATCCGGAGCACATCATCCAGGCCGACCTCACCTGGCTGACCTCGACCTACCGTTGCCGGTTCGGCACGGACGCCTGCCACGGCATCGACGCGGAGAACCCCGACGTCGGCTGCTGCGTCCACGGTGCCTTCCTCACCGACGAGGACGACAATGACGCGCTCACCGAGATCGCGTCCCGGCTCACCGACGAGGACTGGCAGCTGCGCGGCGAGGTGCTCGCACTCGGGGAAGACGCCGCCCCTGACGACAACGATTGCGCCGCCGGTCCCGAACCGTGGCTCGTCTGGGATGAGCTGGATGACGAGGAGACCGGCGAGCCCGAACCCGCCCTGAAGACCCGCGTCCTGCGGGGTGCCTGTGTCTTCGCCAACCGCGCCGGCTTCGCCGGTGGGGCGGGATGTGCGCTGCACGGCTGGGCACTGCGTCATGATGTGCCGGTGACCGTCGCCAAGCCGGAGGTGTGCTGGCAGCTGCCGCTGCGCCGGCTGGAGGACTGGGAGACCGCCCCGGACGGACGCGAGATGCTGCGCACCACCGTCACCGAGTACACCCGGCGCGGCTGGGGCGAGGGCGGCGAGGACTTCGACTGGTACTGCACCTCGGACCCCGGCTGCCACTCCGGCTCGACCGGCCTGTGGGAGAGCTGCGCCGAGGAGCTCACCGAACTCATCGGTGAGCCGGCCTACGAGCTGCTCGCGGAGCACTGCCGGGCACGGAGGGAGCTGGTGGCGTCCCTGCCGCAGCCGCTGACCGGTGGGATCTCGCCGTCGGGACTGCCGCTGCTGAGCATCCACCCGGCGACGGTCGCCGCGCAGCAGCGCGGGTAGCGTCAGGCGAACTTGTAGCCCAGCCCCCGGACCGTGAGCAGCTGCACCGGGGAGGACGGGTCCTCCTCGATCTTCCCGCGCAGCCGCTTGACGTGCACGTCGAGGGTCTTGGTGTCCCCCACGTAGTCCGAGCCCCAGATCCGGTCGATGAGCTGGGCGCGGGTCAGCACGCGGCCGGCGTTGCGCAGCAGGTACTCCAGCAGGTCGAACTCCTTGAGCGGCAGTGCGACCTCCTCCCCCGCCACTGTCACCACATGCCGCTCGACATCCATGGTCACCCGCCCACCGGAGATGACCGAGGTGGCGTCCTCCGGGTTCTCCGCCTCGCCACCCCGTCGCAGGACCGCGCGGATGCGGGCGATGAGCTCACGGGCCGAGTAGGGCTTGGTGACGTAGTCGTCGGCGCCGAGCTCCAGGCCGACGACCTTGTCGATCTCACTGTCACGGGCGGTCACCATGATCACCGGGACCGAGGAGGTCGCACGGAGCTGGCGGCACACCTCCGTCCCGGACATGCCCGGCAACATGAGGTCGAGCAGGACGATGTCGACCGGGCCGGTCGGCGATGCGCCGGACTCCGCCGCGGAAAACCGTTCCAGTGCGGACGGCCCGTCGGCTGCGGTCGTGACAGTGAAACCTTCCCGTTCAAGGAGGAAGGCCAGGGGCTCAGAGAGGGACTCCTCATCTTCGACGATGAGGACGTGCGACGTACTGTTCACGGCTCTGAGTCTAGGTGGAGTTTCCCGGAACGTCCGCTGCCTCACCGTGACTTCGTCGTGTGTTCATCTGGGCGTCACCTACCCGGTCCGTGGCAGTGAGGCGTTCCTGGTCCGGAACTTCATCGGGCTGTGGGGCGGTGTCCTCCCGGAAGACCGGGAACTCCAGCGAGAACGTCGAGCCGGTGCCCGGCCGCGACCACAGTGAGACATTGCCGCCGTGGTTGATCACCGTGTGCTTGACCAGTGCCAGGCCCAGGCCGGTGCCGCCGGTTGTCCGCGAGCGGGCCTGGTCGACGCGGAAGAACCGTTCGAAGACGCGCTGCTGGTCCTCCGGCGCGATACCGATGCCGTGGTCGGTGACCCGGATGATCACCGACTCGCCCTTCACCGCCCGGCTGACCGAGACGGGCGTCTCCTCCGGCGAATAGTTCACCGCATTGGCGATAAGGTTCGCCACCGCCGTGACCAGGAGATGCTCGTCGCCGAGCAGGCGGGCTCCAGAGGGGGCGTCCGTCTTCAGCTCGATGCCGTGCATCTCGGCGGTCTCGCGGTTGCGTCCGACGGCGGCCTCAATGACGGCGTCGACGTCCACCGGTTCCGGATCCGGCAGGGACGCCGCCCCCTGCAGCTTCGACAGCGTGATCAGCTCGCCGATCATCGTCGACATGCGGGTGGTCTCCCGTTGCAGCCGTGCACCGAAGTGTTCGACCGCCGCAGGGTCGTCTCCGGCGTCCACCAGCGCCTCGACCAGCAGGGAGATTGCCCCGACCGGAGTCTTCAGCTCGTGGGAGACGTTCGCCACGAAGTCACGGCGAGCGGACTCCATCCGGACATTCTCCGAATTGTCCCAGGCGTATACCACCACGAAACGGTCGTCGGCCGAGGTCAGCGGCTGTGCACGCACCAGGACCGAGAACACCGGCCGGTCCCGGAACCCGGCATGGGTCGGACTGTGGACCAGTTCGCGGCTGTCGCCGTCGTCGAAGACCAGCTCCACCAGGCGCCACACCTCCGGCACAAGGGCACGGTCCACGACGACGCCGAGCTTCTCCGCCATCCGGTTGGCGAGGATGACATCCTGCCGGGTGTCGACGACCACCGCTGCGGCGGGCGCGGCATCCACGGCGAAGTGCATCACCTGCGCGATGGTCGACAGCTGCCGGTGCACCTCACGCTTCTCGCGGTCCTCGCGGGCACGCCGTTCCCTGGCCCGACGCCGCAGCACGGCGACGACAGCCGCCGCTCCCGCGGTGACCAGGACCCCCAGAAGGACGCCGAGAACCAGTACTGCTGGCGTCCCCATCTGCTTCTACTTACCGCCCTGCGCGGCGACTGCGGCTGCGCCGGCTTCGGCGGCCGCCGGGTCGAGGTACTCGCCACCGGGGTTGGTGACGGAGCCGTCGGCGGCGAAACGGTAGACCAGCGGGATGCCGGTCGGGATGTTCAGGCCGGCGATGTCCTCGTCGGAGATGTTGTCGAGGTGCTTGACCAGGGCACGCAGCGAGTTCCCGTGGGCGGCGACCATGACGGTCTCGCCGGCCTCGAGGCGCGGGAGGATCTCGACGGTGAAGTAGGGGACGAAGCGCTTGACGACGTCGAGCAGGCACTCGGTGCGCGGGGGGTTCTCGATACCGGCGTAGCGCGGGTCACCGGCCTGGGAGTACTCGGAATCGTCCTCCAGCTCGGGCGGCGGGGTGTCGTAGCTGCGGCGCCATGCCATGAACTGGTCGTTGCCGTACTTCTCCTTGGTCTCGGCCTTGTTGAGACCCTGCAGGGCACCGTAGTGACGCTCGTTGAGTCGCCAGTCGCGGATCACGGGGATCCAGAGGCGGTCGGCGGCGTCGAGGGCGAGGTGCGCGGTGGTGATCGCACGACGCAGCAGCGAGGTGTACAGGATGCCGGGCTCGAGACCGGCGTCGGCGATGAGCTTGCCGGCGTTGGCGCCCTCGGCGCGACCCTGGTCGGTGAGGTCGACGTCGACCCATCCGGTGAACTGGTTGGAGGCGTTCCACTCGCTCTGCCCGTGACGGAGCAGGATCAGTGTGCCGTTGCTGTTGTTGCTCATGGTCTTCATTGTGCCACGACTGTGGTACGGGCACAGCGGAGTGGACCGGGATTCACCCCTCTTAACCCCGGGTTTCCCGGAATGCGGCCTGTTGTTCCCGTTGCGTGGGACGGACGGCGCGCTACGGCCGGTCCAGAAAAGTGTTACCAGCTGCCTGTGTCATAATGTGACACTTCCGCAGGTCGAGAAAAGTGTTGCCAGCCAGTACTGGTAACACTTTTCGGCGACAGCTCAGCTGGTCGGCGGGACCGGGGCGCCAGGGCCGGGGGTCGGATCTGAAGACGGAGCTGACGAGGCCGCCGACTCAGACGGAGCGACGCCCCCCTCATCACCATCCGCAGCGTCCTCAGCAGGACGCAGCTTCTGGAAGGCCTCGAGATTGCGGGTCGACTCCCCACGCTTGAGCCGCCACGCCCACTCGCGGCGGATCGAGCTCTCGAAACCCCGCTCGAGGATCCGGTTGAAGTCACCGTCGGCGAGCTCGAGCACCTGACCGAGGGTCCGCTGCACGTCATCGGCGGTCAGTGCATCGGTGAACTGTCCGGCCAGGTAGATGTCCGAGTTGTTGTCCAGCGTGTAGTGCACGCCGTAGGCCTTCCGGTTGTGCTGCAGCAGCATCCGGTACACGTCGGCGTGGTTCTCCTCGACGGCACGGCAGACGAACGCCTCGACCCGCACACCGTTGTCCTGCGGGATGAACAGCGTGTTCGTTTTCAGCCGCGCCTCCCCCGGCAGCACGACAGCGGCAACTCCGTTGGAGATGGTGTACCCGGTTCCTCCGGTCTCGGGGTCACCCTCCGGGCCTCCGAGTGCGGTGTCCAGCAGTGCGGTGAGATCAGCAAGTTCCATGGTTCCGAACTTACCCCCGGGTGTCGGATCAGGACGCCGGATTAAGGACGCCGCATTAAGGACGCCGGCCCCGGCCGTCCGGGTCCGGATGTACCTCAGTGCAGCGGCACCCCGTGCGGCACCCGGTCCCATGATTCCGCCGCACCGTCGCCCAGCGCACGGTCGTAGACACCCTTCATGCGCTCGACGGTGGCGTCCCACGAGTAGACCGCCGCATGCCCGGGCGCCGCAGCGCCCATGGCGATCCGCGCGTCATCGTCGATGACCAGTGTCTCCAGGGCCTCAGCCCACACCGACGGGTCATGGCCGTCGACGAGCAGTCCGGACTCACCCTCGGTGACCGTCAGTGGCAACCCACCGACCCGGGCCGCCACGACCGGGGTGCCCGAGGCCTGCGCCTCCAGCGCCACCAGCCCGAAGGACTCGTTGTAGCTCGGCACCGCGATGATGTCCGCGGCCTGGTAGACGGTCACCAGCTCCTCCGGCGGACGCGGCGCCAGGAACCTCACGTATCCGGTCACACCCAGCTCCGCCGCGAGATCGTGCAGCTCATCAGGACGCTCCAACCCGGTGCCCGAGGGCCCACCGCAGATCACCACGCGGATGTTCTGGCCGGGATGACGCCGGATCAGCTCAGCGGCAGCACGCAGCAGGATGTGCGGGCCCTTGAGCATCTGCAGGCGTCCGATGAAGGCGATGACCTTCGCACGCAGCGGGATGCCGAGTTCACGGCGCGCCCGCTCGGTCGCCCGGTCCGAGCCCGGGGTGAACCGCTCGATGTCTACACCGGGTGCGATGATGGCCAGTCGCTCCGGGTCGGCGTCATAGGCGGCGATGATCGCGGCAGACTCCTCCTCGGTGTTCACGATGATCCGGTCGGCGTTGTCGACGATCTGCTGCTCACAGATCCGTCGGGACTCCGGCTCCGGGGTGTCGCCGTCGGCCAGGCCCAGGTTCTTCACCGCCGCCCAGGTGTGCGCGGTATGGACGAGCGGCACACCCCACAGGTCACGCAGCAGCCAGCCGACCTGCCCGGACAGCCAGTAGTGGGTGTGGATGATGTCGTAGACCCCGGCGCCGGTGCGGGTGCAGGCGGTCTCCGGCACATCGGAGCGGCGGGCGGCCTCGGTACGCACGAAGGCGATGACCGAGCCGGTGAAGGCGGTGAGCTGCGTCGGCAGTGATTCCTTCGCCAGCCCCTCGAACGGCCCGGCGACACAGTTGATGACGCGGAACCCCGGCTCCACCTCCACGACCTCCCCCTGCGAGGCGCGGGTGGCGCGGGTGAACACGTCCACCTCCACCCCGTGGGACGCCAGGTGCGAGGCGACGTTCCGGACGTAGACGTTCATCCCCCCGGCATCCCCGATACCCGGCTGCTCCAGCGGGGAGGTGTGCATGGAAATCATCGCGACGCGCATGCACCGAATAGTAGTCAGTCCTGCAGGGTCACGCCTGCAGGGTCACACCTATCCACACCGGCTCCGGGACCAGCGTCACCCCGAAGACGTCGCGCACCCCGTCGCGCACCGCGGTGGCGAGTTCGACGATGTCCGCCGAGGACGCCGACCCCCGGTTCGTCAGCGCCAGGGTGTGCTTCGTCGAGAGGCCGGCCGGCGCGTCCTCCCGGATCTTCCAGCCCTTGGGGAACCCGGCGCGCTCGATGAGCCAGGCGGCGGAGAACTTGAACTGCGGGCGACCGTCGGCGTCGGTGCCGGCCGGGTAGCTCGGCATGCCCTCCACCTCCGCGGCCCCGCAGTGGTCGGCGACCCTGGCGGTGACGGCGTCCCTGGCGTCCTCCCCGGTGACGACGGGGTTGGTGAAGAAGGAGCCGGCGGACCAGGTGTCGTGATCGGCGTCGTCGAGGACCATGCCCTTGCCCGCGCGCAGGGTAAGCACCGCCTCACGCACCCCGGCGACGGGACGCCGCGGGTGGTCCTCGCCCTCGGTGACGCCGAGACGTCGGGCCAGCTCCCCGAAGCGCAGCGGCACCGAGAGGCCGTCGGTTGTGAGCCGGAACTCGACGGCGGTGACCACGCCGCGGGCGGTGAACTTGAGGTTCGAGTAGCGGTAGGACAGGTCGAGGGCGTCCGGGGTGACCCAGGTGAGCTCGCCGCTGGTGCGGTCGAGCAGCTGGACGCGGTGCAGCAGACCCGAGACCTCCGCCCCGTAGGCGCCGATGTTCTGCACCGGGGACGCCCCGACCGTCCCCGGGATGCCGGAGAGACACTCCAGGCCGCCGTAGGTGTGCTGCACCGACCAGGCCACCAGGTCATCCCAGACGGTGCCGGCGGACGCGCGGACGACGACGGAGGTGGCGTCCTCCCCGACCACGGTGGGCTGTTCGTCGGTGACGGCGACGACCGCGACCAGGTCTCCGACGTCATCGCCGACCACCAGGTTGGAACCACCCCCGACGACCAGGAGGGGGACGCCGGCCTCATCGAGGGAGCGGACCGTGGACGCCAGGGCGTCGGGCGTGGCGCACTCCACGGTCGCCGCCGGTCGGCCGCCCACACGCAGGGTGGTCAGGTCGGCGAAGGTGGCGTCTGTCGAGCGCACACCGGGGGTGGCGGACAGCGATGCGAGAAGGGCATCGGACACGGGACGAGGGAGGGGGTCAACAGAACTCACGCCGTTTACCGTAGTCTGTTCGCATGACTACTCACATCGAAACCTCGGCCACGGTCAACGCACCGGTCGAGAAGGTGTTCGCAGCCCTCAGTGATCGCGCATACTGGGAGTACGACGCCCAGCACCTCTCGGACGAACCGGGCGAGGTCAACTCCTTCTCCGCTGACGACGGCGTCGACGTCACCCTCTTCGAGGTCCTGGCGACCGACGCACTGCCCGAGGCCGTGCGCTCCATGGTCTCCCAGAGCCTCAAGCTCAAGCGCGTCGTCTCCTTCGAGCCGCTGAACGACGGTGTCTCCAACGGCGAGATGTCAGCCGAGATCAAGGGCGCACCGGTGAAGTTCACCGCCGAGCTGACCCTCTTCGAGGAGAACGGTGTCACCACCCTCGAAGCCGAGGCCGACGTCGACGTGACGATCCCGATGATCGGTGCGGTCATCGAGCCCAAGGTCGCCGACGCCGTCAAGGACATCCTCGTCAACGAGGCCGCCCTCGTCGAGAAGTGGATCTCCGAGAACGCCTAGTTCGCCTGCCTGATCCGTCTGGCCCGTTCGACCCCGGTCATCCTCACGTGACCGGCTCCCCCTGCCACGCCCGACCCGTCGCCTCTGCTCCCCCGGAGCAGAGGCGGCGGGTTTTTCAATGCACGGGCCGCGGCCACCGGCGCACCTGTCCGTTCGCTGGCAGGGGATCACCGATTCCCCGGCAATCAATGCCCTCACCCACCACCCCACTGGCACCCGATTCACCCCATGGGCCACACTGGACGCTGTGACTCACGCATCCAACGCATCCTCCGACAACTGGGGCCGTCCCGCCGACGCTCCCACCAGCTACCCCGGCACCGACGCATCCGGCGGTGCCGGCACCACTGGCGGACGCGGGAACGGCGGAAAGTCCCGCGGCAACAAAGGCGTCAAGATCCTCGTCACCGTGATCGTCGTGATCCTGCTGCTCCTCGCCGCCGCGGAGTTCGGCCTGCGCTTCTACCTCAAGGGTCAGGTCGCCGACGAACTGCGCGACTCCTCGGCGGAGCAGGGCATCGAACTCTCCGGCGACCCGGACGTCAGCTTCGGTGCCTCGCCGATGCTTCTCGGCCTGATCCAGGGCAAGGTCCCGAAGATGACTGTCGACCTGCCCTCGAGCCTCGACATCAGCTACGAGGACACGGACCGCTCCAAGCCGGTCGTCACCGGTCAGCCGGCAGCCACCCTCACCGCCGAGGACATGGAGATCACCGGCGACGACCCGGTGATCGGCGACCTCACGCTCGATACGGTCCTCCCCCAGGACTACCTGCTCGCGGTCCTCCAGAAGTCCATGGCCGAGGAAGGTGGCGACCAGGCCGCCGACGACGGCACCGGTGACCTCCTGTCCGGACTGATCCAGATCACCGGCGTCACCACGAACGAGGAGACCGGCACCCTCGACATCGAGATCAGCAGCGGCCTCGCGACCCTGTCGATGACACCGACCGTCGCAGACGGAGGCATGTCCTTCGAGGTCGCGGACATGAAGATCCTCGGGATGAGCATGCCGGATTCCCTGGTCGGCAATCTCTCGGACTCGCTGACCCGGACCGTGGAGGAGACCGACAACCTGGAGATCACCGATGCCTCGGTCACCGAGGACGGCCTCAAGGTCCGTCTGCACGGCACCGACATGAAGGTCGACGACCTCGCCTCCGAGGTGGACGCCACCACGGACACCACACTGTCCGCCGCCTGATCTCAGGCCGGACGGTCGCGCCGCCCAGTCAGGCCGGCGCGCCGGCGAGAATCGCCGCCGCGGAGGAGACACCGAGCCGGGTCGCCCCCGCCCGGATCATCGCGACGGCGGTGTCCCAGTCGCGGATGCCCCCGGACGCCTTGACCCCCAGGCGTCCACCGACCTCGTCGGCCATGATGCGCACGGCGTCCACCGAAGCCCCGCCGGCCGGGTGGAACCCGGTGGAGGTCTTCACGTAGTCCGCCCCGGCCGTCGCCGCAGCCCGGCAGGCGGTGCGCAGCTGCTCGTCATCGAGCAGCGCGGATTCGAGGATGACCTTCAGCACCACCGGCGCGGGCACTGCCTCACGCACCGTGACAATCTCACTGATCAGGGCATTGGCGTCCCTGGCGAGGGCATTGGCGAAGTCGATGACCATGTCGATCTCGTGGGCCCCGTTGGACACCGCCAGCCGCGCCTCGCTCGCCTTGATCAGCGGGTGGTGCTTGCCCGAGGGAAAGCCGACGACCGTGGCGACCCGGAGAGACTCCGGCACGTCACGCACCGGCAGCATCGACGGGGAGACACATACCGCACCGCAGCCCAACCGGGCGGCGTCCGCCACCAGGGCACCCACATCCGCATGGGATGCCTCAGGCTTGAGCAGGGTGGCGTCCATGATCGCGGCGACCTGCGCACGCGACGGCACCGGTCCGGTGGCTGCCCCGGTCACTGGGCGTTTCCCAGGACCTCACGGATGGCCGGGCGGACGTCCTGCCAGTACACACCGACGACGACCGCACCGATGATCCACACGAAGCCGACACCCAGCGGGGCGAGCAGCAGGATCGCCGCCGCCGACCCGGCGAGTGCGCCGATCCAGTTCATCTTCTTCCGGTCGATGACGTAGAAGGCGTCCTCCCGGGTCATCGCGGTCTGGATCGCACCCACGACCGCCAGAATGACGATCACGAGCTGGATGAACAGCAGAAGATAGGCGAGGGCGTCGAATCCGTAGGCCACCGGGTTACTCATGGTGATCCAGCCTACCGTGGTGCGCGCGCCTGCTCAGAACAGGCCGAAGGCGAGTTCCGAGAGCGTGTAGATCAGCAGGCCGGCGAGCGAGCCGACGACGGTGCCGTTGACGCGGATGAACTGCAGGTCCTTGCCGACCATCAGCTCGATCCGGTCGCTGGCCTCGTCGGCGTCCCACCGCTCGACGGTCTCGCCGATGATGCCGGTGACCTCCCCGGCGTAGTTGTCCGCCAGGTAGGACGCCGCGCCGACGATGCGCCGTTCCAGGTCAGTCCGCAGTTCCGGTTCCTCGCGGACACGGGTGGCGAACCCGGTGACCCAGTCGACGATCCTGCGGCGCAGCAGGGAGTCCGGGTCACGCGCCATGTCCGTGAGCGTGGCACGTACGTTCTCCCACACGGACGCCGGCAGGCTCTGGACCGGCACCGAGGCGAGGATGTCCGCCTTCAGCCCCTCCACGCGGGTGATCATCGCCCCGTCGTGCTGGAGGTCCTGCGCGAGCTGGTGGAGGAAACGTCGGATGGCGTGACGCGCCTCATGGTCGGAGTCGGAGCGGACGTCCCCGGTGAAGGCGATGAGTTCCTTCTGCACCTTGTCGCCGACGAGTTCCCGGACGAACCGCGGCGCCCACGAGGGGGTGCGCTCATCGACCAGTCGGGCCACGAGATCCCCGCTCGAGGTCGCCTTGTCGTCCAACCAGATGACGACGGCGTCCACCGCGGGCTCGACGCGTCCCTCCGCGATGAGCTGTTCCAGGGCCCGACCCAGCGGCGGGCCCCAGGCCGGTTCAGCGGCCTTGTCGATGATCAGGGTGCGCAGCAGCTGCTCCGCCTCGGCCGGGTCGATGCCGTTGACGACGAGATCGACGAGGCGTCCGACCTCCTTACCGGTCCGCTCGGCACCGCCCTGGTCCAGCACCCAGTCCGCGGCCCGCTCAGGGATGTGGGCCTCCGAGAGCTTGCGGGAGATGAGAGTGGCGTTGAGGAAATTCTCACCGACGAACTCGCTGAGGGCGTGACCGACCTGGTCCTTCTTCTGTTTGATGATCGCGGTGTGCGGCACCGGGATGCCCAGCGGGTGACGGAACAGGGCGGTGACGGCGAACCAGTCGGCCAGGGCACCGACCATGCCGGCCTCACTGGCGGCCCGGACGTAACCGGTCCAGCCGGCGTCGCGGCCGGTGGCCTCCAACCAGCGGCAGAAGAGGTAGATCACGGTCGCGAGGACCAGCAGACCGGTGGCGATGCTCTTGTGGCGGCGCAGGTCGCGGCGCCGCTCGGCCTCTGTCTCGGGCGACGGGCCGGGGACAGTACTCGTGGGGTCGACGTGGGCGTCGACGTGGGGGTCGTGTGCAGTGCTCATTGTGCTGTCCAGTATCCCCCGAACACGGCTGAGACGCCCGCACAGCGCCACAGGCGACCTACTGCACGCGGCCGGTGGACTCCTTGTAGCGGCGGTACGCGGCCCTGCCGTGGTGGATGGACCATGCACCGTAGGCGAGCATCAGCACGCCGACGATCAGCCCGACCAGACCGATGACGTTGCCGTCGGGCTGGCTTTCGGGGCTACCACCGAACCCGGCGGAGGTGAATCCGAAGATGGCCACCCCGAATCCGGCGAGCGACGAGAGGATCACGCCCATGCCGATCCAGGTCCAGCCCTGCATGAGGGACGAGTGGTGCGAGTCCCAGCTGCTGGGGACGTAGCCGTCCAGGTACACCGGCTCGCCGTTGACGACAGCGACGCGCTTCTTCTTGTTCTCCTTCATGAGTGACATGGCGTCCTCCTTCTCCAGGAACGGACGCGGTGTGGTGTGGTCGGCGGTGGTTGCCGTCGGTGTGCGCGTCCTGATTCCATGGTTCCACAGACGCCGGAGGCCCACACCACCCGAAAGGGTGGTGTGGGCCTCCGGACTGGAGGTGCCGGACCCTCGGTGAGGGTCGGGCGTGCCGGGTTACTGGACCCGGCCGGTGGCCTTCTTGTAGGCGCGGTAGTTCTTACGACCGACGTGCACGAGGAAGAAGCCGGCGAACAGCAGGACGAAGCCGGCGATCAGGCCGATGACGCCGATCGTGACGCCGTTGTCCGCCATCGGGGAGGTCGTGTCGGAGTTGACGCCGAAACCGTAGATGAAGGTGCCGAAACCGGCCAGGGAGACGAGGATCAGTCCCATGCCGATCCAGGTGGCGCTGCGGTGCAGCGACGAGTGGGGAGCGTCGAACGTCGACGGCACGAATCCGTCGAGGTAGGCAAGCTCATTCGTGGGCGTCCGGGTCTCCAGCGCGGTGTTGGCAGACATTCTTTCCTCTTTCATCGGTGTGGATGCCGGTAATTCTAGATCACCGGGTGCCGCACCACCGAAGCAACGGGAGGACGCCGGGGCGTCCTTCCCCCTTCACGGGTGTGGCCGTGCGGTGGGCACGGTGTGGCTGTGCCGTAGCGGGCCGTCAGGACTAGTCGTCCTTGCCGCGCAGGGCGGCGCGGGCGCGCTCCTTGGTGATCGCGGCGACGGCGGTCAGCGGGATACCCGCCGGACAGACGTCGGCGCACTCGCCGTAGAGGGAGCAGGGACCGAAGGTGCCCTCGACCTCGTCGACCATGTTCTTGGCGCGACGGCCACGCTCCATACGACCCAGAGGGGACAGTGTGAGGTGGACCAGCTTGGCGCCGGTGAACAGGTGCGCGGCACCGTTCGGGCAGGCGGCCACGCAGGCACCGCAGCCGATGCAGGCGGCGTGGTCGAGCGCGAGCTCGGCGTCGTGGTGGTTCACCAGGAGGTGGTCGGCGTCCGGAGCGGTACCGGCGACGATCGAGACGAAGCCACCCTTCTCCATGACGCGGTCGAGCGCGGACCGGTCGACGACCATGTCCTTGATGACCGGGTACGCGGCGGAGCGCATCGGTTCGAGCTTGAGGGTGTCACCGTCGGAGTAGCTGAACAGCCGCTGCTGGCAGGCAGGCTTGTTCTGGTCCGGACCGTGCGGACGACCGTTGACCAGGAGGCCACAGGTACCGCAGATACCCTCACGGCAGTCAGACGCGAAGGCGAAGGGCTCCTTGCCTGCCTCGACGTAACCGGAGTTCACGTGGTCGAGGAGCTCCAGGATGGACATGGACTCGACAGCGTCCGGCACGTCCACGGACTCGAAGTGTCCCTGGGCGTTACGGTCCGCCTGCCGCCAGATTTCAAGATGCAGTTTCATTACTTGTAGTTCCTTGTCATCAGCGGGATGCGGTCGAAGTACAGCGGCTCGGAGTGCCGGATGAACTTCTCTTCGCCCGCAGGCTCCCATGCGGAGACGAAGCACCAGTTGTCGTCGTCGCGCTTCGCCTCGCCTTCCTCGTCAAGGTGGTCCTCACGGTAGTGGGCACCACAGGACTCGTCACGGTCCAGGGCGTCGACACACATGAGCTCACCGAGGTCCAGGTAGTCGGCCACGCGGATCGCGTACTCGAGCTGCTGGTTCATCTCGGCGGTGCCGCCGGGGACGAAGACGTTCTCCCAGAAGTCCTTGCGGACCGCGCGGATCTCGTCGATGCCCTCCTGCATGTCCTTGACGTTGCGGGCCACACCACAGCAACGGTAGAGGATCTCACCGAGCTGGCGGTGGTAGTACTCCGCACCGTGCGGGTTGGGACCACGGATGTTGAGGATCCTGTTGAGGCGGTCCTCGGTCCGCTTGAGCGCGGCCTGCGCAGCCTCGGAGTTTTCGTCCGGGACCTCGGTACCCAGCAGCGGGGCCAGGTAGTTCGGGATGGTGAAGGGCAGGGTGAACCAGCCCTCGACCGAGGAGGACAGCAGCGAGTTCGCACCCAGTCGGTTCGCTCCGTGGTACATCCAGGAGGACTCACCGGAGCAGAACAGACCCGGGATCGAGGTCATTTCGTGGAAGTCGGTCCACAGACCGCCCATGGTGTAGTGGCAGGTCGGGGCGATACGCATCGGGGTCTTGTACGCGTCGTCGCCGATGGCCTCTTCGTACATCTGGATGAGGTTGGAGTACCTCTCACGGATGACGTCCTCGCCGAGGTTCTTGATGGCGTGGGTCAGGTCGAGGTAGACCGAGTTCTTCTTCGGACCGACGCCGTAGCCGGCGTTGATCTGCTGCGCGTTTGCGCGGGAGGCGATGTCACGCGGAACGAGGTTGCCGAAGGCCGGGTAGCGACGCTCGAGGAAGTAGTCGCGCTCGTCCTCGGGGATCGTCATCGGGTCCCGCTGGTCGTCCTTCTTCTTCGGGGTCCAGATGCGGCCGTCGTTACGCAGCGACTCGGACATCAGGATGGTCTTCGACTGCCAGTCCGAGTTGACCGGGAGGCCGGTCGGGTGGAACTGCACAAAGGACGGGGACGCCATGTAGGCGCCCTGCTCGTAGGCACGCATGATCGCGCTGGCGTTGGAATTCTTGGCCAGCGTGGACATGTGGTAGACGTTGCCGTAACCGCCGGTGGCGAACACGGTGACATGACCGGTGTGGATGCTGAGTTCACCGGTGATGATGTTACGGGTGACGATGCCCTTGCAGACGCCGTCCTCCACGATGACGTCCTGGACGTCGGAGTGGGTGAAGATCTCCACGTTGCCGGCACCGATCTGGCGGTACAGAGCAGAGGTGGTGGCCAGCTGCAGCTGCTGGCCGGTCTGACCACGGGTGTAGAAGGTGCGGGACACCTGCACGCCACCGAAGGAACGGTTGGCCAGGGTTCCGCCGTACTCACGGGAGAACGGGGCACCGATGGCGTTCATGTGGTCGATGACGCGACCGGACTCCATGGCGAGACGCCAGCAGTCGTTCTCCCGGCACCGGTAGTCACCACCCTTGACGGTGTCCTTGGTGTGGTTGTAGGTCGAGTCGTTGTCCAGGCGCTTGGCGCGCGAGGAGTTGACGCCACCCTGCGCGGCGATGGAGTGCGCGCGGCGGGGACTGTCGTGGTAGGTGAAGACCTTCACGTCGTAACCGAGCTCACCGAGGGCGGCTGCGGCGGCGCCACCGGCGAGGCCGGTGCCGACGATGAGGACCTTGAACTTCGCACGGTTCAGCGGGGAGACCAGCTTGAAGTGCTCCTTGTCGAACTGCCACTGCTGCTGCTGTCCGACCTCGTGCGGAGCGTTGTCACCGATGACCTTGCCGACGGACACCCCGTCGACCTTGGACTCGGGGGCCTGAAATGCGGCCAGGGCCTCGTCGTAGTTGAAGTCCGCGGTCTGGTTGTGCGGGTGGGGCTTGCTTGTTCCCATTGTTGTCTCTTCTCCTTTTCCAGATCCGCTAGCTACCGAAACCGCACAGGACGGCCACCGGGATCGAGATGTTGCCGATCATGACGATCGCCGGGAGCAGGTACGCGATCCACAGCATGACCTGGCGGGTCCGGTGGCCGGTGATGCCGAGGTCGGAGGAAGCCGTCCAGATACCGTGCGAGGCGTGCAGGAAGAGCACGACCATGCAGAGGATGTAGAAGACGGCGACGACCGGGCGGTCGAAGGACGCGACCAGGTTGGCGTAGGCGGAACCACTCTCGAACTTGTCGCTGGCCACCGGCTCAGTGCCGATGGTCAGGTCGAGGATGTGGAAGATGATGAAGAGCAGCAGCACAGAACCGGTACCCAGCATGGAGCTGGCGGTGAAGGTGTTGAAGTTCTTCACCTTGCCGAAGCGCTTCTCGGAGCCACGGGACTGTTTGGACCGGGCCTTAAGGACGAAGGCGCAGTACACGTGCAGCACGAGGCAGATGATCAGGACGACACGCAGGATCCACAGCACCGTCTCATGGGGGAAGACCGGCTCACCCATGCGGCGCAGGAAGTGCGCGTACTCGTCGAAGTGTTCTTCACCGGTGTAAACCTTCAGGTTTCCCACCATGTGGAAGAGGACGAAGAGGACGAAAATGAGGCCAGTCACGGCCATCGTCAGCTTCATCGCCCAGGTCGGGAAATCAGGCTTTTCCCGGAGCGGTTTGATGTTCAGCTTCCCGTGCTCCAGTGCGACGGGATCGTCGTATTTAACAGTCATGGCACCTCCAGTGTCAGTGACACTGTACGACTGCCAGAGTGGCAAACACTAACTGGACCCCCGCTCCGTGAAAAAGATCACAGCCCTCCAGTACGCCCGTTATGTGAACGGGTCGTTATGCAGGTCAAACGCAGAATTTGAGCCTTTTATAAGTGAGGTTCGCCTGTCCTGACACGCCACGGCACGTCAGAACGGGCGGTTATTCCGGTCGATATCGTTATATCAGAATCATTTTTCAACGAATACGACATCGGCGGCCGGCACGGACTCCGACAGTCCGGCCTCCTCGGACACCAGAGTGGTGGTGCCCTCGACCCGCACCGGCTCCGAACCGATCACCACGTCCTGCCCCAGCACGGTCACCGGACCGACGAGCCCCTGGCCACCGTCGACGATCTGGAGTTCCACGGCGGCCTTCTCCACGGAAACCCGGATCTGGTAGCCCTGCAGTGTCACGTTGTACTCCAGCTGCTCCCAGTCCTCAGGCAGGCGGGGGTCGATGCTGAACCGGCCGTAGTCATCGCGGAAACCACCGAACCCGTAGACCAGGGCGCTCCACACACCACCGCAGGACGCGATGTGCGCGCCGTCGGCACTGTTGCCGTGGAGATTCTCCAGGTCGAGGAAGAGGCCGCGCAGGAAGAAGCTCATCGCCGTGCCCCGGAACCCCAGCTCCGCGGCCATGATGGACTGCACCACCGCCGAGAGCGAGGAGTCGCCCGTCGTCAGACGGTCGTAGTAGGCGTAGTCGCGCTTCTTCACCTCCGTCGGCATGTCGTGCCCCTGGAGGAACAGGGCGAGGACCACGTCAGCCTGCTTGAGCACCTGGTACCGGTAGATCGTCAACGGGTGGTAGTGCAGCAGCAGCGGGCGCTTCGCCCCCACCGCCGGGTCATCGAGGTTCCACAGCTGACGGTTCAGGAACTGGTCGTCCTGCGGGTGGATCTGCATCCGCTCGTCGAAGGGGATGTACATCGCCTCGGCCGCCCGGTCCCACAGGTCCAGCTCGTCCTCGGACAGCCCGGTGCGGTCGGCGAGGTTCTGGAAGGCCTCCGGGCGCTCACTGCGCATCTGCCGGGCGACGTCGGCGGCCACCCGGAGGTTGTACTGCGCCATGACGTTTGTGTACAGGTTGTTGTTCACCACTGTCGTGTACTCGTCGGGCCCGGTCACCGAGTGGATCTGGAACTTCTCCCCCGTCGGGTCGAAGAAGCCCAGCGACATGAAGAACCGGGCTGTGCCGACGAGGATGTAGACACCCTCGTCCAGCAGGAACTCGGCGTCTCCGGTGGCGTAGACGTACTTCATCAGGGCGTAGGTGACGTCCGCATCGATGTGGTACTGCGCCGTGCCGGCCGCGTAGTAGGCGCTGGACTCGTGCCCGTTGATCGTCCGCCACGGGAACAGGACACCGTCATGGGAGAGCTCGCGGGCACGTTCCCTCGCCTGCGGCAGCATGAGGTAGCGGAACCGCAGCGCGTTCCGGGAGAACTGCGGGTTCGTGTAGGTGAGGAACGGCAGGGCGTAGACCTCGGTGTCCCAGAAGTAGTGGCCGCCGTAGCCGGATCCGGTCAGCCCCTTGGCGGGCACACCCTGGGTCTCCGCCCGGGCGGACGCCTGGATCAGCTGGAAGAGGTTCCACCGCACCGCCTGCTGCAGCTCAGGGTGGCCCGGGATCCGGACGTCGGACCGGCGCCAGAACTTCCCCAGCCATTCGGCCTGGTTGGCCTGGAGGGTGCGGTAGCCGACCTGACGGGCACGGTTGATCGTGCGGGCACACCGGAAGGCCAGTTCCTCGGCGGACACGTGGCGCGAGGAATGGTACGAGACGAACTTCTCCAGGCGCAGACGCAGACCGCGGGTCCCGTCGACGTGGTAGATGACGCGTGCGACGTCGTCGCGCATCTCGGTGTGCATCTCCACACCACCGACCGCGTCGGAGGACGCCGGGGCACCCGATCCGCCGGTACCCCGCGCCTGCGTGACGTCGAGGACATGGTCCATGCTCACCGCGACGGTCATCCCGGAGTTCGTCACCCGGTACCCCAGCGTCACCCGCTGGTCCTCGGAGCTGGCACGGTAGGTCGGCTGGAACACCCGGCCGGCGATCTTCTCGGCCTTGCGGGGGTCCGCACCACCGTTGACGTCGGCCGCATGGGCGTCTGCCCGGTCCGCCGCCCCGGAGGACGCCGCGTAGGTGTCGAGGATCGAGGAGAACTCGTCCTCCCCGTCCTGCCGGTTGAGGATCTGCGAGGAGATGACGACCGCGGCGTCCGAGTCGAGAAGCTCGACTTCGAGGCTCATCAGCGCCAGGTGACGCTCCTGGAAGGAGACCATCCGCTCGCTGACGACGCGGACGCGCTTGCCGGACTGGGTGCGCCAGATGAAACTGCGGCGCTCGACACCCTCACGGAAGTCGAGGGTGCGGCCGTAGTCCTCGACCTCGGCGACACCGAGGCGCAGCGGCTCATCGTCGATGTACAGGCGGATCGGCTTGGCGTCCGGCACCTGGACGATGGTCTGGCCCTCGCGGGCGAAACCGTAGGCGTCCTCGGCATGCTCGATGTTCCACGTCTCGTGGACACCGTTGATGAAGGTGCCGTGTTCGTGGGAGTCGCGACCCTCCGGCGGGTTGCCGCGCAGTCCCATGTAGCCGTTGGAGAGGGCGAAGATGGTCTCCGACAGACCGAGTTCGGCGTCCGTACGGCCGGGACGACGCTCATGCCAGCCCCACTCATCGACCGGGTGATTGCTCCGGTCGACCAGTTCCAGCGGGTCCACGTCGTCGAGGTGCACGTCGGTGCGGTACCCCGGCGGGAAGTAGTCGGCGGGTTCCGCCGGCCCGCCGCCGTCACCGACAGGGCGGTTCACGACGGACGCCACCCGACGACGGTGCGCCAGGAACTCCTCGAGGTGGTCGGTCCGGTCGTTGGTGTCGGTCACGGAATGTCCCTTCGGTCGGATGCAGGATCGATCAGTGGTTCAGCGTACGGCAGAGGAGCCGTCGGAGGTGCCGAGCTGGTCGACGAGGACGGCAAGGTCGGCGACGACGACGTCCGCCCCGGCGTCCTTCAGCGCCTGTGCACCGGCCCCGCGATCGACGCCCAGGACGAGTCCGAAGTCACCGGCGGCACCCGCGGCGACACCGGAGGTGGCGTCCTCCACGACAACGGCTCCGGTCGACGGCACGCCGAGGAGTTCCGCGCCGTAGCTGTAGGTGTCCGGGGCGGGCTTGCCGGGCAGCCCTTCGGCGGCGGCGACATTGCCGTCGACGATGACCTCGAAACGGTCGATGAGTCCGGCGGCGGTGAGGACCGGGCGGGCGTTCTTCGACGAGCTCACCACGGCGACACGCGTGGTGGTCCCCGGGGCGGTGAGAGCGTCGAGCAGGGCGACGGATCCGGGGTAGGCCGAGATACCCCGGTCGAGCAGAGCGAGGAAGTCGTTGTTCTTCAGCAGGCCGAGACCGAGGACTGTCTCGTCGGTGGGGGCGTCCTCGCCCTTGTCCCCTTCCCACTCCGGATCGGAGCGGTCGGCGGGCAGCGTGATCCCGCGGGACGCCAGCACCGCGGCCACTCCCTCACTGCGCGGCCGGCCGTCGATGTGGTCGAAGTAGTCCCGCTCGGTGTACGGGGCGACACCGCGCTCGACGAAGTACCTGGTGAACACCACGGACCAGGCCTGGCGGTGGAGGTCGGCGGTCGGGGTGATGACACCGTCAAGGTCGAAGAGCACGGCGTCGAAGACGGCTAGGTCAGGCAGGTTGTCAGGCAGGTTGTCAGGCAGGTCTGCTGTCATTCCACCATCGTAGGTTGCCTGCGGACGCCGCGCGCGGCGTAGCGGCGTCATGGGAACCGCCCGGGCGGCACGGGAAGATCCCGCTTCAGGATGCTGAACTGCGGTGGGATTCTCTCATGACGGTGGTGCAGGACTCATGACGGTGGGCCCGGGACAAGGCCCCGGAACACCGGAAACGGCCTGCCCGGGGAGGGCAGGCCGTCACGGAGGCGCGTGGTGAAGGTGGTGCGTGGTGGTGCGTGGTGGTGCCTGACGGTGTCAGGGGATCGCTTTAGGCGATACCGTGCAGCTCCTTGAACTCCAGGCGGCGGGCGTGGAGGATCGGCTCGGTGTAGCCGGAGGGCTGGGTGGTGCCGAGCAGGACGAGGTCACGGGCGGCCTTCCAGGCGACCGAGTTCTCGAAGTCCGGGGCCATGTCGCGGTAGGCGGCGTCACCGGCGTTCTGACGGTCGACCACGGCGGCCATGCGCTGGAGGGCCTCGATGACCTGCTCCTCGGTGACCACACCGTGCTTGAGCCAGTTGGCGAGCAGCTGGGAATTGATGCGGCAGGTGGCGCGGTCCTCCATGAGGTCGATGTCGTGGATGTCCGGCACCTTGGAGCAACCGACACCCTGCTCGACCCAGCGGACCACGTAGCCCAGGATGGACTGGCAGTTGTCGTCCAGCTCCTCCTGGATCTCCTCGGCGGTCCAGGTGGCGTCGCCCTCGCCGACCTTCGCGGCGGCGACCGGGACGGTGAGGATGCCCGGGATGGAGTCGCGGCGACCGTCGGTGATCAGCTTCTCCTGGACGGCGTAGACGTCGACCACGTGGTAGTGGGTGGCGTGCAGGGTCGCGCCGGTCGGGGACGGGACCCATGCGGTGGACGCACCCTGGCGCGGCTGGCCGATCTTCTGCTCGACCATCTCGGCGAGCAGGTCGGTCTTGGCCCACATGCCCTTACCGATCTGGGCCTTGCCGGAGAGACCGTGGGCCAGGCCGGCGTCGACGTTGTTGTTCTCGTAGGACTCCATGAACAGGGAGGCCTTCAGCTTCGGCTTACGGAACATCGGGCCGGCCAGCAGCGAGGTGTGGATCTCGTCGCCGGTGCGGTCCATGAAGCCGGTGTTGATGAAGGCCACGCGGTCGGCGATGGCCTCGATGCAGGCGTCCAGGTTGACGGAGGTGCGACGCTCCTCGTCCATGAGGCCGACCTTGAGGGTGAAGCGCGGGAGGTTGAGGAGGTCCTCGACATCGGCGAGCAGGTCGTTGGTGAAGGCGGACTCCTCCGGACCGTGCTGCTTGGGCTTGACGATGTAGATCGAGCCCTCGCGGGAGTTGCGGCGGGGGTTGTCCAGGTCCGTGCCGGGGATGGCGCAGGCGGAGGTGATGACGGCGTCCATGATGCCCTCGAAGACCTCGTTGCCCTCGGCGTCGAGGATGGCGGGGTTGGTCATCAGGTGGCCGACGTTGCGGCACAGCATGGTGGATCGACCGTGCAGGCGGAGCTCGGAGCCGTCGCGCGCGGTGAAGTAGCGGTCGTCGTTCTGCTCACGGGTGAAGGTCTTGCCGCCCTTGGAGACCTCTTCGGCCAGCGTTCCCTGGTTCAGGCCGAGCCAGTTGTGGTAGCCGAGGACCTTGTCGGTGGCGTCCACCGCGGCGATGGAATCCTCGAAGTCCATGATGGCGGTGACGGCGGCCTCGAGGACGATGTCCTTGACGCCGGCCTTGTCGGTGCTGCCGATCGGGGAATCGGGGTCGATCTGGATGTCGATGTGCAGACCGTTGTGCTTCAGCACGATGTCGGTCGGGGCGTCCTTCTCACCGGCGTAGCCGACGAAGACCTCGGGCTGCTGAAGGTGGACCTCGTTTCCGTCGATGACGGCGGCGAGCTGACCGGAGGTGATGTCGTACCTGTCGACGTCGGCGTGGGAGCCGGACTCCAGCGGCACGGCCTCGTCGAGGAAGTCACGGCCCCAGGCGATGACCTTGTCACCGCGGACCTTGTTGTAGCCCTTGCCCTTCTCGGCGCCGTTCTCCTCGGGGATGACGTCGGTGCCGTAGAGGGCGTCGTAGAGGGAACCCCAGCGGGCGTTCGCGGCGTTGATCGCGAAGCGGGCGTTGAGGATCGGCACGACCAGCTGCGGGCCGGCGGTGGTGGCGAACTCGGCGTCCACGTTCTCGGTGCGGATCTCGAAGTCCTCGGGCTGGTCGACGAGGTAGCCGATCTCCTTGAGGAAGGAGGTGTACTTCTCGGCGTCCTGCGTGCCCGGGTTCTGCGTGTACCACTCGTCCAGCTTCGCCTGCAGATCATCCCGCTTGGCGAGCAGCTCACGGTTGCGCGGGGTGTGCTTGGCGACGATGGCGCCGAAGCCCTCCCAGAACTTCTCCTGGTCCACCCCGGTGCCCGGCAGAACCTCGCCGTTGACGAAATCGTAGAGGGTCTTGGCGACCTCGAGGCCACCGGCGGTGATGCGCTCCGTCTGCTGTGTCATGGAAACTCCTTCGTTCACATATCGACTTGTCCGCAATACGGTCACCAGACTAGGTGAGCCATGTCACCGAGGGGAGTCATCCGTGCTCCAGGGAACGGCCTACCACCCCCGGCCCTACCCCGTTCCGGACGGGCGAACCCAGGTTCACTCGCGTACTGCAGCGTGCCCTTACGTGACGCGGGTCGCACATTAACGCTGGACCAAGCGATTTTCGACCATTAGGTGGGATGAACAATGCCATCATGTGAGAACCGGCAAAACGGTACGATCGTACTACCCCCGCCGTGGGCTGGATCACGTATTTGCTTTGACGTGCCGTTTTCCCCCTGTATTCTCAAGCCCAGCAGATCCGGCCGGGGAGCAGCCGCCCCCGGGGTAGCCGGAATCAGCGTTGTAACCGCCATCTCCACCACTTAAGGGAGTGTGTTTAACACATGTCGAACGTCGGACAGCCGCGTACCGCCGCCGAAATCCAGAAGGACTGGGACGAGAACCCCCGTTGGGCCAACGTCACCCGCGACTACACCGCCGAGCAGGTTGCCGAGCTCCAGGGCACCGTCGTCGAGGAGCACACCCTCGCTACGCGTGGTGCTGAGATCCTCTGGAACGCCGTGAACGAGGAGGGCGACGGCTACATCAACGCCCTGGGTGCCCTGACCGGTAACCAGGCCGTCCAGCAGGTCCGCGCCGGTCTGAAGGCCGTCTACCTCTCCGGTTGGCAGGTCGCCGGCGACGCCAACCTCTCCGGCCACACCTACCCCGACCAGTCCCTGTACCCGGCGAACTCTGTTCCGTCCGTGGTCCAGCGCATCAACAACGCCCTCTCCCGCGCCGACGAGATCGCCCGCGTCGAGGGTGACACCTCCGTCGACAACTGGCTCGTCCCGATCGTCGCCGACGGTGAGGCCGGCTTCGGTGGCGCCCTGAACGTCTACGAGCTGCAGAAGGCCATGATCAAGGCCGGCGCCTCCGGCACCCACTGGGAGGACCAGCTGGCCTCCGAGAAGAAGTGCGGCCACCTGGGCGGCAAGGTCCTCATCCCGACCAAGCAGCACGTCCGTACCCTGAACTCCGCCCGTCTGGCCGCCGACGTCGCGAACACCCCGACCGTCGTCATCGCCCGCACCGACGCCGAGGCCGCCACCCTGCTGACCTCCGACGTCGACGAGCGCGACCACGAGTTCCTCACCGGTGAGCGTTCCGCCGAGGGCTACTACTACGTCAAGAACGGCATCGAGCCCTGCATCTCCCGTGCGAAGTCCTTCGCTCCGTACGCCGACATGATCTGGATGGAGACCGGTACCCCGGATCTCGAGCTCGCCAAGAAGTTCGCTGAGGGCGTCCGCTCCGAGTTCCCGGACCAGCTCCTGTCCTACAACTGCTCCCCGTCCTTCAAGTGGTCCGCCCACCTGGACGACGACGAGATCGCCAAGTTCCAGAACGAGCTGGGCGCCATGGGCTTCAAGTTCCAGTTCATCACCCTGGCCGGCTTCCACGCCCTCAACTACTCCATGTTCGATCTGGCCCACGGCTACGCCCGCAACCAGATGTCCGCCTTCGTGGACCTGCAGAACCGCGAGTTCGAGGCCGAGTCCCGTGGCTTCACCGCTGTCAAGCACCAGCGCGAGGTCGGCGCCGGTTACTTCGACCGCATCGCCACCACCGTGGACCCGAACTCCTCCACCACCGCCCTCAAGGGCTCCACCGAGGAGAGCCAGTTCTAGTCTCCGACCGGAACTGACCGTCACCCTCAGGTGACACCCCACCGCCCTGTGCGCCACACCCCCGGCGCACAGGGCGGTTCTGCGTCCGCTCCGTCGGCGACCTCGGGCACACGACACGTCACGGACGACCGGCCGCTCCCGTCTCCTGCTGGCACAGCGCCGCAGATCGCAGCACCGCCGGACGCGACACCGAGACACTCAGTACAACCCGCCCCCGCACAGCGCCGCCGCGACCACCCGCGCCGATCATGCGGTGATGAGCCAGCGGACCTTCCTCCGCCGATTCCGTGAGGAAACCGGCACCACGCCTGCGCGATGGATCACCGCCCAGCGGGTCCGCCACACCCAGGAACTGCTGGAGAACACGGACCTCACCGTGGACGCGATCGCCGACCTGGTCGGCTTCGGCACCGGCGCCACACTGCGGGCCCGGCTGAGGAGCACCACCGGGACCACACCGGTCTCCTACCGCCGCAGATTCACCGCCTGAAGCAGGTCGGGACGGGTGACCCGGCCACCTGCTCAGTACGGGTTACGCCGCTGAGGGCGCAGCCGTGACGGGGGTTTGTCCTCGTAGAGGCCGGTGATCTGCCGACGCAGGTGCTCACGCCGGTTGTAGGTGGCCTCGCGGATGGCGTCGTCATTGTCGAAGCTGGACCCGATCGCCCCGGCGAAGGTACCCAATGACGCCGTGAGCCACGCCAGTTTCGCGTAGCCCCAGGGGAAGGGCTCGTCGTTGACCTGGGAACGGAAGTAGTTCGTGTCCACGATGACCACGGACAACACCAGCAGGGCGAGGAAGACGGTCGTGTAGATCATCACCGCGGCGATGACCACGGTTCCGACCGTGGCCCGGTTGTCCATCCTGGCGCGCCACTGGGCCACACTGTCCGGTTCCCGGTCGGGCCACCTGTTCCACAGTCCGTTGTGGTAGACCAGCCAGAACGTGAGTCCGCCGATAGCGAAGACACTGATGATGAACATGCGCAGCACGGACACGGTGTGCGACATCTGCCACATCGAGCCGTAGAAGATGCCGTAGGCGCCGGTCGCCACCGCAATGGCCAGGCAGCCGGTGAGGACCTTGAACAGCTGCTCAGGCTGATTGCCGGCGATCATCCCGAGGAGCAGTCGGAGGCCGCGTCCCCGCCCCTCGATCACGCGGGTGACATCCGCCCCGGCGTCACCACCCTCGATGTCCTCACCTTCAGTGACCTTCTCGCGGATGCCGGCTCCGGCCGGTTTCCCACGCAACAGACGACTGAGTTCCTGACGCAGCGCCTCACGGCCACGCAGCAGTCCGAAGGCG
Source organism: Corynebacterium sp. (assembly GCF_022712275.1). Lineage (GTDB taxonomy): Bacteria > Actinomycetota > Actinomycetes > Mycobacteriales > Mycobacteriaceae > Corynebacterium. Next base: position 47,361 of record NZ_JALAGU010000032.1, on the reverse strand, counting down.
GGCAGGCAGAGCATCGTGACCGTGCCGCGGTGCACCGTCTGGCTGATGACCGGGCGGCGCGTCGTCAACGGCAGATCGGTCACGTAGATCATCCGGTCCCAGCCGTATGATCTCATGATGTCCGGGGTGGTGTCCGCCAGCCGCACACTGCCGTCGAGGCGCATCGGCAGGGACGCGGTGCGCACCTGCACCCGCGGGTGACCGCTGAAGCGCAGGCTCTCGTCGGTGATGTCCGAGTCGTCGGGCCGGATGCCCAACTTCGCCAGCGCACTGATGACGCGCTTCTCGGGCAGTCCACGGTCGACCATCACGCCGATGACGGTGACATGCTCCTCGGCATACTCGTCGGCATGATCCTCAGCGGGGACCCCGTTCTCCGGCACCTCTGACATGGCCAGAATCGTACCCTCACCACGGGGAAGGACGCATCAGCGCCGCGCGCACGACAGCGTACGGCGGGTGCACACGGCTGTATCTACGCCCCCGCGCATGACAGCGCCCCGGCCACAGGGACAGTGACCGGGGCGGTGACGCAGGACGGACCTACAGGTTGATCATGTGACCCGTGATGCCCTCGGCGGCCTCCTTGATGGCCTCCGACAGGGTCGGGTGGGTGTGGACGTTGCGTCCGATCTCTTCGGCAGTGAGGTCGAAACGCTGCGCCAGGGTGAGCTCCGGCAGCAGCTCGGAGACGTCCGGGCCGACCATGTGGGCACCGATGAGCTCGCCGTACTCGGCATCCGCGATGATCTTCACGAAGCCGACGCCCTCGTTGAGGCCCTGGGCCTTACCGTTGGCGGAGTAGGGGAAGGTCGCGACCTTGATCTCACGGCCGGACTCCTCGGCACGCTTGCGGGCGGCATCCTCGGTGTAACCGAAGGAGGCGACCTGCGGGGTGCAGAAGGTGGCGCGCGGCATGTTCATGTAGTCGCCGAGCTCCTGGGTCTCGACGCCGGCGATGGTCTCCGCGGCGACGACACCCTGTGCCTCGGCGACGTGCGCGAGCTGGAGCTTCGCGGTGACGTCACCGATGGAGTAGATGTGCGGCACGTTGGTGCGCATGCGGTCGTCGATGTCGATGGCACCACGCTCGGTGAGCTTGACACCGGTGTTCTCCAGGCCGAAGCCCTCGACCCGCGGGGCGAAACCGATGGAGACCATGACGCGGTCGGCCTTGATGGTCTCGGCCTTGGAACCGTCGGCGGCCTCGATGTCGACCTCGACACCGGCGGCGCCGCCGAGGTCGCGGACGGCGGTGGTCTTGTGACCGGTCTTCAGGGTGACGCCGAGCTTCTTGTACTGCTTGGCGATCTCCTTGGAGACGTCCTTGTCCTCGTTCGGCAGGACGCGGTCCATGAACTCGACGATGGTGATGTCCACGCCGAAGTTCGCCAGCACGTAGGCGAACTCCATGCCGATGGCACCGGCACCGATGATGACCATGGACTTCGGGGCGTCCTCGTCGAGGATCTGCTCCTCGAAGGAGACGATGTTGCCGCCGATGTGCACCCCCGGCAGGGACTTCACGACGGAACCGGTCGCGACGATCGCGTTGTCGAAGGTGACGGTCTTGCCGGCGTCCTTCCCCTCCGAGATCTCGACGGTGTTCGCGTCAGTGAAGGTGCCGAGACCGTCGATCTCGGTGATGCCGTTCTTCTTCATCAGGTAGTGGACACCCTTGACGATGCCCGCAGAGACCTTACGGGACCGCTTGTGCGCGACCCCGTAGTCCATGCTGATGTTGTCACCGCTGATGCCGAAGGTCTTGGCATCGTGGGTGAGGATGTGCGCGATGTCCGCGTTACGGATCAGCGCCTTGGACGGGATGCAGCCCACGTTGAGGCAGACACCGCCCCAGTACTGCTTCTCGACAACGGCGGTCTTCAGACCCAGCTGGGCCGCCCGGATGGCGGCGACGTACCCGCCGGGGCCCGCGCCGATAACTACTACGTCATAATGTTCAGCCACGGAATCAATGGTACGCGCTCAGGGCTGATACGTCGCGTCGGGGGTCAGGAACCCCTGGGGGACGCTCCGCTCCCGTTCGACGACAGGACCCTCTAGACGAAGAACTTGGTGATGAACGCCAGTGCGTTGTTGATCGCACCGCCGATGATCTCGTTGGTGTTGACGAGGATCTGGTCGAAGAAGCTGAGGTTCACGGAATACTCCTGGAATTGGGGGGCGTTGTCGGGGACAATCGGCATAATCGTACAGGGCACTGGCATGTTACTGTGTACAACGTTGTATCTCGCCGCGTGACGGTGGTAACGCCTCCGTCTTCCCGGACGATCACCCCGGCGAGAACTCTCCACCACAAGTGACGTCGAAGAATCACGAGGCCTGAATGTCCACGCACGCCGCTCGCCGTGTCGCTCCCCGCTCTGTCCGAGTCGCCGCAGCCGCCCTGGTTGCCGCACTGCCGCTGACCGCTGTGGCGGTGAACTACGGCGATACGACGCCGTCCGCGTCCGCCCAGGACGCCTCACAGGAGCCCACACTCAAGCCCTTCGAGACCCAGGCGGCCGCCGAGGCCAACGGCTACGTCCCCGAGGACGAGGCCGGCTGGCGTCAGTGGGTGTACCGGCAGTCGGACGAGACGAACGAGGACGGGACCCCCAAGCCCGACGGTGGCAAGGCCGGCGACCGATACGGCCGAATGGAGGAGCTGGCCGTCAAGTCTCCGGCGATGGGCGGACGCGAGATCCCGGTCGTCACCATCCGCGCCAACGTCAACCCGGAAAGCGCCCCCACTGTCTACCTGCTCAACGGTGCCGACGGTGGCACCGGTCGGGCCAACTGGTTGCAGCAGACCAGTGCCATCGAGTTCTACGGCAATGAGATCGGCCGCCACACCGACGAGAACGGTGAAGTGCAGGACGGCTCCAACGTCAACGTAGTCATCCCGATGGCCGGCGCCTTCTCCTACTACACCGACTGGGAGCTCGAGCACCCCACGCTGGACGAGGACGGCAACGGCGTCGGCACCAAGCAGATGTGGGAGACCTTCCTCACCAAGGAACTGCCCGCAGCGATGGAGGGTACGGAGGGCGAGAGCGGCCATTTCCAGTCCACCAGCGACGAGCGCGCCATCATCGGCATGTCGATGTCCGCATCCTCCGTGCTGGTCTTCGGTGAGCAGAACCCTGGCTTCTACGACGCCATCGCGTCCTACTCCGGCTGTCCCGCCACCACCGGCACCGCCGAACTGGGGGTCGACCTCGTCCTCGACCGCGGCGACGCCACCTACGAGCAGATGTGGGGTCCCCGTGGCGGCGCCGTCGCACGTCGCAACGATGCCCAGCTCAATGTCGGGAAGCTGAAGGATCAGCACAACATCTACATCTCCGCCGGTACCGGCCTGATGGGTGAGCACGACGTCGCCTCCGGGGACCGCCTGCGCGGCAACCCGGTCGGCTCGATCACCCCGGCGACCGAGGGTGGCGTCATCGAAGGCGCGACCAACGTCTGCACCCATCTCTTCAAGGCCGCCGCCGACAAAGCCGGTGTGACCGAAGAGAACAACAACATCACCTACAACTTCCGGAACACCGGCACCCACCAGTGGGGTTACTGGCAGGACGACATGTTCGAGTCCTGGCCGACCATCGCCCGTGGCCTCGGCTTTGATGAGGCGGAGGCCATCGCCACCCGGGACAAGGCTGCCGCCGACTACCTGGACAGGAACCAGGGCATCGGCAATGCAGGCTCCCTGCCGCTGCTGACCGAGGCCTTCCAGCAGGCCCAGGCAGAGCAGGCCGCAGCGAACGGCGAGCAGTAACTCCTCTCCTCGCTACTCCCGGGACTGAGGTTCCGGACTGACTCCCGACAAGGCCCGCCGCACACCGACGACCGGTGTGCGGCGGGCCTTCTCGGTACGCGCGAGATGATGCACTCGCTCTGCGGGATGATGGGCCTGGCTGACAACAGGCCCGGACGCCAGACCGGAGTGTCGTCACCATGACACCGATAGCCCGGCAGTGAGCAGTCCTACCAGCGTAAAGTCACTACGGTTACGCCGTCCTACGACGACCATCATTCACGACAGGAACCCCATGACGTTTTCACTGGTCTGCCGCCGCACCATCGGCCTCCGTACCACCTCACTGCTCAGCTCACTGGGCATTCTGCTGGCTGGCGGAGTTCTCACCGGAGTCACCGCGGCCACCGCGGCAGCGGACCCCACCACCACGGGACCCACCGCCACCGGGGCCGCCACCGTCCACCGCGACTCCACCACCCCGGGGCTCACCGTCGAAGAGTCCGACTGGCGTGTCACCCTCAGTGAGCACCCGGAGGTCGAGGAGGTCTGGACCTACTCCCCGTCGATGAACCGGAACATCCCGCTGCTCGTACGCCCGTCCGCCGCCCCAGATGCGCCGACCCTCTACCTCCTCAACGGAGTCGACGGCGGCAAGGAGCGCAACCAGTGGTTCGGCAAGGGCGGGGCCGTGGAGTTCTTCGCCGACAAGGACGTCAACCTCGTCATGCCGGTGGACGGGAAGAACTCCTACTACTCCGACTGGTACTCCAGCTCCACGCTCGACCGGGCCGACCGTGGCGGCCGGATCCAGCAGTGGGCCACCTACCTCGCCGAGGAACTGCCCGGGCCGCTGGAGGACGCGCTGGACGCGAACGGAGTCCGGGCCGTCCTCGGTATGTCCATGTCAGCGACCTCCGCCCTGCAGCTCGTCGAGGACAATCCCGGGTTCTACTCCGCGGCCGCCGCGATCTCCGGCTGCTACGACACGACCTCGCGGCAGGGACGCCAGATGGTCGATGTCGTCGTCGGCCGTGACGGTTCCGGCGCCACCGCCGAGGAACTCTGGGGCCCGGTGGAGGGGGACGCCGCCCACGCCAACAATCCTGCTCTCCACCTCGACAAGCTCACCCCGGAGGTGCAGGGCTCCCGGGTTCCGCTGTATTTCTCGGCATCCACCGGTGTTCCCACCACGGAGGAGGCCGCCGGCATCTCACAGATCACCGACCCCGTCGATTTGGCGACCAGTGTGGTCTTCGGTCCCGGGCTGGAGATCGGAGCGAAGTCCTGCACCGTCGACCTGGAACACTCCCTCGCCGGCACTGACGTGGACGCCACCTTCAACTATCCCGCCCACGGTCTCCACAGCTGGGCACATTTCGCCTCCGAACTCCCCCGTGCCTGGCCCACCCTGTCCCGCGGCCTCGCGGTACAGGCCCCGGCGTATAGCCTGTAGCCCGTGCAACGAGCCGGACGTGCCCTGACCGCGGCGACACTTGTCGTCGCGGTGTCCGGCTACGCCGTCACGGTGCTTGCCGGACATGCCCTGGACCCGGCGGACTATGAACGTTTCACCGTCTACTGGGGCCTGTTCTTCGCCTGCACCGGCGTGCTCGACGGCCTTCTGCAGGAGACGACGCGGGCGGTGACAGCCCGACGCCGCCACAGGGGCACCGACATGGAGACCGGCACGCACGCACACCGCGCCCGCCCGCTGACCGTCGCCGCCGGGGTGGGCCTGGGCACCGGGGGGATGGTCTTCGCGTCCTCCCCGCTCTGGGCCGACCGGCTGCTGCCGGACACCGGTGGAGTCACGCTGCTGTCCGTCGGCCTGGCCTGCTACGCCGTGCAGGCCACCGTGTGCGGACTCCTGTCCGCCTCCGGGCGGTGGCGGACCTACGCCTGGCTGATCAGCGTGGACAGTGCGGTCCGCGTCCTACTTGCTGCGCTGGCCTGGGCGGCCGGCTGGCGCCTCACCGCGTTCCTGCTGGTCACCGTGATCGGCGCTGCAACATGGACCGGGCTGGCGGTGACGGCACTGCGTCCTGCCGCCGGACCGGTACGTGGCGTCCTGCGGGCCGTCGCCGATGTGCCGACCGGGGAGTTCCTGCGCCGCTGTGGTGCGGCCATGGTGGCCTCCGGGGCGAACGCCCTGCTCATCACCGGATTCCCGGTGCTCCTCACGGTCACCTCGACCGACGCCGCCCCCGGCGCACTGGCCGCGGTGATCACCGCCGTCACGTTGACACGTGCCCCGCTGCTCGTGCCGTTGCAGCGTTTCCTCCCCGCGCTCATTGTCCACCTCACCGGACACCGCGACGCCCCGCTCCCCTCTGTACTGCGACTGCTCAGCGGGTGCGTCGCGGCGTCCCTGGCCGGAGGTGTTCTCGCGTGGCTGTTCGCGGTCCCCGTGGCGTCCCTCTTCTTCCCCGCGGAGCTGGTGGCGGACGCCGCGACGTTCACTGTACTGACCACGGCTTCCGGCGCACTGGCGATACTCATGGTCACCGGGGCGGCGGTGCTGTCCGCCGAGCGCCACGGGGTCTACGTCACCGGCTGGATCGTGGCGACAGCCGTGGCGGTCGCACTGCTGTCCACCGGAGCCGACCCGGCCGTGCGCGCCGCCCTCGCCGTCGGTGTGGCCCCCCTGGTCGGTGCGGCGGTGCATCTCGTGGCGATCAGGCCTTCGAGAGCGTCACAGCCGGCTTCTCGACGGGCAGGTTCTTCTTCGAGAACGCCGTGACGACGGCCAGGCAGAGCGCCGCCATGACGATGCCGAAGCCCAGCATCCCGGTGTACTCGAAGGTGTCGGACAGTTCGGTGAGGATCATCGGGAAGAAGAAGCCGACATAGGTCAGGGCGTAGTACACCGCGGTGAGCCCGCCGAGGTCATCCGGGCCGGCGATACGCTGGACCTCCGTGAGACCGGAAACCATGCAGAGGCCGTAGCCGACACCGAGGACGATCGCGACGATGACCGTGTTCCAGATGGCGATGTCGCCGGCGGAGACGGTGGCGAGGATCATGCCGACAAGCACCAGACACAGGCCGAGGATCGGGCCGCGGGCGCTGTGCGCGGTGTTGATCCGTGAACCGAACTGCTGGATGGCGAAGCCACAGCCCAGGCAGACCACCGTGAGCAGTGCCGAGAAGGCGATCGGGGTGGAGACCTGGTCCTGGACCAGCCGCGGCATGATCGCGTAGGAGACACCGGCCGCACCGAAGACCCAGGGGGCCATCGGAGCGACGACAGTGAGGAAGCGACGGTCCTTCACCGAGGGGATCTTCAGGTCCGTCCACAGAGAGCCGTGGACCTTGAGATGGGCGGACTGACGGGTCTCGGGGATGGCGAGGATACCGGCCAGGGCGATGGCAGAGAGAACCGTATGGACGATGTAGGGCAGCTGGCCGGGGATCGGCCCCCATTCGGCCAGCACACCGGCGACACCGGCGCCGAGCCCGAAACCGGCGGTGTTCGACATCGCGGCGCGCTGGGCCCCGGTACCGGGCCGGGAGTTCGGGTCGAAGGGGGCTACGGAGAGTTCCTTGATCCAGGATCCACCGGCGGACATGACAATGCCGACGCCGACACCGGCGAGGACGCGACCGATGAAGATCGCCCACTCGGTGGTCTCGCCGGCGGCGATGAAGATGCTGCCGAGCAGCGCGATCAGCGGAGCCGGAAGCATGACAGGCTTGCGTCCGTAACGGTCGGACAGTGGGCCTGCGAGAAGCAGTGCGACGACGATACCGACGGCGTAGGAGACCAGGAGAGAGTCGATGAAGACGTCGCTGAAGACCGCCTCTCCACGGTAGAAGACGAGCATCGGGGTGGCTTCGTTGCCGCCCCAGGCGACAGTGAATACAGCGAAGGCGACGATGAGCCACGCCCGGCCGCCCCTGGCGCGTGCAGTTCCCCTGTGCGGTGCCGGATTGTCCGGCTGCTCCTGTTCAGTCATGAGATACATCGTAGACCCCCACTCCACCTGCGACGCAATGTGGTCCTACCTTTGGAGGGCAGTCACCTTACGTATCATCGGGAGGCATGACCAACACCGACACCACCGGACTCACCCGCCGTGACGGCGACACCCCGGAGAAGCTCCGCGCTCTCGCCGATGACGCCCAACGTGCCGCCGTCGCCGCCGAGCTCAAGGCGGCCCTCGACGGCCCCTACGCCGAGGCCCGCGACGCCGCCCGGGCCCTCATCGACGCCAAGGGACTGCGCGCCGACGACACCCTGCCACTCGACGAAGCCCGCGAGCGCACCATGTCCCAGCTCTTCGACGTCCTGTCGACCGGTTCACCCCGCGGCTCCTTCCGTAAGGACCACGGCGGCACCGAGGACATCGGCGCCACCCTGGCGTCTCTGGAGACCGTCGGTGGCGCCGACCTCTCCCTGATGGTCAAGGCCGGCGTCCAGTGGGGCCTGTGGGGAGGTGCCGTGGAGAACCTCGGCACCGACCGCCACATCCCGCTGATCAAGGACATCATGGAGCTGCGCATCCCCGGGTCCTTCGGCATGACCGAGCGCGGCCACGGCTCCGACGTCCAGTCCCTGGAGACCACCGCCGTCTACGACCGCGCCACCGGCGAATTCGTCATCCACACCCCGACCCCCATGGCCGAGAAGTGGTACATCGGCAACGCCGCGAAGGACGCCACCAAGGCCGCCGTCTTCTGCCAGCTCTACACTCCCGCCGGCGACTACGAGGAGCCGGCCGACGCGACCGTGCCCGAGTCCTGGGGCGAGTCCCACGGCGTCCACTGCCTCGTCGTCGATCTGCGGGACGCTGAGGGTAAGGTCCTGCCCGACGTCTACATCGGCGACCACATGTACAAGGGTGGACTGAAGGGTGTGGACAACGGCACCCTGCGCTTCGACCACGTCCGCGTCCCCCGGGAGAACCTGCTCAACCGCTTCGCCGACGTCTCCGAGGCCGGCGAATACTCCTCCCCCATCGAGTCCGACGGCGCCCGCTTCTTCACCATGCTCGGCGCTCTGATCCGAGGCCGCATCACCGTCGGCGCGTCCGCCGGTTCCGCCGCCCGGACCTCGCTGGCCATCGCCACGAAGTACGCGAACAAGCGTCGCCAGTTCGCCGCGGACGACTCGCTGCCGGAGTCCAAGCTCATCGAGCACCGCAAGCACCGGCTGCGTCTCATCCCGCTCATCGCGAAATCCTATGCGCTGCAGACCGCGTCCAACAAGCTGATCTCCCGGCTCAACGAGCTGGAGACCAGCATCCCGGACCGCACCGACATGACCAAGGAGCAGTCCGCCGACCAGCGTGAGCTCGAGGCGCACGCCGCCGCGCTCAAGGCGGCGAACACCACCCACGCCACCCGGACCATCCAGGAGTGCCGCGAAGCCTGCGGCGGCGCCGGCTACATGGCCGAGAACCTCCTCACCACCTTCAAGGACGACTCCGACGTCTTCACCACCTTCGAGGGCGACAACGTGGTGATGATCCAGCTCGCCGCCAAGGAGCTGCTCACCGGCTTCTCCCGCGAGATGGGCAACCTCGGCCCGCTGGAGATCGTCCGCTTCGGTCTGGACAACTTCGGCACGCTGCTCAAGCGCCGTACCGCCGCCGAGAAGATCATCCAGAACCTCGTCGACTCGGTCACCGACCGGGAGACCACCTCCCTGTTCGACCCGGCCTACCAGGTCGAACTGCTCACCGAGCGCGAAGACCGGCTGCTGATGAGCCTCATCCGCCGCATCCGCCCCGCCCAGAAGATGTCCACCGAGGACGCCGCCGCGCTCGTCGACGGCTGCCAGGACCACATGCTCTCCTGCGCGTGGGCGCACGTCGACCGCATCGTGCTGGAGAGCCTGCTGGAGACCGAGTCCGCCCTGGCGGACTCCCAGGCAAAGAAGATCATGGAACAGATCCGTGACGTCTACGTCCTGGACATCATCAACGGGAACGCCGGCTGGTACCAGGAGCAGAATCTGCTCAACGGTGCGCGCACCAAGGCCGCCCGGGCCGCGCTCAACGACCTCGTCGACTCCCTCGGCCCCTGGTCCGAGACCCTGGTGGACGCCTTCGCGGTGCCGGCCTCCGTCCTCGACGTCCCGCTACTGGAGGATGTCACCGACCCGACGGCACTGACCTTCCGCTCCTCGACGAACCCCGCCGCAGGAATGTGATGCGGGTACTCCTCAACATCATCTGGCTGGTGCTGTCCGGGTTCTGGCTGTTCTGCGGCTATGTGCTCGCCGGCATCATCGCGTGCATCTTCATCGTGACGATCCCGTTCGGGGTGGCGTCCTTCAGGGTCGCCGGCTACGTGCTCTGGCCGTTCGGCCGTGAGGTCGTGGACGCCCCGGGTTCCGGCGTGGCGTCCGGCATCGGCAACGTGATCTGGTTCCTGGTCGCTGGCCTGTGGCTGGCGCTGGGACACATCGCCACGGCCCTGGCGCTGGCGATCACGGTCATCGGACTGCCGCTGGCGTGGGCGAACCTCAAGCTCATCCCGGTGACCTGCTTCCCCTTCGGCAAGCGGGTCGTGAAGTCCCGTGACATGGCGCATGCGCCGGTGCACTACCCCGGGTACGCGCAGTAGACAGCCAGTCCGGCCCGTGGTGCCTCAGTCCAGACCGAAACGGGGGTCTCGGCCGACGTAGGCCATGAGCCGGACGGTGGAGGTGGCGTCCGCCGGGGCTTCGACCGGAGCACCGAAGGAGCCGCCGACCCGCAGCTTGTCGCCGAGGGCCATGAAGCCGGCGAGGTTCTTCTCGGCGAAATCGTCGTCCAGCTCCACGTCCCGGCCCTGCGACCGGGCAAGATCCCAGGTGTGCATGAAGATGTCCGGGATGAGGAAACCGGAGACATTGCGGTTAAGGGACTGACCCGGAATCGGACCGCGGGCGACCGGGGAGTCTGCGACGGAGGGGTTCTCAAGTGCGGCCTGAGCGACACCCACGAACTGCTTCCAGGCCCCGGCCGGGTCCGAGTGCTTGTCCTCGGTGAGATTGACCTCCACCCCGGCGTCCTCCAGTGCCGGTCCCGCCCAGCTGATGATATGTCCGACGAGGTCACGGGCCTTCCACTCCGTGCAGGGGGTCTGCGCGTCCCAGCCGTCGGCGGTGATGTCCGCGGTCTGCGCGGTGAAACCGGCGGCGACCTCGCGGAACCGGTCGGCGGTGGTGGTGGACAGTGCCATGGAAGCCTCCTGGGCAGGGGTATCTCTGATCCTCACCGAGGATACGCCTGCCCCATGGTCGTGTCCGGTGGCCGCAACGCCGTGTCCGGTGGCCCCTACTCTGCGACGGCAGGCTCCGGAGCCAGGTCGACGATGGTGAACTCGTCATCTTCACGCTGTGCGGACAGGTGCTCGATGGAGAGCTCGGCGGTGCGCTTCTGCTGGTGGGCGCCGTTGAACTTCCAGGCGTTGTTCGCGTCCTCGCGGTAGAGGACGGCGAAGTGGTCGTGGTGCTGTTCCTCGCCGGCGACGATGACCTTGTCCCCGGTCACGGGATCGGTGTAGCTGTACTGGTTTCCGTTGTCGGACATGCGGTGGCTCCTGTGCCTCTGTGGTGAATGACGGTCACTTACCGTCTGACACGAGACTACCGGGAAACGATCACGGAGACTGCCGATTCCGCGGGGAAGCGTCGGTCCCGCAGGTCCCGCAGGTTCCGCGGGTTCCGCGGGTTCCGCGGGTTCCGCGGGTTCCGCGGGAAAGCGTCTGGCAGCCCTCTCTGCACCGCGGCATCTGTTCCTGTCGCCTGAGCCAGCCGAGTCGACAGGAACAGATGCCGCTGTGCACTTGCGACTGCCAAACGCGAAGAGTAGCCGGATATACACGAAGCCCCAGGTGAACCGTGGTTCTACCTGGGGCTTCGGATGGAGCCGCTTGCGAGAATCGAACTCGCGACCTTTTCATTACGAGTGAAACGCTCTGCCGACTGAGCTAAAGCGGCACGGTCGGTCATTCTAACGGACGCCACACTACACCCACAAACCAGGCATCACACCAGCGCAACGACCTGCTCAGGGGCCGGTTCAGTGCCCTGCCCTGGACGGGTCCGCCACCCCGTCACACCTGCCCGCAGCACTCGCGCAGCCGCCCGACCATCCCGTTGAGAGCGACCTCCGGCTTCACGTTGCGGCGCAGCGTCTCCCGGCAGTCCGTCACTGCGTCGATGCAGCGCACGAGCAATTCCGGGGAGTTACGTCGGGCCAGTTCGCGGGACACCTTCTGCTGGTCGGGGTGGAGGAAACCACCGACCGGGTCTGCGCCTCCGGCGCCCCCGGCACCCCTGGAAGACCCGACGTCCACCGCACCGACCGCCACCATCATCGCGTCGCGGTACAGCCCCGCGATGTCGATGAGGGCCAGATCCAACGAGTCGCGCAGCATCCGGGTTCGCCGGTTCTTCTGCTGCTTCTCCAGCTCCTTGATCTGACCCGCGGCACCGGTCTGCGCCCGGGCGACACCGCGCCCCTTCGCGCCCATGCCCAGCGAGCTCTCCAGCTCCGCGAGTTCCCGGGCGTCCCGCTCCTCCAGTGCCGCCGCGGCCTCCGTCGTCGCCGTCTTCACCAGCTCCGCGGTGAACCGGTACGCCTCGCCCGAGCGGTAGATCAGCCCGGGCAGCTTCAGCGCGGTCGCCCGCTTGGTCCGCGCCGCCTCATCCGAGGCCAGGTGACGCGCCCGGCCGATGTGCCCACCGGAGACCTCCGCCGCCCAGTGCGCCTGCTCGTCACCGAGCCCCAGTGTCGCATCCGCCCGGAGTACCGCCTCGACCTCCTCCTTCGACGGGGTGGGCACGTAGACGTGCCGGCACCGCGAGCGCAGGGTGATGGAGATGTCCTCCGGGTCGGTCGACGGGGCGCAGAGCAGGAACACGGTGTGTGCCGGCGGCTCCTCGACACTCTTGAGCAGGGCGTTGGCGCCCGGGTCACCGAGCCGGTCGGCGTCCTCCACGATCACCACACGCCAGCGGGCCACCGACGGCAGCACCGCGGAGGTGCGGATGATGTCGCGTACTGCCTCAACCGGAATGGTGACGCCGTCGGTGCGGATCCAGGAGATGTCCGGGTGCGAGCCCGCGGCCGCCGAGCGGCACTGGTCGCACTCCCCGCACCCCACCACGGACGGGTTGTCACACACCAGGGCGGTGGCGAAGGCCTTCGCCGCAACGGAGCGCCCTGACCCGGGCGGGCCGGTGAAGAGCCAGGAGTGGGTCATCGCCGCGTCATTCACGGCGTCCTCCACGACCCCGAACCGGTCCCCGTCAGCGACGCGCTGGCGGGCGGAGAGCACGGCGTCCCGCAGCGGGCGGATCACGTGCGGGCTCAGCGCGGCGCGGGAGAAGACGTCGGACACGTCAGGCTCAACGGGTACAGCGGGGGTGGTCATGGTGGCGAGTGTAGTTCGGCGGCGATGGGTACACCCGCGCCCCTGCTCCGATAGGCTGGACAACCATGCAACGACTGGCACGGTACATCCGGTGGGCGTGGGGCACCAGCTGGCCCCTCTACGCCCTCTCTGTACTGGTCGTGAACGTTTTCGGCGCGCTTGCCGTCGCGTCGTTCCTGCGCTTCCTGGTGCCGCTGCCCGGCGCCCGCGAGTTCCTCTCGGTCTCCACCCTCACCCTGTCGTTGTACGTGGGGTACTTCATCGTCGCCCTCGTCATCGGCGTGGGAACGACGCTGCACTTCTTCACGCCTGTGCTGGGATGGGAGCGCGCGCCCGCCGGCTACGACCCACGGATGATCCGTCGCCTCGTGCTGCGTATCCCCGCCTTCCAGGCGTTTCTCGGCGGGGCCCTGTGGGCGGTCGGTGTGGTGATGTTCACCGTCGTCGCGGCGGTGGAGGTCTCGCGCAGCTGGGCGATGACCGTGGCCGTGACCGCGACGCTCGGCGGGGCGATGGTCGTGCTGATGACCTACATGGTCGCCGAGCGCATGGTCCGCCCCGTCGCCGTCCGCGCGCTGAAACCGGAGTACGGATCGCCGGAGAAGATCACCCCCCTGTCGCGGCAGATCACCTTCGTGTGGATCCTCACCTCCGCGGTGCCGGTGATCGGCGTGGTCCTCATGGTCGTCGCGCAGGCCAGCGGGTTCTTCGGCGGGGACGCCACGGAGATCCTCCCCGGCGTGCTCGCTCTGAGCATCACGGAGCTGTTCACCGGCTGGTCCGGGACCCGGCTGATGACCATGACCGTGGTCGACCCGATCCGGGAACTGCGGGTGGCGATGAACCGGGTGCGCCGTGGCGACACGCACGCCCAGGTGCGCGTCTACGACAGCTCGGAGATCGGCGTCCTGCAGGCCGGGTTCAACGAGATGATGTCCGGGTTGCAGGAGCGTGAGCAGGTCCGCAAGCTCTTCGGACGCTATGTCGGTAACGAGGTCGCCCGACGCGCCATGGAGGAGAAGCCACGGCTGGGCGGTGAGAACCGTCAGGTCGGTGTGGTGTTCGTCGACGTCGTCGGCTCCACCGGGTTCGCGGTCTCCCGTGAGCCGCAGGAGGTCGTCCAGGCACTGAACCGCTTCTTCGACATCGTCGTGGAGGTCGTGCACCGCAACAAGGGCATCATCAACAAGTTCGAGGGGGACGCCGCCCTGGCGGTCTTCGGTGCTCCCCTGCCCCTCGATGACATCGCCGGGCACACACTCGCCGCGGCCCGTGAACTCAAGACCGAGCTGGCCGCCCAGGAACTGCCCGCCGGCATCGGTGCAGCGGTCGGACCGGTCGTCGCCGGGCACATCGGCGCGAAGAACCGCTTCGAGTACACGGTCATCGGCGACGCGGTGAACGCGGCCGCCCGCCTCACCGACGTGGCCAAGGAGACCCCGGGCCGGGTGCTGACCACGGCTACGACGGTGCGTCAGGCCAACGAGGCCGAGCAGGCGCGCTGGACGATGATGAAGTCCGTGGAGCTGCGGGGTCGGCGTGAGATGACGCAACTGGCCCGGCCGATCCGCCCGACCCGCGCCGAACGTGCCGCCGAGCGCGAGGGTGAGCGGGCGACGGAGAAGACGGCGGGGCCGAAGCCGGAGCAGTGAGTGCCGGCTGGTGAGACTCTCCCCTACCCGCCTAGGCCTCACCGATGACGGTGAGCCAGATGAGCACCACGTTCAGCGCGATGATGACCACGGCGAAGAACCAGCCGACCCAGGACAGGCCACGGGCGTTCACCCACTTCCCCATCAGTGCCTTCTTCGCGGTCAGCGCCACCAGCGGGACCAGGGCGAAGGGGATGCCCACCGACAGCACGACCTGGCTGACGACCAGGGCCCAGGTCGGGTCGATACCGAGGCCGAGCACCACGAGACCGGGGATCATCGTGATCAGCCGGCGCAGCAGGATCGGGATGCGGATCTTCAGCAGGTCGCGCATGACCATGTCCCCGGCGTAGCAGCCCACCGAGGTGGACGCCAGGCCCGAGGCCAGCAGGCCGACAGCGAACAGTGCGCCGATGACCGGGCCGAGGGCGTCCGTCACCGCGGCGTGGGCACCCTCGATCGAGTCGGTCCCCTCGACCCCGCGCAGTGCCTCGGCGGCGAGGCAGAGCATCGCGATGTTCACGGTGCCGGCGAGGCAGAGTGCACCGAAGACGTCGATCCGGGTGGCGTGCAGGTGCCGGTTCATCGACGCGTCCGAGCCGGGGTTGAAGCTGCGGTCGCGGACCAGGCCGGAGTGCAGGTAGACGGCGTGCGGCATCACGGTCGCACCGAGCATGGACGCCGCGAGGATCACCGAATGGGTGCCCTGGAACCGAGGCACGATGCCCTCGACCATCTCGCCGACGGACAGCCCGGTGACGAAAAGCCCGGAGAGGAACCCGACGGTGATGGTCACCAGGAATCCGACGATGATGCCCTCGAAGGTGCGCTGGCGCCGCTCACTCTGGAAGGCCAGCAGACCGAGGGAGACCATGCCGACGATGACACCACCGAGCACCGGCGGGATGCCGAAGAGCAGGTGCAGGGCGATGGCACCGCCGATGACCTCGGCGATGTCAGTGGCGGCGGCGATGATCTCGGCCTGCCCCCAGTAGAGCAGCCGTCCGGTGCGGGCGCGGCGGGTGTTGCGCCGGTCGTCGAACCAGTCGGAGATGTTGGCGGTGAGGCTCTTGCCGGTGACCAGACCGATCTTCGCCGAGAGGTACTGCACGACCATGGCCATGAGGTTGGCGACGACGAGGACCCACAACAGCTTGTAGCCGAACTCGGAGCCGGCAGAGAGGTTCGCGGCGACGTTGCCGGGGTCGACGTAGGCGATGGCGGCGACGAAGGCAGGGCCGAGCATGCCGATCAGCCGGGGTTTCTTCGTCCCTTCCCCGGTATTCTCCCGGCCCACCGCCTGCTTCTCCTGCAGCATGTTTCGTCACCTGTCGTCATGGAGTTCAATGAGTTGAACATCATGTTAGGACCGCGGGAACTGAGGGGTCAAACGAGGCAGCGGCCTCACCGGGGTCCCGGTCCACGACCCCGGATGCACATACTGACACGTGCCCCCGAAAAGGGGGCCTACCCAGGGGAACCGCGGACGCATATTCTTCACAGTGAAGTGACATCCCTGTCGCCGTCCCCCACATCGGCGACTCCGCAGTCACCTCCGAAGATTCAGACAACACACACGACATCTGTCTCTCCACTGACCGAGCAGGACGCCCATGACCGCGACCCCCTGTCTTTGCCCGGCAACCCGACTCACCCAGCCCACAACACCGGACAAGGACCCACGCCATGTCTCAGCCCACCCACCCCACACGTCCGTTGCCGACTCTGAGCCAGAGCTTCGCAGTCCCGACTTCCCTCGGACTGTCCTCCCCGGGGCGTCCCCAGTCATTCACCAACGACGACGCCATCGAGGCCGCCTACCGGGCCGGACTCGCCGGCTTCAGCGTCAAGGGCGTCGCCAAACAGATCGGTGTCTCGCCCGCCGCGCTCTACCAGCGCTTCGGCAACCGCCAGGGACTGCTCAACGCCTGCATGTCCAAGGCCTTCGAGGCCGTCGAGCCCATCGTCGGCACACCCGACCGCTTCGAGACCCTCCGCCAGTTCACTGACCAGTGGTGGGCCCTGTGCCTGCGCTGCCCCGACATCGAGGTCGTGATCCGCAACTACCCGGACCCCGAGATCCTCCTGATGACGCAGAAGTTCGAGTGCTACCGCAACCGGCTCAGCGAACTGGGACTGTCCACCGGGCAGGCCACCTTCGCCGGCTCGATGATCGCCGTGAACATGCTGCAGCTGCGCCACCGCCTCCCCCGCGTCACGGTCAAGCCCGAGGATGTCCCCGCCGAGGTGGAGTCCCAGCGCGAGCAGTCCGTCAGCTTCATCCTGCAGACCCTGCAGAACAACTGGCCCGAATGGTCCGTCAAGGAGGAGCAGGCATGACCACCCCGCCGACCCGGCGTCGCGGACGTCCGGCGACATTCTCCGCCGAGGACGTCATACGCACCGCACTGTCCGCCGGCATCGGTTCCTTCACCCAGAGTGACGTCGCCCTCGCGCTCGGCGTGACCGTGCAGTCGGTCTACCGACGCTTCCCCACCCGCAGGCTGCTGTTGGAGGCCTGCATCGACAGGACACTGGAGAGCGTCCCGCCAGCTGAATCGCTCGACCCGGTCCCCGAGACCTGGGAGGAGATCATCGAGGCCTGTGCCGGGCAGTGGTGGGCACTGTGCTTACGCTACCCCGGGTTCGCCACCGTGGTGACCAGCTACGACGGGACGTTGGAACGCTTCCTCGACCCCGCCTTCAACTCCTACACCGACAAGCTCATCGGCCTCGGCTGGTCGCAGCCACAGGTGCGGTTCGCCATGTCGCAGATCGAGTCCGCCGCCGCCGGGGTCGCCCACTACCTGTCCCAGGCGATACCGCAGGACGAGCCCGCACTGGAGGAGGCGTCCCGACAGATGCGTCAGGCCACCGACTTCATCGTCAGAGGTCTCAGCCTCAGCCGACCGGAGTGGCTGCTGTAGATATGCACCCGGGTGGGCGCCACAGCCCTCACAGCCGCTCCCCGGACGCCGCGAGCCGCACAGACGGGCGTCGCGCGCGGTGTCCCGCAGCTCCGGGGCGTTGAGCAGCGGTGAGCGGGTCATGTCACGCAACCCCAGCTCGGCGTGGCGACCCGAGTTCCGGGCGAGCTCACTGAGCGCCGGGACCATCGGGGACGCCATGACAGTGGGCACAGGGGTGGCGTCCCCGCCGACGGCCAGATGGACGGTGCAGTCGGGTGTGGCGGTGGCGACCGCCAGGGTGGCGGCTTCGACGAAGGCCTGGGGCGTGACCTCGGGGCCCCTCGAACAGTGAGGTCAGGCTGAGGTCCGGGAGCACCTCGGGCTTCTCGCCGCGGGCGACGGCGGAGAGGTCGGAGAGGACATTGTCGTGGACGAGGGCGTGAAGACGCCGGTGAGGGTGTTGATCACGGCGGTGGTGATGACGTACCAGTTGCCGGTGACCCTGTTGTCTTCAGCGGTGCCGGCGGTGACACCGGGCGCGAGGGTGAACAGCAGCCAGAGCGGCCAGGTGCACATGATCGCCAGGGTGGCGATGCGCAGCATGGATGCCTCCCCGACATGTGCCCGGTGGTGCGCATCGCCCGGGTGGTGCGGGTTCTGGGGGGGTGGGTGATGTGGTGGCTTTCCCGGCGTCCCTCTCCCCCTCCGCCAGCACATCCCAACCGGCCAGACCTCATCCACCCCTCCGCACCCGTCCACCACCAGTTCATCCGTACATCACTTTCAGGACACACAGCCCCAGTAGCGTCCTGTCCGTGAACCTCCGATCCCGACTTCTCCCCGCAACGCCGTCGACTGCACCGAAAGCGTTGACGGCGACCACCCTCATCATCGCCGCGGCGCTGACGACCACGACCATCCCGCAGGCGGCAGCAGCGCCGACAGTACCCACCCTCCCACAGCAGGTCACAGACCTCCAGGGGCAGTACCTCCCGGCCACACTCCCCGCGGTCCAGCACCCCGGTGCACCTGTCCCCCGACCCTTCGCACCGGACGCCTACGTCGGCTACATCTCCGACGTCAGCTCCTACCCTGGCGGCATCTACCACCAGGTCGTGGCAGGTTTCGATGACCTGCGCGACAACCACCCGGACACCATCGCCGCCAACCTCGACACCGTCGTGGCGATCAACAACACCGCCTCGCCCGAACGCATCGCCACCGCCCAGGCCGATGCCCGCGTCGACGACGGTGACATGCTCGACAACTTCGCCGACGCCTTCGGCAGCGTCCTCGCCCCGCACCTGAGGCAGGCCATCGCCGAGAACCGGTTGCCGAAGACCCGCGCCCTGCTCGATTCCGGGTACCTGTCGCGGGCCCAGGGGCTCGCCGCGTCCACGCTGGTGGAGAAGGAGATCTTCGACAACCCGCGTCCCTTCGAGGTCGCCCCGGACCGCATCATCCACCACAACGATGCCGGGGACGAGGACTACTACGAACTCGGTGGCTCGGCGTCCTTCCCCTCCGGGCACACGAACCAGGCCGTGCTGGTCACCACGCTGCTCGCCACGGTCGTGCCCGAACTCGCCCCGCAGCTGCTGGCCCGCGGGTCCGAGGCCGGGGAAAGCCGGGTCGTCATGGGTGTGCACTATCCGCTGGACGTCATCGGCGGACGCATGACCGGTACCGCCGCCGCGGCCGACCGGTGGAATGACCCGAAGATGCGCGACGCCCTCACCCAGGCCGGCAACGAACTCCGCGCCGAACTCGAGTGGCGCACCGGCGAGCCGCTGGCGGACACCGTCGCCGCCCAGACGAACTACCGCAGCGACGCCGAGGCGTCACAGTCCTACGCCGACCAGGGCACCTACGGTCTCGCCCCGGTCTACGGGGACGCTCCGATGGTCGTGCCGCAGGCCGCCCCCGACCTGCTCATCAACCGCTTCCCGGACCTGACCTACGCCCAGCGCGCCGCGGTCCTCCGGGCGACCGCCCTGCCGGCAGGTTCCCCGCTGGACGACCAGGGTCCCGACGGGTCCTGGCAGCGTCTCAACCTCGCCGCCGCGTCCGCCGCGCAGGTCAGCACCGACGGCGGCGTCCTCACCGTCAACGGGGTGGCGGCATGACACCGGTGAGCCGACGTGGTTTCCTCGCCGGGGCCGCGGCACTGGGCGCGGTGGCACTGGCTCCGCGGGCGGCGGCGTCCGCCCCGGCATCCGGGGAGCAGGCAGCCGGAGAACACGGGGTCTTCGCCCACTCCGTCGCCTCCGGCGATCCCCTGCCGGACGCGGTGGTCCTGTGGACGCGCGTCACCCCGGTACCGGACGCCACACCCGGCTCCGGACACGGCGAACCGACTACCGTGCGCTGGGAGATCGCCCGGTCGGACGACTTCTCCGGGGCGATATCCGGGGAGGTGCGCACCGACGCATCCGCCGACCACACCGTGAAGGTCGATGCCGCAGGTCTGGAGCCTGCCACAGACTACGTCTACCGCTTCACCGTGCTCGACGGCCCCGCCGCCGGTGCGGTCTCACGTACCGGTCATGCCCGCACTGCCCCGGCCCCGGAAACGGATCCGGGGAACCTGCGGTTCGGCGTGTGCTCCTGCTCGAACTACGAGGCGGGGTACTTCCGCGCCTACCGGGACATGGCCGACCGCTCGGACCTGGAGTTCACGCTGCACCTGGGTGATTTCACCTACGAGTACGCCACGGGTGAGTACGGCGGGGCGTACGAGACCACGGTGCGTCGGGTGCAGCCACAGAACCGGACCGTCACGCTGGCGGACTACCGGATCCGGCAGGGCTTCTACCATCAGGACGCCGACCTCGCCGATCTCCTGGCGGCCCGACCGCTCATCGCGATCTGGGACGACCACGAGTTCGCCGACAACAACTGGCGCGACGGGGTGACGGGCAATTCCTTCGAACCCGGCGACGACTTCACCGCCATGAAGGCGGCGGCGACACAGGCCTACCTCGAATGGATGCCGGTGCGCGGACTGCCGCTGCAACGCCATCTGCGCTTCGGGACACTTGCCGAGTTCATCATCCCTGACCTGAGGTCCTTCCGCGATGAGCAGCAGGAGATCCCGGCGGCATGGCGGGGCGGCACCGGGGCCGGAGACACCGGCCGGACGATGATGGGACGCAGCCAGGCTGACTGGTTCACCGATGTGCTGACCAGTTCAGACACCCGATGGCAGCTGGTCGGCAACGAGGTGATGTTCGCTCCGATGACGTTGCCGAACACCCTCGATCCGCGGATCCACGACTGGCTGGTCGACCAGGTGGGTCTGCCGTCGGACGGACTGGCGCTCAACGCCGACCAGTGGGACGGGTACATGGCGGAGCGGCAGCGGATCATCGATGTGATCGGCGGAGGTTCGGACGGTGCTGGCGAAGCGAAGCCGGGCGTTGTCTTCCTCACCGGCGACATCCACTCATCCTGGGCCGCGGACATTCCGGCGCATGCGGGTGACTGGCGACTGGGCCGGAACTCCCGGGCGGTGGCCACGGAGTTCGTGGTGCCGTCGGTGACCGCGGCGAGCGCCTACGACGGCATGGCGTCCTCCCCTGCGATGAAGGAGATGATTCTTGCCGCGCTCGGTGCCGGCGAAGAGATCATCACGCAGGTCGACGACTGGTTCCGGTACGTGGATCTCACACAGCACGGCTACATGGCCGTGGACGTGAATGCCGAGCGGGTCCAGGCGGACTGGCACCACGGGGAAGTCCTCAGGCAGGACGCTCCGCTGACCTGGTCGACCAGTTTCATGGCCGTCCACGGGTCGCCCGGTGCGGTGCCGGCGTCGGGGCGGTTGGGATAGCGGCTGCGTCCTGGATGACGTCCTGGATGACGGTGTTACCGGTGCCGGTGCCGGACACCGGAGCTCCACTGTCAGGACCACCCACCACGGTGTTGTTGTCGCCGGTGATGGAGAGACTGTCGAGGTCGGAGTTGGTGACCTTGGACTCGTTTCCATTCACGACGATGTCTTCCCCACCGATGCAGGTCCCGACGCTTCCCACGTCACGGGCGTCCCCTGAGCCGGAACCCGACTCTCCCCCTCGTCGTCGGCCGCTTCCTCCACCACAGCGCCGGTGGACGCATCGACGCTGCTGTTGCCGGCCGATGCCTCCCGGGAGGCCGCACTACCGCTGGTGAGTGAGAGGGCGGGCGCAGCGTCCGTGCTGTCGTCCTCACTGCCGCAGGCGACAAATGCGGTCATGACGGGTGCTGCACCTCCGACGGCTGCGAAGTGGGTGCGGCGTGCACGGCCCCGGGTCTTGGCGGGCTTGTAGTCGTCCTCTCTCCGACCCGACGGTATTCGCCGGGTTTGTCGAGGTCAGGCTGGCACGCAGACAACCGTGTGCCCGGCTGTTGACGGGGAGAATTCCCCTCAGAACCCACCGTGCGGTGCCATCAGAAAAGGGCACCGACCATGTCAGCTCTTCTTCGCAGCAGCCTTCCTGGTCGTCTTCTCGGCGGTGGTCTTCTTCGCCGTGGTCTTCTTCGTGGTCTTCTTCGTGGCCTTCTTGGCGGTCGACTTCGTGGCCTTCTTGGCGGTCGACTTCTTGGCAGCAGACTTCTTCACAGTAGACTTCCGCGCTGACCGGGCCGACTTCTTGGAGACTCCACCGTCCGCGGTCTCCTTGGCACGCCGCTCACTGAGCAGCTCGTTGCCACGGGCGTCGGTCATGGTCTCCGGGGTGTCACCACGGCGCAGCGACGCATTCGTCTCACCGTCGGTCACGTACGGCCCGAAACGACCCTCCTTGACCGTCATCGGTTTACCGGAGACGTCATTGTCACCCAGCTGCTTCAGCGGGGGCTTCGCCGCCGCCCGGCCACGACGCTTCGGCTCAGCGTAGATCCGCCGTGCCTCATCCAGCGTCACCGTGAAGATCTGCTCCTCACTGGCCAGCGACCGCGAGTCGTTCCCCTTCTTCAGGTACGGCCCGAACCGCCCGTTCTGCGCGGTGATCATCTCACCGTCCGACGGATCCACACCGACCTCACGCGGCAGGGACATGACCTTCAGCGCGTCCTCCAGCGTCACCGTCGCCGGATCCATGGTCTTCAGCAGGGACGCCGTCTTCGGCTTCAAGGTCTCCTCGAGGATCTCTCTGATCCGCTTCGCCTTCTTGTTCTCCGCGGTCTTGGTCTCCCGGCTCAGCGGCTTCTTGCCCTCCTCAGCCCGGGCGGCGTCCTCCGCGTCACGCTCGGCGTCGATGACCTTTTCCGCCTCAGCCGTGACGCGTGCCTCCTCGTCATCCTTCACACGCTCGGTGACATATGGCCCGTAGCGTCCTTCCCGGGCCACGATGACGCGACCGTTCGCCGGGTTCACACCCAGCTCACGGCCACCCTGCGGCGTCGCGAAGAGCTTCTCGGCGATCTCGAGGGTCAGCTCGTCCGGCAGCAGCGCCTCAGGCAGGTTCGCCCGCTGCACCGTCGGCTCGGCCGGCTCACCGGACCCGGTCTCCGCACCCGGCTCGGCCGGGATGATCCGCTCCAGGTAGGCACCGTAGCGTCCCACCCGCACAACCACGGGGACGCCGTTGGCGTCGTCGAAGAGATGCAGGGAGTTCACCTTGCGGGCGTCGATCTGCTCCAGATTGTCGTTGACCAGGTGCTTCAGACCACCGAGCCGGGCCACGGACTCCGCCGTCGCATCCGACGCTTCGGCATCCCCGAAGTAGAAGCCCTTGAGCCAGTGGGAACGGTTCTCCTCGCCACGGGCGATCTCGTCGAGCTCGTCCTCCATCGAAGACGTGAACTCGTAGTCCACCAGCGAGCCGAAGTTGTCCTCCAGCAGCCCGACCACGGCGAAGGCGGTCCAGCTCGGCACCAGCGCCGAACCACGCGAGACCACGTACCCGCGGTCCTTGATGGTGTTGATGATCGAGGCGTAGGTCGACGGACGGCCGATACCCAGCTCCTCCATCGTCTTGACCAGCGACGCCTCGGTGTAGCGCGCCGGCGGCTGGGTCTCGTGGCCCTTCGCCGCGATCTCTGTGGTGTCCAGCGCATCGCCGACGACCAGCACCGGCAACGCCTTCTCCGCATTGTCGGCGACATCACGGCCGTCGGCGGTACGGGTGGTCTCCACGTAGGCCTTGAGGAATCCGGGGAAGGTGATCGTGCGGCCGGTGGCCTGGAAGTCCACGGCCTCGCCACCCGTCGCCTCACCGGAGACCGTCACCTTCATCGAGGTGCCCTTGGCGTCCGCCATCTGGGACGCCACAGTGCGCTGCCAGATCAGCTCGTAGAGCTTGAACTCCTCGGCGTCCAGCTGGGACGCCAGCGCGCCCGGGGTCCTGAAGGTCTCACCGGCCGGGCGGATCGCCTCGTGCGCCTCCTGCGAGTTCTTCACCTTGCGGGTGTACTGCCGCGGTGCGTCCGCGACGAACGACGGGCCGTACAGCTCCTTGGCCTGCTGGCGCGCCGCAGCGATACCGGACGCCGAGAGCGTCGTCGAGTCGGTACGCATATAGGTGATGTGGCCGTTCTCGTAGAGACGCTGCGCGATACGCATCGTCCGTTCCGAGGTGAAGTGCAGCTTGCGGCCGGACTCCTGCTGCAGCGTCGAAGTCATGAACGGTGCGTAGGGACGCCGCGTGTACGGCTTCTCCTCCACATTGGTGACCGCCATCGTCGCCCCGGTCAACGCGGCCGACAGGGCCTCGGCACGGGCCTTGTCCAGCACCGTGACATTGGCCTGGGCCTTGCCGGTCTTGAGCTTTCCGTCGTCGTTGAAGTCACGGCCCTGGGCCACACGGGCACCGTCGACCGCGACGAGGTTCGCGTCGAACTGTCGCGGGTTGGTGGTGGCGTCCTGACCCCTGTCACCCGTGTCCAGCGTCGCGGTGAGGTCCCAGTACCCGGCCTTCACGAACGCCATGCGCTCGCGCTCACGACGCACGATGACGCGGGTGGCGACGGACTGCACGCGGCCGGCGGACAGCCGTGGCATGACCTTCTTCCACAGCACCGGGGAGATCTCGTAGCCGTAGAGACGGTCAAGGACGCGGCGGGTCTCCTGGGCGTCCACCAGGTCGAAGTCGAGTTCGCGGGTGTTCTCCGCGGCCTCACGGATCGCCTCCGGGGTGATCTCGTGGAAGACCATGCGGCGCACCGGCACCTTGGGCTTGAGAACCTCGAGCAGGTGCCAGGCGATGGCCTCGCCCTCACGGTCGGGGTCTGTGGCGAGCAGGAGTTCGTCGGCCTGCTTCAGCTTCGCCTTGAGGTCGGAGACCTTCTTCTTCTTGTCGGGGCTGACGATGTACAGCGGCTGGAAGTCATCGTCGACGTTTACGCCGAGGCGCGCCCACGATTCCTTCTTGTACTTGGGCGGCACGTCGGCGGCGCCGCGGGGCAGGTCGCGGATATGACCGACAGAGGCCTCGACGATGAAACCGTCGCCGAGGAACTTCTGGATCTTCTTCGCTTTCGTGGCCGACTCCACGATCACGAACCTCTTTCCGCCACTCACGCTGCCCTGCGCTCCCATCCGGTCCGCCCTACCTTCATACTTCGAAACCTCTCTCGACCAGCGACCATACACGGCGCTTCGGACAGGGGTGTGATTCCCTCGGCGGACAGGGGTGTCGCAGGCGGCGCCTCAGAGCCTTGCGCGGACCCGTCCTCAGGCGTTCGCCACGGTGAAACGGACACGGCGGTGGGCCGGGGCCTCGAGCTCGTCGACGGCGGCCTTCGCGAAGGTGCCGGCACTCACGAAGTCGCCGGCCGGCTGGTCGTCACCGAGGGTGTAGGACGCGGACGCCTCACCCGGGGCGATCTCCGGCGCCGGGGCGAGCATGGTCCAGTCCAGGCTCTCCGGGGCGGTGCGCCAGAGGCCGAGGATCTCGGCGAAACTGTCGGCCTCGGCCTTGTAGGCGGCCGGGAAGTCCGGGGTGTCCTTGAGCAGCGTGCCGTCGGGGGTTTCGGTGGCGCCGGCACCGCCGACGATGAAGATACGGGCGGTGACCTTCGCCTCGGCCAGCGCCGGGATCAGGGCGGCGTGGGCGTCGATGATCGGCTGCACGGAGCTGCCGTCACGGGCGCCGGGGACGGAGATCACGAGGTTGTCGGTGGCGGTGGCCTTGGCGACGACGTCTGCGGCGTCCGTGACCTCGCCGGTGGCGTAGGTGACGCCCGCGACGGCGTCCTTCACGTCCGTCGGGCTCTTCCGGGTGACGCCGGTGACGGTGAATCCGCGGGACGCCGCCTCTGCAGTGATGGCCGAACCGACCATGCCGGTGGATCCGTAGACGGTGATGGTGCTCATGGGTGTTACCTCCGATGATGATGAGTGCGTGTTGATCGCGTATTTCTGTCGTTCCGGAACTGACCGTACGCCTGACACTTACCAATGTAAAGTGTCTTACCAAAATTCGTCTCTTCTGCAGTTCAGGTGTAGAGTTCCCCTCATGACCGCATGGAATCCTGCCGCCCGCGACTGCCCCAGCCGCACCCTTTTCGCCACCGTCGGCGACCGGTGGAACATGCTCATCCTGCTCGCCCTCGAGGATGACGACCAACGCTTCGGTGAGCTGAAGACAAGCGTCGACGGTATCTCCGACAAGGTCCTCACCCAGCGGCTCGGCGTCCTCACCGCCGACGGCCTGGTCGAGCGCACCGCCTACGCAGAAATCCCGCCGCGTGTCGTCTACCGCCTCACCCCGCTGGGACGCTCCGCCCTGCCGCCGGTGCACGCACTGTTCGACTGGACGGTGGGACACATGACCGACGTCGTCGCCTCCCAGTCGGGGACCGCAGCCGGCGCCTGATCTGCCTCTGACCTGCACAGTACCGGGAATCTCAGTTATCCTCCGACAGAAGACAAGTGCCGCCGCCGGACGGTGACCCGGGCATGACCACCCGACATTTCCGCAGTTCACCGACCTCCCTGACCTTGGCCGTCGCCGTGGCGTTCGCCCTGTTCACCGCCCCTGCCGCCCACGCTGCCCCCGGCAGTACCGTCACCTTCGGCGACCCCTTCGTCGCCGCGCCCTCCCCGCTGACATCCACCACCACGCCTTCGCGCCGCTCCCCGCCGGCATCCCGTCGTGCAGCGTGGCATCTCCTACTGTCGCCTGAGCAGGAGGAAGCGACATAAGGAGCTGCCGCTGTGCACGTAGCACTGCCACTGCGTCATCGATCGTCCTGTTTCAGTGACAGAACCACCGGAATCCTGTTGAATGTCACCATGAACTCAGGGGGAGAGTCCGGGGCGGGGTCCCGCGACACCACACAGCAACCACGACAGCAACCACGACAGCAACGACAGCCCAGCCCGTTGATACCGGTATCCGAATGCCGCATCACAGACTGGTACCACCGTCAGATCCCGTGGAAGCATGCGAACCGTCCGAGCGTGATCACCGGTCGACGCCCCATGACCAGGCAGGAACTGACGAAGCAAGGAGTCACCCGCGCGACGCTGCGCGACAACTTCACCCCTGCCGAACGTGGCGTCTACGTCGGTAATGAGGCACTCCTCCCGGAGACCACGGACTCCGGCTTCCGCCGCGACCGACGCATCACCGCACTTCAGCTCACCATCGCTCACCTGCTCCGGCATCCGAAGCGCATGGCGACAGGTTTCGGCGCGGCATCCCTCTACAGGATGACCTCCTTCGTCAACGAGGAGATCCTGGAGTTTCTCGCACCCCACGGCACCGACCCCTCCAGCGCTCCGGCGCACATCCTGGTGCACCCGACCCGGCATCTTCCTACGCATCTCAGGGGCGTCCGCCACGTGACCGGGGATCTCAGTCACCTCCGGATCGCGGATCCCGGAACCACGCTGTCCCATATGCTGCACCTGGTCAGCACGCCCGACGACGCCCGGTCTGCCCGATGGAGGATCCCCGATCTCACCTCGGTGCGCCCTCACCTCACTCCGGAGTTCATCCGGTGCGTGCAGTCCAGCGATGCCTTCCATCATGCACGGGGACGCCAGGAACTCGACCCACTCTCCGGCCTGATGGTCCCCGGTGGTGTGGACGCCGACCTCGCCGCCCGTGTACTCGGAGCCACTGATCTGGGGGCGGAATCGCCCATGGAGACCCGGCTGCGGCTGGTGGTCGCGGACCTCGCCCCCGGGCTACGCAGCCAGATCCCGGTATTCAAGGACAACGGCAACCTCCTCACCATCTCCGACCTGGGATGGGAGGACCATGGCCTGCACCTGTTCTACGACGGCGAACATCACCTCAAGCGCAGCCAACGTGACAAGGACTCGAAGGTGCTCGCCGCGCTGCAGCGCGACGGTGGGCGCGTCATCAGGGTCGTCTCGGAGGATCTGAAGGACGCCGACGCCGTCGCAGCGCTGCGGGACCGCATCATCGAGGTGCTGGAGTAACTGCATCGGAAAACGGAGAAGGTGCCACGCACTGTGACGCGCCTGGGACAATGAACCGGAATGCCGGACTGTGGCATCCCGTCATGCAGCGTGGCATCTCCTCCTGTCGTCTCAGCGAACCGAAGCGACAGGAGTGGATGCCGCTGTGCACGGAGCACTGCCGAAGGACCCGCACATGCAGAACACCGCCCCTACCGGAGTGATCCGGTGGAGGCGGTGCTCTGAGTGGTTCTGTCGAGAGACAGGACCGCGTCTCATATGTCCCGCAGGCGAACCCGCAGCACGGTCCCGGAGGACTTAGAGAGCGGTGACCTGCTGCGCCTGGGGGCCCTTGGCACCCTCGCCGATCTCGAACTCGACCTGCTGGTTCTCCTCGAGGGTACGGAAGCCGTTGCCCTGGATCTCGGAGTAGTGGACGAAGACGTCAGCGCCGCCATCGTTCGGGGCGATGAAGCCGTAGCCCTTTTCAGCGTTGAACCACTTGACGGTTCCCTGTGCCATGTTCTTACCTTCTTCAGATTCGGTGATCGACATCCCCACGTTCTTGTACGGAGATGCCGGGCCGATGCATAGACCACCGGAGTGGAGGTCCGTTCGCATTCAAAACAACTCCCGCGAACGTTTCACCTACTGACACGGCGAAACACCGGTGGAACAGCGAGCAAAGCGACGCACAGAAACTGTGACCACCCACCAGTGTTCCACGTTTGCGCACCAACCACCACACCACCCCCGAAATTGACAGGCTCTACACTGGTCAGCCATGGCAGACAGTGGTGCAGCGTCCGGCGTCCCCGGGTCCTACGGGGCGGAGCTTCTCGCCGCCCTCGCCCCGCTGACCAGGAATAACACGGGCAACAGCGAAGAGAACGGCGAAACAGACACCGTCCTCACGCACGTGCGCACCGAACCCGCCCGCCTGTCGGACCCCGTGGACTGGCCGGACTGGGTCGACCCGGATCTTCGCGCCCACCTCGTCGACGAGGGCATCGAGCGCCCGTGGTCGCACCAGATCACGACCGCGGACCACGCCCGCAACGGCACCGATGTCGTCGTCGCGACGGGCACGGCGTCCGGCAAGTCGCTCGGCTACCAGCTGGCCGTCACCGATGCGCTGATCCACGACCGCCTGGCGTCCTGCCTCTACCTGTCGCCGACGAAGGCCCTGGCCCAGGACCAGCGCGCGGCCCTCGCCCGGCTCATCGCGTCCTCCCCCGCGATGAAGGACGCCGTGGTCGCCACCTATGACGGAGACACTCCCGCCGAGGCCCGCCGCCTGATCCGGGAAGAGGCGCGCGTCATCATCTCGAACCCGGACATGGTCCACGCCTCGATCCTCGGAAACCACGAACGGTGGACGCGTCTGCTGCGCAACCTGCGCTTCCTCATCGTCGACGAATGTCACGTCTACCGGGGCGTCTTCGGTGCGCATGTCTCCCTGGTGCTGCGTCGGCTGCTGCGACTGGCACACCGGGCCGGCGCCCGTCCGACCATCGTCCTGGCCAGTGCGACGACCGCGGACCCGGCCGGGCAGGCACAGCGGCTGACGGGGCGTCCGACCGTGGCGGTGACCGAGGACGGCTCCCCGCGCGGTGAACGCACCGTGGCCCTGTGGGAGCCGGGGTTCCTGGAGAACACCGTCGGCGAGCACGGTGCGCCGGTGCGCCGGGCGGCGACGACCGAGGCGGCGGCGATCATGGCGCGCACCATCGCCGAGGGCGCGCGGACACTGACCTTCGTGCGCTCCCGGCGCGGCGCGGAGATCACCGCCCTGGCCTGCGCGGACGACCTCGCCGGACTGGGACGGGTCGATGACGCCCGGCGCATCGCGTCCTACCGTGCCGGCTACACGCCGGAGGCCCGCCGGGTGCTGGAGAAGCGGCTCGACGACGGCGACCTGCTCGGCATGGCCGCGACCAGTGCGCTGGAGCTCGGCATCGACGTCGGCGGCCTCGATGTGGTCGTGAGCTGTGGTTTCCCCGGCACGGTCGCAAGTTTCCGTCAGCAGGCCGGTCGTGCCGGACGCCGCGGACAGGGCTGCCTGGTGGTCATGGTGGCCTCCGACAATCCGATGGACACCTACCTCGTCCACCACCCCGGCGACCTGTTGGATCATCCGGTCGAGGCGAGCGTCTTCGACCCGACGAACCCCTATGTCCTGGCCGACCATGTGCTCTGCGCCGCGGCGGAGGCCCCGCTGGCCGACGGGGAGGTGACCGCCTTCGGCGGGGACGTGGACGCCACGGGCGTGGTCCGTCAACTGACCGCCCAGGGGCTGCTGCGGCGCAGACCGCGGGGCATTTTCGCCGACGTAGACGCCGCGACAGGTGTCCATGCCCGTGTGAACATCCGCGGTGGCTCCGGTGACCAGGTGCTCATCGTCGACACGACCTCCGGCCAGATCCTCGGCACCGTCGATGCTGCCCGGGCGGTCTCCGAGGTCCATGACGGGGCGGTGTACGTCCACCAGGGCGAGTCCTTCGTGGTCGACGAGCTCTCGCTCGAGGGGTCGATGGCCGCGGTGCACCCGGAGACGCCGGCATGGCACACCCGCGCGATGGAGACCACGGAGATCCGGATGGGCCGGGTCTACTCGACCAGGGAGATCGGTGGCACGGACTCCGCCCCCTCGGGCATCTGGCTGGCCGATGTGCAGGTGCAGGTCACCCACCAGGTCACCGGCTACCAGCGTCGGACCTCCGACGGGGAGGTGCTGCAGACCGTGCCGCTGGAGGTGCCACCGCAGCGCCTGGTCACCCGGGCGGCGGCATACACGGTGGATCCGGGCGTGCTCTTCGACCTGGGCATCGAGGAACCGCTCTGGCCGGGGACGCTGCACGCCGCCGAGCATGCGGCGATCGGGATGCTGCCACTGCTGGCCACCTGCGACCGGTGGGACATCGGCGGCGTCTCGACCGTGCTGCACTCCGACACCGGCTTTCCCACCGTCTTCGTCTACGACGGCTACGCCGGTGGCGCGGGCTTCGCCGAGGCCGGAGTCAACCGCTTCGCCGAATGGATGAGGATGACGGCGGAGGCGGTCGAGTCATGTGCGTGCGAGTCCGGCTGCCCGTCGTGTGTACAGTCGCCGAAGTGCGGCAACGGCAATGACCCGCTGTACAAGCAGGGCGCGGCGGTGCTGCTGCGCACGTTGGCGGAGAAGGCCTCGGTCGCGGGCTGAATCGACCCCTTACCGGGAACCGTCGGCTAAGGTGAGCCTCATTCTGACGCTTCTGACGCTTCTGACGCTCTTCCGACAGGAGACCCATGCCCCGCCGACCCGCCGTCACCTTCGCAGCACTCAGCGCACTCACTGTGCTGGCCACAACCGTCGCCACCACTCCCTTCGTTACCGCCGCACCCCTGATCCCCGGCTCCCCGATGCCGGAGCCGATGGCCCCGATCGTCACCCCGGACTGGTCCGGCCTCGACGTCCGGTCCCCGGCGAGTCTGCCTGATCTACCGGCCGGGTACGGCGTCCCCCTGCAGGAGGTCCCGCTGGCCGACGAACAGCGCCTGCCCTCCGGCGGCGACACCCAGCAGCGCTTCGTATATTCGACCGTGGACCAGCACGGTGAGATCGCGGCGTCCACCGCGGTGGTGTTCCTGCCGACCGGTGAGGCTCCGGAGGGCGGTTGGCCGGTGGTCGCGTGGGCGCACGGCACGACCGGTATGGGCGACAACTGCACACCCTCGGCCGGCAGCCGCAATGACAGAGACCTCGTCGACCACTGGGTGGACGCCGGGTACGCCGTCGTCGCATCCGACTACACGGGCATGGGGACGCCGGGTCTGATGAGCTACTTCAACGGCGAGGCGACCGCAGTCAGCGTGGTCGACTCGGTCATCGCCGCCCAGCAGCTCGACTCGGTCGGTGCGCAGTTGTCGACGAAGTGGGCCGTGGCAGGGCAGTCCCAGGGCGGCGGGGCGGCACTGCATGTGGCACACGGGGCGTCCTCCCGCAGTGCCGAAGCCGGCCTGGACTACCGCGGGGCCGTCGCCACCGGTGCGCCCGGCTACATCGAGGAGGTCATGCTGGCGCTCGGGCCGGACACACCACCGTTCCCGATCACCGGCACCCTGACCGCGTACCTGCTGTACACGCTGGCCGGGTTCAGCGAGGCACACCCCGAACTGGATGTGGACGCGGTACTCACCGAGGAAGGACGCCGCATGGTGTCCGCCGCGAAGACGACCTGTCTGCGCGAGTTCCGCCGTGCACTCGACACGGTGAATGTGGCGAACGCCTTCTCGGCGCCGCTGCGGTCGGTGCCCGGACTGGAGCCGGCACTGCGGGCGTACATGTCCACCCCGACCGACGGCTACGACCAGCCGGTGTTCCTGGGCCACGGGCTGTTCGACCTGGATGTGCCCTCGCCCATCGGTGTCGCCCTGAACTCCGAGATGTGGGTCAACCAGTTCGCGGGCTCAAATGAGCAGGTCGAGGTGCACTGGTACCCGACCGACCACGGTGGCGCGATGTCGCAGTCCTTCGGGGACGCCACGGCGTTCATGTCGCGCATCATGGGCTGAAGCGGACGTCACCGGTCCTCCAAGACCTCCGATGCCCGCATCACGCAGTCTGAGGCTGGTTTCGACCCCTCCCCACCCACCTGACACTGCGTGCTGCCGACATCACGCAACTAGTATCTTCACTGAACGTTCATTCACGTCATTGATACCTGAGGAGATACCGTGCGCCCTACCCGCTCCATCACCGGGAACACCCCGCTTCGCCGATTCACCGCAGCGACTCTCGGCCTGCTGACCAGCGTCGCCATCGCCACCGCCCCGTCCGCCGGAGCCGTCCCCGGACCTCAACCGGCACCGAACTGGTCCGGCCTCGATGTCACCGGTGGGGTCGCCCTGCCCGGCACACCGGGTGTCCCGGTCGGGGAGGTTCCGTTGTCGCCGGAGCTCGGGTTGTCCGGGGCCGGGGCACAGCAACGCTTCGTCTATTCCACCGTCGACCAGCACGGTGAGGAGGCGGCGTCCACCGCGGCGGTGTTCCTGCCCGCCGGTGAGGCTCCCGAGGACGGCTGGCCGGTGCTCGCCTGGGCGCACGGCACCACCGGGCTGGGCGACAACTGCACCCCGTCGGCGCAGGTCCGCAGCGACCGGGACGCCGCATTCCTCAACCACTGGCTGGAGCAGGGCTACGCGGTCGTGGCCTCGGACTATGCGGGGATGGGGACGCCGGGGCTCATGAGCTACCTCAACGGGAAGATCACCTCAGCCAATGTGGTGGACTCCGTCGCCGCGGCCCGGGGTCTCGACTCCGTCGGCGCGAAGTTGTCGGGCACCTGGGCGGTGATCGGCCAGTCGCAGGGTGGTGGCGTAGCGCTGCATGTCGCCCACAAGGCCAGTGCCCGCAGCGCGGAGGTCGGACTGGACTACCGGGGTGCGGTGGCCACCGGCGCGCCGGCCTACGTCGAGGAACTGGTGCTCGCGGGGTCGCCGTCGTTCCCGCCGGTCGCACTGCCGGACACACTCAGCGCGTACGTCGCGTACATCCTCGCCGGGTTCCGGGAGGCGCACCCGGAGGTCGACCTGTCGTCGGCGTTGACCGAGGAAGGACGCCGCGTCGCCGATCTCGCAGAAACCGCTTGTCTGGGAGAGATGTCGGAGGAACTCAGCGGGGAGGTCCTGTCCGGGCTGTTCAACCGGCCGCTGCGCGAGATCCCCGGGTTGGCTGCGGCGCTGCGTGACTACATGGCCACCCCGACCGACGGTTACGACAAGCCGGTGTTCCTCGGGCACGGGTTGACGGACATCGACGTGCCCTCCCCGATCGGTATCGCCCTGAACTCGGAGATGTGGGTCAACCAGTTCGCCGGATCGAATGAGCAGGTGGAGGTGCACTGGTACCCCACCGACCACAGTGGGGCGATGGTGGCCTCTGTGCCGGACTCCACGCCGTTCCTGCAGCGCATCATGGGGTAAGTGCCTTCCCTGCTGTCCCGCGCACATGTCCGCATCACGCATGTCCGCATCACGCAGCCTGAGGCTGGTCTCGACCCCTCCTCACCGACCTGACACTGCGTTATGCCGACATCCCGGTCACGACACCCCGTCTCACCCTGCCTTCACCAGCCACCAGCGGTCAACACCGGAATCGGGCGTGCAGCACAACTGCCACCAGTACCGGGAGACGGAGATCAGGTACCTGACACCCGCGCCTCGGTACTGGTAGCGACCATGCTGCACGCTCCGTACCGGTAGCGACAGCGTTCCTCACTCACTCGGTAACCTGACCGCTTTCACGGCCCGGCGACGGAGACAGCAGAGCGGGAGCCGACGGTCACTTCGACGAGGACCCCCACTTCACCCAGCGTTCCAGCCGGCGCGTCCGGCCCGCCACCGGTGACCTCGTGACACTGCGTGAGCGAGGCCCCGTTGGATTCGGCGATCTCGGCCGCCCTCCCGCAGGCCTCCGACACTCCAGAGCTGACCTGCACGGTAGCCGCAGACAGGGAGGTGAGGTCGGCGGCGGCGTCTGCCCGGTGTTGCTGGACCAGCCCGGTGACCTGCAGTCCGAGGAAGGTCGCGATGGCGATGATCCCGAGGATGACGCCGACCCCGGCGACAGTGGCGGAGCCGTCCTCATCCCTCCCGCCCCCTCCGTCCCCGAAGACAGCATCATCGCGGGGGCTCACTGCGACTCCGCCGCCGGCTCGGCGACGATCACGGCAGTCGCAGAGAGGTCGAACAGACGCCCGGGCCGGGTGACCTGCACGGTAATGAGGTCTGTGCCCGTCCCGTCCCCGCCGCTGCTCACCGAGACCCGCGCGTCGGCGTCCACCCCAGAGACCACAGAGGACGCCGCCCCGGACGCATTACCCGGATCCAGCGCTGCGGCGCGGGCGGCGTCGCGTGCCAGGTCCACGGCCCCGAGGTAGGACGCCACGGTCACGATCCCCGCGACCACCAGGCCGACCACGACAGTCAGCGCGGTGAACATGATTGCGGCCTCGACCGTGACGTAGCCGGCGTCGGACCTGTCACTGCGTGTTGAGGGCACGTTCGAAGATCCCGCTGAGGGCGGACTCGACGGTGTCGGAGGTGACGACAAGGTAGAGCAGGGCACCGAGAGCCGCTGCTGCGACACACCCCAGGGCGTACTCGATGGTCGACATGCCGAGGTCATCTCCCAGGAAGCCGCCGCTGTCGTCCTCGTCTTCAACGTCTTCAACGTCTTCAACGTCTTCAATGTCGATGTCATCGGTGATCTGGGCGGCGGGCAGCTCTTCGTCCCAGCCGTCGGGTTCGGGGTCGGTGTCCCAGTCGCCGAAGGGGTCCGGTGGGGTGACGTCGGTGGTGTTGTCGGTGGCCTTGTCGGTGGCCTTGTCGGTGGCCTTGTCGAGGTCAGGTTCGTCAGTGGTCAGGGTGGTCATCTTGGTCTGTGCGGTCAGTGCGGACATGGTCATGTCCCCTTTCAGTTCAGTGTTCGGTTCAGGTGTCAATGGTTGTGCTGATCAGATTCCGGCAAAGCCCACCACCAGCGGGATGAGCCCCACGAGGACGAATGCGGGCAGGAAACACAGGGTCAGCGGTGCCGCCACGACGACGAGCACCCGTTCCGCCCCGGCCAACGACGCATCCGCCGCCTCCGCCCGCAGCCGTGTGGCCTGCGCCCGGACGCCGTCGGCCAGCCGGGCCCCGTTGCGGGAACCGGATTCCGCCAGCCGGGCGACCGGCCCGAGGTGCGGGTCGTCCCGCAACGGCTCCCAGGCCTCCGCCCCGGCTCCGAGGGCGAGCAGTGCCGCGACAGTCCGGACGCAGTCCTCCTCACCGCGGTCACCGCCGACACCTCCATCGCCTCCGTCGGCATCCTGTGCCCCGGCGTCAGCGTCCCCGCAGGTCACGGCGACATGCCAGGCCACGGACACCGGCAGCCCCGAGGACAGTGATTCGGCGAAGAGGTCGAGCAGGCGGGCGGCGTCCAGTGGGGAGGGACCGGCGCGTCGACCCACCCCGCCCAGCACCGTCACAGTCAATGACTCGGTCCACAGTGCCCCGGCGCATCCCAGCAGTACCCCGACGACCAGCAGCAGGACGCCGAGCACATTGCCCACCAGGAACACTCCCGGATTCAGTCCCATCGACTGACCGAGGGCCAGGGCGCCGAACGGCAGGAGCAGCAGGATCGTCTCGGTCAGCCTCGCCCCGGCAAGGGCACTGGAGGTGTGGCTGAGGTGGGTGAGCCGGGCATCCAGGTCAGCACGCAGCCGGTCCATGAGTCGGCCGAGGGCGCTGCCGTGGCGGTTCGCAGACGCCCAGACGTTCAGCAACCGCTCCACATCCGGATCCACGGATGACTCTCCGTCGGCAGAAGTCCCCTCCCCCGGTTGCGCCCCGAGGCGTACCCGCCGCACTTCCACCGCCAACTGCTCGACGAGCTCACGGCCTACTCCCCGGGTGTCATCCACTGCAGCGAGGGCGTGACCCGCGGCGTCCACCGGGAAAGCCCCGACCCCGAGTTCACGGGAGAAGGCGTCGACGATCGAGCGCAGCGTCCTCGTGCGGGCACGCTCGGCGGCGAAGCTGCGGACGCGGCCGAGGATGCGGTGGGCGGTGAAGCCGACGGGCCCGAGCACCCCGGCGACGGCGACGACGGTCAGCATGCGTCCCACATCCGCTCCACGGCCAGACCGTCAGCGCCACCACCACTGCCACCACCACTGCCACTGCCGCTGCCACTGCCGCTGCCACTGCCGCTGCCGACCACGAAGCGTCCGATACTGGTGACGCGCCGTCCGGCCGGGGTGCGTTCGACATGCACGACCACCCCGATCCCGTCAGCGACCTGACGGTCGACCGCGGCGTCCGGCAGCCCGGCAAGTGCGCCGAGGGCACGCAGGCGACCGGGGACGGCATCCACCCCGTTGGCGTGGACGGTGCCCGCGCTGCCCGCGTGGCCGGTGTTGAAGGCGAGCAGTAGTTCGGCGATCTCGGCACCGCGGATCTCCCCGACGACAATGCGGTCGGGGCGCATCCGCAGGCTCTGACGCACCAGGGTCCGGACGTCGATCTCACCGGCACCGTCGACTCCGGCATCGCGGGTGTGCAATCCGAGGACGTGCGGGTGGTCGGGGAAGAGTTCGGGGGTGTCCTCGACGAGCAGGATCCGTTCGCGTTGCGGCACCTCGGCCAGCAGCGCGGCGAGCAGTGTGGTCTTACCTGCACCGGTGCCGCCGCTGATGAGGATGCTCTCACGGTCCCGGACCAGGTCGCGCAATAGGTCACCGATCTCCGGCGGGAACAGGCACGCCTCCTGCAGGGAAGCCAACGACCGGTGGGACGCCGACAGTGCCCGCAGGCTCACGCATGCCCCCTGCCCGGCCGGCGGGGCGAGGACCGCGTGGACGCGCACGGCCTGCGCCGCCACGCCCGCCGGCAGATCGGTGAGGACGCCGTCGGCGAAAGGCCTCACATCGTCCAGCCGCACCCCGCAGGCCGTGGCCAGGCGGACGGCGATCTCCCGGCACCGGGCGGTGTCCCCGATGACCAGGTCGGTGGGTTCCATGCCGGAGCCACGGTCGACCCACACCGGGCCGGGTCCGTTGAGCAGGACATCGGTGACCTCGGGATCAGCCAGCGGCACCGCCAGCTCTCCCAGGCCGGAGAACTCACGGGCCAGGGAGCGGACGCCATCGACGATGCGCAGGTCGGTGTCGCCGTGCTGGACCCGTTGGACGGAGACCGCGATCTCGGCGGGGGTCGGGGTATCCACCCCGCGGCGGGCGAGGTCGTCGCGGACCCCGGCGAGCAGTGCGTTCACGGCTGATCCCGGTTCATATTGTCGGCCAGCGCGGTGACCAGGCGGGCGGCGGCGGTTCCGGCGGCGCCCGTGGACTGACCCGGCCCGAAGTCCCCGCGGTCGGTCTCGGCGGTGAGGAAGGGGTCGTCTTCCCAGGTGACCTCGGGTGCACGCCCGAGGAGGGTGAGGGCGTCGTTCCACTCGAGGTCGGTCCGGGGCATCTCGCGCAGGACGATCGCTGCCCCGGGGATCTGCGCCAGGGCACGACGTCCGGCCATTGTCCCGGGCACGGTCGCCGGAACGACGAGGACAGGTCGTCCAGTCACTGCTCCAGCCACCTCTTCCCCGCTCCACCGTCCGCAGTCGCGGACCACGGGCATGGCGGTGTCCAGGTAGTCAGGCACCGGACCCGTGCCCGACAGGACAGCCACATCCCCGCTCCACGGCAGGTCACGTAGCATCGCGGCAGTGAGCGTCGAAGTCCCGGCGAGTTCCGGCAGGCGGCGCCCGGTCGTGTTCTCCAGGCCGAGGAGGTGGTCGAGGGAGCTGTGTCCGGAGGCTTCGATGAGCAGGGCCTGGCCGTCGCCGCCGAGTGCCGGGTCAGCGAGTGCTCCGGCCAACGCTGCGGCGAAGGTGCTGGCCCCTGCCCCACCGGCCGCTCCGTAGACGGCGAGATCCGGATAGTCCGTGGCCCCCAGATGGGCGGCGAGGTCGGTAGCCTGCCCGGGCAGGTGGAACACCCGTCCACCACCGAGGTCACCGGCATCCCCGGTGCCGTCGGTGACCGTCACGGTCCGCACGGCGATGCCCTGGGCGATGAGATCGGCGGCGGCATCAGAAGACGCAGACGCGGCGTCCTGCAGCAGGATGACGGACCCCGTGCCCTCAGGGAGCGTCGCGTCCGGATCCCAGGTGACCAGAGAGCGGCCGGTGACGGCGACGATGAGTGTGGTCTCCTCGACGAGTGCCGGTGTGGCCACGGTGGTGACTACTGGTGCCGGTGGTCGTGGCGGGCGGTCGGAATGGTTTCGGTGTCTTAAGGTCCCCAACATAGGGGTGGAGCGTGCCAGGCTCCCCCGGATCCGGCAAGAACAGGCGCTTTCCCTGTGGACAACTCTCTTCCGATTCGTACGGTTGCCTGTGGACAACTCATCGAGGTGTAACACCTGTGACTGGTGGGACGTATTGTAGGGGCGTGACGTCAGTCCCCGAAGAGAGCACCGATCTCATCGACATCCCCGACGCCGCGCAGGTCGCCACCGACCCCGGCGTCGATCCGTCGCGCGTCCTCGCTGTCTTCGACCTGGACAAGACCGTCATCGACACCTCCGCATCGATGGCGTACCGCAAACCGCTGGCGGACCGGGGCCTGATCACCACCGGCGAGATGCTGCGGCTGCTGCTCATGCTCGGCAACTACAAACTCGCCGGCCACGACGACGAGTCGATGGACGCGACGAAGGACGCCCTGGTCGAGATGGTGAAGGGACGCCGCGCCGCCGACCTCGCCGAGGTCGCCCACGACGCCCTGCACGAGGTCATCGTGCCGTTCATCTACGCCGAGGCCCGGACCCTCATCAAGGCCCACCAGGCGGCCGGCCACCGGGTGGCGATGATCACCGCGTCCGCCCGGTTGCTGGTCACGCCGATCGCCGAGGAACTCGGGGTGGACCACCTCATCGCCACGGAGTTGACCGTCGCCGAGGACGGCACGTTCACCGGCGAGGTGCCGTTCTTCTGCAAGGGAGCGGCGAAGGTGAAGGGCCTGCATGACCTGGCAGGACGCCACGGGTACGAGCTCGAATCAAGCTACGCCTACACCGATTCGGCAACCGATCTGCCGCTGCTGGAGGCGGTGGGGCATCCCGTACCGGTGAACCCGGACAAGGCTCTGAAGAAGGAGGCCGCTGCCCGCGAGTGGCCCACGGTGACCTTCAACCGACCTGAGCCGCTGTTCCACCTACCGGAGAAGAGCGGCGTGATCGCCGGGGCGTCCGCGGGGCTGGCGCTGATCGCCGCGCTCGCGACCGGACTGGTGGTGCGCCGCCGCGGGCGGTGAGGTGGGCCCCTGTACCGGTCAGAGCCTTCCGGTAGATCCAGAGGCGTAAAACATGCTGGCAGGACCAGTCGCTACCAGGCGGAAGCCCCGGGAAACCGGGGCTTCCCGCATACGGGGAGGAAACATGCAGGGATTCGTGGGGATGGCGGCTGCTGCCCGACTGGAACCGTACCGGGAGTTCTGACGCGCCGCAGGCAACGTCGAGCCGGGTCACGCCGCCATCAGCGCGCTCTACTCGTGGCAGGTCACCATGGCATCGGCATGGTATGGAGTGCTGCCGCACGGGGAAAAGCGGATCCCACATTCGGCGATCATCCCCGGCACGGAATTCCTGTCAGTCATGACGATCTGGTTTCACTGCTTACCTGGGGAAATCTGGTGCACCTGCTCCCCCCCATGAGCCCCCGACACCGGATTCGAGGACGCATCGACTGTCTTCCTGCCTCCCCCGCAACGAGCATCTCTGGATGAATGCTCTGACGAGAGCCTTCCCCCACGCTGAGCACGTGGCGGGAACACGACTGTGGAGAGCATCAGCGGTAGCACGGCCCCACCCCGTACCAGACGAGGTCGCTCCCGGATACGCCGTTGCCGAAGCCCTCGAACGACTTCGCCGCCTGAGAAACCGGGTGAGCCATCACGAACATCTGCTCCGGATCAGCCACATAGATCAGGTACAGGGACGCCCTCAACCTGGTGCGGTCGCTATCCGCGGAGGCATCCCATGAGCTGGAGGCACGATCCAGGGTTCAGGGAATCTCGCAGCTGCAACCGGTTCCGTGATAACCACGGAGAGTACCGGGGACACCTGACGGTCTTCCCCCGACTGAACCCCACTTCGCCCGGGGTTCTCCCACCGGAGCCGCCCAGGCATGGCAGAATGGCCCACAGTCAACACGTACGGACAGGGAGAACACGCAGTGAGCAAGGACACCCAGAAGGACAACGGCTTCTTCAGCGACGCCGAGAGCTTCACCCCGCAGGTCAGTAACATCCCGCTGGAGGACGCCGCCGCCGGCCGCACCCCCGGCATCGGTGAGCTCGTGCGGGACGCCTCCACCCAGGTCTCGTCCCTGATCCGCTCGGAGACCGAGCTGGCCAAGACCGAGATCGCAGGTTCGGCGAAGAAGGCAGGCATCGCTGCAGGTCTGCTGGGTGGCGCGGGCGTCATCCTCGCCTACAGCTCCTTTTTCTTCTTCTTCTTCCTCGCTGAGCTCCTCGACAACTGGATGCCGCGCTGGGTCGCCTTCCTCGTGGTCTTCCTCATCATGTTCGTCCTCGTCGTCGTTCTGGCGCTCGTGGCGGTGAAGTTCATCAAGGGTGTGAAGAAGCCCGAAGCGACGATCGACTCGGTCGGCAAGCTCAAGACCGTGATTCCGAGCTCCGGCTCCTCGGCCTCCTCCTCGGACGACGCCGGCATGTTCACCTAGACGCCGGACCCCTTCCGTGAACTCCTCCTCCGCCCCGGAGCACATCTATGTGCACACCCGGGGCATTCGTCTGCATGTCGCCGTCACCGGCCCGCGTACCGCGCCACTGGTCCTGCTGATCCACGGCTTCGGTGGCGGCTGGTTCGACTGGACCGAGCTGATGCCCGAGCTGGACGCCGCCCCGGTGCGCCTCGCCGCCGTGGACCTGCGCGGCTACGGGAAGTCGGACAAGACTCCCCGCGGCTACGACCTGACCACTGCCGCCTCCGACATGTGCGGGGTCATCCGCGGCCTCGGCCACATGGACGCCCTCGTCGTCGGCCACGGTGAAGGCGGTCTGATCGGCTGGACCATGGCCGCCCACGAACCGGAGCGGGTCCGGGGTCTGGTGACCCTGGCGTCCGCCCACCCGCGGGTGGTGGCCCGGTCAGTGCTGCTGCATCCGGTCTCCCAGTGGCCGCGACTGCGGTCCTCGATGTTCGCCCAACTGCCGCGCTGGCCGGAGCACCGTCTGCTGCGCAACAACGCGGAGAAGGCCGTCAAGACCTTCCGCTACAGCGCCGCCCCGGGCTTCCGCGACACGGAGACCTGCGCCCGCCACGCCGAGCTGCGCCGTGAGGCGATGCAGGTCGACAAGGTCGCCCACCTGTCGTGCGAGTACCGGCGGTGGACGGTGCGCAGCCGGTTCCGCCCCGAGGGCGGGCACTTCGACCGCTCCCTGCCGAACCACACCGCCGCACCTGTGGTGTGTGTCGACGGTTCGATGGACCGCTCCTACAATGCGAAGATCGCGAAGCGGTCCGCCGCCCGTGGCGGCAAGGGCTCCCGCACCGAGGTGCTCTACGGTGTGGGACACTTCCCCCACATCGAGGATCCGGCGGCCGTCGCGCGGATCATCCTCGGCGTTGAGTGAGCCTGCCGGCCCCGGACAGTCCCTTGTCCACCTGTGTGTCCGACCAGCGACAGACGTCTTCCTTCTGTAGCTGATCAGAGACACGACGCCGGTGACTCGCACGCCTGACCCAGCAGGCGCTGGCAGACAAGGCCCATGTGTCGCGCAGCACCGTCGCGCAGTGCTGGGGCCGGATGGTCAGGACGGTGGACGACAACTGTCTCCGTGCGGCGCGGATCCAACTCTTGTCGTCAAGCGACGACGATGGAGAAGTCGTCGGACGGCGACATCGTGAACGGGACGCACTCCCGGCGTCCCCCGACGTGCATTGATAGGCGAGGCGACCAACGCTTCCCGAGGTCGGCATCCCATCCTGCGCAGCGGCATCCGCTCCTGTCGCCCAGGCCATCCGAGGCGACAGGAGCGGATGCCGCTGTGCACTGAGCACTGCCACCCGCCCCCATCATCCTGTTCCGCCACGTAGTGCTCCCCTGCCGCGCCAGGTAGAGCCCCTACCCCGCCACGCAGGAACGCGTGTCCACCGTGTCCACATAGTCCGCGTCATACCCGCCGGGCTGCCCGACATGTTCCAGCACCTCGGCCTTCGACAGGGCGTAGCCGGTCTCCGAGTCCCCCACCGCGGCACCGAAGACCAGGCCGATGACCTCACCGGCGGCATTGATCACAGGGCCACCGGAGTTGCCCTGCACCACCGTGCCACGCAGCGTGTACGCCTCCCGGTCAACCCGCGAATCGGCGTAGATGTCAGGACCGGACACGGTGAACAGGTCCCGCACCCGCGCCGGCGTCGCCTCGAACGGCCCGCCCAGCGGGTAGCCCATCACCACAGCGTCATCATTGGGGGCGGCGACCCTGTCAGCCCAGTTCAGCGGCGTCAGACCCGTATTCCCGGGGACCCGCAGCAGCGCCACGTCCTCCTGCGGGTTGTAGTAGACCACCTGCGCGTCGAACTCGCCGTTGACGGTCTCGATGCCGACCACGTCGGTACCGGCGACCACGTGCGCATTCGTCATCACGGTCTCGTCGTCGACCAGGAACCCGGAACCCTGCAGAATCTTCCCGCACTGCTCCGCCTGACCCACGACCCGCACGACCGACGGCTTCGTCGCCGCCACCTCAGGGGACGCCGCCAGCCCCACGTCCGGCTCCCCCACCTCGACGACGGGAACGTCGTCGAAGGGGTCCGTGACCGCGGGGAACCCGGAGTCGGTGAACAGTGTCGAGGTCCGGTTCGGCAGTGCCTGCAGCCACTCCGGGGCGATGTCACTGACCCCGCGAAGAATCTTCGACCCGCGTACCGAAGCGCCCAGGTCACCGGAGTTGTTGCCGGTCACCGGCACAACCACCATCCAGATCACCAGCAGAGTCGTGACGACCTGCACCACCGAGCCCACCGCTGAGTCCGCACGCAGCAGCGACCGCGTCCTGATTCCGTCACGCAGCTTCAGCCCCACCCAGGAGCCCAGCGAGTAGCCCAGCACCACGCCACCGGCCACCACGATGATCGCGACGAAGAAGCGGGCCGAATCGTCATTGACCAGGTCCAGGGCATGCGGCAGCAGTTCCAGGGCCGCCCAGCCGCCACCGAGC
Source organism: Corynebacterium sp. (assembly GCF_022712275.1). Taxonomy (GTDB): domain Bacteria; phylum Actinomycetota; class Actinomycetes; order Mycobacteriales; family Mycobacteriaceae; genus Corynebacterium. The sequence continues at coordinate 3,541 of NZ_JALAGU010000032.1, read as the reverse complement.
ACACCGACGAGCGACAGCACAGCGGAGAAGCCGCCCTGCCGCCACCCGGTGAACAGCGCGCCGACTGCGGCCAGGGCGATGATGCAGTCGACGATCGCGGAGCCCGTCACCGGAGATCCTCCGGGGTCAGATTCTCACCGTTCCGGGAATTCGCGATCGCGTCGAACAGGTCCAGCACCGGAGCGGTCTCCGTCCACGGCTGCTCCCAGCCGCCGAGCTTCAGCAGCCCGTCGACCACCGCACCGGTGAAGCCCCACAGCAGGTAACCGTCGACGTCGAACGCCGGGGACTTCCACACGTCCGCCCCGGGCAGGCCCAGATGCATCCGCCGCTCCGGGTCGACCAGCTCCGCGACGGGCACATTGCGCACCCAGTCGCTCTCCGCGGTCATCGGCGCGACAGGCACCGGCCTACGCCAGTAGCCCAGCACCGGGATCACGGCGTGGTTCGTCCGGTCGATGTACAGCGGGTCCATCACCGCCAGCGGGTCCACCCCAGCAGCGTCCAGACCGGTCTCCTCGGTCGCCTCACGCAGCGCGGTGGCGACGGGGTCGGCGTCGGTGGGCTCGCGGTGACCGCCGGGGAAGGCGATCTGCCCGGAATGGCTGCGCAGCGTCGGTGTGCGGTGGGTCAGCATCAGCGTCGGATCCTGACCCTGCTCCTCACCGAGCAGCACCAGCACCGCGGACGGACGTGGCGGCGTCCCGTCCGGGCCGAGCTCCGGCACCGTGCGGTTCATCCCGTGGATACGGACGTCCGTCTCCGGACGCCGCACCCGGTCAACCAGGGGTTCGAGCCAGTCCGGCATGGATGTGGGCAGCTCCGGCTGACGTCGCCCCTCAGCGAGCCAGTCGCCGAGGGACACGCCGGAGTTGTGGTGGAGCGCGTCTCGTGTGGAAGTCATGGAGCCGCCAGTCTAGCGGGTCAGACCGCGGCACCCATAAGTTCCTCGAGCTGCTCCACCGAGGTGATCTCCCCGGGGTGGAAGGACGCCCGGCTCCCGTCCGCCCGGTAGATCACCGAGACCGGGATGACCGAGGGCAGTTCGGCGGCTACCGCGAAGGCCCCGTCGCTGTCCTGGAACGCCGGCAGTCGGGCGTCCAGATCCGCCAGCAGGTCCGCGCCGGCCTGCCCCTGACCGTTGGCGTGGACGCCGACGATATTCCACTCCGGGTGCTTCTCCGCGGCCTCGGTGAGCACGGGCAGTTCCGCCCGGCAGGGCTGGCACCACCATGCCCACACATTGACCAGCGTGGGCTTGCCGGCCAGGGCCTGTGCCATCGAGGTCTCCGCGGTGCTGCCACCGTCGGTGAGGCACGGCAGGACGACATCCGAGAGTTCGGAATCCTGGGGGTCAGTCCCGTCACCGGTCGGGCAGTCGATGCGCTGGGCGTCCGCGACGGTGTAGCGGGTACCGGTGGCGTCCGCCGGACCGTCGGGGGCATCGGTCTCCTCGACTCCGGAGGTCACTGCAGAAGTCTCGGGAGTGGACGTCCCGGCGTCCTCCCCGGTCAGCGAGATCACCACCGGCACAGCGGCGACGCCCAGGCCCACGACCACGGCGCCGGCGAGCAGCGCGATGCGCGCTTTGTCACTCACGCCGTCACCAGCTTCCCGGCGTCCGCCACGTCCATCGGGCCCTCGGTCCCCGCCGACGGGCAGCGACGGGCGAGGACGCAGACCCCGCAGGCTGCCCTGCGGGAGTGGCACACCTGACGACCGTGGAAGATGAGCCGGTGGGAGAACATTGTCCACTCCTTCTTCTCCACCATCGCGGTGATCTCCCGCTCGACGATGACCGGGTCGGTCTCCGTGGTCAGTCCGAGACGGCGGACGAGGCGTCCTACATGCGTGTCCACCGGGAAACCGGGCACACCGAAGGCGTTGCCGAGCACCACGTTCGCGGTCTTGCGTCCCACCCCGGGCAGCTTCACGAGCTCCGTCAGCGTCCCCGGAACCTCGCCGTCATGCTCCTCGGCGATCGCGGCACCCATCCGGATAAGGTTGGACGCCTTGTTGCGGAAGAACCCGGTGGGCCGGATCAGTTCCTCGAGGGTCTCCCGGTCTGCGGCGGCGTAGGACGCGGCGTCCGGGAACGCGGCGAACAGGGCCGGGGTCACCTGGTTGACGCGCTTGTCCGTACACTGGGCCGACAGCACCGTGGCCACCAGCAGTTCCAACGGGGTCGTGTAGTCCAGTTCGCAGTGTGCGTCCGGGTACTCCTCGGCCAGTGTACGGTTGATCCACCGGGTACGTCGCGTGCGTGCCAGGGGGGATTCGGGGGTCGGGACGGACATGACGCCCCAGTCTAGTCGTCCGAGTTTCACCCCTGGTCTCCCCGTGACCGTTCACACACTGTATTCTGTGCGGTAAACCATGCTGCCGGCTGGTTGTGACCAACCTGTCACCTCCTCCGACAACGGCAATGCAGCTTCTACAGGAGTCTAACGAGTAATGGGCGAAGTACACGAGATCCTATCCCGTGCAGGCATCTTCCAGGGTGTTGAGTCGGCGGCCGTCAACACGCTGATCGAGCAGCTGGAATCGACGACCTTCCCCCGCGGCACCACCATCTTCGACGAGGGGGAGCCCGGTGACCGGCTGTTCATCATCATCTCCGGCAAGGTGAAGCTGGCCCGTCACGCCCCGGACGGTCGTGAGAACCTCCTGACGATCATGGGACCCTCCGACATGTTCGGTGAGCTGTCCATCTTCGACCCGGGCCCCCGCACCTCTGCGGCGGTCTGTGTCACCGAGGTCACCGCCGCGACCATGGACTCCCAGATGCTGCACGACTGGATCCAGGCCCACCCGGAGATCTCCGAGCAGCTGCTGCGCGTGCTGGCCCGCCGTCTGCGCCGCACCAACAACGCCCTGGCCGACCTCATCTTCACCGACGTCCCCGGCCGTGTCGCCAAGGCCCTGCTGCAGCTGGCGAACCGTTTCGGCGTCCAGGAGGGTGGTGCGCTGCGCGTGCACCACGACCTGACGCAGGAGGAGATCGCCCAGCTCGTCGGCGCCTCCCGCGAGACCGTGAACAAGGCACTGGCCGAGTTCGCCCACCGTGGCTGGATCCGCCTGGAGGGCAAGTCCGTGCTGATCTCGGACACCGAACGCCTGGCAAAGCGCGCCCGGTAGCTCCTGGCGTTCCCCTTGTGAGGGCCGACCCGTTTCCCGGGTCGGCCCCCTTTGTCATGCAGGCGTAATGCTGGAGCCCGTACACAATCGTCACGTTTTCGCACTCGGCGTTGTATCGGATTCCCGGATCCGTGACGATTGTGTACGCACTCCCCGGCCACCGCCGCCCACTTGCCTCCGACGACTTAAGTAGGCAGATTCGGCTATCGAGCACGCGAAGGTGGCACGCAAGAGTCTCTACAACAACTTCGCCTCGAAGGACGAGCTCATCGCCGCCTGGCTGGAGCAGCGTCATGCCCACTGGCTCGCTTTCTACGCCGCCCGCCGCGACACCGTCACCGCCACAACCACCGGGGCCACAACCGCTGATACCGATGGCAGCACCGCCCCCCCCCCCCCCCCC
>NZ_JALAGU010000031.1 GCF_022712275.1 Corynebacterium sp. | reverse complement strand
GCTGGGCCCCCACCGCCCCGTCTCCCCCACGGTCGGATTCACCGTCGACCGCCTGCGCCTGTCGCCGGTGTTCGACCGCGACCTCGGACTCGACACCGGTGCCGGCCTGGCGACGCTTCCCCTGGTGCGCATCGCCGCCGACTACTTCTGACCGGTTCCCGCTACTTCGCCGGGATCAGGTCGTAATTCCAGCCGTGCACGTCCTCGACGGTGCCGCGCTGGATGCCGGTGAGGTGTTCACGCAGTTTCATGGTGATCTCACCGGAGACCCCGCCGTTGACCTGGAACTCACCGGACTTGTCTTTGACGGTGCCGACCGGGGTGATCACTGCAGCGGTACCGCAGGCGAAGGCCTCGGACATCGCACCGGATGCCGCGGCGTCCTTCCAGTCCTGGACACTGAACTTCTTCTCGGTGACCTTGATCCCCTCGTCGGCGGCCACGGTGAGCAGGGAGTCACGGGTGACACCCGCGAGCAGTGAACCGGACAGTGCCGGAGTGACGAGCTCGGCGTCGTCACCGGTTCCGAAGATGAACGCGAGGTTCATGCCGCCCATCTCCTCGATGTAGGTGCGCTCGATGGCGTCGAGCCAGACGACCTGGTCGCAGCCCTGCTCCTCGGCATGGGCCTGAGCGGCGAGCGAACCGGCGTAGTTGCCGGCGAACTTCGCAGCACCTGTACCGCCCGGGGCGGCGCGGACGTACTCGGTGGACAGCCACACGCTGACCGGCGTAATGCCGCCCTTGAAGTAGGCGCCGGCCGGCGAGGCGATGACGTAGTAGGAGTAGCTGGAGGCGGGGTGCACGCCCAGCCCGACCTCACGGGAGATCATGAAGGGACGAAGGTACAGCGCCTCCTCACCACCGGCGGCAGGGACCCAGGCCTCGTCGACCTGGACGATCTGACGCAGGGACTCCAGGAACAGGTCCTCGGGGAGCTCCGGCATGGCCAGTCGCTCGGCGGAGGCCTGGAACCGTGCGGCGTTCTTCTCCGGGCGGAAGGTGACCACGGAACCGTCCTCGTGACGGTAGGCCTTCAGCCCTTCGAAGATGGCCTGCCCGTAGTGAAGGACGGAGGACGCCGGATCCATGCGGATCGGGCCGTAGGGGACGACGCGGGCGTCGTGCCAGCCTTCGGCCTCGTTCCAGTCGATGACGACCATGTGGTCGGTGAAGTAGTTGCCGAAGCCCGGGTTGACGAGGATCTGCTCGATCTTCTCCGCCGGAGTCGGGGTGGTGGTGAGGTTGCGGGTGAACTCAGGGGAAGCTGCCATGCCCTGTATCCTAGACCCGGAAAGGACCTGCGGCGGAACCACCCCCGCACCCTCGCCGACCAGCAGCGGAGAAGCCATATGACATCCGGAATCCAGTCGATTGCCCCCACCATCACCCACGGCGCTGTCCCGGCGCTCCAGCTGAGCACCGACAACGCTCTTCCCCCGGCGGATGTGCTGGTCGTGCCCGTGATCGCCGGGGCGTCCGGACCTGAGCTTCCGGTTGCCCACCGGCTCGGGGAGGCAGTCCAGGTGGAGCTGTGGAAGGCTGCCGTGGAGACCGGGGTCGCCGGTGCCGCCGGGGAGACCGGGCTGCTGCCGGTGCCCGACGGCGTCACCGCGACCCGGGTGGTCACTGTCGGCCTCGGACCGGCAGACAGAGATGAAGGAATCCACCGACCCGACGCAGAGATGGTGCGCCGGGCGGCAGGAGCGGCGTCCCGGGCGCTGGAAAGCCTCGCCGTCGAGAACATGGACGCCGGGCTCACCGCCGTCAGCCTGCTCGGCGATCTCACCGGTGTCGGTGACTGTACCGCCGCCGCAGTGGAAGGCCATGCCCTCGGCGGATACCGCTACTCCGGCCGGCGGCGTCCCACCGGCGAGGGCCATCTGCGTGCGGTGACGGTCATCGCACCGGACACTCCGGAGACCCCCGAGGTCTTCGCCCACGCCTGCACGGTCGTTGAGGCGGTGACCTGTGCCCGTGACCTGGTCAATGCACCCGCCTCAGAACTCACCCCGGACACCTACGCACAGATCATCGCCGATCTCGCAGGACGCTCCGGCGTGGAGGTCGGGAGCCTCGACGAGGATGATCTGGCCGAGCAGGGCTTCGGTGGGCTCCTGGCGGTGGGACGTGGTTCCGCCCGCCCGCCCCGACTGGTGCGTATGCACTACCGGCCCGAGGTGACGGACCGCCCGCACGTGGCTCTGGTCGGCAAGGGTGTGACATTCGACACCGGCGGTGTCTCTCTGAAGAAGGCCCCCGGGATGGACGCGATGATCTCCGACATGGGCGGGTCCGCGGCGATGGTCGCGACAGTCCTCGCCGCCGCGGAGCTGGAACTGCCGGTGGAGGTCACCGCGACGATCCCGCTGGTGGAGAACATGCCGGACGGCGACGCACTGCGTCCCGGCGACATCATCCGGCACTACGGCGGCAGCACCTCGGAGATCCTCAACACGGACGCCGAGGGCCGGCTCATCCTCGCCGATGCCCTCGCCCGCGCCGCTGAGGACGCCCCGGATCTGCTGGTCGAGGCGGCGACATTGACCGGTGCCCAGGTCGCCACCCTCGGTGACCGCATCACCGCCGTGATGGGGACGCCGTCGCTCCGCGACCGCATCGTCGCACACGGCCGGCAGACCGGGGAGGACGCCTGGCCGATGCCGTTGCCCGCCGAGATCGCCGAGGACATCCGCTCGGACGTCGCCGATGTAAGGAACACCGGCACTTCCCGCTGGGGTGGGATGGCCGCGGCAGGCCAGTATCTCGCCCACGTCATCCCCGAGGGACTGGACTGGGCGCACCTGGATATCGCCGGGCCTGCCTACAACACCGGCAGCGCCCACGGATACACCCCGAAGAGGGGTACCGGGGCGCCGGTCCGCACCCTCATCGCTTTCCTCGAGGATGTCGCGGCGTCCGACTGATCCCCTGGGTCGACCCCCTGCGGGCGTAACAGGCCGAGGCGGACTACCCTATGTACTATTCAGGCAGAGACCACATCTGTTATTTTTCGTCATTATAGGAGCTTCAACACCATGGCGTACTCCGTCGAAATGCCCGAACTGGGCGAGTCCGTGACCGAAGGCACTGTGACCCAGTGGCTGAAGAAGGTCGGTGACACTGTCGCCGTGGATGAGCCGCTGCTCGAGGTCTCCACCGACAAGGTCGACACCGAGATCCCCTCCCCGGCCGCCGGTGTGCTGCTGGAGATCAAGGCGGAGGAGGACGACACCGTCGATGTGGGTGCCGTCATCGCCGTGATCGGCGAGGAGGGCGAGAGCGCCGGGGACACCGGATCTTCCGCAGCCGAAGTCCCGGCCGAAGAGCCCACGGAAGAGGCTCCCGCCACCGAGGAGAAGGCTGAGGAGCCGGAGGAGCCTGCCCCGGCCGCTTCCGGCGACGCCACCGACGTGAAGATGCCGGAACTCGGTGAATCCGTCACCGAGGGCACCGTCACCAACTGGCTCAAGAAGGTCGGCGACACCGTCGAGGTCGACGAGCCGCTGCTCGAGGTCTCCACCGACAAGGTCGACACCGAGGTCCCCTCCCCCGTCGGCGGCACCATAGTCGAGATCCTCGCTGACGAGGACGACACCGTCGACGTCGGCGCCGTCATCGCCCGCATCGGCGACGGCTCCGCCGCCGCAGCCCCGGCCGAGAAGAAGGCCGAGCCGAAGGAAGAGCCGAAGGAAGAGCCGAAGGAGGAGAAGCCCAAGGCCGAGCCGAAGCCCGAGCCGAAGTCTGAGCCGAAGTCTGAGCCCGCCGCCGGAAACCTGCCCTACGTCACTCCGCTGGTGCGCAAGCTCGCCGAGAAGCACGGCGTGGACCTGTCGACGGTCACCGGTTCCGGTGTCGGCGGCCGTATCCGCAAGCAGGATGTCCTCGCCGCCGCTGAGGGTCGCTCCACCGAGACCGACGCAGCCCCGGCCGCCGTCGTGCTCAAGGGCTCCGATCCGGCCAAGGCCTCCCTGCGTGGTACCACCGCGAAAGTGAACCGGATCCGTGCGATCACCGCGAAGACCACCCTGGAGTCCCTCCACGGTGCCGCGCAGCTCACCCAGGTCCACGAGGTCGACATGACCCGCGTCGCCGACCTGCGCAAGTCCTCCAAGGCCGCGTTCCAGGACAAGTACGGTGTCAACCTCACCTACCTGCCCTTCTTCGCCAAGGCTGTCGTCGAGGCCCTCCTGGCCCACCCGAACGTCAACGCGTCCTACAACGCCGAAACCCAGGAGATGACCTACCACGACTCGGTCAACCTGAGCTTCGCCGTGGACACCCCGGAGGGTCTCATCTCCCCGGTCGTCCACAACGCCCAGGACCTGTCCCTGCCGGAGCTTGCCAAGGCCATCGTCGACATCGCGGACCGTGCCCGGAACAAGAAGCTCAAGCCGAACGACATCATGGGCGGCACCTTCACCATCACCAACATCGGTTCCGAAGGCGCCCTGACGGACACCCCGATCCTCGTGCCGCCGCAGGCCGCGATGCTCGGTACCGGTGCCATCGTCAAGCGCCCGGTGGTCATCTCCGAGGACGGACAGGACGCCATCAGCATCCGCCAGATGGTCTTCCTCCCGATGACCTACGACCACCAGATCATCGACGGTGCCGATGCCGGTCGCTTCCTGACCAGCATCAAGGACCGCCTGGAGAACTACGACTTCACCGGCGACCTCGCCCTCTAGGCGTTCTCGCCCGGTAAGTCACCGGTGGCCCACCGCCCCGGATCCTCCCCGTCAACGGGAGGGGCCGGGGCGGTTCCTCTTGTCGGGGGTAGGATCGGCATCCATGGGCTTCCAGCACGGATCTATCCGCAACACCTCCGACCCGGTCGATGTGGTCGACCTGCGCACTGTCGACTATCTCGAGGCCTGGCGACACCAGGCCGACCTGGCAGGCAGGCGTGCCGCCGACAAGACCCCCGACACCCTCCTGCTGCTCCAGCACCCGCCGACATACACCGCCGGCAAGCGCACCCAGCCGGAGGACCTGCCGACCAACGGCCTGCCCGTCGTCGACGTCGACCGTGGCGGCCGGATCACCTGGCACGGCCCCGGCCAGCTCGTCGCCTACCCGATCATCAAACTGGATGACCCGATCGACGTCGTCGACTACGTCCGGCGTATCGAGGAGGCGGTCATCGCCACCTGCCACGACCTCGGACTCGATGCGGTGGGGCGCGTGGCGGGGCGCTCGGGGGTCTGGCTCCCCGCCGGCATCCTCAACGGTCAGCTCCTCCCCGCCCGCAAGGTGGCTGCCATCGGGATCCGCGTCACCCGCGGCGTCACCATGCACGGCGTCGCCCTGAACTGCGACAACACCCTGGACTACTACAACCACATCGTGCCCTGTGGTCTGCCGGACACCGGGGTCACCACTCTCAGCGCCGAACTGGGCCGCGACATCACCGTGGCGGACGCCACCCCGCTGCTCACCCGGCACCTCCTCGACGCCCTGGACGGCACCCTGCCGACCACGGACACCGATGTACCCGAGGAACTCGCGCACGGCCCGGTGAAGGACGTCTCCGATGCACTGTGATCACCGTGAGCCACTTCGACGTGTCGACACCTGCAGCGTAGGGTGGGGCCTGTGACTATCGCTGCAGACGGCCGACGACTTCTGCGCATCGAAGCAAAGAATGCGCAGACCCCCATCGAGCAGAAGCCCCGCTGGATCCGGACCACCGCGAAAATGGGCCCGGAGTACCGGGACATGAAGAACCGGGTCTCCGGCGCAGGACTCCACACCGTGTGTCAGGAGGCGGGCTGCCCCAACATCCACGAGTGCTGGGAGGACCGCGAGGCGTCCTTCCTCATCGGTGGCGACACCTGCTCCCGCCGGTGTGACTTCTGCCAGATCAAGTCCGGCAAGCCCTCCCCTCTCGACCGTGACGAGCCGCGGCGAGTCGCCGAGAACATCCGCGAGATGGATCTGCGCTACGCCACCATCACCGGCGTGACCCGCGACGACCTCGACGACGAGGGCGCCTGGCTCTACGCAGAGATCGTGCGCAAGGTCCACGAGCTCAACCCGAACACCGGAGTCGAGAACCTCACCCCCGACTTCTCGGCGAAGCCCGACCTGCTCGCCGAGGTCTTCGAGGCGCGTCCGGAGGTCTTCGCGCACAACCTGGAGACCGTGCCGCGCATCTTCAAACGCATCCGTCCGGCCTTCCGCTACGACCGCTCGCTGGAGGTCATCCGTGCCGCCCGTGACTTCGGTCTGGTGACCAAGTCCAACCTGATCCTCGGCATGGGTGAAACCGCCGAGGAGGTGCAGTCCTCCCTCACCGACCTGAAGGACGCCGGCTGCGACATCATCACCATCACGCAGTACCTACGTCCGACGAACATGCACCACCCCATCGAGCGGTGGGTGAAGCCGGAGGAGTTCATGGAGCACTCCGAGTTCGCCAAGGAACTCGGTTTCGGTGCCGTGATGTCCGGTCCGCTGGTGCGTTCCTCCTACCGTTCCGGTCGCCTCTACGCCGAGGCGAAGGCCGCACGCGGTGAGGCACTGCCGGAGAACCTCGCACACCTCGGTGACAACCTGGGGTCCTCCACGAGCCAGGAAGCGAGCACGCTGCTGGAGAAGTACGGCGCCTCCAAGGAGACTCCGGTCACCTCGGCACGGCAGTGATGCTCTAGACTGGGTCCCATGGCGAAAGACCCCCGGGAGAAGGAAAACAAGCGGCTTGAGAAGGCCGCCAAGAAGGCGCGGCGGAAGCAGACCCGCGGCCAGATGTGGCAGGCGTTCCAGCTGCAGCGCAAGCGGGACAAGAAACTCGTCCCCTACATGCTGCTGGGTCTTCTGGTCCCGGTGGCCCTCATGCTGCTGCTCAGCATGGTGTTCGGCGCATGGTGGTTCAACCTCGTCATCGGCCTGCTGATCGGCGCGGTCGCCGCGATGATCATCTTCTCGCGCCGTCTCCAGTCCGGTGTGTACGACCAGATCGAGGGGCAGCCCGGTGCCGCAGCATGGGCCCTGGACAACCTGCGTTCCGGCGTGGGCATGAAGTGGATCACCGAGACCGGTGTCGCGTCCAACACGCACATGGACGCCGTCCACCGCGTCGTCGGCACGCCCGGCGTCGTCCTGGTCGGTGAGGGCAACCGGTCCCGCCTCAAGCCGCTGATGGCGCAGGAGCGTCGCCGTCTGGCCCGCATCCTCGGCAACACCCCGATCTACGACATGTACATCGGCGACGGTGAAGGCGAGGTGGAGGTCCGCAAGATCCAGTCCGCGTTGATGAAGCTGCCCCGCAACGTCAAGAAGAACGAGGTGGACGCGCTCAACAGCCGCATCGAGTCCATCTCCCGGCTCAACTCCCGTGAGGCGTCACTGCCGAAGGGCCCGATGCCGCGTCAGGCGAACATGTCCGGCATGAACCGTCGTGCCCGTCGCGCTTCGGAGCGCAACAAGCGGGGCTGATCCCGCCGCTGACACTGAAGCACAGAAAAAGCACAGAGAAACCGCCGCTCCCCTCATTGAGGGAACGGCGGTTTCTCTGTGCTTTTTCTGTGCCGACGGTGTCTCCCCTAGCGTGTGCGGATCACCGCGGTGCCGGTCGCGCGGTCGTGCATACCGCGGCTGTCAGTGTCCTGGATGATCGGCGGGAAGAGGAACACGGTGAGGATCGTCCGGAAGATCGACCGGAGCAGGCCGACCCGCTTCTCGGTGTCATCGACACGGGCGACACCGATGCCCATGATCGCGTGGCCCGGGGACTGGGCGAAGAGCCAGACGGTGATGACGCGCCACAGGATCCACACCATCATCGTCACCGTCGACACGCCACCGAGAGCATCAGTCATGGTGCAGATCAGTGCGGCGATACCCCAGCAGATGAGCCAGTCAATGAGCAGCGCGATGAGACGGGGGAACAGCGGGGCGACGGACCCGGGACCGTCTTTAGGCAGGCCCAGGAGCTTGCCGGGGTACGGGCTGAGGTCTGTCGGGTCCTCGTACTGGCCCGGAACCTGAGGGCCTTCAAGCCACACCGGCTGGGCGGCGCGCTCGGTTCTCCGCTCGCGACGCTGCTTCTGCTGGTACTCCTTGGAGGTCCTCCCCTGGGTGGTCTTTTTCCCACCGCTCTTCCCACCCGTGTTACTGCCCTTGCTCTGCCGCTTTGCCATGGGTGCCAGCCTACCGGGGCGGCGTAGCGGTGGCCCAACCCGTACCGTAGGCTTGGTGCAGACCCTCCCAAGGGGTCGCGGCGAGTGTTACATGTCGGTAACACTGGATTGACGACCGGGCAACATCCCGAACATAAGCTTGTTCCCAGACTCAGCCACCGCGGCGGACCGCCGCGCGAAACCGAGGCTGTGCCGACCATGACTGCAAGGAGTCCCACTGTGGCATTCAAGACGGCCGAAGAGGTCACGAAGTTCATCAAGGACGAGGACATCGAGTTCGTTGACGTCCGGTTCACCGACGTCCCGGGTGTGGAACAGCACTTCACCATCCCCGCCGCCGCGTTCGACGAGGACGCTGTCACCGACGGTCTGGCCTTCGACGGTTCCTCCGTCCGCGGGTTCACCACCATCGATGAGTCCGACATGAACCTTCTCCCGGACCTGGCGACCGCGAAGGTCGATCCGTTCCGGAAGACGAAGACCCTGAACATCAAGTTCTTCGTCCATGACCCCTTCACCCGCGAGCCTTTCTCCCGCGATCCGCGCAATGTCGCCCGCAAGGCAGAGGAGTACCTCGCGTCCACCGGCATCGCCGACACCTGTAACTTCGGCCTGGAGGCGGAGTTCTACCTCTTCGACAAGGTGAAGTACTCCACCGACATCAACAACTCCTTCTACGAGGTTGATTCGGACGAGGGATGGTGGAACCGGGGTAAGGACACCAACCTCGACGGCACCCCGAACCTCGGCCACAAGACCCCCGTCAAGGGCGGTTACTTCCCGGTCCCGCCGATCGACCAGACCGGTGAGGTCCGCGATGCGATGGTGAAGAACCTCATCGCCGCCGAGTACGAGCTCGAGCGCTTCCACCACGAGGTCGGCACCGGTGGACAGCAGGAGATCAACTACAAGTTCAACACCCTGCTGCACGCTGCAGATGACCTGCAGTCCTTCAAGTACATCATCAAAGGCACCGCCGGCCAGTTCGGCAAGTCCGCCACCTTCATGCCGAAGCCGCTCGCCGGTGACAACGGCTCAGGAATGCACGCCCACCAGTCCCTGTGGAAGGACGGCAAGCCGCTGTTCTTCGACGAGAACGGCTACGCCGGCCTGTCCGACCTGGCCCGCTACTACATCGGCGGCATCCTGCACCACGCCGGTTCGGTCCTGGCCTTCACCAACCCGACGCTGAACTCCTACCACCGTCTGGTCCCGGGCTTCGAGGCCCCGATCAACCTGGTCTACTCGCAGCGCAACCGCTCCGCGGCCGTGCGTATCCCGATCACCGGCTCCAACCCGAAGGCCAAGCGCCTCGAGTTCCGCGCTCCGGACCCGTCGGGTAACCCCTACTTCGGTATGGCCGCCATGATGCTCGCCGGCCTCGACGGCATCAAGAACCGCATCGAGCCGCACGCCCCGGTCGACAAGGACCTCTACGAGCTCCCGCCGGAGGAAGCCGCGTCCATCCCGACCGCGCCGACCTCCCTCGAGGCCGCGCTGAAGGCTCTGGAGGAGGACAACGAGTTCCTCACCGAGGGCGGCGTCTTCACCGACGACCTGCTCGACACCTACATCTCCTACAAGTACGACAACGAGATCGCCCCCGTCCGCCTGCGCCCGACCCCGCAGGAGTTCGAGATGTACTTCAACTGCTAGACACCATTCCTGCAGTCACTGCCCACCCCCGCTTCCGGCTCCGGCCAGGGCGGGGGTGCCCGCTTTCACGGAAAGGACGCGACACATGACCACAGCCGCAGACCGTACCGACGACAACACCACCCGCACGGTGGACGCCTGGGGAGTCACCTCCCTCGGTGCTCCCCTGGAACGCCTGCAGATCACCCGGCGGCCCCTGCGTGACGACGACGTCCGGATCCGCGTCGACTACTCCGGCATCTGCCACTCCGACATCCACAATGTCCGGGGTGACTTCGGCCCCAGACCCCTGCCCCTGGTGCCCGGCCACGAGATCGTCGGAACCGTCGTCGGAATCGGCTCAGAGGTCTCCCGCTTCTCGGTCGGTGACCGGGTCGGGGTGGGGTGCTTCTCTGACTCCTGCGGTCACTGTGACGCCTGTCTGGCCGACGAGGAGGGCTACTGCGAGAACGGCACGGTGATGACCTACGCCAGTGAGAACCGGTACACCGACGGAGAGGTGACGCAGGGCGGCTACGCCACCGAGATCGTCACCCGGGACACTTTTGTCCTGCGGGTGCCGGACTCGCTCGATCCGGCGGCGGCCGCTCCCCTGCTCTGCGCCGGGATCACAGCCTATGCCCCGCTCAAGCACTGGGGCGCCGGCCCCGGACGCCGCGTCGCAGTCCTCGGGATGGGCGGGGTGGGGCATGTCGCCGTGAAGATCGCGGTGGCGATGGGTGCGGAGGTCACGGTGCTCTCCCACTCGGAGACCAAGCGGGAGGAGGCGCTCGGATTCGGTGCCGTGGACCTTGTCTCGACCGCTGACGGCAGTTTCGCGGAGTCCTGCTCCCGCCGCTTCGATCTCATCCTCAACACGGTGAGCGTGGACCTGGACACGGCGTCCTACATGGCCACGCTGGCCTTCGACGGCGTGATGGTGCAGATCGGGCTGCCGGAGCAGCCGCTGAACGTCCCGGTGCGTATGCTCACCGGTCAGCGGCGGTCCCTGGCGGGTTCACTGGTCGGCGGCATCGCCGAGACCCAGGACATGCTCGACTTCTGTGCGGACCACGGGGTGACAGCCGAGATCGAACTCATCGACGCCGCAGACGTCAACGAGGCCTACGACCGGGCGGTCCGCTCTGACGTGCGCTACCGCTTCGTCATCGACGCGGCGACGATCTGAGGCTGACCCTGTTCAGCCCCGCAGCCGGTCGGCCTGGGTCCGGGCCAGTCCGACGAGAACGTCCTGGCTCACGCCCTCGCTGCCCGTGACGCTGAAGTCGTTGCCGTTGACGGTACCGGAGATCGTGGTCTGGACGATCGTGATCTGCTGGCCCCCGACATCCATGGCGACGTTGGACCGGACGCCCCGCGCGTTCTCCACACCGTTGAGGTTGACGGCGACGTCCTCTGACGTGGAGGTGATGCTCACGGGCACACCGTTCATGTCGCCCTTGGCGGTGAGGTTGGAACACCCGTTGTCGGTCTGGTTGCTGCCGGCGGGACCGACAGCGCCGAGGATGAACTGCTCGCCGCCGTCACTGTAGGTGACGGTGGACACGCCTGCGGCGGCGGCATCGCCGGCCGCCAGCTGCTCCTGCAGAACAGCCTTGCATTCCGGCGGGGTGACGGTCATGGCGTCCAGCATCTGCTGGGTCCCTGCGATATCCGTCTGCTGAGCCTGCTGCGGGTCGGTGACGGTGAACCCGGCGGGGGCGTCACCGGCACCGAGGATCGCGGTGGCGGGATCCACCGGGGTGGACCCCTGGTCGGCGTCCGCGTCGTCACCCTGGGGTGCGGGGGCGCCACCCTCCGGTGCGTCCTCGGGAGCCGGGGAATCCGGGGTCCCGGAGCTCGACGGAGCTGCGCTCGAGGATCCGGCGGTCGACGAACTCGCGGTCGTCGTCTCCGAGTCGTCCGAGGAGTCATCGGAGCAGGCGGTGAGGCCCGTCCCCACGCCGAGAAGCAGCGTCAACGCCACTCCTGCCACGATCCTGTGTGAGTACCTGCCTCTTGTCATTCCTGCTCCGGATGTCGACGATCTGTGCCTGTCCATCATGGCACACGCCACTCCGTCAGTCGTCGCGTATCCGGGTCAGGGGGGGTGACAGTAAGCCGTGATCAGGGGATCAGGGCGTTGTCCAGCAGGGCGCTGGGGGCGTTCTCCGGGGAGGAGGACGCGATGCCCTCGCTGCGTGCTCCCAGCTCGCCGCCGTAGACCTGGCGGAAGCCGGTGAGAGCCGCAGCGTAGTGGCTGATGGCGGCCTCGTAGGTCACGCCGATGCCACCGTGCAGCTGCACGGCCTCTTCGGCGATGGTGCGCGCCTGGCCCAGCAGGAAGTTGTGGGAGTCCAGGGCGGTACGGGTCAGCTCATCGAGGTCCTCGGCGGAGAGGGTGTCGACGGTGCCGGGGAAGGCCTCGGCGACGGCGGTCGCCCACAGTGAGGTGGAACGGGCCAGTTCGACGTCGGAGTACATCTGCGCGGCACGGTGGACCAGCACCTGGAAGCGGTTCAGGGTGACACCGAACTGCTTGCGCACCTTGAGGTACTCCACGGTGGTCTTCAGTGCGGTTTCCATGAGGCCGACGGCGCGTCCTCCATGGGCGATACGGCCCAGGGCCACAGCACGGCGCAGGGACGCCTCGACGGTCTCGGCACCGGCGTCACCGAGACGCTCGGCGGCGGCGCCGTCGAAGGTGACGGTGCCGGTACGGACCCACTCGGCGTCGCGGTGGATCCCGACGGAGACACCGTCGGCGTCCGCGGCGACGAGGAAGACACCCGGGGTACCGTCAGCGACGGCGGTGACCAGGTAGGCGTCTGCGTTGTCGGCGAGGACCACGGCGCGCTTGGTGCCGGAGAGAGCACCCCCGGTGACCGTGGCGGTACGGGCAGCGTCCCAGCCGGTGCCGGCTTCGGCGTGGGCGAGCGGGACGATGACCTCACCGGTGGAGATGCGGCCGAGCCACTCCTTCTTCTGGTCCGCGGAACCGAGGTCCGAGATGATCCAGGAGGGGACATAGGCGGCATCGGTGAGCGGCTCCGGGGAACCCAGGGTGCCCAGGGTGTTGGTGGTGGCCCAGACCTCGGCGATACCGGCGCCGGCGCCGTTGTAGTCCTCGGCGACCGGGAGGGCCGTCAGCCCCATCTCGGCGGCCTGCGTCCACACGTCGCGGCGGAACTCGAGGGCGACCTCGGGGGCCTCGCCACCGGCGGTGGGATCGCCGTCGGCGGAGGAGAAGATGTCGCGGACACTGTCAGCGAGCATCTGCTGTTCGTCGTTGAGTGAAAGATCCATTGTTCTGACCTCCTAGAGTCCGAGAATTGCCTTGGCGATGACGCCGGCCTGCACTTCGTTGGTGCCGCCGTAGATGGAGACCTTGCGGTTGTTGAGGTACTCGACGACCGGGTCGCCGTCGTGGTCCTCAGCGGTGGCCGCGGCCCCGGTGATCTCCACGGCGTCGGACCCGAGGGCGGTGACCGCCAGATCATTGAGCTCCTGGAGGATGCGGCTGCCCTCGATCTTCAGCAGAGAGGACAGCGGGGAGGGCTTGCCCCCCTCACTGGCGGCGGTGACGCGCAGCATCGTGGCCTCGAGGGCGGTGAGACGCAGCTTGATGCCGTAAAGGCGGCTGCGGAACTCCGGGTCCTCGATGACCTTGTGGCCGGCGACCTCACGGTCCGCGGCCTCGGAGACCAGGGCAGTGTACATGCGCTGGCTGGTACCGACCTGGGCCATGCCGTTGCGCTCGTTGCCGAGGAGGAACTTGGCGTAGGTCCAGCCCTTGTTCTCCTCGCCGACGAGGTTCTCGGCCGGAATCCGGACGTCGGTGAAGAAGAACTCGTTGACCTCGACCGAGCCGTCGATCAGCCGGATCGGGCGGCGCTCGATGCCCGGGGTGGTCATGTCGACGAGCAGGAAGGAGATGCCCTTCTGCGGCTTGTCGGCGGTCGGGTCGGTGCGGACCAGGAGGAACATCCACTCACCGTGCTGGCCGAGGGTGGTCCAGGTCTTCTGACCGTTGACGACGTAGTGGTCACCGTCGCGGACCGCGGTGGTCTTCAGACCTGCAAGGTCGGAACCGGCACCGGGCTCGGAGAAGCCCTGTGACCACCAGATGTCGAGGTTGGCGGTCTTGGCGAGGAAGCGGTCCTTGAGCTCGTCGCTGCCGAAGTTCGCGATGACGGGCCCGACCATGCCGGTGTTGAACGGCAGGGGCTCAGGGATGCCGGCCCGCTGGAGCTCATTGGTGTAGATATGCGCCTGGGTGGGGGTCCAGTCCTGTCCGCCGTACGCGACGGGCCAGTGGGGAACGGCCACACCGTGCTTGTTGAGCACCTGCTGGGAATCGATGATGTCCTGGCGGGTGGCCTGTCCGGCACGGTAACGGTTGCGGATCTCCTCAGGGACTTCCCGGAAGATGGCGCGCAGGTCATCGCGGAAAGCGATCTCCTCCGCTGTGAGCTCCAGATTCATCCGTGTTACTCCTCACGTTGTCGGGCGGCGGTGGTTCAGATCACTGCCACGGGGCGATAGTTGGTGACCATACCCGGCCCACTCTCCGACCGACACCACGTCCCATGAATTATGTTTCAGTTACCCCCGTGTGGAACCCGGTTTCGACCGCACCCGAAACTGATAGCCTGTCCTTACGCGCCCCGGCACCTGTTCTGTGCCGGCACCTGGAAAGGACCTGACATGCTCTACGACGTGCCGAAACCCACCGAAGCGATCCTGATCAGCGGAGGCTTCGGCCACCGTAGTCCGGACAGTCCCTACCGCATCGTCGTCGGCGGCGGCGCGTGGTCGGTCCCCATCCTCCACCGGGTCCAGCGGTTCTACATCGGAGCGAACACCGTCCAGGTCCGTGTCGCCGCCCCGTCCGCCCAGAACGTCGAGGTCGCCGTCGAGGCCACTGTCGTCTTCCGCGTCCGGCCGGACAAGAACCACATCACCCGTGCCGCGTCCCGCTTCGAGGGCAGCGACCGCAAGGAGGTGCTACGCGCCGCCTACGACATCTTCGGTGGCGAGACCCGTGCGATGATCGGCCAGATGACCGTGGAGGAGATGATCTCCGACCGCATGCGCCTGGCGTCCGACGTCCTGACCAACGCCGAGCCGAAGATGGCGGAACTGGGCTGGGGAATCGACTCCTTCCAGATCAGCTCCATCACCGACGACAACAACTACATCCGCTCCCTCTCCGCCCCGGAGCTCGCCCGTGTCGAGCGTGAGGCAGCCGTCGCCGAGGCCCGCCGGGACGCCGAGATCGAGAACGAGCGACAGAAGGCCAACCGCCTGAAGTCCGAGTACCAGCGCGACACCGACCTGCTCACCAGCGAGAACATCAAGCAGACCGCGCAGGCGAAGGCGGAGGCCGAGGCGTCCGGCCCGCTGGCCAAGGCCGAGGCAGAACGTCAGGTCGTCGCCAAGCAGTCCGAGCTCGCCGCCGAGCAGGCGCTGCTGCGTGAGCAGGAGCTGATCGCCGAGGTCGTCAAGCCCGCCGAGGCTGAGGCGCAGCGTCGGCGCATCGAAGCCGAAGCCGAGGCACAGGCCCTGCGCACCACGTCCGATGCGGTGGCGTCCAACCGTGGCGTCATCATCGACAAGCAGATGGTCGACCAGATGCCGGAGATGATCGACTCGCTGTCCGAGGCACTCGGATCGGCGAACCTCACCCTCGTCGGCGATGGCCAGGACCTCAACCGGCTGCTCAGCCAGATCGCCTCGGTCGCACCGGGCCTGCGGGAACTGGCGAAGCGCGACAACGGCGCGTAGACACGGGGTATGTCTGACGCACTCATCATCGGCGGCCACGGCAAAGTGGCCCTGCTCGCAACCCCTAAGCTCATCGACCGCGGTTTCGCGGTCACCTCGGTGATCCGGAAGCCGGAACAGTCTGAGGACATCGAGGCGCTCGGTGCCACTCCCCTGGTGCTCGATCTCACCCGGATCACCCCGGACGCTTGGGATGCCCTGCTCGGCCGGTTCGACGTGGTCATCTGGTCCGCCGGTGCCGGAGGTGGCGCCGCTGAGCGCACCTACGCCGTCGACCGGGACGCCGCTCTCGCGGTCATCGACTCCCTCGAGCGACTGCGGGACGCCGGCAAGGCACCGCGCTACCTCAACGTCTCCTATGTCGGGGCGACGAAGCACTCCGTGCCGGAGGACGACTCCTTCTTCCCCTATGCAGATGCGAAGAAGATCGTCGATGACCGGCTGAACAGCACCACCGGTCTGGACTACGCGATCCTCGGTCCGGCGGCACTCACTCTGGAGCCGTCCACCGGCTGGGCACCGGTGGACGCCGCCGCCGATAATCCGGAATGGTCGACCGAGACCTCCCGCGAGCTCGTGGCGGACGTCATCGCCGAACTCGCCGCCCGTGAGACCCTGCCGGCGGACCGGACCGTCGAGTTCATCGACGGGCCGACCCCGGTCAGTGAGATCGGCTGAGACGTGCCCTCAGCTCTCATCATCGGCGGCCACGGCAGGGTCGCCCTGCTTACTGCACCGATGCTCGGCGATCTCGGTTTCTCCGTGACCTCGGTGATCCGCGACGCTGGACAGTCCGCCGACATCGAGGCCACGGGCGCCACTCCCCTGGTCCTCGACATCACCCGGGTGACAGCGGACGGGTGGGACACTCTGCTCGCCGGGTTCGACGTCATCGTCTGGTCCGCCGGCGCCGGTGGAGGAACTCCGGAGCGCACCTACGCCGTCGACCGTGATGCCGCCCTCGCGGTCATCAATTCCCTGGAGCGGTTGCGCGACGCCGGAAAGACTCCCCGGTTCATCAATGTCTCCTACCTCGGCGCCACCCACCACCGGGTCCCCGAAGGCGACTCCTTCTACCCTTATGCGGACGCGAAGAAGACCGTCGACGACCGACTCAACAGCACCGAGGGCCTGGAGTACCTGATCCTCGGACCGTCCGCACTCACCCTGGAGTCCGCTGTCGGGTACGCGACTCCGACCACAAATCTGCCGCCGGAGGACTCCCACACCTCCCGCGAACTCGTCGCCGAGATCATCACGGTCTTCGCAGACCGCAACTCTCTTCCCGGTGACCGGACAGTCGAGTTCGTCGACGGCTACCTCCCCGCCAGTGAGATCTAGGGAAACTGCCTGACAACTACTGGACGTCGAACGCAGCGCTGTAGGTGACGGTAGCCTCGGGGTAGTCACCCTTGCGGTCGAGACGCAGGGCCTGGAAGTAGGACACCTGCTCCGGCGCCAGCCCAGCCATCGTGAGACCCTCACGGTGAGCGAAGCCGAACCGGGCGTAGAGCGAAGGCTCGCCGAGCAGGACCGCACCGGTCGCCCCGTAGATGACGAGCAGGTCGAGCAGGGCCCGCATCAGCCCGGAGCCGGTTCCCTGGCCCTGGAAATCCGGATGTACCGATATCGGTCCGATGCCGTACCACCAACCCCCGTCCGGTGGGTCGAGGGTCACGGGGGATGCTGCGACATGTCCGACGATGCGTCCTGCGTGGACGGCGACGAGCGAGTACCGGAGTTCACCGGCGTCGCGGAGGGCGTCGATGATCTTCGACTCGGTGCCGGAGGCGTGTTCGACCTTGGCGAATGCGTCGTTGGTCAGAGCGCGGATGGCTCCGATGTCTGAACCGTCGATACGCTCGGGACGGATGACCGGGAACCCTTGTCCGGTGGGAACTGTGGCAGATGTGGCGTCTGTGATGGTGTTCATAACCGCATGATACCGGTGTTCCTGCTGGTCGGCAGGGGTGAGACACCCCGTCCCAGCAGGTGGGCATAACGGCGTCACCTAACTCGTTCTCGCCGCATTCAGCCGACCGGTCCCGAGCTCCGGATCACCCGCTCCAACCGCCGAATTGTCGACGTCATCTGTGCCGGTCCTGTCCCGCCCATGCCCATACAGCTACCGGTACTGGTAACTGCATTGGACTTCGGCGTCAGCGGGTACAGGAGGTCAGTCCTTGTCCAGCTCGGCCCCCCAACACAGCCTTCAGCTCCGCCGCCGCGGCCCGGGGATCATCCGTCTCGGTCAACGGACGCACCACCACGGCACGCACCGGGTACCCCTCCGACCCCTCACCGGCCGCCGCCTGCACCTCCGGCAGGGTGGACGCGTTCACCCCACCGATCGTGAACCACACCTTCTCACGTTGCCACTGCTCAGGGGCCGAGACCAGCATTGACGCGGTCTCCGTCACCAGCGACAGTCCCGTTGCCGCGCGTCCCGGTTTCGTCGGGGTCTCCCAGAGCGGCCCGGTGCAGAAATAGTCGAGGTCGGCGTCCTCCATCGCGGCGCGTGCCTGCGACAGCGAGTGAGTGGACAGTCCCACCACCACGTCCGGGCCCAGCAGGGACCGCACCTGGGGGATGGTCAGATCGTCCTGGCCGACGTGGAAGACGTCCGCGCCCACCAGTGCGGCGATGTCCGCCCGGTCGTTGACCGCGAACAGCTTCCCGTGTTCCTCCGCCACCGAGGCCAGGACCTCCAGCGCCGCGATCTCGTCGCAGGTGTCGATGGACTTGTCGCGCAACTGAATGATGTCCACCCCTCCCTCGTAGGCGGCGTGGAGGAAATCCCGCAGATCGCCCTGTTCGGCCCTGGCCGGGGTGCACAGGTACAACGAGGCGTCCTGAAGCTGATCGAGACGTCGGACACGCAGGTCACGGTCGGGGGTGGCACTGAAACGGGAAAGGCTCATGTGGTGGAATGGTAGCCGTAGGCGAACTACGGGAGCCCCTGCAGGGGCTGAGAGGACCGGAGCACCGGTCGACCGTCCACACCTGACGCGGATCATGCCGCCGGAGGAAAGGAACGCATGAACACACGCCCGCCAGATACCGTCATTGTCGGTGCCGGCGTCGCCGGGCTGACCGCCGCCTGGAACCTGCACAAGGCCGGGCAGCGTGTCACCGTCGTCGACCCCACCCCGGGAATGGGCGCCAGCCGCGCCGCCGCCGGCATGATCGCCGCGGTCAGCGAGGTGATGTACCAGCACCACACGATGCGCTCCCTGATGACGACCTCGGCCGCCCTCTATCCCCCACTCGTCACCGAGCTCACCGAAATCCTCGGTCACGGCGTCGGCTACCGGGGCACGGAGACCCTCGACATCGGTGCGCACCCGGCCGACCGCGACTGGTTCGCCGACCTCGCTGAGGTCCAACGTGCCGCGGGCATGACCGTCGAGCGGATCACCACCCGTCAGGCCCGGACACTGGAGCCGGCGCTGTCCCCTGCGATCTCGGGGGCGTTCCTCGTCGCCGGGGACCACCAGATCAACCCCCGCAAGCTCGTCCCCGCCCTTATCGAGGCGCTTGAGCGGGATCCCGGCTTCAGGCTGGTCCAACGGCGCGTCACCGCAGTCCTCCGCGACGGCGGCGACACCGGCGCGGTCACCGGAATCACCCTCGACGACGGCACCGAACTCCACGCCGGCACCACGCTGCTCTGCCCCGGAGTCTCCCTCGACGGCATCGGCAACCTGCCCGAGGCCGAGTGCGTGAAACTCCGCCCGGTCCACGGCGACATCCTGCGCGCCCGGCTACGCCCCGGCCAGCCACCGTTGCTCGACCGCACCGTGCGCGGCATGGTCGACGGCCGCCCCGTCTACCTCGTCCCCCGCACCGACGGCGAGATCGTCATCGGCGCGACCGAGCGGGAGGACGGGTTCGACGGCGTCGTCCTCGAGGGTGCCTACCAGCTGTTGCGGGACGCCCAGACGCTCGTCCCCGGTGCCGGGGGCCTGGAGCTCACCGAGATCCTCGCCCGCGCCCGCCCCGGCACCCCCGACGACCTGCCCTACATCGGACGCCTCGACGGCGTCGACGGACTGGTCGTCTCCACCGGCTACTCACGCCACGGCATCCTGCTCGCCCCGTTGGGCGGACACCTCGCCGCAGGCCTCGTCCTCGGTGCCGACAGCACAGCGGAGGACGCCGCAATGCTCGCCGCCACCGACCCTCAGCGGACATCCCCACACACCTCAGGAGCAACAGTATGACCGTCACCGTCAACGGTAAGCCCCACGACTACGCCGACGGGGCCACCGTCGCCGACATCATCCTCGACATCACCGGCCACGTCCACGACGACGACCAGCTCGGTGTCGCCGTGGCACTCGACGCGACCGTCGTCCCACGCAGCCGCTGGGCGTCCACCCCGGTACCTGAGGACGCCGAGATCGAGATCATCACCGCCATGCAGGGAGGCTAGTCATGTCACTCACCATCGGATCCACCACCGTGGACTCCCGCCTGATCATGGGAACCGGCGGCGCGACGGCGATGACCGTCCTGGAGGACGCCCTCGTCGCCTCCGGCACACAGCTCACCACCGTCGCCCTGCGCCGCTTCAACCCGACGACCGGCACCTCGCTGTTCGGCCTGCTCAACAGGCTGGGCATCGAGGTCCTGCCGAACACCGCCGGCTGCTACACCTCCCGTGACGCCCTGCTCACCGCCCGGCTCGGCCGGGAGGCCCTGGGGACCGACCGGGTGAAGCTGGAGATCCTCGCCGACGACGAGACCCTGCTGCCCGATGTCGTCGAACTGGTGGACGCCACCGAGCAGCTCACCGATGACGGTTTCGAGGTCTACGCCTACACCTCCGATGACCCGGCGGTGGCCCGGTCCCTGGAGTCCGCCGGTGCGGCCGCGGTCATGCCGCTGGGCGCGCCGATCGGCACCGGCCTGGGCATCCTCAACCCGCACAACATCGAGCTGATCTGCTCCCGGGCGACGGTCCCGGTGATCCTCGACGCCGGGGTCGGCACCGCCTCGGACGCCGCCCTGGCCATGGAGCTGGGCTGCGACGGTGTACTGCTCGCCAGTGCCGTCACCCGCGCCCAGGATCCGGCGCTCATGGCCACGGCCATGAAGGCGGCCGTCGAGGCCGGTTACCTGGCCCGACGGGCGGGACGCATCCCGAAGCGCACCCTGGCCGAGGGCGCGTTGGCGTCCTCTCCGATGGAGGGACGCATCGTCGCAGGCACCAGCCGGGAAAGCGAGTCGCTGTGACCGCCGCGAAGGCTCTCCCGTTCGCCCCGCTGGTCGACCCGGTCGACGAGCTCACCCGCGATGACCTGATGCGTTACGCCCGGCATCTGACCCTGGACCAGATCGGACCGGAGGGTCAGCGTCGACTGCGGAATGCCAGGGTGCTCGTCACCGGAGCCGGCGGCCTGGGCTCGCCTGCCCTGCTCTACCTCGCCGCGGCGGGTGTGGGCACCATCGGCATCATCGACGATGACGTGGTGGATGTCTCCAACCTGCAGCGTCAGGTTGTCCACGGCATGGATGATGTCGGGCGGCCGAAGGTGGAGTCCGCCGCGGACGCCGTGGCCCGGATCAACCCGACGGTCACCGTGGAGCAGCACCGCACCCGCCTCACCGCGGACAACGCCGTGGACATCATCGGTGGCTACGACCTGGTCATGGACGGCGCAGACAACTTCGCGACCCGCTATGTCGTCTCGGACGCCTGCACTCTGACGGACACCCCGTGTGTCTGGGGATCGATCCTGCGCTTCGACGGCCGGATCTCAGTGTTCTGGAACGGCCCGGACCATGACGGCATCAGCTACCGTGACCTTCACCCGGACGCCCCCGCGCCCGGTGAGGTTCCCAGTTGCGCCGCCGGTGGCGTCATCGGGGCCCTGCCTGGCACCATCGGATCGCTCATGGTCACCGAGGCCGTCAAACTCATCACCGGTACCGGTAGGCCGCTGTTCGGGCGGCTGCTCATCCACGACGGCATGGCGATGACCTTCCGTGAGCTGAAGATCCTCCCGGATCCGGACGCCCCGCTGGTCACCGCCGTGGACAACAGTGTCTCCGAGACCTGTGCCGTGCCCTCCTACCCCACCGTCAGCCCGACGGAGCTCCAGTCACGGCTGGATACCGGTGCGGTCCTCGTCGATGTGCGTGAGCCCTGGGAACGTGAGATCGTGTCCGTCCCCGGTGCGCTGTCCGTCCCCCTGGCCGAGCTGCAGGCCCACGGTGCCGAAGCCCTGCCGGACGCCGCCCGTGGCCGTGACGTGGTCTTCCACTGCAAGGCCGGCAGCCGCTCCGAGCAGGCGCTCGACGCGGTCTCACCCTACTTCGCCGCGCGTGAGGAGAACGCCTCCCACCTCGACGGCGGCGTCCTGGCCTGGGTGCAGGACCTGCACCCGGACCTGCCGACCTACTGAGTCACCTGGCGGGTGCGCCACCGCGCCATCGCGGCCCGGCTGATGACGAGCCCGACCACACCGAGGATCCACACCACGCCGACGGCGAAGAACCAGGCGAGCCGGAAATCGCCCCAGGCGTACTCGGCGCCGTCAGCCGAAGCGTCCAGAATGAAGCCGACCACCTGGGAGGCGACCATCGCGGCGGTGAACCCGCCCATGTTCGCCAGACCGGTGGCCGTCGCAGTGAAGCGACGGTCGACCTCCTCACGCACCGTGTCGAAGCCGAAGTTCGCGACCGGGGCCAGGCCGGGCAGCACGATGTTCATGATGATGATCGCGGCGTAGCCACGCGGGGCGTCCGGCAGGAAGAACACGACCCAGCTCACCGCGACAAGGACGGTCGCCCCCAGGGCCACCAGTGGACGTCCCCGCCCGGCGCGCGCGGAGATGATGCCCGCCAGTGGTCCGACGAGGACGCTGACCACCATGTTCACCACGAGCACGGTGGAGGCCTGCCCGTCGGACAGCCCCATACCGAGTGTCATCAGCGGCTTGCCCCACAGCAGGGTGAACACGACCTGGCTCATGAGCGTGAAGTGGATGAAGAAGCCCATCCAGCAGGCGGGGTGCCGTACCACGAAGGCGAGGATGCGGCCGATACCCGGCTTCTCCCGGGCGGTGGTCTCTGCTGCGGCCGGAGTCGGGTCCGGGGTGTCCCGCACCGCGACCCACACCAGGATCGCCACGAGGACACTGGACGCGCCGAGGCTCACGAAGGACGTCTCCCAGCCCTGGGCATGCAGCAGAGCGGTGAACGGCACTGCGGAGATGAACTGGCCGACATAGCCCAGACCGCCGGTGAGCTGGGTGAACAACGGGGTCTTCCGCATCGGGATCCAGGCCGGCAGGATGCGCATCACCGACAGGAACGCCGTGGCGTCCGCCGAACCGATGATGACGCGGGCCAGGATCGCCACCGGATAGGAACCGGTGGCTCCCAGCAGGACCTGCCCCAGTCCCATCATCAGGGCACCCACGACGAGCATCCGTCGCGGACCGAACCGGTCGATGAGCATGCCCATCGGGATCTGCGCGCACGCGTAGACGCCGACCTGGACCGAGGAGAACACCGCCAGGCGTGAGGCCGAGATGTCGAAGTGGTCCATCGCCTCCACACCGGCGACGCCCAGGGAGGTACGTCCCGTGATCGCCAGGATGTAGGCGAGGATGCCCGCGCCCCACACCGTGAGGGCGCGGGCGCTGAGCCGGTCAGAGGGACGGTCGGCCGGTGTCGGGGGGGTAGGCGTAACAGGCACGTTTCCCCACCCTAGACCTGTGGTCCGATCACACGGAACGCAGTCACCCTCACAGAGACGCCGCACCGCGCACCAGCACAGTGGCCGCGCCGGCGGCGGCGAGGAACAGCGCGAGCCGGTGTGCGGTCGCGCGGTCGATACGCCGTGCGATCCGGGTGCCCACGGCAATGCCGAGGACGATGGCCACCAACGCGGCCGGCCAGATACCCCACGGCTCCGACCCGATGTCACCGGCACCGGAGAGCCACTTGATGATGAAGCTCAGCGTCCCCGAGACGATGAACAGCGGCTGGAGCGTGGCGGCGAAGGTGCGCTGGTCCCAGTGGGACGCCTGGGCGTAGACGGTGATCACCGGGCCGGCGACACCGGCGAGCGTGTTCGTGAAGCCGCCGACGGTACCGGCGACCAGGGCCGGTGCCTTCCCCGTCGCATCGGGGACGTACCGCCTGCCGACGGTGGTGACAGCCAACGCCAGAAGGATGAGCACACCGACGATGATCTGCAGCACCGCCGGGCTGACGACGGTGATCAGCCAGGCCCCCGGCACCGCACCGACCACCATGACCGACCCGATGAGGGCGAACTTCCGCCAGTCGACAGTGCGTCGTTGCGTCCACGTGGACAGGCTGGCGTTGACCGCGGCGATGACATTGATGACCATCACGCCCTCGACCGGCCCCATCGCCAGTGACAGCACCGGCGCCCCGAGAATCCCGACGCCCATACCGGACACGCGCTGCATGCAGGAGCCGATGAGGATCGTGACGAAAACGAGGAGGACGGGGGTCATTCCCCACACTGTAGCCGCCGCCCTATACCATCTTGACGTGTGACTCCTCCTCCCCCCGTCGCCGCACAGACCCCGGTTCACCACTCCCGCGCCGTGGTCTGGCTCGGCTGGCTGGTCGCCCATCTGATCCCGGTGATCTGGATCGACCGCTTCGCCACCTCCACCGGTGACGTCCACTACTACTTCGTCGGCGTCAACAACTACGTGCCCGGCGCCATGACCGAGTACCCGGTGTTCGGGACGCTTCCCGCCCGGCTGGTCAACATCCTTCCCGGCGGGGAGGACGCCTACATCCGCTGGTTCGTCGCACTCTGCGTCCTCACCTCCGCGGCCTTCACCGCCTGGCTGATCCACGTCGACCGCGACCCCGGGCACCGGGCCGCATGGTTCTGGTCGTTGTTCATTGCCCTGTCCGGGCCGATCGTGCTGACCCGACTCGACATCTTCCCTGCGCTGACGGTCGCCGCCTTCGCCGCACTGCTGTTCGCCCGATCCCGGGTGGGACGCCGCCTCGCGACCGTCGCTCTGGCCCTGGCGACGATGATGAAACTGTGGCCCGGTGTGCTGGGGGCGGCGCTGGTCGGGGGATGGCGACGACGCTCCACCTGGGCCCGGGTGCTCTGGTTCTTCGCCTCCCTCGCCGTTCTCTGCGTCGTGGTGCTCGTGATCTCCGGCACCGACGGACTGACCTCACCACTGGACTACCAGTCCGACCGCGGGCTGCAGATCGAGTCGGTCTTCGCCACCCCGGTGATGGTGGCCGCGGCCTTCGCCGCCGCCGGGGACGACCGCTGGCACATCGGCTACGCGGCGTCGAAGAGTTTCGAGATCACCGGGCCCGGCGCCGGAATCATGACGGGCGTAGCCTCGGTGGCGACCGTGGCCATGGTGCTCATCGCCGTCGGGTGGGCGGTCACCCGGCTGGTACGCGACGACTGGTCGTCAATGCAGGCCCTGGCCTTCAGTGTCTTCCTGGTCGCACTGATCATCGCGACGAACAAGGTCTTCTCCCCGCAGTACATCACCTGGCTGACCCCGCTGGTGGCCGTGGCACTGCTGGTGAGTCGACGCCGGATCGTGGTTGTCCTGGCACTGGAGGTGCTGGTCACCGCCGTACTGACGACGGCCGTCTACCCGGTCTACTACGACTGGTTGATGTCTGCCCCGCCGTCGAAGGAGGGTGTACTGTTCCTCGCGCTGCGCAATATCGGGATCCTGGGGATCCTGTGCACCACAGCCTGGTGGGCACTCACCGCGCGTCGGGAAGCCCTGCCGCGATAGCCGGGAACACCCGGAACATCAGCGGGGCCAGCGGGTGCGCGGGGTCCTCCGGGGTGTCCTCCGGTGTTCCCAACGGTGCCCACCGGTTCTCGGCGATCTCTGCGGCCGGCGTGGGCGTGCCACCGGTCCACACCGTGGTGAAGACGTCGGCGACGACGGTGTGTCCGTCCTCGTTCGCGGCCGGCGCGCGGTAGCGACCCACCGGACGGAGGGACGCGGCGGACAACAGGACGCCGGTCTCCTCGTGGACCTCACGGACGGCTGCCTGAACCGGGCTCTCCCCCGGTTCAGGCTTGCCTCCGGGGAACTGGTACAGGTCCGTGCCGCGCTTGCGCACGGTCAGGACTTCGGTGCGGTGCTCAGCGTCGGGACGCAGGAAAGCGACGGCACTGACGCGGATCTCCGCGCTCACCGCAGGGCGTGACGGATCGTCGAGACGGTCACCGCACAGGAGGCGTCGGTGACCGCCCCCTGGTAGGCACGGCACACGTCCGATCCGTGCTGCATGACCATGAGCAGGCCGGCACTGAGTTCCTCGGACAGCCGCTCGAGGTCTTCGTCCCCGGAGACCATCGGGCACAGCAGCCGGTTGAGCCCCTCACCGGAGCCGACGCCGTCCACGGCACTGGTCAGACCGGAGCCGACCCCGGCCGCCAGGAGACGCACGTACGCCTGGGCGGTCAGCCCGAGCAGGTCACCGTTGTCCCTGAGGTCGGTGACGTGGCGGCGGAAGGTGAACATCGACGGCATCGTCACGTGCCGGTCGCGCCACCGGGCGCTCGCGTGGGCCCGGTCAAGGGCCCGGTTGAGGGAACCGGTCGTGGCGGTGAGTTCCGTCCGCACGCCAGCGGGAAGGAGGGCGCAGTCCCCCAGGATGCGCAGTCCCTCCCAGTGCTGCTCCAGCCAGGCGACACGCCCGGCGAAAGGCAACGAGCCTTCGGACAGCCGCCGGACCACGGCCGACCGGCCGAGGCACTCCGTCACGGCCCCGGTGACGGTGTCCACCAGCTCAGCGGCGGACGCAACCACATCTGTTCTGTCCCCGGAGTCTGCCGGGAATGCATGCTGTGCGTTCACGTCCACCACCTTTCTTCCGTGAGCCTAGCCTATCTTGGGTGGGGAGTCACCCCCGGGCCCGCTCCAGTCCCTCGAAGACGCCCGAGTTGAACGCGAACGCGTCCGAGGAGGCGTCGAGGAGGTGCTGCTGCTCCTCCTCGGTGAGCTGCAGGGCGTCCAGGGCGGCGCGGTAGCCGTCCCGGTAGACCTTCGGCTTCGGGATGTGCGGGAAATCATAGAAGGTGAGGCCCTCGGAGGCGACGCCGTAGTGGCGTCCCATCAGACGGCCGATCACCTGGCCACCCGCCAGGTCACCCAGGTAGCGGGTGTAGTGGTGGGCGATCAGTGCCGGGACGTCGCCGTCCCGGCCGATGCGCTGCAGTTCGGCGACATACGCGGCCGTTTCAGGGAGCGGCTCTGCATTCACGGTGCCACCGAGGACGGTGAGATCGGCGACCAACGCGGACCGGCGGTCGAGCTGCCGGTCGGCGATATCGGCCAGGCGGGAGTCACCCGCGCAGGCCTCGACCGCCTCTTCCAGCGCCGTGTAGAACAGGAGAGCCTGTTCCTGCAGGGCGATGAAAGCGGCGGCATCCAGCTCTCCGCCGAGCAGCTCCTCCATGAAGGACGAGTGCTCGGCCTTGTCGTGCGCCTGGCGGGTTTCCCCACGCAGACGCTCCGACAGGCTCAGAGCGGGGAGAGCAGTGGTCATGATCGGTTCCTCCGTATGTACGGTCATGTACGGTCCTCGTGCATCGTGCTCCACGAGGGTAACCAAGGGTGACCTGACCTCACATCATCCGAAAGGTTGATTGTCCGGTTGACCACCCGGAAGCCCTGCTCCCGGGGTCGGACGGATCCACAGCTGGCCGTCCACCTCACTGACGCTGACCGGCCACTGGTAGACCTCTGAGAGCCGCTCGGAGGTGCACACCTCCCGCGGCGTCCCCGCGACGACGATCCGGCCGTCACACAGCAGGGCGAGCCGGTCGCAGTAGCGGGCGGCGAGGTTGAGGTCGTGGAGTACCACGATCACTCCCCTGCTCTCGCCGTCGTCGCCGGGACGCTCCGCCACCCGGCGCGCACTGTGCATGGTGCGCTCCTGGTGGCCGATGTCCATCGCCGCGGTCGGTTCGTCGAGCATGACGCAGCGGGCCTGCTGCGCCATCACCCGGGCCAGGGCGACGCGGGCCCGCTCACCACCGGACAGGGTGGTGATCTCCCGGTGCTGCATGTGGTCCATACCGACCTCGGCGAGGCAGGCGTCCACGATCCCGGCGTCCCGGCCCGGGTCCTTCGGCCAGGCCGCCCGGCCCATCTCCACGACATCGCGGACCAGATGGGCGAAGGAGACCGTCGAGTCCTGCAGCATGACCGCGCGGGCGCGGGCGGCGTCACGCGGTGTGTAGTCGTGGTAGTCACGGTCGAGCAGTGTCACGGTACCGGTGGTGGGGTGGGTGTCCCCCGCCAACACGGCGAGCAGAGTCGACTTGCCGGCACCGTTCGGGCCGATGAGTCCGAGGACCTCCCCGGAGTGCAGGGTGAGGTCGAGTCCGTGCAGGATCTCACGTCCACCGAGTTCCGCGGTCACCGAGTCGGCGACGAGAAGTGCCGTGTCCTGAGTGCCGGTCATGCGACACCACCTTTCTTCAGCATGCGCCGCAGGAGAATGAAGAACGTCGGGCCACCGACCAGCGCGGTGAAGATGCCGATCGGCAGGTCTGCGTAGGCGATGAGGGTGCGCGCCGCGACATCGGCGATGAGCAGCAGGACCGCACCGCCGACCGCGCTGAGCGGGACCAGCCAGCGGTTGGACGCACCGATGACCTGACGCAGGATGTGCGGGACGATGAGACCGACGAAGCCGATGATGCCGGCGTAGCTCACCGCCAGAGCCGCCAAGGCGGTCGACAGTCCGATGATCGCCACGCGCATGGCGGCGACGTTCACACCGGCGTGACCGGCGGCCCGCTCCCCCAGGCTCAGCAGGTCCATCTTCCCGGCGATGACGCAGGACGCGATGATGCAGAGCACCAGCGGCACGACGACCACGCCGACCTGGTTCCACATCGCACCGTTGAGCGACCCCATCTGCCAGAAGATGATCTGCTCACGCGAGGACGTCGGGGCGAGGAAGACCATGAAGGAGATGATCGCGCCGGCCACCGCGTTCACCGCGATACCGGTGAGCACGAGGGTGAGGACCTTGACCTCGCCGTTCATCGAGGACAGCTTGTAGATCACCACGGTGGTCAGCACACCGGCGATGAAGGCCAGCAGCGGCGTCGTCGCCGAGCCGAGGAAGGCCAGGTTGAACACGATGCCCACCGCGGCACCCACCCCGGCACCGGAGGTCACACCGATGACGCTGGGCTCGGTCAGCGGATTGCCGAAGAGTCCCTGCAGCAGGGTGCCGGCCACGGCCAGGGCCGCCCCGACGAGCAGACACAGGACGATACGTGGCAGCCGGATGTGCCACAGTACGTTCGCCCCCGTCACCGAATTGTCGTCCGGTCCGGCAGCCAGTGCCTTGACCACCTCACCGGGTGACAGTGTGTACTGGCCTAGAACGAGATTCACCACCACAGCGACCACCAGAAGAGCGACGAGGATGCCCAGGGTGGTCCACCGCACCGCCTTCCGGTGTTCGAGTATCGCCCGGTGGTCCGCAAGCATTTTCACGGAAGGTGAGCCTACCCCAGCACCCGGGCCCTGCCCGAAATCATTCGTCGTACTGGGCGTCCACGACTTCCTCGCCCCAGAACACGCGGTCTACGACGCGGCGGGCCCGGCGGGTCTTCTTGAGGTAATTGTCGAGGAACCCCTGCGAGTCCGCCGGATCCCACCCCGCCGCGGCTGCGACGTGCACCAGCTGGGCACCGGGCGGCGGCAGCTGATCGGGGATCTTCGCCTTGGACAGCACCAGGGCGTTGCGGGCGTGACTGGCGGTGATCCACGCGTCCTGCAGTGTCACGACATCGAACTCGGAGAGCAGCCCGGCGATGCGGATCTCCTCGAGCACCTCCAGGGTGGATGTGTTGTGCAGCGTAGGGATCCGGTGGCAGTGCTGCAGGGTGAGCAGCTGCACCGTCCATTCGACGTCGGCGAGGCCACCACGGCCCAGCTTGGTGTGGGTCGCCCGGTTCGCCCCACGCGGCAGGCGTTCACCGTCGACCCGCGCCTTCATCCGACGGACCTCCTGGACGGTCTTCTGGTCGGCGCCGCCCTCCGGGTAGCGGAAGGGGTCGATGGTGCGCAGGAACCGGATACCCAGGTCCTTGTCGCCGGCGACCCACGTCGCACGCAGCAACGCCTGGTATTCCCAGGTCTCACCCCAGCGCTCGTAGTAGGCACGGTATGACTCCAGGGTGCGGACCGAGGCACCGCTGCGTCCCTCCGGACGCAGGTCCAGGTCGACCTCCAGCGGCGGGTCGAGCGACGGCTTGGCCAGCCGGGCGCGCAGCCGGTCGACGATACCGATCGACCAGGTCACGGCATCATTGGTGGTGCCGGCCTCGCCGTCACCGTCCTCGTCATGGCCTGCAGCGTCCCCGGCGTTCCCGGCCGGTTCGCAGACGAAGAGCACGTCGGCGTCGGAGCGGTAGCTCAGCTCGGCACCACCGAGACGCCCCATGCCGATCACCGAGATGACCGCCGGGGCGTTGCGGTGGTTGGCGTCCTCCCAGGCCCGGATCTCCGCCGACAGGGCGGCCTCTAGCACCGCGTCCCACACCCACGACAGGGAGCGCGCCACCTCCGGCAGTTCCATCATGCCGAGCAGGTCGGCGGCGGCGACCCGGGCCAGTTCAGTGCGGCGCAGCGAACGGGCCACGGCAATGGCCTTGTCGGGGTCGGTGTAGCGGCCGGCCGCGGCGACCAACGAATGGCTGATGACCGAGGCGTCCTTCTCCATGAGCTTCGGCTTCGTCGCACCGTCGGACAGCAGCTTCACCGCATCCGGGGCAGCGAGGAAGAGATCGGAGACGTACGGCGAGGTGCCGAGGATCTTCATGAGGCGTTGACCGACGATGTTCTCGTCGCGCAGCAGCCGCAGGAACCACGACCGGTCGGACGCCGCCTCCGACAGCTTCCGGTACGCCAGCAGGCCGGCGTCCGGGTCGACGGTCTCCGAGAGCCACTCCATGAGCGACGGCAGGATGACCGCCTGGACCCGCGCGCGGCGGGTGCCGCCGGACGCCAGCGCGGCGAGGTGGTCCATCGCCCGGTCCGGGTAGCGGTAACCCAGCGCAGCGAGCTGACGTTGTGCGGCCTCCGGGGTGAGCCGCAGCTCGTCGACGCTCATCTCGACCACGGATGTCAGCAGCGGACGGTAGAAGAGCTTGTTGTGCAGCTGGCGGATCTGCCGGCCGGTGGCGCGGACCCTCGCCTCCAGTTCCTCGGCGAGGGTCCGGGTGCCTTCGGCGACCAGGCCCGAGGTACGCGCCAGCCGGGTCCGTGAGGCCCGGTCGGACACCTCGGGCAGCAGATGGGTGCGCTTGAGGTGACTGAGCTGCATCCGGTGCTCCAGCAGGCGCATGAAGCTGTAGCAGGCGATGAGCGTCCGGCCGTCCTCGCGTCCGACGTAGCCGCCGGCGACGAGCGCGTTGAGCGCCTCGACAGTGGACAGGACGCGCAGTGACTCATCGGCGCGGCCGTGGACCAGCTGCAGTAGCTGGACCGCGAACTCCACGTCCCGCAGCCCGCCGGACCCCAGTTTGAGCTCACGGGACTTCAGCTCCTCAGGCACGTTCTCGATGACGCGGCGACGCATCGCCTGGACGTCCGGGACGAAGTCCTCACGCTGCGAGGCGGTCCACACCATCGGCGCGAGCTCGTCGACGTAGGCCCGCCCCAGGTCGAGATCGCCGGTCATGGGACGCGCTTTGAGCAACGCCTGGAACTCCCAGGTGGATGCCCACCTGCGGTAGTAGGTCAGGTGGGAATCCAGGGTACGGACCAGGGCGCCGTGCTTGCCCTCGGGACGCAGCGCGGCGTCCACCTCGAAGAAACACCGGCAACCGATGTTGATGAACTCACCGGCCAGCCGGGTGGTGCTGGCGTCGGCGGGTTCGGCGACGAAGATGACGTCCACGTCAGAGATGTAGTTCAGTTCCAGCGCCCCGCACTTGCCCATCGCCAGCACGGCGATCTTCACCGGGACGGGCCCGGTCGGGAAGACCTTGGCGACGGCGACGGACAGGGCGGCGGTGAGGGCGGCGTCCGCGGCGTCCGCCAGGCGGTCGGCGATGACCTCGAAGGGGACGAAGTCGGGGTACCCGGCCCTCCCCTTCGGCGTGGGCGCCTCACCACGCCGGGGCACGAAAGTGCCCGCCAGGTCGATGGCGGCGACGCGGGCGAGGATGGTGCGGTAGGCGGTACGCATCGCGCGGTCGGCCTCTGCCCCGGTGACCGTGGCGCGCCGCAGCAGCGAGTCGTCGGCGTGCAGCGGGTTACCGTCCTCGTCGACGCCCTCGACCTCCTCGGCACCGACCGAGTCCAACATGGTCGCGAGCATCGAGCGACCACCGGGCAGGTCCTCGCCGAACAACGGCCAGATCTCCGGGTTCGCGACGACATGGTCGCCGAGCAGGGTGGACGCCCCGAACAGGCCGAGCAGCCGGACCCGGAACACATGGTCGGTGTCCAGCCGGTCCTGCAGCCCCCCGGGATCGTCGGTGGCCTGCATGAGGCGGACGATATTGTTCAGCGCCTGGTCCGGGTCACCGGTCGCGGCCAGCGTCCAGAGCAGATCGAGACGCTTCTCGGTGTCCCACCCCAGGGCCGCGAGGTCAGCGGCGGCATGTGGGCGGCTCAGCCCCAGTGACGCTGCCGAAGGGATACGCGATCGAGAGGTGCGTGGTTGGTTCACCGGGTTCCGTCCTAGTCCCGCCGGATCCTGGGTGTCAGGTCGGCGACGTCGATGATCTCCCCCACCATCGTAGTGAACGCCGCCCACCGGCGGGACGCAGCGGTCCTGGAACCTGTCCTAGAACTCCAGGTTGTGCTTCAGCTCCCAGGGAGTCACCTGGGACTGGTAGGACTTCCACTCACGCCACTTGTTGCGCAGGAAGAACTCGAAGACGTGCTCGCCGAGTGCATCGGCGACCAACTCGGACTTCTCCATCTCGTGCAGGGCGAGATCGAGGTCGGTCGGAAGGTCCTTGTAGCCCATCGCCATCCGCTCGCGACGGGTCATGTGGGCGATGTCCTCCTCGGCCGGAGGCATCAGCTCGTAGCCCTCGCGGATACCCTTGAGGCCTGCGGCGAGCAGCACCGCGTAGGTGAGGTACGGGTTCGCCGCGGAATCGGGGCTGCGCACCTCGACACGACGGGAGGCCGGTTTGTTCACCGTGTACATCGGGACACGGATCATCGCCGAACGGTTCGCCGCACCCCAGGTGGCGGCGGTCGGGGCCTCGGCGCCGCTGGTGACCCGCTTGTAGGAGTTGACCCACTGGTTGGTCACCGCGGAGATCTCCGGGGCGTGCTCCAGGATGCCGGCGATGAAGGACTTCGCCGTCCCGGAGAGGAAGTACTCGTCGTCCGGGTCGTGGAAGGCGTTGGTCTCACCCTCGAACAGGGACATGTGGGTGTGCATCGCCGAGCCGGTGAGATCGTGGAAGGGCTTCGGCATGAAGGTCGCACGCACACCGTTGCGCTTGGCGATCTGCTTGATGATGTAGCGGAAGCTCATGATGTTGTCCGCCATCGACAGGGCGTCGGCGAAGCGCAGGTCGATCTCCTGCTGCCCCGGGGACGCTTCGTGGTGGGAGAACTCCACGGAGATACCCATTGACTCCAGGGCGGTGATGGCGTCCTGCCGGAACTGCGGGGCGGCATCGGTGACAGCCTGGTCGAAGTACCCGCCGGTGTCGGCGGGCACGGGACGCCCGTCGGGACCGTCCTGCTCCTTGAGGAGGAAGAACTCGACCTCGGGGTGGATGTAGCAGTTGAACCCCTGGTCCGCGGCGATGTTCATCTGACGACGCAGTACCTGGCGCGGGTCGGCCCAGCTGGGCTCGCCGTCAGGCATCGCGATATCGCAGAACATGCGGGCGGTGAGATTCGTGGACCCGTCGGAATTGTCCAGCGGCAGGATCTGGAAGGTGGACGGGTCGGGACGGGCGATCGTGTCGGACTCCACCACACGGGAGAAGCCCTCGATCGAGGAGCCGTCGAAGCCGATGCCCTCCTCGAAAGCGCCCTCGAGTTCAGCCGGCGCGACAGCCACGGACTTGAGATATCCCTGGATGTCCGTGAACCAGAGGCGGACGAAGCGGATGTCCCGTTCCTCAAGGGTCCGGAGAACGAATTCCTGTTGACGACTCATGGCGCCCATCGTATCCACGGATCGACCCCCGGTGTCGGGGTCCCCCTTTCCGCGCACGTGATGTTACAAGTCGTTAACACTGCACCGCCGATAGTGGCACAATGCTGTCACATGTCTGACTCCACAACTGCACCCTCCGTCGGTTACCTCGCCCCCACCCGCCAGGTCCGTATCGGGGATCTCCGCAAGAAGAAGGCCGCCGGCGAGAAGTGGGCCATGCTCACCGCCTACGACTACTCCACCGCCCGCGCCCTGGCCGACGGTGGCGTGGAGTGCCTGCTCGTCGGTGACTCCGCCGCGAACGTGGTCTTCGGGTACAACCAGACACAGCAGATCAGCCTCGACGAGATGATCTACATCGCCGCGGCCGTCGTCCGCGGTGCGGGCAACGCCCTCGTCGTCGCCGACCTCCCCTTCGGCACCTACGAGGCCTCCGACGAGCAGGCGGTGCTCTCCGCCTCGGAGATGATGCGCCGCTCCGGTACCGCGATGGTGAAGATCGAGGGCGGCGTGCGCATCGCCCCGCGCATCCGTGCCCTGGTCAACGCGGGCATCCCGGTGTGCGCCCACGTCGGTTTCACGCCGCAGTCGGTCAACGCCCTGTCCGGCTTCAAGGTCCAGGGCCGTGGCGATTCCGCCGAGCAGCTCCTGGCCGATGTCCGCGCCGTCGCCGAAGCCGGTGCCGAGATGGTCGTGCTCGAGATGGTCCCGGCCGATGTCGCCGCTAAAGCCACCGCCGAGGTGGAGATCTCCACGATCGGTATCGGTGCCGGCCCGGACACGGACGCCCAGGTGCTGGTGTGGCACGACATGGCCGCCTTCCCGGCGGACGGTCACCGGCCGAAGTTCGCCAAGCAGTGGGCGCAGGTCGGCGCAGACCTCACCGCCGCCGCGGCGTCCTACAAGCGTGAGGTCGCCGAAGGCACCTTCCCCGCCACCGAGCACTGCTTCTGAGCCGGGGGGTCAGTCCTCGTCCCACTCGTCGGCGGCCTGGGAGCGTGCTCTGGCGGTCTCCAGGGCACGGCGGGCGGCGTCCTCGGTGTCGTAGGGGCCCATACGGGTGTCCCACCCGTGCTTCTTGCCGCGGGTGACCTCACCGGTGGAGGTGTCGAAGTACCACTTCTGGTCGCTGTCACTGCTGTCCCTCATGTGGCCGAGTGTAACCCGTGCAGCGGTCACAGGAGGTCGCCGAGGATGACGCCTACGGCGACCACCCCGAGGATCACCGCACACACCGCAATCCCCGCCACCGCGCCGGTCGCCGGATCCAGACCGCCGCGAGCCACTCCGTCGACATCCTTGTCGTAGCGGGTGCGCTGGGTGGAGTAGATCCAGAGTCCGGCGAATCCGAGCAGTCCGGTCACCAGGATCACCGGGCGACCGTAGGAGGAGACCCAGCCGAGCATGGCGGTCGCCGTGAGAATCAGACGCATGGCCGTCCTGCTCCAGGACAGGCTGGTCCGCTCCGGCTGCAGCCCGGGGTCCCGTGACGGTCTCATGTGAGGACCATCAGTCCCAGCAGTACCGCAGCGAGAATGGCACCGGCGGACAGCACCGGGACGATCGAGGGGGCGGGCAGCGGTTCATCGTGACGCATGGCCCGCTCGATGCGCAGCCAGCGGACCGCGGACCCCGCCGCGAGGAGGATCCCCACCCCGATGGCGCACAGTGCCGCCGCCGTCCGGATCCCGGGTTCCAGGACCGAGGCCGGCAGGGCCTCGATGCCCACGCCGCCGGCGACGAAAGAGAGAGCGGTGCGCATCCAGGCCAGGAAGGTCCGCTCATTGGCGAGTGTGAAACGCGGGTCAGGTTCCTCACCGTCGGGGAAGAACCACCGCGACATGACCGACCTGTTGTCGGACTCCCTGTCCGTGTCACGCTGTGCAGTCACGGTGTCCAGTCTATGGGTCAGAGAGAAAAGAAGGGTCGAGAGGGTCTGTGAGCCGGATTCTGTTCCACCCGGTGACACCCGGAGGCGCCACCGGAGGTGGTGATCATCCATCTACGACGACCGTTGCCGGCCGCCTGCAGCGGTCTACCTGCCCCTTGTCCGACGAGCAGCCGTCGGGGCACATCGCACCACCGGCCCCGGAGGGTTACGGTGCGAGCACGTGACCTTGCTCCCGGTGGGGTTTACCCAGCTGCCCCGGTCACCCGGGGCACTGGTGCGCTCTTACCGCACCTTTTCACCCTTACCCGGCATACACCGGGCGGTCATTTTCTGTGGCACTGGCCCGCGGGTCACCCCGGGTTGCCGTTAACAACCACCGTGCTCTGGGGAGTCCGGACTTTCCTCGACCCCGGCCTGCTCCTGGGACAGGAACGGTTCCGGGAGCCGCGATCACCCGACCCTCTCGACGCCGTTCACGATAGCAGTGCGCGGCCCCGAAGCCCTCACAGCCCCCGCAGATAGTGGGTGTCATTGAACTCCCTGACCACGGAGCGTTCCGGGTAGAATTCGGCGACGGACAGACCGGCGAGATCCAGGTGCAGCGTCGAGTACACCGTCGCCGGTGCCTTCATCGCCGAGCGCAGGATCGCCTTGATCGGTGAGACGTGACTGACGAGCAGGACGGTGCGTCCTCCGCCGTCTGCCAGCAGGTCACCGACCAGACGGTCGCACCGGGACGCCACGGCGTCCATCGACTCCCCGCCGACGGTCGGCACCGAGGAATCGGCGACCCACTCGGCATGCTCGGTCGGCCAACGACGGTGGACCTCGTCGAACCCGAGGCCCTCCCAGGCACCGAAGTCTGTCTCGATGAGGTCCTCGGCCGCGGTGACGTCCAGGTCGAGGGCCTCGGCCGCGGACTCGGCGGTCTGCCGTGCCCGCAGCAACGGGGAACTGTAGATCGTGTCGATCCCCTCCCCCTGGTCCTGCCGGGTCCGCAGCCAGGACGCTGCCCGCACCACCTGGGCGTTGCCCAGGTCGGTCAGTGCGGGGTCGCTGCGTCCCGAGAAGACGCCCGCGGCGGACATGGGTGTCTGGCCGTGGCGCAGCAGGAGCAGCCGCAGCGGCGCCTGTCCGGAGCCGAACCAGTCCGGACGTGCGCTTCCGGTTTCCGTTCCAGCCACGGGTCACTCCCCCGTCCGTAGCAGCAGGACGCCGCACTCCGGGCAGGTGACCGGCCGGGACAGCGGTGTGTTGGCGATGCGTCGTGCCGCGGAGTGGTCGAGTTCGATGCAGCAGCACCGGCAGGTCGCACCGGCGAGTTCGGCGGCGCCCATGCCGTGCTCCGCCTCGCCCTCCTCGTAGATCTTCCGCAGTTCCGGGGAGAGGGCGTCCCGCAGTGCCGTGGAGCGTTCGTGCAGCCCGTCGAGCTGGACGCGGATCTCGCCGGACACCGCCGCCGCCTCCTCGCGGGCGCGGTGGAGTGCCTCGTTGATCTCACCGTGGGGGGTCTCCTCCTCCCCGATCCGTCCGAACGTGGCCAGGGTGCGTTCCTCCCGGTCGATGTCGGATTCGATCTCGGCGAGCCGACGCTCGGCGACCCGGAGGTCGTGATGGAGGTCTCGGCGCCGGTCCCGGTCAGTGTCGGCGCGCAGTCCGGCGAGGTCGTCACGTCGGCGCGCCCGCAGCCGGGCGGCGTCGGCCTGCAGCCGGTGCACGGTGCCGGTCATGTCGTGGGTGATGCGCCGGGTACTCAGCGCGTGGCGTCGGACTTCCTCGGCCTGTTGCTCGAGGCGTTCGACGGTGGCCGTCTCGGGCAGGGCGTCCAGTCGGGCGGTGAGCAGCCGGATCCGGTCGTCGACTCCGACGAGTTCGGTGAGGGTCGTCCGGTCGGTGCCGGTGAGTGAGAGAGTCATGGGTGGTCCTTTCCCTCGGATCCCTCAGTGGTGGCGGGACTGTGCAGCGTCCAGGGGTCGGTGCGCAGGTCGATGACCGAGGCACTCAACCGCGGGTCGGCGCAGAGCAGGTCGGCGGCCTGGGAGCACCAGGGGAACTCACTGGCCCAGTGCGCGGTGTCCACCACCGCACAGCCGCCGGCACGCAGGTGCTCGTCGACGGGATGGTGGCGCAGGTCCGAGGTGACGAAGCAGTCCACGTCGAGACCGAGAACGGTGCCGAGGAAGCTGTCGCCGGACCCGGACGCCACGGCGACGCGTCGGATCATCCGGTCGGGGTCGCCGGCGGCGCGCACCCCCCACTCGGTGGCGGGCAGCCGGTCGGCGACACGGGCGGTGAACTCCCGCAGCGTCATCGGGGTGTCGAGCTCCCCGACCCGGCCGATGCCGGTGGCGGTGCGCGGGTCGACACCGTCGGCCACCGGGGTCAACGGGGCACCCGGGGTGACACCGAGGAGTTCGGCGAGCCGGTCGTTGACGCCGGGGCGGGCGGCGTCGGCGCTGGTGTGGGCGGCGTAGAGGGCGACCCCTGCCCTGATCAGCCGGTGGATGATGCGGCCCTTGGGGTGGGTCACGGGCACGCCGGTCACCCCGCGCAGCAGAGGCGGGTGGTGGACCAGCAGGAAGTCGGCACCGTCTGTGATCGCGGCGTCCGCCACGGCATCGGTGCAGTCGAGGGCGACGCGGACCGTGCGGACGGTGTCCACGGGGTCACCGCAGACGAGTCCGCAGGCGTCCCAGGATTCCGCAAGGTCCGGCGGATAGGCCTGTTCGATGAGCGCGACGACATCTCCGACAGTCGCCGGCGCGGTGGTGGGAGCGGAGTTGTTCACGTGGTCAACGATAGCGTCCTGCGGCAGAGAGCCCCGGTTTCTGGCACTGTAGGACCTGTGGCAGATTCATCGGACAGCATGTCGGCCCCGGGGCCGGAGACTCGGATCCTTCTCGTCGACGTCGACGGGACACTGGTGGATTCGTTCCCCGGGATCCGGGACAGTTTCCTGCACGCCCTGGCGGCCAACGGGGTCCCCGCACCCCCGGATGACCAGGTGGCGCGGATCTCGGGCCCGCCGATGGAGGACACGCTCCGGGGTCTGGGCCTGGAGGGAGACATCCTGGACCGCACCTACCGGGCCTACCGCGAGAACTACTCCGGTGGAAGCTGGCGCACCGTCGAGGTCATCCCGGGGATGCGTGACCTCATCCGGACCTGGAAGGACGCCGGGTATGTGCTCGCCACCGCGACCTCGAAGGTGGAGACCACCGCACGGCTCATGCTGGAGCGCTTCGACCTGCTGGATCTCTTCGATGTGGTGGCGACAGCCTCCACCGAGCGTGGCGGGCGTCGGGCGAAGGCCGACGTCATCGGATACGCGCTGGAGCAGCTCAGCCTGGACACCACCCCGGTGGCCGAGGGTGGCCCGGAGCACCGCGGCAACATCCTCATGATCGGTGACCGTATCCACGACGTCGAGGGCGCCCACGCCTACGGTGTGCGCAGTGTCCTGGTGGACTGGGGCTACGGCGACCGCGCCGAGCACAATGCTTCGGACTGGTCGGTGGCCGACGTCGACGAGCTGGCCCGCGTCGTGGCGGACTGGGCGGACTCCCGCCCGCAGATCTGCGTGGTGTGCACCGGCAACATCTGCCGGTCCCCGATGGGTGAGATCATGCTGCGGGACGCACTGGCGGAGGACGGCCTCCTCGACGAGGTGAAACTGAACTCCTGCGGCACCACAGGCTGGCATGTCGGTGAAGCCGCCGATCCGCGGGCGGCGGCCTGCCTGGAGAAGGCCGGCTACAACGCCTCGGGACATGCGG
This sequence comes from Corynebacterium sp., assembly GCF_022712275.1. Taxonomy (GTDB): domain Bacteria; phylum Actinomycetota; class Actinomycetes; order Mycobacteriales; family Mycobacteriaceae; genus Corynebacterium. The sequence continues at coordinate 6,125 of NZ_JALAGU010000031.1, read as the reverse complement.
CGGCCGAGTTCGGCCCCGAGCACCGGGACGCCGATCTCTTCCTCGTCATGGACGAGGCGAACCGCAGGGCCCTGGAGAAGGCGGGGGTCGATCCGGAGAAGATCCGGTTGTTCCGGTCCTTCGGCGTGGCCGGTGACAAAGAGGTCGCCGACCCCTACTACGGGGAGGATGCCGACTTCGATCGTGCCGAGCACCAGCTCGCCGAGGCGCTGCCGGGGATCGTCGAGTGGGCCCGGGCGAGGGTGCTCGACTTCTGAACCGGCTCTAGCGCAGGTCGGCGACCGTGGAATCCGTCTCTCCGTGGCGGGAGCAGACCGCGGTCCAGCCGTGCGGGGTAACCTGGACGATGCGGCGTCGTCCGCACTCCGGGCAGAAGCGGGGGGTGTCGAGCCCGGCCTTCTGGGCCGGTGAGTACTCGATCCACTCCCCTTCCCCCAGGTCCGCTCCGGTGTAGGGGTCCCAGGGGCCGGTGCCTCTGTTGCGGGCCACCGTCACACGCTCCGGGAGAGGACCTTGATGGGCAGCCGCATTCGGTCCATCATGTCCATGTCCTGCTCGGCCGGGCGGCCGAGCGTGGTGAGGTAGTTGCCGACGATGATGCCGTTGATGCCACCGGTCAGGCCCTGCTCCACACCCATGTCACCGAGGGTGAGTTCGCGGCCGCCGGCGAAACGCAGTGTGGTGGCGGGCATGGCGAGCCGGAACATGCCGATGGCACGCAGCGCGTCCTTGCCGTCCATGACCTCCATGTGGCCGAACGGGGTGCCCGGGCGGGGGTCGAGGAAGTTCAGCGGAACCTCGTGGGGGTCGAGCTCGGCGAGCTGGACGGCGAACTCGGCACGCTGTTCCGGGGTCTCCCCCATGCCGATGATGCCGCCACAGCAGACCTCGATGCCGGCGTCCTTGATCATGAGCATGGTCTCGCGTCGCTCCTCCCAGGTGTGGGTGGTGACGACCTTCGGGAAGTAGCTTCGGGCGGTCTCGAGATTGTGGTTGTAGCGGTGGACGCCCACGGCCTTGAGCCGGGCGACCTGTTCCGGAGTGAGGATGCCGACGGAGACGGCGACATCGATCCCCTCGACGTTGGCGTAGATCTGCTGGACGGCGTCCTCCAGCTGGGACATGAGGGCTTCGTCCGGGCCCTTGACGGCGGCGACGATGCAGAATTCGCTGGCACCGGTCTTGGCGGTCTGGCGGGCCTGCTCAATGAGCTGGCCGATGTCCAGTTTCGTGGAGCGCACCGGGGATTCGAAGAGTCCTGACTGGGAGCAGAAGTGGCAGTCCTCGGGGCAGCCGCCGGTCTTGAGGCTGACGATGCCCTCCATCTCGACCTCCTCGCCGCACCACTTCACCCGCACCTCGTGGGCGAGGGCGAGCAGGTCGGGGATCCGGTCATCGGGAAGGTCGAGGACCCTGATGAGGTCGGCGTAGTCGAGGCCGCGTCCCCCGTCCAGGACGCGGGTACGCGCAGTTGTGAGTATGTCCGTCATGGAACATACTCTAACTTGAACAGTGTTCAGGCGCCAGTCAGAACCGTTCATCGTCGCGGGAATTACGGTCTGACCAGGCCCTGCTGTTCCTGCTGTGGCCGTAACGCTCGGCGAGTTTGCGCTCCCGGGTGACCGTGGCGGCGTCCTTCCCGGGAGTGGGCTCCGGCTCCCGCTCCGACTCCGGAGTCGCGTCGGGTTCCGGGGTGTCTTCCACAGCATCTGATGTCCCGGCCTCGGACGCCGCGACCTCCTCGCGCTGCCGACGCCGTTCACGGATCTCGGCCCACAGGAAGTAGCCCAGCCCCAGCGGCACCATGATGCCGAAGGCGATCCACTGGATGCCGTAGGACAGGTACGGACCCGAGTCCAGCTTCGGCAGCGGGATGGCGGTCAGCCCCTCACCCGCGCGACCGGCCACGGAGTCTTCGTCGAGCTGGACGTAGTTGCCCGCCAGGTCGAGGTCCGTGATACGGGATATCTGCGTGGTGTTCATCCCGTAGACCTGCAGGCGCCCCTGGTCGGTGATAGGGGCCGAATCCGGCACAGTCTCGGACTTGCGCACATAACCGGTGACCGTCGTCTCCGTCTCAGGGGCCTCCGTGATCTCCGGCACTCCGGCGCCACCACCGGTCGGTTTGATCCAGCCGCGGTTGACCAGCACCGTCAGACCGTCATCGGTCTGGAACGGCGTGAGCACCTGGAACGCGGGACTGCCGGACACCGGACGGTTACGCAGCAGCACCTCGGACTCCGGCAGGAACCGGCCCTGCAACTCCACGCGGGTCCACTCACTCTCATCGGCCGGTGTGCCGTCGGCGGGCAGCACCGAGGAGACCGGCACCGGATCGTGCTCCATCGCGTCCTCGAGCCGACCGTTGAATTCCCGGGTGTCCGAGTTCTTCCCCAGCTGCCACGGGGCCAGCACCGTGAACGCGAAGTACGCGAAGACGACGGCGATCACGGTGGTGATGACCCACCCGGGGGTCAGGAAAGCACGCCACCCCCGACGCCGGGGACGGCGGTCGGGGGTGGATGAGGTTGTACTGTCAGCGCGGTCGGACACGCTGTCAGTCTAGTCGTCAGAGCCGGGGTTTCCACCTTCGACGCCGGCAGCGGCAGCGACTTCGTCGATCCGCTTGTTGGTCCGACGGAGACGCACGGCCATGACGCCGGCGACAGCGGCGGCGATGATGGCGATAACGCTCGGCACCATGGAGGACGGATCCTTGATGAAGGCCATCAGACCGGTGTCCTCATCGTCGTCCGAGTCAGACCCGGCGGCGGCGTCGGTGACGTTCACCTTGCCGTTTCCACGATCGTCGTCCTTGTCGTCGTCGGTGTCGGACTCGTCCTCGGGCTTGTCGCCGAGGGTGGCGGCGGAGTCGCTGTCACAGTCGTCGGACAGGGCGGCACGGAAGCTCACCGGGTCCAGGGACTCGCCCGCGGCGTAGTAGCCTGCAAGTGCTTCGGACCCCTCGGCACTCAGAGTGGCGGAAGCACTGCCGTCGAGGATGCCGTCGGCGACGGAGGCCTCGGTGATCGCCAGATCGGCGATGACGACACGCCCGAAGTCGTTCGGGTTGCCGGAAGTGTCATTGGACTCGATGTTGGCGACCAGGGTGCCGGTGGAGCCGTTGATCCGGATCTCCGGATCAGAGATGACGGTGCGCAGCACACCCTCGTGACCGGTGAAGAGCACCGAGCCACCGAACTTCAGGGTGCCCTCGGAGACACCACCGTCGGCGGTCGTGACCGTGCCCTCGGAACCGCTGAAGACGAAGTTGCCCTCGCTGTAGACTGCGCCACCGGTGGTGGTCCAGTCCCCCTTGGCGATGGAGCCCTTGATGTAGGAGCGGAAGGAGTCCTTGATACCCCAGCCCATGCGGGTCTCGGCGACCTTGCGGTCACCGTCCTCGGCGGTACAGGTGGTGTCGGACTCGCCGGCGGAATTCGCACCGGAGGTGGACGCGGTGCTGGAGACACGCGGGCTGACGCCGAGATCCGGGGTGCCGGTACTCTCGGCGACAGCGCCCGAGCCACCGGAGGTGGCCTGACCGGCGGAGGTGATGCCCTCGAGCCCGCCGCCGGTGCCGATGCCGCAGCCCTCACCGGAGGTGTTCAGGGTGACGTTGATCGGGTCGGCCTCGTTGTTGCCCTCGCCGTAGTTGCCACCGAGGGACTGGTTTCCGTCCTCGGTGATGTAACCGGGGCCGGAGAGATTGACGGTGCCGGAGTTCGCGGCGTCCTCGGTGATCGGCGACGAGAGCTCGAACTGGGCGATCGGTACCTGGGTGCCGGTGTCCGCGCCGGTGACCGTGGCGCCCGGGGTGAAGCTGGAGACCGTGGTCGACCGGTAGTCGGCGATGAACTGGGCGGTGGTGCCGCGGACCTTCACCTTCATGTTGGAGTAGGTGATGTCCAGAGCACCGAAGTGACCGGTGAGGTTCATGGAGCCTCGCAGCGGGATGTCGGCGTCGGTGCCGGAGACCTTGATGGCGGACGGGTCGGCCGTGAACTGGAACTGGCCGTCTGCCCCGCCCTCGGAGCCGGAGAAACCGACCCCGTCAAGATTCCACGAGCCCATGGCGATCGGGCCGGTGAGGTAGTTGCGGAAGGACTGCTTCAGGCCCCAGCCGACCGAGGCGCCGGTGACCGCGTCACAGGTGGTGCCGTCGGTCACGTCACCGGCGGCAGGGGCGGCCTGCTGGGTGTTGGGCTGCGTGGTCCGCTGCGCCGGGGACGCCGGGGTGGACGCCGGGGTTGACTCGGCGGGCTTCGCGTCGGTCTGACCGGCGGAAGTGGCCATGACGGCGGAGGAGTCGACGGCACAGTCGCCGGCACCGGAGGTCTTGACGGTGATGCGCACCGGGTCGCCGTCGTTCTTTCCCTCCCCGTAGGAGCCGAGGAGCGCCTTGTTGAGGTTCTCGTGGATCCAGCTCTGACCGGTGAGCGTGGCCGAACCGTCGCCGGAACCGGCCTGGGTCAGGGTGTTCTCCAGGGAGAAGGTGGCGACCGGCTTCTGCGTGAAGGCCGGCTTGCCGCTGATGGAGCCGACGATGGCTTCCGGATCGGCGCCGATGTAGCTGGCATCGGCCAGCAGCTGGGCCCGGTCGCCGCGGACCTGGAGGGTGAAGTTGGAGAGGGTGACGTTGATGATGCCGCCGTGACCGGTCAGCTTCATGGTGCCCTTGAGTGGCAGGTCGGCGTCGTCACCCTGGACAGCGGCCTTTGCCGCGTCGGCGGTGAAGTGGAAGGCGCCGTCCTCGGCGTTCTCCGAGGAACCGTTGTAGGTCACACCGTTGAGGTCCCAGCCGCCGGCCGCGATCGGGCCGGTGAGGTAGTTGCGGAAGGACTGTTTGATGCCCCAGTCCATCGTGGCGGAGGAGACGGCCTGGCACTGCGAGTTGTCGTCGGCGACGGCCGCGGGAAGAACCGTCGCGGGGACGGTGGCGACACCGACGAGGGGCAGGGCGGCGGTCAGTGCCGCTGCCGAAGCCAGGCGGAGTGAACGGGTGGACGGCATATGTGTGACTCTCCTGGACGCGCAAAACTTCTACTGAAACAGCATTCTTCAGTTAGGCAAGGCTAGTCGAGCATCCGGAAAACCCCAAAGCTCCGGTGACACTTCGCACACCTCGTCGGCCATGATCAACCTTTCCGCTACCCCCGGACGGGTTATTCAGCGTTCAAGTGGGCGCAGAGCGCACGGTGGCGGCGGGCGGCGGGCGGCGACAGGCACTCACCCACCCCGACCAGCAGTCAAGATGTAGCCAGGTATCAGAAAGACCAGCAGCCCGAAGCCTCCTGCGAGGACGGAACTGCTGGTCACCGATGGTGCGCACTGACGGGTTCGAACCGCCGACCTGCTGGGTGTAAACCGTTGGAAAGCCCCTGCTCAGCAGGAACGATGCTGGTCAGTCGTTTGCGCACGATAGCGGATAATCGCTGGTGATGTACCCCGGTTGTGGTCCGATGGGGCACAGATGGGGCACAGGCACAACTCTTAAGCACATCCGCCCCGATCACTTTGTATCTCCAACGAGCTTCTCGAGTTGTTTCACTAGGAGAGGCGTGCTTTTCCCCGTCACATCGCCATGCCCCGAACGCGCACGCGGCACCAGGGACTGTGGGCTAATCCCCTTCTCAGAGAGAGTCTTCGCGATAGCGTCGAGGCGGAGGACCAATGTCTCCTGAAACCCCGGCTGTAGGTCCAGTGGTGGCTTCTTATCGAGAAACGCCTCCGGGAAAATGGCTATCATGCCCTCGCCGTCAGAACGTACAAAGTCCACAGTGCGGACCTGTGTCGAAGCTCGCCCTTCGTTGGAAACAGTGAAAGTTAGGATCTCGAATGTTCCCATAGGGCCAATAGAAATTCCTGAATCGGCTTGGACGGTGATTCGCGGTCCACTCCGCCTCCAGGAGACTACTTGCCACACAAGCGCGAAAGCGGAGAGCACAATAGCCACGCCTGAGATAACGAGTGTGATGACCGCCTCGGACGACCACCCCGTCGACGGTAGCTCGGTCACTTCGATGGGGATCGCCTGCTGCGCCCAGTTCAGTTCCATGAGCACAGCGTAGTGGCCACACCCGAAACCGTACGGTCCGGGAGGGGGGTGGGTGCTTCGCGCGGGG
>NZ_JALAGU010000030.1 GCF_022712275.1 Corynebacterium sp. | reverse complement strand
CTTCGCCGAGTCCGATGACGTCTACGGAGCTCCCAGAGTCCACGCCCAGCTCGCCCGTGAGGGGACCTTCGTTGACCGGAAGACCGTCGCGAAATCGATGCTGCGCCAGGGCCTGGAGGGCATCAGTCCGAAGAAGTTCACACCGGTGACCACGATCCCCGGTGTGGACACCTACAAGATCCCTGACCGGGTCAAGAGAGGCTGGGACCAGGGCGGGCTCAACCGCATCTGGATTTCAGACATCACCTACCTGCGCACCGGTGAGGGCTGGCTGTACCTCGCCGCGGTCACCGATGCGCACTCCCGCCGGATCCTGGGCTGGGCGATGGACTCCCACATGGGCACCTTCCTGGTCGCCAAGGCGCTGAAAATGGCTCACACACTGCGTGGGGAAGTTCCCGAGGGTGTGGTGTTCCATGCTGATCGGGGTACCGAGTTCACCAGTGATGACATGTTCACAGTCTGCCGCGACCTGGAGATCCTGCAGTCGGTCGGGCGGACCGGAGTGTGTTGGGACAATGCGACGGCCGAGAGCGTATGGGCGACACTGAAAACCGAGTTCTACGACCGGAAGAAGTGGCCTACCCGGGCGGAGGCCAGGTTGAAGGTCGGCGACTGGATCGAGTCCCCGTACAACCGTCGGCGACTGCACTCCGCGCTGGGTTACGTGCCGCCGGTGGAGTTCGAGATGAATCTGCTCAACAAACCTGCTGCTGAGGAACCTGAGGCAGCTTAGTTACCTGTCCACGATTTGCGGGGAAGGCCAGCGTAGCTGACGGTGGAGCGGGTTCGGTGTGGCCTGACTTGGCTCAGATGTCAACTACTCGCACAGCAGTCCCTCCGGCTGCACGCTCTCGTGGGTGGGGTGGGTCCGACGGTGACGCTGTCCGTCGTTCAAGTGATCATGGACGGGCACACCGGCCGGCTAACGCAGGTGCAGGCTGGCACCGTCATCTCCTACGGGCTGGACCTGGGCGGGGCGCAGTCGATCCGGGAGACGGATCATGCTGGAGTCGTGGCGGAGGCGGGGTAGATGGGGTTGCACAGAACCAGGCATATGATGGCTGCCGTCGCGATCATGTCCATGATCGACTTGCTGGGTAGATGACCGCGTTGGCGCAAGGCGCAAGCTCCCTCACCAAGGACACTATCGGTGGCCTGCTCGGGTTCCCCTGGACGCGACCGTCTCGCAATGTCAGCGTAGTCAGCAGTGCAGGCATCGACACGCTCGTCGGTGCCGCTTCTGCCGGTGCCACTACCGCCACCAGGCAGGAGCCACGCGGCTTTGGAGCTGGCGACCGTTGCGGTCGCCGTGCCCGAGTCATGATAGCCGTCGGTATGCAAAGCTAACGAGCTTGGATCAGGGCGATGACATCGCGGCGCATCGAACCGTCTCTACTCCGTGCCGTCACCATCCTTGTGCAGACCGAGTGACCCTGAGCCGAACAGGTACCCCATCAAAGTTGTGGCTACCAGCTTCAGCGTTTCGAGTGCACTGTTCAACAGCTGCGAGTCCCGTGGATTGAAGTAGCCGACGAGGGAGATCACGACGATCAGGAGGATGCAGATACCGAGCATCTTGGTGCCGAAGTTGAACCTCAACTGGAGCATAAACTCCCCGAAGTTCTTCGGTTTTCCTGGCTCCTTCTGGTCAGGGGTCACATCGGCGGCGGGGGCCCCGTTGAACCCTGGGAGCTGCTGGTCATCGGAGTTGTCCGGAACCGTCGGTGGTTCTCGTCGGTTGCCCGCAGCCGGGGACTCTTCTGTCACGGGTGGCCGACGCTCATGGGTAGGTTCAGTGGGCCACAGTAAGTCCGATCCTCGCGGATTGCATCGTTGTCGAGCCGCGGATCTTCCTTCTGGAACGCCTGGTCCCAGGCCGAACCTTCCAGGTGCGTGATGTTTGACAGGTCAACCGCTGTCCGGTGTTTGGTCGCGTCCCACACGGTGTCCAGGGCGGCCTGGAGCGCGGGATCACTGCGCTCGTCTACAACGACAGATTTTCCCACAGCGTCCTTGCTGTACCTGGTGATGTTCTGCTTGCTGAACGGGCGGAACTCCGCATAGACGGGACTGACAACGGGGCCGTAGGCCCAGGTCTGGAAGGAGTCAGCCAGGAGGGCCCGGCCGGTTTTCTTCGCATACTCGCTGGCAGTGAAGTAGAGGATCTTCTGGAGTTTCATAGGCGTCACGAGGATGTTGTCGCGGAACGTTCTTGAGAGAATGTTGTTGGCGACGGTGGTTGACATGTAGGGCATCGGGCACCTCCTTCTGTCTTTGAGAGCAAGCCTACCCATGCTAGCGCGGGGGTGGATGATCGACTCACTGTCTGGGGGCACTTCCCGCCACTACCCCCACGGATCACCCCTCCACTCTTCCTGTTCCGCATTGCCTGTCCACCACATACCACCTCGACAACTGGCAGCCGACCACCCTACGGGCGGTCGCCCCGATGCCGCATGGTGCACTGCCGCACTATCTCCACTGACACCTCGCCATCTCAACCAAGCTCACCGCCGCTACCGCTGTCGAGTTCAATCCGACGTTAGAGCGTGTTCTACCTGCGGAAACACGCCCTTGCGATTCTCCCTTCGATAGGTCATCGTTGGGTTAACCGCACCCATCCGACAACGACACGCAGGGAGGCCGCCGTGAGCACCAGCGCACCATTCGGCCGACCCCGCCGCGAGTTGCCGGAGACCGGTGCGGTCACGCTGAAACTGCGGATCCCCGTGGGCACTGCGAGACTCATCTACGACCAGGCCAACACTGAACGTCGGCACCTGGGCTCTATCGCAGCTGAGGCGTTCGAGGAGTTCTACGCTAACCACCCACCGGAGACGTGGAGGAGCGTCGAGTAGAGCCACACCTCACATCCCCCGTACACGCGAGAACGGGCACTGCCCTGCCAGGCAGTACCCGTTCTACGAAGACCAGAACCTCACGAACTGAAATCACCAGGTTCTGGCACTGACCCTTGAAGGAGTCAACATGTCTATCTTGGCATGCCCGTTTGACCTGGGCAACCCTGCGCAGAAGCAGACGCGAATCCCGCAGACCTGCACCCCGTCGACCCCGCACGCTCAGGTGGTGGGTCACTGATGGGCCGGCACAAGGCAATGCCTTCGGCGGGTGACCCGCAGGATCCGCCCCAGAAGGCCAGGAGCACTGATGTTGACCGGGACAACCAGCAGTCTTTGTCTCGTGCGGGTGATGCCGCTCCGGGCAATCGGCAGCGGTTCACGGCTCGCGATCTGAGTCCCGAGCAGAGGGAACGGTACGAGCGACTGCGACCCCTCACCATCCGGGGGCAGGCCGGCCCTCTGCGTGATGAGTCGATGGACGCCGCTGCGCGGTTGTGGGTCCACACGCCCGTTCACATCCCTGCGGTGGACGCCAAAGAGTGCCAGATCCTCGCACGTTTCCTGTACGCCGATGCCTTGGCCTACCAGTACGTCGACATCGACCGGGCCTGTACCCGTGCCAACTCCGACCGGTGGCTGGAATGCACGACCGCGAGCCTGGGGTTGAAGAGCAAACGGACCTACCGGGCTGTGTTGTATGCAGCCGGGAGGGTGGTGCACCCCAGGGAGTTCCCCGCACCACGGGCTGTCATCTCCCCGCGCTCGAAGGGTGCCCCAGCAGCAAAACCCGGGACCGCGGAGGCGATGTACGCCATCACTCCGGGATTGCCGGACCCGTTGCGCGTGCCGACGCTGCTGGTTCTTGATCTGGCCAGTGGGGCAGGACTGCGTCCGGCCGAGATCCGTGAGGTCACCGGGGATGATGTCCAGGTCATCGACCGGCCCGGTGGTCACCAGCTGGTGACTGTGCGTGTGCGCCGGCGGGGAAAGGTCGACCGTGTCGTTCCTGTCATCCACCCGGCCAAGGCCCGCCGTATCCTCGACCGGGCCGGCCAGGTCGGATCCCGACCGATGATTGGTCTGACCCGTGATGGGCATGTGGAGCACAACGCGGTCAACCGAGTATCTGAGCGCCTGGTGCGTATGGGTTTCCCGAAGCTCAACGCTGCGGCCCTGCGCCACCGGTACCTGCTCGACGTCGCGGTGCACCCGGGAATTCCGGCGGCGGCGATGCTGTCCCTGTTCGGGGTGTGCGACATGCGGGTACTTGTCGACCGTGTCGAGCAGCTGCCCCGCTACTCAGCGGAGGAACTCGCCGACCTGCTTGACGGTGACCAGGACCAGCTTGCCGGAGGTGTGCGATGATCAGCACGAAGCAACAGGCGTACCTGATCACCCGGGAGAACTTCGAGACCTGTCGTGAACTGGTCGTCGCCTCTGGCGCGGTGGAGATGATCGAGAGTGTCGGTGCCAAGACCCGGGGTGCCGGAGGCCGGAACGCCGCCGGCTGGCGCTACACCGTCTCCGCTGTGCTGGTGGTCGCCCTGGCGATTCTGCGGATTGGTCGGGTGCCGTCGATGGCGGAGGTCCACCGCGGTATCGCCACGCTCACCGCCGATCAGTTGGCCGCGGTCGGTATGTCCCCACTCCCTGCGGACGGGGCACCAGGCGACTATGGAGCGTTCGCGAACTGGCTGACCCGCAAGTTGACGCCACTTGATCCGGGTCCGGACCTGCCGGCACGGCGGGTGAAAAACCGGGAACACCGACGCGCACTCGCTGCGCGTACCGCTGAACAGCGTGAAGCCGCTGAGACCGCACGACGTCGACTCCTTGACGTCGTCAACGCCCTCATCGCCGCCTCAGTTGGGCACATCCTCCCGGACGAGTACGCCGGTGACCTGCTGGCCGATGAGACGATCATCGATCTGGCCGGGCAGTCCGCGGGTCTGGGAAGCCGGGACTCGAAGTGCCGGGGCGCAGCGTACGCCGGGGGCTACTACGGTCGGGACAACTCGGACAACAGTGTGCTGGACAATCCCGGCAAGGCCCGACAGTTGCGCAAAACCGCGTTCGGCATCGGAGTCACCGCCGTGAGCCGGATCGGTGGACCCAACGCCCTGTACTCGATTCCGCCGGTCATCACCGGAGTATCGATCCACACGCCGACCTCAGGATCTGTGGCAGGGTTGGCTGAGGCGATGGGATACCACAAGGCCGGCGGCTTCGATCCGCGTAAAGAGGCCTCGGCTTCCTCCAGGACGCGGGTGCCGTTTCTGACAGTGGACATGGGCTACAACGTCAAGGACGGGTTCGTCGATCTGCTTCTCGACCAGGGCTATGCGCCGGTGGGTCGGTACCCGTCATACTGGAACCTGATCTGGGGCTCGGAAGGCCCGGCGCACACTGTCAAGGGTGTTCCCGCCGGTCCGGTGCAGGTCAGTGGTGAGTTCTACTGTCCGGCGGTCCGTGGTCTGCTGGCGAAGATGGGTGTGGGCGGCAAGGGCAACCTGCTGTTCCGGACCACGGAGCTTCTGGAAGCGACGAAGCGGGCGGCAGAGGGTGATCCCTCGGCGTTCGCTGTCCAGGATGCGCGGATCGCCGCGGTCTTCCCGTATCTGATGGGTGTGAACTCGCGGCCGTACCAGATCCAGGATCGTCCGGGCAGGCCATCGGAGGCCGCGAAGACGGGGGCTGGCAGTTCCGGTGCCACGCAGGTCACGCAGCAGCTGGTGTGCCCTGCGGTGCAGGGCCGGGTCAGTTGTCCGCTCAAGCCAGCATCGCAGGTGGATCCGGCGCTGGGAACTCCTGTGGTTCAGCCGCACTGGCCGGCATCGCGGTACCGGTGTTGCTCACATTCGGTGGTGAGTGTTCCGTTCTCTGATGAGCAGCGCAAGCGTGCGCAGTGGGGCCTGGTGCCGGGCTCGTGGGAGCACGGGATCTACCTGGAGGCGGCGCGGTCGGCGACCGAGCAGCGGTTCAGTGTGATGAAGAACCAGCACGTCACCGGCATCGAGCATCTGAAGTGGGCCCCACGGCGGGCGCCGATGCTCTACCTGATCATCGGGCTGTGGGTAGCTGCGACGAACCTGGCGATCAGGGACGCCCATGCCGCTCGACCGCCGAAGCCGTCGACGACGGTGCGCAGGCTGAAGGAGGTGGAAGCGGATCTGGGGCATCCGCCGACGCGGATCCCACCGCGGACCTGATCGGGGGCCGTGGGGAAGTGACAGGGTGAGGCCCGGTGGTGTCTGTGGATGCCGCCGGGTCTCACCTTGTCTCTGGGTGTCTTGGTGGTGCAGAAACGCTCTGGAGTTCTGACGGGCGAATGTGGGGACAGGTGCTCTCAGTGGTCGGAGTCGGTGGAGCCGGGCGGCATCGTTCCGAGAAAGTGCGGCCCCTGGCGTCGGTCTGAGGGGACATGCCGGTGGTGTTGTGAAGCTCGCTCGGGAGAGGCGAAACTCTCTGGAACTCTTCCATCAGCGGTCTGGAGGTGGTTTCCGGAATGCCGCGCTGAGCTGGTTTCGTGGACTGCACACAGTGAGCGGTTCACGAACTGAACCGGCCGGAGGTCACAAACTCGAAAGGGTTTGTGACCTCCGGTTTTTCGTGCGGTGGGGGTCGGGTGGTGCGAGAACTGACAGTGGGGGAGTGCGGGTGGAAGTCCCTCAAGCCCCTTGGATGTGTGAGGAGAGTCGGGAATCCCGAGGATTCTTGGCCCGATGAGGTCACGAACGGCCGATCGGGCCGTTTCCAGGTTGAGCCGCCAGGTCGGCGTGGTGGGTTGCTTCGTCTGCGGCGATGATCTGGTCCAGTAGGCCGGGGAAAGCCGTCTCCAGGTCATCTCGTCGGAGGCGTGTCATGCGGCCGTTGCCGACGTCCCGTTGCCAGACGAGCCCGGCGTTGCGGAGAACCTTGAAATGGTGGGTGCGGGTCGACGGGGCCCAGGGCGTCCCGAATACGCTGCAGAACTGTTCCGTTCCGTCCGGTAGAGACGCTAACTCGACTATGACGTGTCGTCGGTTCTCGTCGGACAGTGCGTGGAGGATCTTCGACAGGTCGAACTCGTCGACACGGGGATGGCCATCCTGATCTGGCACCGGTGACAACTCCTTGGTAGGGGGATACTTCCTACGTTCATAGTACCTGTCCTCTTGACTGCTGTTACCTGTGGGTTGTGACCGGCAGGTTGAATGGGCGATGGAAGAGCACCCCGGTGTCCCAGTGCACGGAGTCCGCTGCTGTGGACAGCGTCAGGTCAGGAAGCGTGGAAGTCATCACGGCCAGGGTCTCCTGGATTTCCATGCGGGCCATGGCTGCGCCCATGCAGTGGTGCATGCCGTATCCGAACTGGAGATGTCGCTTGGCCGTGCGAGATGTGTCCACGATCCACGGATCCGCGAAAACAGCAGGATCTCGGTTGGCGGCGTGGGCGTCGGCGTAGACCGTCTCGCCGGTGAGAAGTGTGCCGCCCGAGACTTCGACGTCGCGGGAGGCTATACGGGGAAAGGTGGAGATTCTGCCCAAGGGGAGCAGTCGCAGCAGTTCTTCGGTTACGGTGGGGATGCTGTCGGGGTCTGCGACCATCAGGTCCCATAGCTCGTGGTGCGCCAGGGCCACGAACGCAATCTTTGCGAGTACTGACAGCACATTCTGGTCGCCCCCGACCAACGGCCCCAGTAGGAGAGCTGCGTACTCACCGTCTGTGACCGGAGGGGTAGCATCTTCGCGGGCGGCGAGAAGGTCCTTGATCAGCCCTCTCTCGAGAGGACGCTTCTCTGCGATCAGATCCTCCAGATAGTGGTAGAACTCCCAGAAGTCTTCCAGAAGCTGGGGGATGTCGGTGTTGTGAGCCAGTTGCATCTGCCGGGACAGGTGTCGGAAGCTGGGGATGTCGCGGTCAGGGATGCCTAGATAGGTGGCGTTGATTGCAATGGTCAGGGGGTCGAGAAGGTCAGTGATGAGATCGAAACTCCTCTCGGTCGCCAGGTTCGACACAGCGTCGGAGGTGATACCGCGGGCTGTCGGGGCGAAGGCTGACATGGTGTTGGCACTGTAGGCTGCGGCGACGAAGCGATTGAGCCGACCGTGGTGCGGGTGGTCGAGGTTGAGGAGCATCTCGTCGGGCATCACTGTAGGTAGGAAACTGGGACCGTCGTCGACGTTGGTGTCGCTACGGATGAATGAGGTGTCCGTCAGGATCTTCTGGACATCGGAGTAGGTGGTCAGGTGAACGGCAGTGTGCCCTGTGGGTAGTGCCACCTGCGGCAGTCCACCAGGTGACAGCGTGTTCAGTGTCGTGACCATTGATGGGGGAACAAGGTCAGGGACTGTGCGGAGGTCGAAGCGCACGGAGGTGGGTGGTGTGGACGTGGTCATGGTGGTCTCTTTCAACTCGGTGGGATGGTTCCGTGGGTGGCGGTGCGGTTGCGGCGTATGGCGAGGACGGCGACGGTGATCACTGTCACCAGGACGGCGAGGATCAGGGTTGTCGTGGTGAAAGCGCTGGTGTAGACGTCGGGGTGCCCAGGCTGACCGGCGGCGGTGTCGGTGGCGGCGTCTCCAGTGAGCTTCTGTCCGATCAGTGTGGACAGGACCAGGGAGTAACCGGCGACGAAGACAGCCTCGCTGCCGACGCGGAAGAAGTTGAGTAGTCCGGCGGCCGTGCCGGTCCGCTCCGGCGGGACCACCTCGAGGGCGTGGCCGTCCACCAGCCCGATCGGCAGACCGAAGCCGAAACCGAGCAGGATCATCGGCACGATGATCCAGGCCAGGGAACGGTTCTCGTCGAGGAGCATGAGACCGAGGTCGCCAAGGATCAGGGCGAGAAGACTGGTGTAGATCACCGATCCGACGGTGATGGAGGAGACGGTGTCGATGAGCCTGGCAACGATGGTCGGGGCGATGACGACGGGGACGGTCATGGCGAGCATGAGCAGGCCGGACTGGCCGGCGCTGAGATCTCTGATGCCGCTGAAGGCGGAGGGCAGGTAGGTCAGCAGCGTGACGAAGCCGATCGAGCCGGCCATGGGGACCAGGCACATGGCGAGGAACTCACGGTTGCGCAGTAGGGACAGGTCCAGCAGAGGCGTGCGGGTCTCGGCATCTGTAGTGGTGACTGCCTGTGCCGCAGGTGCGGACGCGGAGGGCAGGACACGGGAACCCAGGGCCACGATAGCGAGAATCAGGCCGTGGACGGCGAAGACACCGCGCCAGCCGACGCCGGTGACCAGCGCACCAGAAATGGTCGGGCCGAGTGCTAGGCCGAGGCCGTTCATGGTGCCAAACAAGGCGAAGGCCCGGGCCCGAGCGGACCCCTCGAAGGCGTTGGACAGCATCGAGCTGGCGCCGGTGAGTACGGCGGCGGCGCCGAGTCCGGCGATGACACGCATGGCGTCGAGCAGGATCAGGGAGGGGCTGACTGCGCTGATGAGGCTGGCGGTGGCGAAGACGATACCGCCGATAGTGAAGGTGCGTCGGTAGCCGATGCGGTCGCTGAGTGCTCCGAAGGCCAGGACTCCGAGGGAAAAAGCGACGTTGAAGCCGTTGACCACCCACTGCAGTGCTGTGGTTTGAGCACCGAGGTCGGTGGAGATCTTCGGCAGGGCGATGGCGGTGCCGGCGATCGACATCGGAGTGACGAACTGCGCGGTGAGGATGATCGGCAGGGTCCAGCGACTCGGCGGTGCCGCTTCTGGGGCTTGCGTCGTGGTTGATGTGGCTGTCATGGAGTCTATCCTCTCAGTAGATACGATAGATATGGTAGGTACCATCAGATTAGTTGCTTCGCAACGGGAGGAAGACGAATGAACATGGGAGAGCCAGGCACGTTCGACGCCGACGGATCATGCGCGACGGTGGATGTGGTCGTAGTCGGTGGCGGATCGGTAGGCATGCTGGCAGCGGCAGAGTTGACACTCCAGGGTCTGAAGGTGGTGCTGTTCGAGCCTCGGACGGACATTGATCGCAGGCCACGGGCAGGTACCGTCCATGCCAGATCACTGTCACACCTGGCCCGACGTGGCTACATTCGCTCTGTCGCTCCTCGTGAGATCGCCGAACGGGCCGGGCAACGGCACCACGCAGCTTTTCAGTTCGCCGGTACTGCGGGACTGACGTTGGCAGCCCCGGCGGAGGAGCCGGCGCCGTTGGCCGGGATACCGCAAGCACAACTGGAAGAGACATTCGAGCAACGGGCCCGGGCTCAGGGGGCGGACATCCGCAGAGGAACCACCGTGGAGGCGGTCACCGTCGACGATGACAGAGGGGAGGTTCTGGTCCGATTTGCTGCGACAGGTCTGGATGCTGTGTCGGAATCGGGGACGGTCCGTGCCCGGTACTGCGTTGGGGCAGACGGCGCGCGCAGTCTGGTGGCTCGGTCCGGAAACTTCCCGTCTGTGGAGGTCCCGGCAACGATGAATGCCATCTCGGCACTCGCACGTTGCGTCGACGGATCCGTCCCCGCCGGGTGGAACCCGACGGACACTGGTTGGACGATGCACAATCCGGGATTCGGCGGGCAGGGGCGCGTCATCGGCCTGGACTTCAGCGGCCCTGTGTCCGATAGGTCAGCTCCGGGGGAGACCGAGTACGCCGAACTAATGGAGCATGTCCTTGGATCTCCTTCGGACCTGTCGCAGATCACTCACCTCACCCGATTCAGCGACTTCGCACGATACCGCTCCCAGATGAGGGACGGCAGACTCCTCGTCGTCGGGGACGCAGCGCATATCCACTACCCCTTGGGTGGGCAGGGGCTGAACACCGGAATGCAGGACGTATTTACGCTCGGATGGCGACTGGCCGCAGTCATCCACGGAAAGGAACCGGAACGCTGTCTGGATGACTGGTCCAGGACGAGAGTTCGTACCGCTTCGGTCGTCGTGGCCAACACTGTCCTGCAGTCACGGATGATGCACCCGGATGCCACGGCACTGCGGGCTGCCGTGCAGTCACTACTGACGGTGCCCGGCATCCATGATGGGATCGCCGACCTGATCTCCGGGCAGTTCCAACCCGGGTTCGTTACGGACCTCGGGATCGAGAGCAGGAAGGGATCTGAGCTCAGTTTGGCACAGCTGCTGGTACCTGGCAGCGCTGTGGAACTGCGTGTCTCCGAGGACGCGCCACGTGTGGGGGTCCATGACCTGAAGCGCGTGTCAGTGACTGGGACCATCCGGCCCACTCCGCCGTGGCGAAGCGCCTATATCACTCCCGATGGCTATCTTTCGGAGTCGATGACGTGAGCGCGTTGCGGACCTCGGTGATGGCCTGCTCTGCAGTGAGGTAATGGACCGCGGTCCATCCCGCCTTGCGGGCTGCGGCACAGTTTTCCGGAAGGTCGTCGATCAGCAGACAATCTTCCGGGTGGACGCCTGCGGTATTTGCGGCGATGGTGAAAATCTCCGGGTCGGGCTTCCGGACCCCGACTTTGCAGGAGTCGATGATGGCTGTAGCTACCTCGTCAAGGTCGACCATCAGCTACCTCGTCAAGGTCGACCATCGCTCTCCAGTAGGGCTCCCACTCGATGACGCTATTGCTAAGAACCCCGATCTGAGTCCCCTCGTTCGACAGATCGACCGCGAACTGTCGCATGGTGTTGTTAGGGGTACTGTTGCAAAGTGGAGCTGGCGGTGCCTGGACGCTGATCGAGAAGGCGGTCCACAACCCTGTAGCCCTGATCTCTCAGGCGCCTGTGAATGCCTTGGCGACGATCACCGCATCCGGGTTCTCACACCCGAAGGCGAACACCCTGCCCTGGCCTTTGCGTAGCGCGTGCATCGCCTCGATACCCTGCAGTGTCCTGTACGCCGACACCGGATTCTTGAACCCGCCACCTTTGGGACCCAGGATCCGCTTGAGCCGGCCGTGATCTCCCTCGATCACATTGCCCAAGGTGTTTCACCTGCCGGTGAACTATTGTTCTCGACAGCTTATGCTCGTCGATCAGTTCCTTGATCGCTGCAGCGTAGGTGGGTGCTTTGTCGGTGCAGATGACCCGAGGACCACTGGGTTCCTCACCGTTGTGGACACGGTGACCAGTGCTACGCAGCGCTTTTCCGAAAAACCGCGTTGCTGCTGTCGTGTTGCGTCGGGTGGACATGTAGAAGTCCAGAGTCCGGCCGTCCTTGGTGACGGCCCGGTAGAGGTAGCACCACCTTCCACCTACCCGGATGTAGGTTTCATCCACTCGCCAGGAGTCGGCGAAGGCTACAGATCCTTTGCGGTACCAGCGGGTCCGTTTGTCCAGTTCGGGACCGTAGTTCTGCACTCACCGGTAGATGGTGGTGTGATCCACTGGTGCACCACGTTCAGTGAGCATCTCTTCCAGGTCGCGGTAGGACACCCCGTAGCGGCAATACCAGCGCACTGCCCACAGGATGACGTCTTGAGGGTAGTGCCGACCGGAGAAAATGCCCATGACCGCTGATCCTGCCGACGGCAACCCAACTTTGCAACAGCACCCGACACTGTGGGCAGGAAGCTGTTGATCACAACGCCGCGGGGATGGACGGCAGCGGCGTCCTGAGAGTCCGTCGTCTCGGCTGAAGTGGGGCGGTTTCGCCGACGTCATCGGGGCCCGCAGCCTGAGTTCAGGGGTGCGGCGAGACAGGTGCCGGTGATGAGGTCGCCGGTAAGGTACTGTCTCTGCCCGATGAGGGCTCCATACCGCGAAAGGGAAGGTCGACCTCCTGATACAACCGAGGTTCTGGGTCATCACGGAGTGTGACTGAGCACCTCGAAGGACATTCCGGCAGCCGTCAGTCGGTCGATGAGGTTTCCTCCCATGGCCGTCGCGGTTGTGAGCTGGCCGGCGAGAGCCGGATTGTCGTCGAAGGCCAGCGACAGCGCAGATTCCGCCAGCATCTTGGCGGTCTCCGTGTAGCCCGGGTCTCCGCCACTCACGCGGGTATGGACGGTTCTCCCCGCAGTGGTACCCACGAACTCCACGGTGAACCAGGTTCTGTCCCGACGCTCCTGTGACGGCCCTTCACCGGCGGCGATCCTCCGTGCGATTGCCCGGCGCACCGGAGCAATCTGCACCGCGGCAATGCCGATCACGAACCCGACAAGGGACGCAGGGACCGTGCGGAACTTCTTCGCGCCTGCATTGTGCGAGTAGCTGAAGTCAGGCCCGTAGTCGTCAGCGGACGGGGCGGTGAGTGCCGATCTTGTGACGATCTGACCGTCGATCGTCGGCAGGGGGATCAACCAGGTCCCCGTAACGCGGTCACGTCGCGGGAACCCCACCGCCAACCGGGCTCGACGCCCAGCGGAAGGAGACTCGGCCCGGCGTCGCTGTGACGCCGCCTGCCACATCGGTCGTAGGCGTGACAACTGCTTCAGCGCAGAGTGCAGGGTCCCGCCGGACAAGGACGCGTTGGTCCGCACGACACCGCGAATCTCCATCGGTGCATTCGCAGGAAGATTCCTCGCGGTGTACAGCGCCCCGAGGTCATGGGGGATCGAATCGAATCCGCATGCGTGGACGAGCCGGGCTCCGGTCTTCCGCGCTGTGGCGTCATTCCCGAGGAACATCCGGTCGACGAACTCCGGCTCTCCGGTCAGGTCGACGTAGTCTGTTCCCTCTTCGGCACAGGCGGTGACCAGGGCAGCACCGTACTCCAGATACGGCCCCACCGTGGTGATGACGACTTTCGCCGAGCGCGCGACCTCGGTCAATGAGGCAGGATCGGTGGAGTCCGCGTGCAGCAACCCGATGTCGGAGACATCCGGGTTGATGCCGGTCAGCCTGTCCCGCACCGCCTCCAGTTTGTCGCGGTTGCGTCCCGCCAGAGCCATCCTGCCCGATTCGGGAAGGTGCTCGACCAGGTAGTCGGCGGTGAGCCCGCCGGCAAAGCCGGTCGCGCCGAACAGCACGACGTCATACCGACGTCCTGGACAAGTGGGGTGGTCGTCTTTCTCTGTCATCGTGCCTTCCGGTCCTGGTGGGGGACAGTCGTAGATGTGTGCAGTGCGCACAAGTCTAGGTGTGCCTGCCTACGCCGGTTATGCGTTTTCCTGCTCCCGGTGAAGGGCGGCCAAGCCCTCAGCGATGGGCGTCACCCGGAAGTCCGGGAACGCTTGGGTGAATTTGTCCGAGACGAAGATGTTGTCGACCGCGTACCGGGGGAGGAGCTCCCACAGTTCACGGACATTGCTGTTGAACAGCTTCCCGACAGCGAACACGGGCTTCGGTACGACGGTGAGGCCGATGTGCCGTCCCCACTCCTGTGAGGCGAGGTGGACAAGTTCCCGGTAGGTGGACCGCGTGTTGTCGATCGGAAGGTGCCATGTCTGGCCGTAGGCGGTGGCGGTGTTGCCGATCAGTGCCATGGCCCGGCTGGCGTCCGGGGTCCAGATGAGACTGCGTCGGGTGTCGGCACTCAGCGGGATGCGGGCCTTCTTCCCGTCAGTGACGGCATCGAAGACCAGGGAGTTGGTGAAGCTCTGCGTCCGCCCGGGGCCGTAGAACTCGGGCGCGCGGCAGATGACGGCCTCGACCCGGCCCTGCGCCATGGCGTCGAGCAGCAGGGTGGTCATCGTGGCCCGGGTGCGTCCCTTGCTGCCGGCCGGGTCGAAGGAGGTCTCCTCGGTCTGCGGTGTGTCGGTCATCGGGTACATGTAGGTGTTGTCGAAGAACACGAGCCTGGCGTTGTGTTTCTCGCAGGCGTCGATGGTGTTGGTCATCATCGTCGGTAACTGCCTGGCCCAGAGGTCGCTGTCCGGTGGCAGGCCGACGGTGAGGTAGACGATGTCGCTGCCGGCGACGGCGGTGTCCGTCTCATCGGCGTTCATGAGGTCTGCCGCTACCAGTTGGTCGGTCCCGTGTAACCGCTTCGGATGGCGGCTGACGAGTCGGAGGTCGGTGGTGTAGTTGTCGTGGAGTTCGTGGGCGAGTTCGGTGCCGATCTGGCCGTTCGCTCCGAGGATGGTCTGCATGTGTGTGCCTTCCGTTGACCGGTTCTGTCTCGATGATGACAATCTAGACATCGATGTTTACATTGTCAACAATGCTTCCCATCTGGTGGTTTCCGATGTTGACGCCGATCACTTGCGTGAGTACGGTACGTCGATGTAAGCACCGTCAACTCGCGGAAGGTTCCAGCTCATGAATCCCGAATCCGTCAACCCATCTGCATCCGAGCCGACTACCGAGACCGTCTCCGTGACGCTCGGAAGCCGCACTGTCGAGGTTCCCAAGGGCGGCCTCTACGATCGCTACCGGATGGACCCAGACCTCAACGTCATCGCCGAAGACCCGCGGGTCAAGAACGTCGACTTCTTCCGGACACTCACCAAGACCAAGGTGGATTCTCCCATCGGAGAAACGCTGACGCCGAACTTCTACTACAGCAACTCCACTGCGCGAGTCGCCTTCCTCGTCAAGTCCAGCGCAGCCCGCAAGCGTCTGCCTGCTGAACTTGACCCCCTTGAGGTGGTGCCGGGAGTGGCACTCGCCTTCGTCATGTTCTTCCGGTACGACGTCGCCGACATCGACTTTTACACCGAGGCCGCTGTCGGGGTGGCCGTCCGTCCCGCCCGTCACGGCAAGGTTGGCTTCGCTGATCTTGCAACAGGCCTGGGCAACAACCATCTTCACGCCTATGTCCTGTCGCTGCCCGTCAACACGGACATCGCTCAGGTACGTGGCCACGACGGCTACGGTTTCCCGAAATGGCGCACGGACATCGATGTCAACATCGATGACAACCGTGTGTGGGCGCAGGTGTTCAACGACAACGGAACCAACGACATCTCGTTGTCCGCCCCCACCCCGAAGCAGAAGCACTACCGGACCGGTGCGCGGGTCGGGTCCCTGACCTCTTACACCAGGATCGGGGAGCACTGGCACTCCACGTTGAACCAGACCAATGTGCTCGCCGGAGGTGCGTCACTGCTGCCCGGTGACATCGATCTGACCCTCGGAACCGGCCGTGTCTCCGACGATGTCCGTTCACTGGAATTCATCCGTCCGGTGCAGCTCGAGGTCGCCACCGAAGCGCAGATCGCACTGCACATGCCCGCTCCGATCTCGGTCGCTCGTCGATAACCACCGCACACCGAGAAAGAAAGAATGAACACCATGCCACGCACATCCTCCGTCACTTTCCCCGGCATTGACCCCTCATCGACTGACTTCCTCGACCTGCTCGCCCGACGGATACAGGTCGCTGATCCTGACCGCGTCCTGGAGATCACCAATGCGATGACCGGAGAGGTGATGGGTACCGTCCCCGCGTCCACCGCCGAAGATGTCGCTGCCGCCGCGCAACGCGCCCGCAGACTGCAGCGCGACTGGGCAGCGCGTCCGGTCGAAGAGCGCGCGAGAGTCCTGATGCGTTTCCATGACCTTGTCCTGGATCGCCAGGACGAAGTCCTCGATCTCATTCAGCGTGAGAACGGCAAGGCACGCCGTCATGCCTATGAGGAGATCATGGACGTCGCAGTGAACGCCCGCTACTACGCCCACACTGCCGCCGACTACCTCAAGACGAAGAAGCGGCAGGGGATTCAACTGGCCCTGACCAAGGTTGTTGAGGTCCACCATCCCAAAGGGCTGGTCGGGGTGATTTCACCGTGGAATTATCCTCTGACTCTGGGCATCAGTGACTCCATCCCGGCGATCATCGCCGGCAACGCGATCCTCACCAAGCCCGATCAGCAGACGCCTTACGCCACTCTGTGGGCGGTCCAGCTCCTGGAAGAGGCGGGAATGCCCGAGGGGCTGGTTCAGGTCACCACCGGTCGCGGGTCGGAACTGGGTAGCCCCATCATCCAGGAGTCGGATTTCCTGATGTTCACTGGCTCCACCGCTGTCGGCCGAAAGGTCGCCGCGGAAGCGGGTGAGAAGCTCATCGACTATTCCATGGAGCTCGGTGGCAAGAATGCGCTGCTCGTCCTTGATGACGCCGACGTAGACAAGGCCGTCAGCGGAGCAGTCAGAGCATCGTTCTCCAATACCGGTCAACTCTGCATCTCAATCGAGCGCATCTACGTCCCGGACTCGATGTGGGACGCCTTCGCCTCACGTTTCGCTTCTGCCGCGAAGAACATGACACTCTCACCGGCCCTGAACTACTCCGCTGACATGGGATCCTTGGTCTCCGAGAAGCAGCTCAACACCGTCACGGAGCACGTGGAGGATGCCAAGCGGAAGGGTGCCACTGTACTTGCCGGTGGCATGGCCCGTCCCGATCTCGGCCCTCTGTTCTATGAACCCACGATTCTCACGGACGTCACCTCGGAGATGATCGTCTTCGATCACGAGACCTTCGGCCCGGTGGTGTCGCTCTACCGGGTGAGCAGTGAGGAAGAGGCGATCCGACTGGCCAATGACAGTGAGTACGGCCTGAACTTCAGCGTGTGGACCAGTGACCCTACGCGGGGTCGCCGTGTGGCGGAACAACTGGAAGCCGGCACTGTCAACGTCAACGACGCCTACGCTCCTACCTGGGGGTCCGTCGATGCTCCGATGGGTGGGATGAAGGCTTCAGGTGTGGGTCGCCGCCACGGCGAACACGGCATCATGAAGTACACCGAATCGCAGACGGTCGCCGTTGAGCGGTTTCTCCCCGTCGGAGCGCCGGACTGGCTGGCTCCAGGGCGCTACGCGAAGGTGATGACTGGTGCGCTGCGCCTAGTCAAGCTTCTTCCGGGCGTGAAGTAGACATGACCCGATCTACATCGTTCTACTCATCGCAGCCGATCGGTCCTTTCAGTGTCCAGGTGTCGCGCGTGATCAATGCTCCTCGCGCCCGGCTCTACGACATCATCAGCGACATCACTTCCATGGGGGAGCTGAGTCCGGAGAACCAGGCCACCACATGGATTGAACCCGGAAGAACCTTCGTGGGAACGAATCGGATCGGCGCGTTGTACAGATGGAGGATGACCGGGCATGTCACTGAGGATGTACCGGGACGAAAGTTCGGGTTCACAACGGACTTCCCCTCTGAATCGCAGTGGGTCTACACCTTCGAGGACGCACCGGGTGATGAGGCTGGAACGCTGGTCACCGAGAGCGTCACGACGAATCGGCGTCAGATCGTCCCGGTGGTCGCGATGCAACTCATGTCAGGAGTACTCGACCGCGGTGCCCATCTACGTCGGGGCATGAACCTGACACTCGACAATCTGGCGAACTACGTCAATGACACAAATGTTCGCATCCGGCAAAGTGGAAAGAGGCGTAACAGCATGTCACACCGCATTCGCAGAAACAGCTCCGCTCTCGACTACTCAGGAACGACAGTCCTGGTAACCGGAGCAAGCTCTGGCCTCGGAGCAGAGTTCGCTGTTCAACTTGCCGAACGTGGCGCGAACCTTGTGTTGGTTGCCCGGCGGGAAGACCGGTTGGTCGACCTCGCCGGTCGGCTCGAGACAACCTACGGAGTGTCCGTCTCAGTGATTGCTGCGGATCTGTCTGCACCAGGTGCCGCAGCGTCACTGGTGGAGACGCTGGACGAGCGCGATCTCCAGGTAGATTCCCTGATCAACAACGCAGGGTTCGGCATGGGCGGCCAGTTCGCCGATGAGGCCCCGGAGCGTCTCGCCCGCATGGTCGACCTGAATGTCGGCCTCCTCACAGATCTCACTCGACTCCTGCTGCCCCGGCTGGTGGAACGGTCGCGGCACAGTGGTGGCCCGGGCGTTCTCCTCAACGTCGCCAGTACCGCCGCCTACCAACCCACGCCCGGCATGGCCGCCTACGGTGCGACGAAGGCGTATGTCCTGTCTCTCACGGAGGCGCTCGCATTTGAGACAAGGAGGACACCGTTGCGTGTTGTTGCGCTGAGCCCCGGTCCGACACGGACCGAATTCTTTGACGTCCTCGGCGGCGACACCGACGGTACCGAAGCTGCTGTCGGCAGCTTCCAGACCGCCGACCGGGTCGTCTCGCTGGCTCTGCAGGAACTCGATCACGCTGAACCGCGCCCGAGCATAGTTTCCGGACGTCGAAACGCCTTCGTCGCCACAATCGCACGACTGGCTCCCCGGCGTCTTACGTTGGCCCTTTCCGGAAGGATATCGCAGTGAGAAACAGGACAGACACCATGAAAGCGGTCCGGGGCAAGAACCTCGCCCTTGAAGATATTCCAGTGCCGATTCCCGGGCCCGACGAGGTCCTCGTGAAAGTCGCTGCTGCCGGCGTGAACCGAGCTGATGTGATGCAGAAGGAGGGCAACTACCCACCTCCGCCGGGCGTCACTGACATCATCGGCATGGAGCTGTCGGGGGAGATCACCGAAGTCGGTGACAATGTGGCACTGGACGGACAATGGGCCGTCGGTGACGAGGTGGCCGCGATCGTCTCCGGTGGCGGCTACGCCGAGTACGCCGTTGTCCCCGTCGGTCAGTTGATGCCGATTCCGGCGGGTATGTCCCTCGTCGACGCTGCTGCACTTCCGGAAACTGCAGCCACGGTGTGGTCGAATCTGGTGATGGAGGCGGGGTTGCACGCTGGGCAGACCGTGCTGATACACGGTGGGGGCAGCGGTATCGGCACCCATGCCATCCAGGTGGCCAAAGCCATCGGTGCCACGGTAATCGTGACCGTAGGTTCAGAAGGCAAGGCCCAGCGGGCGAGTGAACTCGGGGCAGACCGGGTCATCAACTACCGGGACCAGGACTTTGCCGAGGAGCTGGAGGGCTCAGTGGACGTGGTCCTGGACATCATCGCCGCGCGATATCTGCCAGGTAATGTCCGTGTGCTTGGCCCTGGTGGAAAACTCGTGATCATCGGCATGATGAGCGGCACGCACGGGGACCTGGACATTGGTGCGTTGATCAGCAAGCGGGCCAGGGTCATCGGGACCAATGTACGTCGGCGTCCACTGACGGGGTCTGGGTCAAAGGCGGAGATCACCGGCGAAGTGGTGAAGAATGTGTGGCCATTGGTGGAGGACGGGACGGTGAAGCCGGTGATCTCGGCTACGTGGCCCTTGTCAGAGGCCGAGGCAGCGCACAGGATGCTCGACTCTGCGGACTCGGTGGGTAAGGTGCTTCTCTTGCCCTGAGCGCTACCTGGCCTGTGGTGGTGGCCCCGGTCTGCCACCGGATGCATCCGAGCCGCCGCACCAGTCAGGAATCCTCTTCGGATTGACTGTTGCAGCGGCTCAGATCCACGTGCCCCGGTCCGGACAGAGGAGCGTCGGCGTCGCTCTACCCGTCGATGCCGAGGACATCCTTCAGGTGTGCGACTGCCTGAGCGACTGCGGCAACAGCCTGCGGGGTGTCGTGCATGGAATTGACCATCACGAAGTCGTGGATGATGCCGCCGTACCGGACCTGCGTCACCTGCACGCCGGCACGCCGCAGCTTCGCGGCGAAGGCTTCGCCTTCATCGCGCAGCACGTCGGCTTCAGCGGTGATAACGAGCGTCGGGGGGAAGAATGCGAGTTCGGCCTCTGACGCACGCAGCGGTGACGCGGTGATCTCGTTTCTGACCCCTTCATCGGTGGTGTACTGGTCCCAGAACCACTTCATGCCGTCGCGGGCAAGGAAGTACCCTTCGGCGAAGTCATGGTAGGACTCCGTGTCGAAGTTCGCGTCAGTGACCGGGTAGAACAGGGCGGCGCCCTTGAAGGAGACATCGCCGCGTTCGTTGCCCATGATGTTCAGGGCGATGGCCATGTTGCCGCCGACAGAATCGCCGGAAATGGCCACGCGCTCCGGGTCGAGGTTGTGGTCGGCCCCATGGTGGACGATCCACTGGGCGACGGCATAGGACTGTTCGTTCTGCGACGGGTACTGTGCATCCGGCGCACGGACGTACTCCGGGAAGACGACTGCTGCACCGGTGCCGACGGCGAGATCACGGACGAGCCGGTCATGGGTGTGTGCGTCGCCGAAGACCCAGCCGGCACCGTGGGTATACAGGACCACCGGCAGCACACCGGTGGCACCCTTGGGCCGGATAATGCGGGTCGGAACTTCGCCGGTGGGGCCACCGGGGACAGTGATCCACTCTTCGTCAATCTCCGGCTTGTAGATCTCTTCGTCCTGAACCTCGTCGACAGCCTTGCGTCCCTCTTCAGGAGGAAGCTGGTACAGGAACGGAGGGGTGGAGGTGGCTTCCGCGAAAGCCTGAGCGGCGGGTTCGAGGGAGATGTTCTTTGGGTTGGCGTTCATGTTTCTTCCTTTCCACAGGTTTCTAGCTGAGGACGGAGACCAGTGTCTCGGCGAGCTTCTTCGACGACTGAGGGTTCTGGCCGGTGTAGAGGTTGCCGTCGCGGACGACGTGCGGGCGGAAGGGGATCAGCGCCTTGTCGTAGTCGGTGCCTATCTCGCGGAGCTTGTCTTCGAGCAGCCACGGGGCTTTCTTCGCGAAGGCGTTGACGAGTTCCTCCCGGTTCGACAGACCGGTCACGTGCTTCCCTGCGAAGGGGGTCTCGCCGTTGTCATCGACGGTGGCGAGCAGCGCCGCGGGTGCATGGCACAGCAGGGCGAGCGGACGCCCGGAGGCGAGGCGTTCGGTGAGGATCGTGCCGGAGACGGGGTCGACGGCGAGGTCCTCCATGGGGCCGTGGCCACCGGGGTAGAAGACCAGGTCATAGTCGTCCTGGTTGACCGCGTGCAGGTCGGCGGGGTTGTCGAGGACCGGGGTGAGGTCGGCGAGCCGGGTGCGGAACTTCTTCACGGTGTGGGGCAGGACGCCGCCGGTGAGACCGAGGCTGAGTTCGTCGACGACAGGGGTGGCAGCCCCGGGGGTTGCGACGGTGACGTCGAAGCCGGCGTCAGTGAAGATGCCGTAGGGGACGAGGAATTCCTCGGCCCAGAAGCCGGTGGGGTGTCGGGTGCCGTCGGTCAGTGTCCAGTGGCGGGCCGCGGTCACGGCCATGAGGACTGAGGTCATGGTCTGGTGTCTCCTTGGTGGTCAGTGGCAACCTTCGGTATCCCGAAAGGTTGTGTGGTGCCAGGAGGCTTGAAGCCGTCCATGCCAGTGAGTTGAGCGATTGCTGCAGGTGTCGCTGGCTCAACTGACACTAGGTCCCGAAGTACACACTGTCAACATTGACCGACAAGTCGGGTCTCGTGTGGTGGGGGCCGGTTCAGGAAAGCGGAACGACGGCGCCGAACGTGGTGCGCACGCGGTCCTCTACCTCACTGAGGTCGTCGGCGGAGAGCTTGCCGTCGACGTGCAGGCAGGCCAGTCCGTGGGCGGTTGCCCAGAGGCCGGTCGACAGGGTTGAGAGTTCAGTCTCTGATCTTCCGGGGTAGACGCGGCGGAGTGCCGAGGCCAGGTTGTCGTGGAGTTGGGTCGAGGCACGGACCCTCTCGTCGGCGCGGTCATCGCATTGTGTTCCGAACATAAGACCGAACATGCGTGGCCTCGTGAGGGCAAACCGGACGTAGCGGACCGCGAACTCTGGCAGTTCTACGGGGCTTGAGGGGAGCTCTCCTCCGCTGAGCAGAACCGTGTTCAAATCCTGAAATCCTTCGGCGGCAACTGCGGATTCCAGTCGGCTACGGTCAGGGAAGTGTCGGTAGGGTGCGGTCTGAGATACGCCAGCTTCGCGAGCGACGGCCCTGAGTGAGAAGTTGTCGCCACGTTCAATCATGGCGACGGCCGCCTCGACAAGTGCCTGTCGAAGATTTCCGTGATGGTAGTTGTCGCCTCGGGTAGCCGGCACTTTCCGAAAGCCCTTTCTGCCTGGATGTTGTCACTGAATACATTGAACGGCGGTATGGGGAAATCATGTCACATGTACCTGCTACCTGTTGATTCCGCTATCGCAGTGGTGATGCAGAGCTCTGAACAGTCGCGGCTCTGTTGCCGCTGGTGGGTTGGCCGGGCACCGCTTCCGTGCCCGACAGTGTTCGCCTTCAGTGGCGCGAGGCTGTGCCGGGTCGGCATGTCACCGGCGACCGCGTACACCGACCTCAAGGCGCTGACCGGAGCGGGACTGCTGGAGCGGCGTCCCTACCAGGAAGAAGGGGAGAGGGTCCGGCAGGAGTTCGTCCTCACCGATGCCGGCACCGACCTCATGCCGGTCGTCATCGACGACATCCGCTGGTCACGGTCCCAGCCGGACCGCGCCACGCTCACCGTCAACTCGCGCACCGTCAACCAGGACGGCGCGGAACGGCAGCACTCGACGATGAAGCTGCTCGCCTGGGCGCGTCCGCAGTAGGGCACAGGGACACAGGCATGCCCAGGGCTCATGCTCAGCTCCGGTTGCGCACCATCAGTGCGGCACCGGTGAGCATTGAGACCACGCCGGCACCGGCGGCCAGTGCCGAGACGCCGAAGGACAGCGTGGCCGTCATCAGGGAGGAGCGGACCGTCGCGCCCTGGAGTGCCATGTCCCGGTTCGGGTCGTCCTGTTCCAGTTCGGCGTAGGTCTTCCCGCCGGTGGCTGCGGAGACATGTCCCTTCACGGCCTGGGCCTGGTAGTAGGCGCTGAAGGGCCCGTCGGCCGGTTCGCCGCCGAAGTGGTCGGCGTCCTCCGAGACAGTGACGTGCTCGTCTTCGAGCTCGGCCTTGACGGTGAACCAGCCGACGACCCCGCCGACGAGGAATGCCAGGCCGATGACCGCGACGAGCAGTCCGGCGATGAAGGGGAAGCGCGACCGGGAGGACGCGGCATTCTTGGTGGCTGCGTCGGTGGACACCTCCGAGGAGTCGTCATCGTTGCTGGTGAGGGTGGTTGTCGGAGAGGTCATGGATCCTTCCGGGGTCCGTGATCGTGGTAGGGGAGATGGTTGACGGGTCAACCGCCGGTGAGTGTAACCGGACCGGCCCGCCCACCTGCACCCCCTTGTGACGCGACTAACACCACCTCAGTACAGCGCGAAGGACCTCCGCGAGAACCCGACCGCGTAGCCGTCCACCCCGTCGACCAGCTTGTCTGACCGCCCGTCGACCGCGCCCAGTGCGATGAACAGTGGCAGGAAGTGGTCCGCTGTCGGGTGTGCGTAGGGCATACCCGGGGCCAGCGTCCGGAAGCTCGCCAGCGTGTCGAGGTTGCCTCGCTGGATGGCTTCCAGTGCCCAGGCGTCGAAGGCCGCCGCGGGAGCTGCCGAGGTGGTCACTTCACGACCGCGAAGCCGGAGGTCCAGGAGATCTGCTCGGAGGCGGCCAGGCTCATCTGCATCAGGGCGACGGCCTCGAGCTCGCGGGCACGGGAAAGGGCGCCGGCGTCGAGGACGCGCAGGCCACCGGCGGTGACGGTGGCGGAGAAGGACGCCTTGGCGGCCTCGTCGTCACCGGCGACGAGCACGGTGGTCGGTTCGGAACCGTTGGTCTTCGCGGCGAGCGTGGCGGCGAAGTTCGTGTTGAAGGCCTTGAGGACGTGGGCCTCCGGCAGCAGCTCGGCGAGTTCGGCGGTGGCGGAGGAGTCGGCGGCGGGCAGGAGGCTGAAGGTGGTGAAGTCGAGCGGGTTGGTGATGTCGACGACGGTCTTCCCGGCGAACTGGGCGCCGAAGGTGCCGGCGATGCCGGACAGTGCCTGGTAGGGCACGGCGAGGACGATGATCTCGCCGGTGACGGTGGTGTCGGCGCCGGCGTGGGAGTCGAGGACCTGGACGTCCGCCCCGGCGTCGGTGAAGACGCCGGCGATGGCGGAGCCCATGTTGCCCTTGCCGAAGACGGTGACGGTGGAAGCGGTGGTGGCCATGATGATGTGTGTCCTTAGTGGGGCTGTACGCCCCGTCGGTGTCCGATGCCTTCAATTTAGATGACGTGTCAACTAAATGCAAGAGGTGGTGAATTCTCCTGCTCCGGGCCTGCGCACAGGCCCCGTGTCACCTACCGTGGCACGCATGGAGCCGATCCGCACCGACCGCCTCACCCTGCGCACCTACCTCCCCGGCGACGAGACATGGATGCATGACCTCTACTCCCGCCCCGAGGTGACTGAGCTGCTGCTCGACGAGCCGTGGAACCGGGAGTACACGCTCAACCGGCTCGGCGACCGGCTCATGAAGACCGACCTGCTGGGGTTCGCCGGCACGCTCGCGCTGGTCATCGAGGAGGACGGCACGCCCGTCGGCGATGTCATGATCTGGACCACCACCTACGGCAACGCCGAGGTGGGCTGGGTCCTCGACCCGGACGCCGGTGGCCGGGGCATCGCCTCCGAGGCGGTCACGGCCGTCATCGCCCACGCCTTCGACCGCGGTCTGCACCGCGTCGTCGCCCAGATGGACGCCCGCAACACCGCCTCCGCGAAGCTGGCCGAGCGCATCGGCATGACGCAGGAGGCGCACTTCCGGTCCAACTGGTACTCCAAGGGGGAATGGACGGACACGTTGGTCTTCGCCGTGCTCAACCCGGATCACTGACCGGGTCCGCCCCGCTCAGCAGCGGTCGAACGCGTAGCCCGGATCATCCGGTGTGACCAGCCCGGGATCCCGACGCACCGCCTGTTCCGGCAGGTCACCGGACCGGCAGAGCCCGGCGAACTCCGCGGCGTCCGCGTACTCGATGTCCAGCACCGAGCCGTAGACGGTGGTGTACGCCGCGCATTCCCCGTAGGCGCCGCAGTCCTCGGTGACGGCGAAGTCGAAGCCCGCATCCTTCCCCTCCTCGGCCAGCTCCGGGGCGTTCTTCTGGGCGGACGCCAGTCCCGCGTCGCGCGTGACGCCCGTCAGCAGCCGGGCGAGGGCGAGGTTGCCCGCCGGGGTCAGTGCCGTGCCAGCGTCACCCGAACGAAGGTAGGAATCGAGGTTGTCGAACTCCGCCGCATCGAAACCGGCGTCCGCGCAGCCCCTGATCGCCGGGGCCAGGCGGTCGTCGATCTCCGCGCGCCGGGACGCCGAGGACGTGTCCAGCAGGAACTCGTCGGGCCAGTCAGGGTCGGCGACCGGAGCCCCCGTCGCATCCTGTAACAGCAGTTCACCCCATGAATCTCCCGTGCCGGGCTGCGACTGGAAGGCGTTGACGTAGCAGACGCTGTAGATCCCCGGCGCCGGTTCGGCCGTGGCGTCGCGGACCACGACGGCCGTCCCCGCCGACGGCTTATAGGCCCCGCCGAGCTGGTAGTCGACCCCGCCCGACGGCGGCAGCCCCGGGGCATCCGACCCGGTCCCGGGGGAGCAGGAGGACGCGGCCAGAACGAGGCATACCGTGGCGACGGCTGCGGAGACGGCCACGGCGGCGGAAGGACCGGACATTCTCATCCGACAAGGATAGGAGAGGTCAGGGTAGGAACGGGGGTCAGAATAGGGGACTTCCCTGAGGCGCACCCCCACCCCCGGGCCTTACGGTGGGTACATGACCACGGGCGGACGCGCCCTCCAGACCTCCCGAGAGGACCGATCATGCCCGCCGCAACAACGACCTCCAGCACCACCGGCACCGCCGCCGCCCGCGCGGACGCCCTCACCAAGATCTACGGGGCCGGAGACACCAGGGTCACCGCCCTCGACAACGTCTCCGTCTCCTTCGCCACCGGCGAATTCACCGCCATCATGGGCCCGTCCGGCTCCGGAAAGTCCACCCTCATGCACTGCATGGCCGGACTGGACACCCCCACCTCCGGGGCCGCCTGGCTGGGCACCACCGACCTGGCGTCCCTCAAGGACAAGGAACTGACGAAGACCCGCCGCGACCGGCTCGGATTCATCTTCCAGTCCTTCAACCTCGTGCCGACCCTCACGGCCGAGGAGAACATCACCCTGCCCACCGACATCGCCGGCCAGAAGGTCGACCGCACCTGGTTCGACGAGGTCACCGGACGTCTCGGGCTCACCGACCGGCTGTCCCACCGCCCCGCCGAGCTCTCCGGCGGCCAGCAGCAGCGCGTGGCCTGCGCCCGCGCCCTGGTCTCCCGCCCCGAGATCATCTTCGGAGACGAGCCCACCGGCAACCTCGACTCGAACTCGTCCGCAGAAGTCCTCGCCATCCTGCGCACCTCCGTCGACCGCGACGGCCAGACCGTCGTCATCGTCACCCACGACGCCAAGGCGGCGTCCTACGCCGACCGCATCCTCTTCCTCGCTGACGGTCGGATCGTCGAGGAACTGCGTCAACCCACCGTCGAATCCATTCTCTCCGTGATGTCCCGCATCGAGGAGCTGTAACCGCCATGTCCACGACCCGCGCGGCGTCCAACGCCGCGGCCACCATGCGCCGGGTCTCCCTGCGCAACCTCGCCGGCCACAAGGTCCGCCTGGTCCTCACCGTCCTCGCGGTCGTCCTCGGGACCGCCTTCATCTCCGGCGCGCTGATGTTCACCGCGTCGCTGTCCAGGACCTTCGACACACTGTCCGAATCCACCACGAAGGGCGTCGACGTCACCGTCACCCCTGACGAGGCCACCGGACGCCCCCTCCCGCTCGAGCTCGGCGACATCCTCGCCGACGCGCCGGGTGTCGCGAAGGTCAACAACTCGACCCAGACCACCGTCGTCGTCGCCCACGACGGCACCACCCTCCAGACCGGCGGCGCGCCCGCTTTCGCCATGGCCTGGTACCCCGGGAATGACCAGGTCGGTCCCGTGTCCACGGTCACCGACGGCGACGCCCCGGTCGGCGACGACCAGGTCGTCGTCAACTCCAGTGTCGCCGATGACCAGGACATCTCCGTCGGGGACGCCCTCACCGTCGTCGACACCGGTGGCGTCCACGAAGTCACCGTCTCCGGCGTCTACGACATCGACGTCGACGGCGGCGGCTTCATCGGTCTCCTGATGGAGCAGGACGCCTACCTGGCCACCTTCACCGACGGGAGCACCGCCACCGGATTCTCCCTCGCCGCCGACCCCGGCATCAGCCAGGAACAGCTCAAGGAAGACGTCACCACACACCTCGCGGACGCCGGCGTCAACGGTGTCGAGGTCAAGACCGGTCAGCAGACCGCCGACGAACAGTCGGACGCCATCGACGAGGCCCTCAGCTTCGTCAACTACTTCCTCATCGCCTTCGGCCTGGTGGCCCTGGTCGTCGGCACCTTCATCATCGCCAACACCTTCTCGATGATCGTCGCCCAGCGCACCCGCGAGTTCGCGCTGCTCCGGTCACTGGGTGTCTCTTCCCGGCAGCTCACCGGCTCGGTCGTCGGCGAGGCGGTCGTGGTCGGCGTCCTCGGATCGGCCATCGGCGTCGTCGTCGGCGCCGGCCTGACGAAACTCATCTACACCGTCATCGGCTCCACCGGCGCCGGGTTGCCGGACACGGGAGTGCAGGTCACCGTCAGCTCAGTGGTCACCCCGCTGATCCTCGGAGTCCTCGTCACCGTCGTCTCCGCGTGGGCACCGGCCCGGCGGGCCGGTGCAGTCCGCCCGGTGGAGGCGATGCGTTCGGGTGACATGTCTTCGGCGTCCTCCCTGCGTGGACGGACCGTCACCGGTGCGGTTCTGCTGGTTCTCGGCGTGGTCGCCGCACTGGCCGGCGTGCTGCTCGACGGCTCCGGCACCGGCACCCGCGCGGCACTGGTCGGGCTCGGTGCACTCGGCGTCCTGCTGGGAGCGTTCCTGGTCTCTGCGGCGATGGCCGTGCCGGTTGTCCCGGCGATCGGCCGTGTCATCGGTGCACCGTTCCGTTCGGTGGGACGCCTGGCGTCCACCAGTTCCTCCCGCAACCCGCGTCGTACCGCGACCACCGCCTTCGCGCTGACCCTCGGGGTCGCCCTGGTGGCGGTGTTCGGGATGCTCGGCGCGTCGATGAAGGCCTCGATCAGCGGCCTCGTCGACAACACCGTCAGCTCTGACCTGGTGCTCTACGGGCCGTCCGACGGTTCCTTCCCCATCCCGACCCAGGCGCTGGATGTCGCCCGCGATGTCGACGGCGTCACCGAGGTCTCCGGCTTCGGCCTGGCCCCGGTGACCCTCGGCGGCACGGCCAGTGACTCGATCGTCAGCTCCGGTTTCGGTTCCGGCTATTTCGTCGGTGACCCGCGGGTCACCGGTGAGGTCACCGAAGTCCAGGGGTCGGTGGATCTCACCGGCGAGGGTTTCATCGCCTCCGAGTCCGCGGCACAGCGCAACGGCTGGACGATCGGCGAGGAGGTTCCGCTGGTCACAGAGGTGCCCGGGGCGGACGCCCGCGACATCGGCACCGTCGCACTGCTCGGCACCTACGAGGACAACGACCTCCTCGGTGACCAGGTCATCTCCTGGGAATCCATCGCACCCCACATGGACGCCGGCGAGTTCGGTTCCGGGATGTACTCCCAGCCGATGCTCTTCGCCGCCTTTGTCAACGGCGACATCCCCCTGGACGACCTGCGCGACCGCCTGGAGGATGCCACGGACCAGTTCATCGTGGTGCAGGTCCTCACCCCGTCCGAGTTCGCGGGGACGCAGGCCGTGTTCGTAGACCAGATGCTCAACGTGCTCTACGCGCTGCTCGCCCTGGCGGTCATCGTCGCGGTGCTCGGCATCGTCAACACGCTGGCGCTCAACGTCATCGAACGACGCCAGGAGATCGGCATGCTCCGCGCAGTCGGTACTTCGCGGCGTCAGGTGCGCCGGATGATCACCCTGGAGGCCGTGCAGATCTCGCTCTACGGCGCGGTGGTCGGCGTGGTCGTCGGACTGGCGCTGGGCTGGGCCTTCTTGAGGGTGCTCGCCGGTGAAGGCCTCGACACCATTGCGGTGCCCTGGGGCCAGGTCGTCGGCATGGTCGTCGCGTCCGGTGTGATCGGCGTCCTCGCAGCGGCGTGGCCTGCGGCGAAGGCGTCGCGGACGCCACCGTTGGAGGCCATCGCCGACTGATCCGGCTCCCTTCGCCGCCTCCGGCGCCCGCAACTTACCCTCACCGGCAGGCTCGCTGCCATTCCGACTACCGGTGAGGGTGAGTTGCGGAGGACGACGGGGTGATGCGTCCCACCAGGTGGACTACTAAGGTCACACCAATGACATCACGTACCGACGCCACCCCGGCGTCCCCGACCCCGCCCTCGCCGGTCCGGGAACTCACGATCCGCGCGGTCATCATCGGTGGCCTCATCACCCTCGTGTTCACCGCCGCGAATGTGTACCTCGGACTCAAGGTCGGCCTGACCTTCGCCACCTCGATCCCCGCCGCGGTCATCTCCATGGCGATCCTGCGCAAGGTCCGCAACCACACCATCGCCGAGAACAACATCGTCCAGACCATCGCCTCGGCGGCCGGCACCCTCTCCGCGATCATCTTCGTCCTCCCCGGACTGATCATGATCGGCTGGTGGACCGGCTTCCCCTACTGGACCACGATGCTCATCTGCCTCATCGGCGGAATCCTCGGCGTCATGTACTCCATCCCGCTGCGCCGCGCCCTGGTCACCGGTTCCGACCTGCCCTTCCCCGAGGGTGTCGCCGCCGCTGAGGTGCTCAAGGTCGGCGACCCCGCCAACAACGAGGGTGGCGATCACGCGGACTCCGAGGCCGCGAAGTCCAACCGCGACGGGTTCCTCGCCCTCGTCGTCGGCGGTATCGGCAGTGCCGTGATGGCGCTGCTCGCCGCCCTCAAGATCAGCGCCGCGGAACTGTCCACCACCTTCAAACTCGGCGCGGGCGGCACCATGGTCGGCTCCAGCCTCTCGCTGGCACTCATCGGTGTGGGCCACCTCGTCGGCATCACCGTCGGTATCGCGATGATCGTCGGCCTGCTCATCTCCTTCGGCGTCCTGCTGCCGGTCTTCACCAGCGGCGACCTGCCGAGCACCGGTGACATCTCCGAGGTCGTCTCCGGCACCTTCTCCGACGATGTCCGCTTCGTCGGTGCCGGCACCATGGCCGTCGCTGCGGTGTGGACGCTGGCGAAGATCCTCGGCCCGGTGATCCGTGGCATCCGCGAATCGCTCGCATCCTCCCGCGCCCGCAGTGCCGGTCAGGAGGTCGACATCACCGAGCGCGACATCCCGGTGAAGACCGTCGTCGGCGTCATCGTAGCCCTGATGATCCCGATCGGCCTGCTGCTGTGGGTCTTCCTCGACGGCACCGGCATCAGCCACCACACCGGCTCACTGATCACCCTCTCTGTCCTCTTCGTGCTGGTCCTAGGCCTGGTCATCGCCGCGGTCTGCGGTTACATGGCCGGCCTCATCGGTTCGTCGAACAGCCCGATCTCCGGTATCGGCGTCATCATCGTGCTGCTCGCCGCGCTTCTCATCAAGGCTGTCACCGGCAACGACAACGGCGGCGACCCGACCTCCCTGGTCGCCTACACCCTGTTCACCGCTGCAGTGGTCTTCGGCGTCGCCACGATCTCCAACGACAACCTCCAGGACCTCAAGACCGGTCAGCTCGTCGGCGCGACACCGTGGAAGCAGCAGGTCGGCCTGATCATCGGTGTCTTCTTCGGCTCGCTGATCATCCCGCCGATCATGGGGCTGATGGCGTCCGCCTTCGGTTTCGTCGGCGCCCCCGACGCCGGCCCGGACGCCCTGGCCGCCCCGCAGGCGGGCCTGCTGTCCTCGATCGCCCAGGGCATCTTCGGTGATTCCCTCGACTGGTCCAAGATCGGCCTCGGCGTGCTGATCGGCCTCGGCGTCATCATCATCGACGAGGTACTCTCGCGGACCACGAAGGCTGGCCCGCGCCGCCTCGCCCTGCCGCCGCTCGCCGTCGGTATGGGCATGTACCTGCCGGTGTCGCTCACCCTGATCATCCCGCTCGGCGCGCTCATCGGCTGGCTGTACAACCGCTGGGCCGACCGTGCGGCGATCACCGGGAAGGTGAAGGACGCCACCGACGCCAAGCGGGTCGGCGTCCTCGGTGCGACCGGTCTGATCGTCGGTGAGTCCCTGTTCGGCGTGGTCAACGCCGGTATCATCGCCGCCACAGGAGACTCCGAGGCGCTCGGGATCATGCCCGACGGCTGGGCGGACGCCTCCCGGTGGGCCGGTGCGCTGATCTTCGCGCTGATCATCGTGCTCGTCTACCGCTGGTCGCGGCGACGGGTGCAGGCGACGTCCTGACGGACGGGATCAGCCGAGCGGAGTTGAGGATGAACGCCGTCTCGGACCCGACGTGTACGAGTGCCGCGAGGATGGGGCTGAGCAGACCGAACGCCGCGAGGAGCATCCCGACAACGTCCACCACGATGGTGCCGATGAAGTTGGTCATGATGATTCGCCGGGCGCGCCGGGCGGTGCGGACCGTGGCGACGAGATCGTCGAGGTCGGAACTGATGAGGATGACGTCTGCGCTGTCCTGGGCGATGTCGGTGCCGCTGCCCATCGCGATGCCGACATCCGCGCAGGCCAGGGCGGGGGCGTCATTCACGCCGTCGCCGACCATGACCACCGTGTGGCCGGCGGCACGTTCGGCGTCGATCACCGCGAGCTTCTCCTCAGGACGCAGTCCCGCGTGCACGGTGCTGATGCCGGCTTTCCGGGCGACAGTGTGGGCGGCGGCGTCGGCGTCCCCGGTGAGCAGGACGGTGCGCAGACCCGTCCGGTGCAGCGACTCGACTGCCGTGGCAGCGGAGTGGCGCAGTGTGTCCTCGATGAGCAGGGTGCCGACATAATGACCGTCCACGCTGACGTGCACTGCGGTCGCCGAGGTCGCAGGAGTAGCCGCGTTCTGCGCTCGTGCCTGCTCCGGAGCGTCGCTCACGAGTGAGCGGTTGCCGACGGCGACGCGACGGTCGCCCACGACCGCGGTGACCCCCAGTCCGGGCGTGTAGGTGAAGTTGGTGGCAGATCCTACGGCCACACCAAGGTTCCGGGCGTGCTCGACTATCGCCCGGCCCAGCGGGTGCTCTGACCAGGATTCCGCGGAGGCCGCGAGACGCAGTAGAGCGCCCTCATCCAGCTCCGGTTCCGGGAGGACGTCGGTGACCGTGGGTTTACCGGTGGTGAGTGTGCCGGTCTTGTCGAAGATGACTGTGTCCACGGCGGACAGGGCCTCCAGGTGGGTCCCGTCCTTGACGAAGGCGCCGGACCGGGCGACACGGGCGATCGCGGCGAGGACTGCGAGCGGTGTACCCGCGGCGACGCCGCAGGCCCCGGCGACGATGACCACCGAGATGGTGGAGGTGAGGTCACGGGTGACCAGCAAGGTCACCGCGGCGGCTGCGAGCGCGAGGTACACCAGTCGGGCGGCGAGTCGGTCGGCGAGTCGCTGGACCGGTGGTTCGGATTCTCTGGCCTGGCGCACCGCAGCGATGATTCGGCCGTACGAGGAGTCTTCCCCGACACGGTCGACGAGTACGTCGACGGCTCCGATCTGATTGACGGACCCGGCGAGGACCTCGCTACCGGGGAGAATGTCCACTGGCAGAGACTCGCCGGTGATCCGGGACTGGTCGACGGAGGACGCCCCGGCGGTGACGGTTCCGTCGACGGGGACGCGGTCACCGGGGCTGACTACGACGGTCTGGCCCGGATGGACCTCCTCGAGGGGGATTGTGGTGACGGAGCCCAGTGCACCATCGGGTAAGACGCGGACCTGAACGGTGCGGGGGAGGAAGGCCATGAGGTCGGTGAGGGCATCCTGCCCGCGGTCCATGGACAGGTCCTCGAGGATCTCCGCGGCGAGGACGAAGGTGGTGATGACCAGGGCGGTGGTCCATTCCCCGATGGCGGCCGCGGCGAGGACGGCGATGAGCATCGACAGTTCCATGCTCATCCGGCGGTGGCGGGCGTCCTCCAGCGCTTCGGTGAGGATCGGCCAGCATCCGATGAGTAGGCCGACGACGGCGACTGCGGGGACGGCATTGGTCGGCCAGGTCACTCCGAGGGCGACGGTCGCGGCGCAGAGTGCGACGCACAGGGTGCGGGCCAGGTCCGGGCGGTCGATCCTGGCAATCAGACCGGTCACCGCTGACCGCCGTGAGAGGAGTCGTCGGTGACGTAGCCGTCGTCGGTGCGGTGGTGTTCGGGGACGTGACCGCTGCCGTCGCCGGCGACGACGTGCTGTGCCTGGAAGACGGCGTGGGAAACCAGTTCGCGGACGTGCTCGTCGATGAGACGGTAGTACATGCGGTTGGCCTCCTTGCGTGCCTCGACGATCCGGCCCCAGCGCAGTTTGGCGAGGTGCTGGGAGATGACTGTCGGTGACTTGCCGATCCGGTCGGCGAGTTCGCTCACCGACAACTCACTGTTGCGTAGTGCGAGGATGATGCGGACGCGGGTGGCGTCGGCCAGAAGGGAGAACACCTCGGCGGCGAAGTCTGCGTACTGGCTGTCCGGAGTGAATGTGCATTTATTCGTATGTTCACGCATGCTTAGATACTAGGATTGCGATGTCTGCGGGGTCAAGGGTTGCGTCAGTTCCGTGGCCCCATGGCGCGGCGCGCACCGCCGGACTACGGTGGTTGACGTTTCAACCACCGTCGCACCACCAGGGCACGACCAGTTCGTGACCAGATCAAGGAGCTCCCCATGACCCGTATCGGCATCCTTGCCGGATCCTCCCGCCCCGGCGCCCTCAACCCCCAGGTCGTGACCTGGGTGAAGACCCAGCTCGACGAGGCTGGTGTGGAGAACGGGGTCGTCAACTTCGGCGACTACGACCTCCCGGTCCTCGACGAGGAGATCCCGGGTGGCGCGCACATGTACGCCAACGAGCACACAAAGGCCTGGGGCGCGGCCGTGGAGCCCTTCGACGGCTACATCGTCGTCACCCCGGAGTACAACCACGGCGTGCCCGGCCCGCTGAAGAACGCCATCGACTTCATCGGCTCCGAGTTCAACAACAAGCCGGTCGCCTTCGCGTCCTACGGCGCGGACAAGGGCGTGCGCGCCATCGAGCAGTGGCGCCTGGTCTTCGCGAATTTCCGTGCCGCCACCGTGCGCGGCACCGCGTCCTTCTCCACCTTCACGGACTTCACCGACGGGACGTTCACCCCGGCCGAGGTCTCCGCGGGCACCTTCGGCCCCCTGCTCACCGATCTACTCGCCTGGGCGGAGGGATTCGCGGTCGTCCGCGAGAAACTGGCTGACTAAGTTAGACTCGCCAGATGAAGTTTTCCTCGCCGGCGGGTCACCGTACCCGCACCATTGCCGCTGCCCTCGCCGTGTCCGCCGCACTGGTGGTCACCGCCTGTTCCTCTGACGAGGACGAGGACGCCCCGACCAGTTCGGCGACGTCCGCCCCGACCACGACGGAACAGCAGGACGCCCTGCCCACCGCTGCGGAACTCGGTGACCTGCTCAACCGCGCGCTCGATCCCGAGCTGCCGGTGGAGGAGAAGGCCGCCACTGTCCAGGACGGTGCCGAGGCCGGTGAACTCTTCGCCCAGATGACCCAGGCCGTCCAGGACTCCGGAGCGACCTTCGCGGTCGTCGACCCGGTGCTGCCCGGCGACACCCCCGAGATCGCGCTGGCCACGGCCACACTGACCCTGCCTGAGCAGGAGCCGATCACCGTGGACAACGCCGAGTTCGTCAAGCAGGACGGCGAGTGGAAGATCTCGCGGGCCTGGGCCTGCACCCTGGTCGGTCAGGTCGCCGAGGGCGGCGAAGAGAATCTCCCGGTGTTCTGCGGCGGGGATCCCGCCCCGGCTCCGGAAGCCCAGGAAGAGGTCCCCGCCGAGGAGCCCGCGCCCGTGGAGGAGGCGCCGGCCCCTGGGCCCGCTCCCGAGGCCGCCCCGGCCCCGGCCGGTGACGAGGGCATCCGTAGCGCCCTGCTCGCCGAGGGTGTGGACCAGGCGACCGCCGACAAGCTCGCCGCCAACCCGGACGCCACTGTCGCCGCCGCTGTGCGCATGGGCATCCCCCAGGCGACCGCCGACCAGTTCCGTTCCGACCCCCAGGGTGCGATGGCCGCCCTGCGCGGTGCCGGCATTGACCCGGTCACCGCTGCGCCGCAGCTCGCCGCGCAGCTGTGACCTGCGCTGCCCGGCTACATCGGGCAGCTGATCGAGGTGTCCTGCTTACCGGCCACGGCCTGGCGCAGGGCGTCCTCCACCGCATCGGCGTAGAGCTGCTGCCCCTGCTCGTCAGGGTGCACGCCGTCACCGATGAGGTCCTCCGGGTGGTCGACGGCCTGCTGGCACCACGGTGCCAGGTAGACGTCCGGATTCTCCGCCGCATAGGCGATGACCTGGTCCGCGGCGTCCTGGATCCCGTCGACGTAGCCGAAGGGCACCACGAGGATCATCTTCCGGTCCGGGCCGAGCATGTCACGGATCTTGTCCAGCTCGCCCTCGAAGGCCTGCCCGTTCGTCCCGAAGCCGAGGACGACGTACTCGCCCATGGACCCGTCGTCGACCATCGCCTGGATGGAGCCCTCGCCACCGGAGTAGTGGCGGGAGACCTCCGCGTCGATCCGCATCCCGGGGAACCGCTGCTGCAGTGCTACGGTGGATGCCAGCATCACCGAGTCGCCGACACCGGTGATCTCGGTGCCGTCCGGAAGCCCGGGCGGGGTGGACGCATTCGGCGGG
>NZ_JALAGU010000029.1 GCF_022712275.1 Corynebacterium sp. | reverse complement strand
CCTGCGGGCCTCCCCCGACCCGCCGGAGCGCTCTTCCACGTCATCTACCGGACTACCGACCACCGTCACTGCCAGCAGGTAGCCTGAGGGACGCCAGTTCCCGTCCCCCACCGACACAGGAGTCCCTGTTGTTCCGACGTAAACCCCGTAAGTCTCCTGCCCTGCCCTCCCCCGGCCCCGACCGTGTCGCTGTGGTGACCGGGGCGTCCTCCGGCATCGGACAGGCGATCGCCCTGGAGCTGGGACGCCGCGGACACAACCTGCTGCTCGTCGCCCGCACCACCGGGCCGATGGAAATGATCCGCGACACGCTGGTCACCGAGGGCCGGAACGTCACCGTCGAGATCCGCCCCTGCGATCTGGCGGACGCCGAGGCCCGCGGCGTCCTCATCGAGGAGCTTGAGGGCCTGGACGTGAACATCATCGTCAACTCCGCCGGCGTGGCGACCTTCGGCGAGTTCCGGCAGCTCGACCCCGCCTACGAGCGCACGCAGTTCGAGCTCAACGCCACCGCCGTCTTCGAGCTCACCGCCGCGGTCCTGCCGGGCATGGTGGCGAGCGGGGACGCCGGAATCGTCAACGTCGGCTCCGTCGCCGGCAACGCCGCGATCCCCAACAACGCGACCTATGTGGGCACGAAAGCCATGGTTAACACCTTCACCGAGGCGCTGCACTACGAGCTGAAGGGCACCGGGGTGCGCTGCACCCTGCTGGCCCCCGGCCCGGTGCGAGAGGAGGTCAAGGAGGACGCCGCGCGTACCATCGTTGACCGTGCCACCCCGGACTTCGTGTGGACGACCTACCCGGACTGTGCGACCGGGACGCTCGAGGCGCTGGCCGCGAACAAGCTGCGCGTCGTCCCCGGCGGCCTGTCGAAGGTCGCCAACGTGATGTCGACCTACCTGCCGCGTCGGATCACCGCCCCGCTGATGGGGAAGGCGTATGCCCGGATGGCTGACGAGTGACGGCAGAAGACAAGAGAAAGCTGACAACATGACACCGAACCAGACCGCCAAGATCGACCGCCTCGTGTGGGTGGACTGCGAGATGACCGGACTGGACACCTCCCGGCACGTGCTCGTGGAGATCGCCGTCGTCGTCACCGACGCTGAACTCAAGCCCCTCGACAAGGGCATCGACATCGTCATCCACGCCACCGACGACGAGCTGGCGGAGATGGACGACTTCGTGACGAAGATGCACGGCACCTCGGGTCTGACCGAGGAGATCCGCGCGTCCTCCGTCTCCGTGGCGGACGCAGAGAAGGAGGTCGTGGAGTACATCAGACGCTTCGTGGCGTCCTCCGGTGTAGCGCCGCTGTGCGGCAACTCCATCGCGTCCGACCGGAAGTTCATCGCGAAGTACATGCCCGACCTGGACAACTTCCTGCACTACCGGATGATCGACGTCTCCTCCATCAAGGAACTCACCCGCCGCTGGTACCCGAGGGTCTACAGCGGTCAACCGGCCAAGGGCATGCAGCACCGTGCACTGGCGGACATCCTGGAGTCCATCCGCGAGCTGGACTACTACCGCCGGGCGGCCTTCGTCGCCGAGACTCCGGGTCAGGACGCGGTGGACGCCGCTGCCGCTGCGGCTACCGAGGCGACGCCGATCGTGTAGCTGCCGACCGTGGTCGATTGCCCACCATGACCGGCCACACGGTGGGACCTGCGCTTTTGCCCGGAATGACAGCGGTGGTCTAGTATGAGTCCCGCTGCTTCAACAGCGGCAATGGTGGCTGTAGTTCAGCTGGTAGAGCACCAGGTTGTGATCCTGGGTGTCGCGGGTTCGAGTCCCGTCAGCCACCCCAGACACGCGGACCCCTGTTCCTTCCCCGTGAAGGTACCGGGGTCTCGTCGTATTCTCAGCGACGTTTTCCCGGAGCACGACGCCAGGTCGGGCGCCTCAGGTTGGCCTGCGGCGCTGATTTGAACTGGCCCCATGAAGTTGGAGTGGTTTTTACCGACTATCGGGCTGGCTGTCAGACCGCTAAGCCGTAGAGCATCTGCCCACCGTTTCGACGGTGGACGGTTTCACGTATCCGGTAGGCCACCGGCGACAGGAAGTCGAGCCGTTGCTGACTGCGCCGGTGGTTGTAGAACCCGATGTAGTCATCGATCTCTGCGATCAACGACTCCGGATCAGTGAACGACTCAAAGCGGAACATGTCGCCTTCCAGGAATGCCATGGTCTCACCCGCTACTCGTCACCGACAGCGATGATGATCCGGAAGCGGTCGCAGGTACGGACTCCTTCCACATTGGTCAGCACTCGCTGTATAGTCATCATATGCTGACCATTCAGTCCAGACTCGACGTCATGAACCGGCTCGGTCGCGCCATGGCCGACCCGACCCGGTCCCGCATTCTGCTTCACCTCCTCGATGCGCCCGGCTACCCGGCCCAACTCTCCCGCGATCTGGAACTGACCCGCACCAACGTCTCAAACCACCTCGCCTGCCTGCGCGGCTGTGGGATCATCGTCGCCGTCCCCGAAGGACGCCGCACCCGCTACGAGATCGCCGATCCACACCTCACGAGGGCCCTGGAATC
Source organism: Corynebacterium sp. (assembly GCF_022712275.1). Lineage (GTDB taxonomy): Bacteria > Actinomycetota > Actinomycetes > Mycobacteriales > Mycobacteriaceae > Corynebacterium. The sequence continues at coordinate 66,846 of NZ_JALAGU010000029.1, read as the reverse complement.
GCTGGTCGAGGTAGTCCTCGCCGTCGACGAGGGGGACGCCTGCACCACCGAGAACTGCGATGTGCCCGGCTGCTGCGCCGACTGTGCGCCGGAGGACGCCTCATGAGCGACGCCTGCTGCGGCCCTACCGAAACCGCCGCAGTGCATGACCCCCACGCCGACCACACCGACCTCACTCCCTGGTACCGCGACCGTGCCCTCGCACTTCCCGTGACGTCCGGGATTCTGTGGGTCGTCGGCCTCGTACTCGGCCCGGTGGGAGGGCCCGGCACCGACATCGCCGCCACCGTCGCCTGCGCACTCGGTCTGGTCGCCGGTGGTGCGACCTTCGTCCCCGGCGCCCTACGTCAGCTGGTCCAGAAGACAGGACGCAACCGGCTCGGCGTCGGGCTGCTGATGACCATTGCAGCGATCGGCGCGGTCCTGCTCGGCCACGTCGGCGAGGCCGCGGCCCTGGCCTTCCTCTTCTCCATCGCCGAGACCCTTGAGGACCGGGCCATGGACCGGGCGAAGAACAGCCTGCGGTCCCTGCTCTCCCTCATGCCGGATACCGCACGGGTCCGTTGCCCCGACGGATGCTACGACCCGGTCCCGGCCGCCGATGTCCGACGCGGCGACGTGCTCCGGCTCGGCGCCGGTGAACGGCTCGCCACCGACGGCACCGTCCTGGAAGGCAGCTCGGCACTGGACACCGCAGCGGTCACCGGCGAGTCCATTCCTGTGGAGGTCTCCCCCGGTTCCGAGGCACTCGCCGGCTCCGTCAACAGCACCGGCACGCTCGTCATCGAGGCCACCGCCGACGGCCGGGACAACTCCCTGACCCGCATCGTCACCCTCGTCGAACAGGCGCAGGCCCGCAAGGGTGTCCGTGCCCGCCTCGCCGACCGGATCGCCCGACCACTGGTCCCGGTCGTCCTTCTCGTCGCTGCGGCCACCGCGGTCCTCGGCTTCCTTCTGGGAGACCCCGGCATGTGGATCGACCGGGCGCTCGTGGTCCTCGTCGCGGCGTCCCCCTGCGCGATGGCCATCGCCGTACCGGTCACCGTGATCTCCGCGATCGGCGCCGCCAGTCGACTCGGCGTGGCGGTGACCTCCGGTGCCGCCTTCGAGGAGCTGGGGACCGTCCGTACCGTCGCGCTCGACAAGACCGGTACCCTGACCCGCAACGAGCCCCGCGTCGGCCCGGTCCTCACCACAACGGGTTTCGATGATGCGCAGGTCCTGGACCTCGCTGCCGCACTCGAGACCTCCAGTTCCCATCCGCTGGCGACTGCGGTCGTCGCCGCCGCGTCCGGTATTCCGGACGCCACCTCCGTCACCGAGACCGCCGGTCACGGCATCACCGGCACCGTGGAAGGTCGCCATATCCGGGTCGGCAGTGACCGGTGGGTCTCCCCTGGCATCCTCGCGGAGGACGCCGCGGAGCTCGCCGGTGACGGCGTGTCCCTCATCGTCGTCGAGGTGGACGGCGAGGTCGCCGGTGTGATCGGAGTGCGCGATGAGTTGCGCCCTGAAGCAGCGGAGGCGATCTCGGCACTGCACGACCAGGGGATATCGACTGTCATGCTCACCGGGGACAATGAGCGGACCGCCGCCGCGCTGGCCGCCGAGGCCGGCATCGACAAGGTACATGCGGAGCTGAAGCCGACAGACAAGGAACGCTTCGTGCACGACTCCTCCACGCGTATGCCGACCGTGATGATCGGCGACGGTATCAACGACACCCCTGCCCTGGCCTCGGCCACCGTGGGAATCGCGATCGGCACCGGCGGATCTGCAGCGGCCGTCGAGTCCGCGGACGTGACCTTCACCGGGTCCGACCTGCGGCTGATCCCCGCGGCACTGGCACATGCCCGGCGCGGACGCCGCATCATGACCGCGAATATGGCTCTGGCTATGACCATCATCGTGGTGCTGTGCCCACTGGCACTGACCGGTGTGCTCGGCCTGGCGGCGGTGGTGCTGGTGCACGAGTCGGCGGAGGTCGTGGTCATCGCCAACGGACTGCGCGCGGCGCGCACCGCTCAGCTGCCGGGGCGGGACCGGTAGCCCCCCCAGGTCGGGTCCGGACAACCTCGCCCGGTCGGGTGCCTGAGGTTGGCCTGCGGCGCTGATTCCCCTGAGCGCCCGACCCAGGTACGACCCGCCCGGTTGGTCGGGGCTGACAGAACCTACCTGTCGGGTCGCACCTGGAAGTACACCTGGGAGTGGAGTGCGCAGCCGGGGTTGAAGGACGCAGCGCAGTACGGGCAGTGTGGCTCGGCAGCCCCGTCGTAAAGGTCGAGGTACTCCACCACGGTCAGCCACGCTCCACACGCCCGGCACAGCACGGCCTCCTGTGCCCGGTCGGACCCAGTAGCCGTGGGCCGGGGCGTCACCGGATGGTCCTCGGCCTCCTCATGGCAGTGCAGGCAGGGATAGGAGTGCCCGCAGCAGTGGAAGCGGATCGCCACGATGTCCAGCGATGAGTGCCAGTGCGTGCAGCCCACGCCGCCGACCAGTGCATCAGCTGCGGCGTCAGAGGTAGGATCAGAAGTCATTGACCAGCACCGCCGCCCCGTCGAAGCGTCCTGCCCTGAGGTCCTGCAGGGCAGTCAACGCATCGCTCATCGGGTACTCGTGCGTCGTCGCGTGCACCCCGTGTTCCGCCACCAGTGACAGGAACTCACGGCCCTGGGCACGCGTGTTCGAGGTGACCGAGCGGATCTCCTTTTCGTAGAAGAGCTCGTTCTCGTAGTTCAGCGGTGGGGTGTCCGAGAGGTGGATCCCGGCGATCGACAGGACGCCACCCCGGTCCAGCGCGCGCATGGCCGGTGGGACGATGTCCCCGACCGGGGCGAAGAGTACCGCGGCATCCAACGGCTCCGGCGGCATGTCGTAGGCGCCGGCCGCCGAAGCGCAGCCCAGTGACAGCGCCAGTTCCTGTGCAGCCTTGTCCCTGGTCAGGACGTGGACGCGGGCTCCGGAGGACAGCGCGAGCTGGGCGCACAGGTGGGCCGATCCGCCGAAGCCGTAGAGTCCGAGCCGGGCGGGGTTGTCCGGGGTGGATTCGGGCAGCCCGGCGCGCTGCAGGGCGTGGTACCCGATGATGCCCGCGCAGAGCATGGGGGACAGTGCGGCATCGGACGCCACATCGGACGCAGCGTCCTGACCGGAGTCCGGAAGCCGGTACGCGAAGTCGGCGGGCACCACCGTGTACCCGGCATATCCACCGTCGGCGTCCCACCCGGTGTAGGTCGAGTTCGGGCAGAGGTTCTCGCGCCCTGACCGGCACCAACGGCACTCCCCGCAGGTCGAGCGCAGCCAGGCTACGCCGACCCTGGCGTCCTGCCAGGACGCATCAACCCCCTCACCGAGAGCAGTCACCGACCCGACGATCTCGTGGCCGGGCGTGACATGGGGATGGTGCACATCAAGGTCCCCCTCTGTGACGTGCAGGTCGGTCCGGCACACCCCGCAGGTGTGGACGTGGACGAGAAGCTCACCGGGGCCAGGCTCCGGCACCGGCTTCTCGACGAGTTCCAAGGGTGCATAGGCCCCGTCGACCGGGCCGGGTGTGGTGACCTGCCAGGCGTGCATGGTGGTGGGGATGGTGGTGGTCATGCCTCCATTGTGCGTCCACGCCCGCCGCACCTGCAGTGCCCGGCCTACTGCCGCCCGATGAAGGGGGTGGACGGGGCGGGTTCCGCGGCCGCCGGACGGTCCGGGCGGAAGGACGCCAGCAGCTCGGCCGCTTCCCCGGGTCCACCACTGATCTCCTCGGCGACCAGGCGACCGAGCAGTGCGGACAGCGTCATCCCCGAATGCGCGACCAGTGCGTAGATCCGGCGCGGGGTGTCGGTGAATCCGACGAGCGGGAAGCCGTCCTCCGGCAGACTGCGTCCGGACAGGTGCACCGTCGGCACCGGCACCGGAGTACCCAGGATCGTCTCCAGCTCGATCTCCATGAGGTGGCGTACCTCATCACACACGGCGTCCCGCGAGGACGCGTCCACCGCCTCGGAGACCCGGTGCTCCACACCCGGCAGCTGCACCCACAGGCGTCCGTCATGGCGGGGCCGCACGTTGATCACGTCCGTGATGACCACCCGGCCCAGCGGCACATCGGTCGGTGCACTCAGCCCCAGGAAACTGTGGGTCCGCTCGGTGGGCCCCTCCGGGGCCGCGAGATCAGCGACCGGAAGTCCGAGGGCCCGCGAACCGGCACCGGCGGCGACGACCACGGCGTCCGGCGTAAGCTCGACCCCGGTGTCCAGCAGGACACGGGCGCTTACCGCGTCCGAGGCCAGATGCGTCACCCTCCCCTGCTGCACCGTCACCCGACGTCCGGCCAGGTCGCCCAGCAGCCCGGCGGCGAAGAGGTCGGCGTCCAGGTATCCCTCCTCGGGGAAGAACAGCGCCTCCCCACCCTCGGGCAGCAGGTGTGTCCAGTCCACGACCGGTTCCAGGTCGGTCAGGTCATCGCGTCCCACCTGCTGGACCGGGTAATGCTCGGCGTGCAGCCGGTCGAGCCGGTCGACGAGGAATTCCGCGCGCTGTTCCGGCGTCCCGACGGACGACGCAAGCACCGAGCCCGAGCGGTGGAACCAGTCCCCGCCCAGCTCCGCCTGCAGCCGGTCGTGCTCCTCCATGCCCAGCGCGTTGAGCCGGTGGTAGGCGTGCGGTGGCTTGTTGTTCGCGTTGATCCACGCGAATGACCGGTGACTCGCCCCGGCGAACGGCGCCTCGGCGTCCAGCAGGGTCACCGAATGACCGCGGGACGCCAGCTCACGTGCCGCCGTCAGACCGAGGACGCCCGCACCTATGACGCAGATGTCCGTCCGACGGCCGCCGTGCTCCTCATGTGCCGTGTGTTCCGCCATTCCATCCACCTCACCACGAGTTTCTCTGCTTCGACGATCAACAACACCGTAACCCCGATGCCCGTGCACATGAGCCACTGCTCCCACGTCAGCGCGGTCAGGCCGATGAGGTCGGCGGCCGGTGTCCACGCGGTGCACACCCACTGCAGCACCAGCGCCAACAGTGCGGAGCCAAGCAGCAGCGGGTTGCCCAGCGGGTTCACCGCGAAGGCGGAGATGTGCAGCGCACGGGCACTGAACACCTGGAAGAAGTTGAACATCACCATGGTGATCAGAGCCAGTGTGCGGCATTCCTCCAGCGGCAGCCCCTGGTCGTGGGCGACCCGGTAGACCAGCAGTGTTCCGATGCCCATCCACAGCCCCGTGATGACCGACCGCATCCACATGTGGGTGTCGAGCACGCCTTCATCCTTCGACCGGGGCTTCTGGTCGAGCTCGTCACCCTCGCCTTTCTCGAAGGACAGGGCGATGTCCTGGATGCCGTTGGTGACGATATTCATGAACAGCAGCATCACCGGCAGGAATATCAGCGGCAGCTCGGTGAAGGTGTTCACCACCACCGCAGTCATGAGTGCCAGGCCGTTCGAGATGAGGAAGAAGGTGGCCTTGCGGATCGAGGAGAACGTCACCCGGCCGAGGCGCACGGCGTCGACGATGGTGACGAAGTTGTCGTCGGTGAGGACCACGTCGGCGGATTCCCGGGCGACATCGGTACCGGAATCCCCCATCGCCACTCCGATGGACGCCGCCTTGAGCGCCGGGGCGTCATTGACGCCGTCACCGGTGACGGCGACGGTCTCCCCGTCAGCCTTGAGTAGCTTGACGATCCGCAGCTTGTCCTGCGGACTCATCCGCGCGGCGACGCTGGTGTGCTTGAGCCGTTCGCGCAGTTGGGCGTCATCCAGCCCGGCCAGGTCGCGGCCGGTGACCGGCTCATCGCCGGGACGTCCCAGCCCGAGCCGCTTGCCGATCGCGACGGCGGTGACGGGGTGGTCACCGGTGATCATCATGACATGGATGCCGGCCGACCGACACTGCCCGATCGCCTCGCGCACGCCCTCACGCGGCGGGTCCATCATCCCCTGCAGCCCGGTGAACTGCAGGTCATGCGGGGTATCGAGTGCCTTCGTGGCGTCCGGGACTTCATCGTCCCCGAGGACGCGGGACGCGGTGGCGATGACGCGCAGCCCATCGGCGGCCATCGCGCGGTTGGCCTCCTCCATCGCCTCATGGAGGACGCCGCACTCACCCATCCCCCGGCAGAAGGATGCCACGACCTCCGGTGCACCCTTGACGTGGAGTACACGGCGGTCCGTACCGTCCTCCCCGGTCTCCCGACGCAGCGTCTGTGAATAGGCGTGCTCGGGTTCATAGGGCATGTCTGCCTCCGGCGCCGCACTGCGCTCGGCAGCGGTGACGGCACCCCGCTCGAGTGCGGCGGTGGCCATGGCGACATCCACGGCGTCCCCGATGAGCGTGTCGCCGTCGGGGTGGGCGGTGGCGTCATTGGTCAACGCACCGGTACGCAGCGACGGGGTCTCGTCGAGACCGGTGGGTGTCCACACGGTCTCCACGGTCATCCGGTTGACGGTGAGCGTGCCGGTCTTGTCCGAACCGATGACGGTCGTGGAACCGAGGGTTTCCACGCTGGGCAGATGGCGTACCACCGCATTGCGGGCCGCCATACGGGACACCCCCACACCCATCGCGACAGACAGGACGACCGGCAGTGCCTCCGGCATCGAGGAGACGATCAGCGCGACGGTGGAGCGGAAGGCGTCCCCCAGGCCGGTGCCGAGGATGAGGTTGGCGACGAACACCGCGACGCCGACGACGACCAGCAGTGCGGCGATGGTCTTCTCGAGCCGGTCGGTGAGGATCTGCAACGGGGTCTTCCCGCTGTCGGTCTGGACGAGGTCGGCGATGGAGCCGAGTTCGGTGTCGTGACCGGTGGCGACGACCAGGCCGCTGGCGCGACCGGAGACGACGAGCGTGCCGGAGTAGCCCATGGTGACGCGGTCGCCGAGTGGGGCGTCCACCGCCAGATCGACGCCGTGGTCGGAGACCTCGGCGCGCTTCGTGGTCGGCAGGACCTCACCGGTGAGCATCGATTCGTCGACGCGCAGTCCGTTGGACGCCACGATCCGCAGGTCGGCGGGCACCATGTCGCCGGATTCGAGGCGGACCGTGTCGCCGGGGACGAGGTCGGTGGCGGGAATGTCGGCAACCACACCGTCACGGACGACGGTGGCCTCGGGTGTGGAGAGTTTCGCCAGCGCGGCGACATCCTTCTCCGCCTTGCGGGCCTGCCAGTAGCCGATCGAGGAGTTCAGCACGACAACGAGGAAGATCACCGCCGCCTCGAACCATTCCTGTTGGATGAGGGTGACGATGCCGGCGAGGAAGAGGAAGACGACCATCGGGGACGCCATCTGCCGGCCGAGGACGACGTACCAGGGGTCGGCGGTGTTCTCCCGGAGCTTGTTGGGACCGTGGCTTTCCAGCCGGGCGGCGGCGTCCGCCGAGGTCAGGCCGGTGTCAGTGATGGTTCCTGTTGCGGGGTCAGGTAGGTCGAGAGCAGCTCTGACCTCCTGGACGCCGGTGGTGTGCCAGACGGGTGCGGTCATCAGCGGTCAGCTCCCTGGACAGTGAATATCGATCACTTCCCGAGAGTAGGACTCCCCGACCGGTGCTGCACGGCCCACCCGGTCCCGAGGCCACTCGCCGGAGGTGAGAGACAGGTAGCGTGAGCACCATGAACACCTCGGGAAACCTGCTGTGGCCACCCCGAACGGTGTCCTGATATCGACGACGGTACGTGCCCGGAGACTGCGGCACAGCAGGTGACACAGCGCCGCCTTCTCCGGGTCGAGGGCCACCATCTTGTCGGCGAGCATCTCCTTGCCGGAGTCGGTCCGGGTGTGGTCCCGGTTCCCGGTGCCGGACTTCGCCTTCGCCATCTCACGGACCAGTGGAAAGAAGCTGCGGACGAACTGGTGCCGGTTCTGCGCGTGGAGCCGCTCGACGACCTCGCGGGCCCGGTCGTCGAGTGGTGAGGGTGCTGTCTTCGAGGTTCCACTCATGCCAGGTGCCCCTGATCCGCGCGCGGCATCCTGATGGCGGACTATGACGACACCGGCCTGTGGGGTGTCGGCTACATGATGATCGTCATCGGTGGTGGCGTCGTCTTCGCCCTGATTGCGACCGGCGTCCTGCTGGTCCGGATACCGAAGGGACTGCACACCCCCACCATGGGCCATCCCTGACCGCCGTTCAACGGGCATACATCACACGGCATGCCCCTTTCGGGACATCATACCGACACGGCCTGTGATGTATCCGGGGTGAACGGCGACGGCACAGGGACCGGCAGACGACCGGCCCTAAGCTGTCCGGTCACTCCTCTAGGGTGGGGCGCATGAGCCCGACCGACGCCGCCGCTTCTCCCGCCGCCCCCACCACCGACCTCCGTACCCGCGCCACGGAGATCCTCCGCGAACTCACCGGACGCCCGGACGCCGACTTCCGCGACGGCCAGTTCGACGCCATCAAGGCACTGGTCAGTGACCGGAAACGGGTTCTCGTCGTCCAACGCACCGGCTGGGGCAAGTCGGCGGTGTACTTCGTCGCCGCCCGGCTGATCCGGGAAGGCTCAGGCGGCACAGGCGGCAGCGCCGGTCCGACGCTCATCATCTCCCCGCTGCTTGCCCTGATGCGCGACCAGGTCGCCGCCGCCGAACGCGCCGGGGTCCACGCGGCGACGATCAACTCCGCCAATGTCACCGAGTGGGATGACGTCCTCACCGCCCTCCGGGAAGGACGCCTCGACGTACTGCTCATCTCCCCGGAGCGACTGACCAACCCGAAGTTCCGGGAGCGCGTCCTCGATCCTCTGCTGGGCGCCACCGGTTCCGGCGCCGGGGTCGGCATGGTCGTCGTCGACGAGGCCCACTGCATCTCCGACTGGGGCCATGACTTCCGCCCCGACTACCGTCGGATCGGCGCACTGCTGGTGTCCCTGCCCGGTGACCTGCCGGTGCTGGCGACGACGGCGACGGCGAACAGCCGCGTCGTCGACGATGTCGCCGCCCAGCTCGGAGCGGACACCGCTGTCATCCGTGGCGCGCTCTCCCGTGATTCGCTGCGCCTGGGTGTCGCTCCCACTTCCTCCCCCGGGCACCGGATCGGTTGGCTGGTCCAGCACCTGGGGGACTTCACCGGTTCGGGCATCATCTACTGCCTCACAGTCTCTGCCGCCGAGGACACGACCCGCGCGCTCAGGGAAGCCGGCCGGGATGTCGCCGCCTACACCGGACGCACCGACGCCGAGGACCGCGCCCGTCTGGAGCAGGCGCTCAAGGACAACAGTCTCAAGGCGCTGGTGGCGACCAGCGCGCTGGGTATGGGTTTCGACAAACCTGACCTGGGGTTCGTGGTGCACCTCGGCGCGCCGAGCTCCGCCGTGGCGTACTACCAGCAGGTCGGACGCGCCGGTCGTGCCACGGAGTCCGCGGACGTCCTGCTGCTGCCCGGCGACGAGGACCCGGACATCTGGGAGTACTTCGCCACCGCCTCCATGCCCGAGGAGGAGGACGCACTGGCAGTACTGGGTGCCCTGACGGACTCCCCCACTCCCCTGTCCGTCCCCGCGCTGGAACCTCTGGTCGGTATCAAGCGCACGAAGCTGACCCTGCTGCTCAAGACCCTGCAGGTAGACGGCGCGGTGGACCGGGCCGGCTCCGGCTTCGTCACCACCGGCGCACCCTGGTCCTATGACACGCCACGCTACGACGCTGTCGCCGAGGCCCGGAAGCGTGAGGCACAGGCGATGCTGGACTACGAGGCAGGTCAGATGTGCCGGATGCGCTTCCTCGCCGAGGCTCTCGATGACCCGACCGCCCATGACTGCGGACGCTGCGATGTCTGTGCCGGGGTCTGGTGGGACGCCACCGTCAGCGCCGACAACGAGTCCGGGGCGCGTAAGGTGCTCTCCGGGATCGGTGTGCCTGTCGACCCACGGAGCCAGTGGCCCTCCGGCATGGAGAAGGTCGGCGTGCAGCTCAAGGGGAAGATCCCGACCGACGAGCGGGTCGCGGAGGGACGCGCCATCGCCCGCCTCACCGATCTCGGCGCCGGCCAGGTGCTGCGGACCTTCCTCGCCGAGGGGGCCGAGGACGTGCCGGTGCCGAAGAACATCGCCGACTGGTGTGTCCAGGTTCTAAAGGAGTGGGGCTGGGATGAGCGTCCTTCCGTGGTCGTCGGGATGCCCTCCGTGACGCGGCCGACGACGACGGGCGACCTGGCGTCCGGCCTCGCGTCGATCGGGCGGATGGTGGACGCCGGGTCGCTGGAACTCACCCGCGATCCGGGGACTCCCGACGTCAACAGCGCCTTCCGGGTGAAGAACCTCGCCGGAGCATTCACGGTGCCCCCGGAGACCGCGGCTGCAGTCGAGGGGCAGGTCGTGCTGCTGGTGGACACCGAGATCGGGTCGCGGTGGGCGATGACCGTGGCGGGACGTGCACTGCGTCAGGCCGGTGCGGCGGCAGTGCTTCCCTTCGCGCTGGCGCTGCGGGGGTGATGCTGGTCAGGGCCGACATTGACCGGGACCGGAGTTAATGCGGGTAACCCACCTGTAGTCAGGCCGTAACCTCCCGCAACCGGACGTGTCATCGAGGGTCGGCACCACGACCCCTGCTTTTACAGTGGGGACACGGGACCGACATCAGCGCTGTTTACCGTGAGGACACGGTGTTCATTCCGAGCATCCGTGCTGTTTCTCATGACCGCGTCACGAATGGAGCCCTGCGCTGATGATTGATCCACAGGAATTGGCGGACGTCGCCTGGATCCTGGCGGCCATGACGGTCGTCCTCCTCATGTTTCCCGGAATCGCACTGTTCTACGGCGGCATGTCGGGCAAGAACAATGTCCTCAACATGTTCGCGATGACCATGTCGACCCTCGGCACGGTCACGGTCCTCTACGTGCTGTTCGGCCACAGCCTGGTGCTCGGCGACTCGCTCGGTGGCGTCATCGGCGACCCGACCTCCTACTTCGGGCTCGTCGGCAATGAGGACAGTGGCGTGGACGGCGGCTTCTCCGTCACCGCGGACATGGCGTTCTACACCATGTTCGCCTGCATCACCGTGGCCATCGTGGCGTCCGGCGCACTCGGGCGTATGAAGTTCTCCGCCTGGATCGTCTTCTCGATGGTCTGGGTCACCCTCGTCTATTTCCCTCTCGGACACTGGGTGTTCGGCGACGGTTGGATGGGTGAGGTCCTCGACTTCCACGACTACGCCGGTGGCACTGCGGTGCACATGGCCTCGGGTTTCGCCGCCCTGGCGCTGGCGCTGGTGCTGGGCCCGCGGAAGAAGACCGCGAGCCGCCCGCACAGTATGCCCCTGGTCCTGCTCGGCGCCGGAATCCTGTGGATGGGCTGGTTCGGGTTCAACGGCGGCACCGCCGGCGGCGCGAACTACGTCGCCCAGTACACGATCATGAACACCCTGTACGCCGGCGGAACCGGCATGCTCGGCTTCATGCTCTACGAGAAGTTCCGCCACGGTAAGTCCACCGTGCTCGGCCTCGCGTCCGGGGTCATCGCCGGGCTGGTCGCCATCACCCCGGCCGCCGACGCCGTGGACCCCTTCGGTGCGCTGGCTCTCGGACTCATCGCCGGAGCATTCGTCGCCTGGGCATGTACCTGGAAGACGAAGCTCGGGATCGACGAATCGCTGGACGCCTGGGCCGTGCACGGGCTCGGCGGCATCGTGGGCGCACTCTTCGTGGTGTTCTTCGGGTGGGCGACATACACCAACGCCGAACCGATCCGGGGCATCTTCTTCGGCGGGGACATCTCGCTACTGTGGGGTGAACTCGCGGCCATCGCCGTCACCTGCACCTTCTCCTTCGGCATGACCTGGATCATCGCCAAGGTCATGGACAAGACGATGCATATCCGGGTCGAGGAAGAGGACGAGGACGACCTCGACTTCAAGCTCCACGGCGAAACCGCCTACGACTACAACTAAGGACAGTGGCCATGCTGAAACTCGTCACCGCAGTCATCAAAGGCACCCGGCTCGACGCCGTCACCGCCGCACTCGCCGACAAGGGCATCGGAGGCCTGACGGTCACCGAAGTCCTCGGATACGGCAACCAGGGAGGACGCAAGGAAGTCTACCGCGGCAGGGAGTACACCGAGAACTTCCTGCCCAAGTCCAGGATCGAGGTGATCGTTCCCGCCGACACCGTCGAGGACATCATCGACACCATCGTGCAGGCCGCCCGGACCGGCGCCGGCGAGATCGGCGACGGAAAGGTGTGGGCGAGCGAGCTCACCGGGCTGGTGCGGGTGCGCACCGGCGAGCACGGTACCGACGCTCTCTGACGGGTAGTGGCAGGCGCTGACCGGCACTGACCGGCACTGACCGGCACTGACCGGCACTGACCGGTACAGACGGGTGCTCGGTAAGGCTAGACTGGGCGGTCGACTACACCGCTATCAGAAAGGCCCGTTGACGTGCACGGAGAATACAAAGTCCTCGGAGGAAAGCTCATCGTCGTCGACCTGGAGGTGACGACGGTGACCGAGGATGACCCCGGCGTCCTGACCGGGGTGCGGATCGCCGGTGACTTCTTCCTCGAACCCGATGAGGCACTGATCCGGATGACCTCCGCCCTGGAGGGTGCACCGGCTGACCTGTCCGCCGAGGGTTACACCGAACGCGTCGCAGATTCGCTGCTGCGCACCGACGTCCTCTTCGGCATCACCGCCGAGGGCGTGGGTATCGCGGTGCGCCGGGCGCTGGGGCACGCCATCGACTGGGACGACATCGACTTCGATGTCATCTACGGTCCCGCGATCGACCCGATGCTCAATGTCGCGATGGATGAGACGCTCACCGACGATGTCGCCGCCGGACGCCGCAAGCCGTTCATGAGGCTGTGGGAGTGGAACGCCCCGCAGGTCGTCATCGGGTCATTCCAGTCGTACTCCAACGAGATCAACCAGGAGGGCGTGGACAAGTACGGCATCACGGTCTCGCGCCGCGTCACCGGTGGTGGGGCGATGTTCATGGAGCCCGGCAACTGTGTGACCTACTCCCTGGTCGTCCCCCAGGCGCTGGTCGACGGGCTGAGCTTCGCCCAGTCCTACCCCTTCCTCGACGAGTGGACGATGGAGGCGCTGAAGAAGGTCGGTATCAACGCCCACTACATCCCGCTCAACGACATCTCCTCGGACCAGGGCAAGATCGGCGGTGCGGCACAGAAGCGGTTCTCCAACGGGTGGATGGTGCACCATGTGACCATGTCCTATGACATCGACGCCGAGAAGATGCTCGAAGTCATCCGTATCGGCAAGGAGAAGATGAAGGACAAGGGCACCCGGTCGGCGGTGAAGCGGGTCGACCCGATGCGGTCGCAGACGCAACTGCCGCGGGAGGAGATCCTCAAGGTCTTCCACGACACCTTCAAGGAGAAGTACAGCGCGACCGAGGGGACCATTTCGGACGCCGACCTGGCCGTCGCCCGCCAGCGCTGCGACGAGAAGTTCAACACCGAGGAGTGGACGCACCGGCTGCCGTAGACGGAAGTTCACCTCGGTCGGGCGCCCCATGTTGGTCCGAGACCGTCAGACCGGCCTGCAGCGACCGACCCACGATGGTCCCCGGGTTTTGCGGCACCGTTTCCCTGATCTGCTGCCACGGTAGTCCGGAATCGGGGACGCAAACTCGGCGGCAGGTGTCCTCCCCGGGGCATGACAGAAGGGCGGCACCGTGACGGTGCCGCCCTTCTGGCTGCCCGGCTTGTGCCGGTCAGTACCTGTCGTCAGTGACTAGCGGGCGCTGACCTGACCGAACTTGCCGGCGATCGGCTGGATGACCAGCGGACGCGCCGCGGATACCAGGGCGATGACGACGGCGAGTCCGAACACGAACCAGACGAAGCCACCGAGGTTGGAAGAGTCGTTACCGGCGAACATGTGGTTCAGGTTATGCGTCATACCGGTGGTGAAGACCAGGAAGACGTGGACGAAGACGAAGAACACGAAGAAGATCATCGTCGGGAAGTGGATCTTCCGGGCGACCGGGGCCGGGTAGAGCTTGTTCAGCTTCTTGGCCTCGGACGGCCACCACTCACTCATGCGCAGGCCGGAGATGATGGCCAGCGGGGCGGCGACGAAGATGACCAGGAAGTACATGATCTGCTGGATGGAGTTGAAGTTCGTCCATCCGTTCTCGGCGGGCCACTCGAAGGACGCGTACTGCAGACCGGCGGAGATGGCGTTCGGGAAGACTTCCCAGCTGGTCGGGACGATACGGGCCCAGTGTCCGGTGACGAACAGCAGGACGATGAAGATCAGACCGTTGAGCATCCAGAACAGGTCCAGCGAGGTGTGGAGCCAGAGGTTGATGCTGATCTTCTTGCCGCCCTTCTTGGGCTGCCAGACAGCCGGCGGCTTCTGCTGGGTACGGACGCGGAGTCCGGACTGCAGGATCAGGGCCATGAACAGGAAGTTCAGGTAGTGCTGCCACCGGGCCCAGATCGGGAAGCCCTCATCGGGGGCGATGGACTCGGCGGGCTCGTACTCACCCGGGTACTGCTCGATCCAGCTCTCCATGAAGTCGAGGTGGATGAACCAGCGGACAGCCACGACGATGATGATGGCGGCAACCAGGGCGGCACCGAAGATCATCGCACCCTTCTTGCCGAGGCCCTTGACGGCGGCCCAGGCGCTGGCGGCCACGCCACCGACGCCGGCGACAGCCATGCCCCAGAGGTCAGCGACCTCCATGCCGAAGATGGTGAAGGGTTCCTTCTTCTCGGGCTTCGGCTTCGGCTTGGGCTTGGCGGCGGTCGTCGTCGCCGCGGCAGCAGGAGTGCCGGCTGCGGGAGCACCGGGGGCTGCAGGGGCTGCGGGAGCAGCAGGTGCGGCAGCGGCGGGTGCAGCCGGGGCACCAGGGGCGGCGGGTGCACCAGGGGCACCGGGAGCAGCAGGAGCCGCCGGTGCGGCGGGCGCCGCAGCAGGTGCGGCAGGCGCACCCGGGGCAGCAGGCGCACCCGGGGCACCCGGAGCGCCGGAGTTCAGCTTGATGGGACCGGACGGAGCGGCCGGGGCAGCCGGCTCGGCCGCAGGTGCGGCAGGCGCAGCGGCGGCCGGAGCCTCAGCCGGGGCCGCCGGAGCTGCGGTTGCGGGAGTCGCAGGTGCGGCAGGCGCACCCGGAGCACCGGGAGCTCCCGGTGCGGTCGCGTTCAGCTTGATCGGACCGGACGGCGCGGCCGGGGCCGGAGCAGCGGGCTCGGTGGCCGGCGCAGCAGGTGCCGTCGACTCTGCGGCAGCAGCAGGCTCGGCAGGCGCAGCGGGAGTGGCCGGCGCGGCCGGGGTTCCGGGGGCACCGGGCGCACCCGGGGCAGTCAGCTTGATCGGAGCACCCGAGGGCGCCGATGCCGTCGACGCGGCGTCGCCGTCAGGCTGCCCGGGCGCGCCCGGGGGCGGGGGTGTGGTCGACATTGTCTGGTCTCCTCCTGCTTTTACTCGTCTGTAGCTGCTCGTCTGTGGCACTGCTGAGTTGTGTTTGAACTGTGAACCGAACTGCGTCAAAGTCGGCGTTCACGACGTTGAAGATCATAGCGACCACCTGCCGGTTCTTCCCATTTTTCGGAAAGTCCCGGTAGGTAGTGCGTAGAAAACTTCTTTTGTTCTGCGAACGATGTCCCTTCAACTCAACCAATCTGAATTGATAACTACATCGCACAGAGGATAACCCACCGTGGTGCACTGTGTCGAAAATCGCACCAGGCAGATGGCGAGACACAAACCACTCTCATGCATGAAGCGAAAGCGGTACGCCTATCTGTTTCCTATTGCGATGTCACGTCTCATGGTATTACACACCGGGAGTCCTGTACTGCCGCCGACCGCCTCCTCGGAGCCGGTGACCACCGGCAGTGCCTACCCTCCGACTCACTTCCCCCTGAACTCCCGCGGCCCCATCCCGTACCGGGCCGCGAAGTCACGGCTGAACTGTGACAGGTGCAGGTAGCCGACAGCATGGGCGGCCGTCGACGGTGTCGCTCCGGTCGACAGCATCCGCATGGCCGCCTGGAGACGCACCGTCGTGCGCCACTGCAGCAGAGTCATCCCGGTCGCCTCCCGGAACCGTTCGTTCAGCGCCCTGACGGTCAGCCCCACCGACGCCGCCCACTGCGCCGGGGTGCGCCGGTCACGCAGGTCAGCCAGCAGAGCGTCCGCCACAGTCGCAGCTCCGACCGAGGTCCATGAGCCGGACACGTCCGCAGCGACAACCTGTCCCGGCACCCAGGCCCGACCCGGCACCACCGTCCTGTCGTACCCGGTCGGCCCCACACCACACTGGTTCGCCATGACGTGCTGCAGCAGTGCCGGAACCTCGTACGCCGGCACCGTCACCGGTCCGACCTTCTCCCCGATCTCCACCTCAGCGACCGTGAACGTCAACGGGAGGACCACCGACCCCGGCCCCAGCTGCACCCCGTGCCCGCGATAGGCAGGCATCCACGCCACCTCTCCCTCGGTGACATCGATGACCTGCTCACCGACGGTGAGCCGCATTGTCCCGCGGTACACCCACAGCAGCAGGTGGAAGCCGTGGTCCAGGCTCGGCGGGGCAGATGCCGCCGCCCACACCGGGAGCTCCGACGGGAGGACGCCCGGCGCGTCCGCAGCGTCCTGACCGTTCCGCCACGCCGTGGGCGTGAGACCGGACCGGGTGCTGAACGCCCGGATGAACCCGGTCGACGTCCGGAATCCGACAGCCTCGGCGACCTGCGCCACCGATTTCTCCGGGTCACGCAGCAGGGACAGGGCGGCGTCCAACCGGACCTCCCGACGCCACGCGGCAATGGTCAGCCCGGTCTCCGCGACAAAGGCACGGTGCAACGTCCTCTCCCCCACCTGCGCGGAGGACGCCCACTGGGCGACAGTCCACCCGCACGCGGGATCCTTCACCAGGGCGCGGGCCACCTGCCGTGCTTCAGGACTGCGCGGCATCGTCAGCATCGTCGGCATCGGCTGCGCGGCCACCGCACCCGCACTCCCCCGCAACCGCTCGACGATCTCGGCGGCCCGGTACCCCGGCTCCCGGATCGGTGCGATGGACGCGGTGAAGTGGTGCAGCAGCCAGTCGTTCCATTCCTCGCCCGGAGTGAAGACCTGTGGGGCGTCCGAACGGCCTGGACCGACTGGACCGACTGGACCGACTGGACCTGCCATACCTTCCGCGACCTCCTCGACCGCGATCCGCACCGGCACGACGACGGCGCCCGGCGCGACGACGAGCGTGGCGTCCTTCCCGGGAGGGATCAGGACGCACTGCCCGGCGGTCAGTCGTTCCACCGTGCCGCAGCGCACGGCCACCGTACCGGTGTGGCACCACAGCAGCAGGTACCGGGAATCTGAGGCCAGGGTGGTCCGGAAGGGTGTCAGATCGTCAAGCACGGGGCAGTCCGGGACGACAGAGAGACATGGAACGAAGCATAGCCTGTCCTCTTGACTACATGACCTCAGGATCCCAGGAGAACCAGTGAAACTGTCCCGTACCCTTCCCGCCGCACTGCTGGGCGCGCTCCTCGCCCTCGGCATGACCGCCTGCAGCTCCGACGATGCCGATGACAATGCCACGGACACCACCGGCGCTACCACATCCGAGAGCGCGTCCTGGCCCGTCACCGTCGAGCACACCCTCGGGTCCTCGACCATCGACGAGAAGCCCGAGCGGATCGTCGTGCTGCACGAGGCCGGCATCGACCCCGTGCTCTCCCTCGGTCTCGAGCCGGTCGCCATGTTCGAGATCCAGGGTGGCGACGGGAGCATGCCGTGGCTGGAGGGAAAGATCGACTGGGCGGAGGACGCCGCCCTCACCGCCGACCGCACCGCCAACCCCGAGGCGATCGCGTCCTACGACCCCGACCTCGTCATTGTCGGCGATGTCTACACGGATGACGCCACATGGTCTGAACTCGAGAAGATCGCCCCGACCCTCGTCTACGACTGGCCCGCCGACGGTCCGGCGTGGCAGCCGATCCTCGACGGTGTCGCCGAGGCCACCGGACTGGAGGACAAGGCCGCCGAGGTCAAGGAGAAGTACAACGACCGGATCGCCGAGATCCGGGACAAGTTCCCCGGCATCGATGAACTGACCTACAACTCGGCGATGCTCAACCAGGGCCAGCTGGTCTACTCCACCAACTCCATGTTCGAGGACCTCGGCATGATCCAGAACGAGAAGCAGCAGGCCGCCGGTGCCCGCGGCACGGTCTCCCTGGAGCGGCTCGACGAGCTCGACGGCGATGTCCTGGTCATCTACGACCCGGCCGGCGAGAAGTCTCAGCTGGAGAACAACCCCCGGTTCGCCGCCCTGCCGTCGGTGAAGAACGGCGCGCTGATCTGGCAGGACATGGCGCTCGGCTATGCGGTGACAACCGCGTCCGGCCCGATGAGCCTCGACTGGGCCGTCGAGCAGATCACTCCGGAGCTCACCGCTGCGGTGGAGTAGGAGCAGGACTTCTCCGTTGTCATGAGCAGACCCGATTCTGTCGATCCGACCGGACAGAATCTACAGATCCGGGTCAGCTCCTGACAGGGAACACAGAACCGACGTCGAAGGACGGGCAGCCGGTCAGGGGCCAGCACAGACAAGGGGTATCCGCGCATTGCCCACGTTGACGGCATCTACTATACGACCACTACAGAAGCATCTATCGACAAGATCCGCAGCGAAGTGCACAACGCGGACGAGCTCCGGGCCCACGCCGCCGAGATGCTGGTGTCCGCCGTCCGCACCGGACATGCAGCAGGTCTCAGCCGACGACAGATCGCGGACGCCATCGGCCGAAGCCAACCGGAGGTCTCCCGGTTACTCCGATTCCACAGCACCACCCCATCGGGCCAACGGCTCCAACGACGCCGTCCACAGGTCCTGGAGATCCTCAGAAGGGTGGGCGTGACCAACCCCCGGGTATTCGGCAGCGTCGCCCGCGGCGAGGACCACGAGGACTCCGACATTGAGCTGCTGGTGGACCTGCCTGAGGGGTTCGGGCTCTTCGATCTCTCCGCACGGCAAGTGGAGAGTTGGAGGCCCGATTGTTCGACGCCGACCGGGCGCGGATCTGGGCGACCCGGACTGACCGCTCCGCTACCCCTGCCGCGCCAGCTGCGCCAGTGTCTGCCCGGGGGTGGTGAGTGCCCGCAGCGTCCCGATCCCGGTGATGACCGCGGCAATGACCACCCCTGCGAGGATGACGTACATCAGCGCGAGCTGCGTGGCGACCGCCTCCAGCGGGTCCATGCCCGCCAGGATCAGACCCGTCATCGCGCCCGGCAGGAAGACGATACCCAGCGCCGCGGTCTGCTCGACCTGCGGCGAGATCGCGGTACGCAGCGCCGAACGCAGCAGCCGGGAGGACGCCCTGCGTACGCTCATCCCCAGCGCCAGCCCGGCCTCGACCTCGGCCCGCTGGTCGGAGGCGAACTCCGAGACCCTGGTCGTCGCGACCACACCGACCTTCATCGAGTTGCCGACGACCATCCCGGCCACCGGCACCAGAGCACGGCTGGTCAGCTCGAAGATCCCGAAGCCGAAGATGACGGCCAGCGAGGTCACAGCAATCGTTGTACAGGCGGTCATCGAGATAAGGAACAGACCCGGTACCCGCGGGGCGCGACGCGTCACCGTCACCGCCGCAAAGACGATGATGCCCACCGTCCACGCCCACGACCACCAGATCGACGTATCCGGGTCCACCAGCAGCACCAGGGCATAGCCGACGATGCCCATCTGCACCAGGGAGCGCACCACGGCGACGACGATCGGCCGGTTGAGCTTCAGGTGGAATCCACTGGTCACCGCCATGGCCACGGCGATGAAGATCAGCGAGACCGCCAGGCCGACCCAGCCGACGGCACCTCCGTCCCCGCTCATGCGGTCACCTGCCCGGCGTCGATCCGGATGGACCGGCCGGCGATCCGCTCGACCTGCGCCGGGTCGTGAGAGACCCAGAGCACCGAGAGGCCACGTCCTCCCTGTGCGTCCGGGGCGGCGAGCCGTCGGGCAAGTGATTCGAGGACGCTCGTGGCGTCCTCGTCGAGGGAGGAGGTGACCTCGTCAGCGAGCAGCACATCGGGCTCGGTCGCCAGGGCCCGGGCGAGGCAGAGCAGTTGTGACTCGCCGCCGGAGAGCGTGTCCGCCTCGCGGTGCAGGTAGGACGCCTCCAGTCCGACTTCGGCCAGCAGAGCCGTGGCGGCGTCCCCGTCGAGGGACCTGTCGGCGGCGCGCAGGTTGTCCAGGGCGGTGCCGGCGAAGACCGTAGGCCGCTGGAAGACCATTGCGACCCGCCGGCGCAGGGTCAGCGGGTCAAGGGAACCGGGGCCGGTCAACGGGGTCCCGCGGTAGAGGATGCGTCCGGAGGTGGGGGTCTCCAGCAGATTGCAGCAGCGCAGCAGTGTGGACTTGCCGGAGCCGGACGGTCCGGTCACCGCGGTGATGCCGCCGGTCGGGATGTCGAGGGTCACATGGTCGAGGATGGGGCGCCCGTCGCGGACCAGGGTGACGTTCCCGAAGGAGAACAACGGTTCGCTCATGACAGCTGGTCCCGCAGGTCGTCGAGCACCACGCCGGCCGCCGCGCTACGGTCCGGGTCGGACGCCGCGACCGCCAGCACCAGCGCCTCGAGCACCACCACGGTCGGGGCATAGCTGGGGCTGTACTCCGGATTGCCGCGCCCCACACCGAGCACCACCGCGCATCGCGGATCGACGGTGTGGACGCCTTCGCTGAGTTGGATGACCGGGATGTCGAGCGCCGCGGCCCGCGCATAGAGGACGCTGACCTCCACGGTGGCACGATCGTAGGACATGAGCACGACAACGTCACCGTCGGCAAGGGCGGCGAGTTCGTCGGCGAAGGCGCGTCCGCTCGACCCGGCGGCGACGGACTGTGCCCCGGCACGGCGGAACCGGTGGGCCGCGTAGTCGGCGATGGACCTGGCCGGGCCGAAACCGACGATGACTACTCGGCCGGCGGCTGCGATGACCTCGACGGCCCCGGCGAGGGCGTCCTGGCCGATGCGTTCCGGCAGGACGCCGACCGCGTCGGCGGACCCGGCGATGTGCCGGGTGACCTCGCTCTCCGGCTCGTACACGAGCGCCTGGATGGAACTCTCCATCCGGCCGGCCCGGGACAGCTCGACGGCGAGCTGTTCACGCAGGTCATCAAGGCCGTCGAAGCCGAGCTTGCGGACAGTGCGCACGACCGTGGCGTCGCTGGTGCGGGACGCCTCGGCGAGCTTCAGTGCGGAGAGGTAGCCGACACTGTGCGGATTGTCGGTCATGAATTCTGCGACGCGGACCTCCGCGGGAGTGAGTTCACTGCGGTGGGCGGCAATGCGGTCAACCAGTTGCATGTTGTGAACACTACAGGATTCGCCGAAGGATGTAGTGTGTGCTACACCACGGTGTACACCGTCCGGTCCCAGCCGAACCTCCCGGTCACAATGACAGTGACTCCGGCGTCCGCGAAAACCGTCGCCAGTTCCGTACCGGTGCGGAAGCCCGATCCCCAGGCAGCCAGGGAGAGGACGTCGTTCTCGGCGGCGTGCTCGTCGATGGTGCCGGAGATGTCGAAGGTGTCCTCCACGACCAGGACCTTTCCCGCTCCTGCTGCGAGGTGACGCAGCCGGTGGACCGCATCCGCGTCCGGCAGCTGGTTGAGGTCATGGATGAGGAGGACGGCGTCCGGGATCTCCCCCACCGGAGACGCCGGCAGTTGCCGACTGAAATCAATGTCATCACCTCCTGGCCCTTCCAGATGGAGGTGCCGATCCCCGAGGACATCGGTCCGATCCTCGTCCCGGGTGAAACGCCCATCGCCGCCTACAAGACCTGCCGCGATTCCGCCGTCTCACCGACCGTCGACTCATCGTCAGGGACGCGCAGGGCCTCCGCGGCAGGAAGAGCGAGATGTACTCCCTGCCATACCGCCATAACTCCTCGATCAACATGTGGTCCTCGGAGAACGCCGGCACACTGGATTCCACGGCAGAGCTGGAACTGTGGACCCGGGCCGGCAAGATCAAGACCGGTCCCGGTCGCGATGTGGATGTCCGGCGACTCGACCAGCTCATCGCGAATATCCTGCTCGGCAACCACTGACGCGGACGCTGGCCGCCGTCGGCCAGGGAGGAGGCCGCTTTCCGCAGCGTGAGCACCGCCTCGGCGTCCGCGATCTCGGTGAGCGCCTTGGCGAACAGGACCGTGTCCGCCGGCGCAGTCTCCTCGTGGACCGACTGCTCGACGATGCGTGCAGCACATCTGCGTCAGGCACGAATCGCGGATTCTGTGGCACAGAATCGCGGATCTGTGCCTGCCACAGTTCTGAAGCCCTCCAGGTCGGGTGCTCCAGGTCGGACCAGGCTTCTGAACCGCCCAGGAGCACCCGACCCGCACCATTGACGCAGCGCACACACTGTCCCCTCCCGCTAACCATCTGTCACTTCAGGACAACACGTAGCGTCACCCACCCCGTAGTCTCAGTGACCGTGACCACACCTCCCCCTGGCGCCGCAGACGACACCGCCGACGCCGACACGAGTGCCCAGGCACCCCGGCCGCAGGACGCCTTCACCGACGAGACCCTGCGCAGCCACCTCTTCGGCATCCGCTGGCCACTGCTGCTCCAGGCCCCTGAGCACCAGCTCAAGAGCCCACCGATCCCCTATGACGAATACACCACGCCGGAACAGTTCACCCGGCGCGTCATCTTCGGTGCCACGAAGTACACGGTCCCCGGCGGCCTCCTGCTCGCGCTGAGTCAGCTGTGCTCCGCCGCCGTCCCGGTGAGCGCCGGCTTCGTCGTCGACAAGGCCATCGCCCACCACAGCCTCGGCGAGCTCATCACCTGGCTCATCGCCCTCACCGCAGCGGCCGTCGCCGCGTCCCTCTGCTTCCGTTTCGGCTCCCGCACCGGGTTCTACGGCATGCAGCAGGTCCAGCACCGGCTGCGCATGGACGTCACCGACCGCCTGCTCCACCCCGCCGGCATGAAGACCGACCACCTCGGCGGCGCGATGCTCTCCATCGCCACCGGAGACGTCTTCCGCCTCGCCGGCACCATGCAACTCTCCATCTACCCCGTCGGCGAACTCGCCGCCGTCGTGGCCTGCGCGGTCGCCCTCACCATAATCTCCTGGCCGCTCGGTCTGGCCCTCATCATCGGCGCCCCGGTGACGCTCTGGATCATGACGAAAGCCGGGCGTCCCCTGCAGAAACGCAGCCAGAGACAACAGGCCCTCGTAGCCCGGGCGACCGGCCAGGCCAGCGACATCATCACCGGCTACCGCGTCATCAAGGGCCTGCGCGCAGAGACCAACGCCGCGACGCGCTACGAGTCCGTCAGCGCCGACGCCCTCGACGGCGCGCTGAAGGCCCGCAACTCCCGAGCGCTGTACACGGGTTCGATGAACACCGTCACCGGTGTCTTCATCGCCGGGCTCAGCCTCGGTGCCGCATCCCTGGCACTCAACGGTCACCTCACCGTCGGCGAACTGATCTCCGTCGTCGGTCTGACACAGTTCCTCCTGGGACCCCTGACCGGCCTGCCGAACATGATCGGCGCGCCGTGGGCCACCGGCGTCGCCTCTGGCGGACGCGTCCTCGACCTACTGCGCACCCCCTACGCCGATGAGCACGCCACCACCGCGACCGCGCAGGACGCCACCTCCCTCACCGTCGGCGACCTCACCGTGGAACCCGGCGAGTGCGTCGGCGTCAACGCGGAAGGACGCCCCGCCCGCGAACTCATTGACCGTCTCGCCCACGGACGCGGCGTCCTGCTCGGGACAACGGCCGCGGAGCAGCTCGATATCGACGACTACAGGTCGCAGGTGCTCACGGCTCCACACACCGCCGACCTCTTCGACGGCACCGTCGCCGAAAACATCAATGTCCCCGGTGCCGAACCCGGGCGTATCCCCGGCGCGCTGCATGCCGCGGCCTGCGACGACATCCTCGAGGCACTTCCCCAGGGTGAGTACACCAGAGTCGGCGACGGTGGGACGCGCCTGTCCGGTGGACAACGTCAGCGCATCGCCCTGGCCAGGACATTGGCGGCCGACCCACCGGTCCTGGTGCTCCATGACCCGACGACGGCGGTGGACTCTGTCACGGGCGCCGCCGTCGCCCAGCGCGTCGCCCCGTTCCGTGCCGGACGCACCACCGTGATCGTCACCGCGTCCCGCACGATGCTCGCCTCCTGCGACCGGGTGGTGGAACTGTGAGCGCCGTGAAGAACAACACCGACGCCCGCCTGCCCATCGCCACCGGGAAGCGCACCGCCACGACCCTGTGGCGGGAACTGCGCGGACGCCGCGTCCTCCTGCTGATCTCCGCGGTCCTCGCCGCCGCCGGTGCGGGTCTGGAACTGGTGACCCCGGCGGTTCTCGGACGCATCGTCGACGATGTCGCCGGCGCCGCCGACGGGGACGGCACCACGTCACTCTGGCTCTACGGGCTGCTCATCTTCGGGTCCGCGGTCGGCGCGGCGGTCCTGGCCGTCCTCGGGATCCTCGTGGCGTCACGGGTGATGGAGCGTCTGCTGGCCACCCTGCGTGAGAAGCTCATCCGCTAGGCGCTGTCGATGCCGCAGCAGCGGGTCGAACGCTCCGGCACCGGCGACCTCATCTCCCGTGCCAGCGACGATGTCGCGCAGGTCTCCGAGGCACTCTCCCAGGTCGTGCCCTCGCTGACCAAGACCTTCTTCGCCATCGTGCTCACACTGGTCGGCGTCGCCGCACTCGACTGGCGCCTGGCACTGGTCATCGCCGTGGCGCTGCCGTTGTACTGGTGGACTGTGCAGTGGTACCTGCGACTCGCCCCGCCGATGTACGCCGCGGAGCGGGCGGCATTCGGCGACCGCGCCCACATCCTGCTGTCCTCGCTGCGGGGCTTGCCGACAGTGCTGGCCTTCCGGTTGTCGGGTCGCCATTCCGGGCGGATCGCGGAGGCGTCCTGGCAGGTCAACCGGTGGTCCCTGCGGGCGCGCACGGTGCAGACGATGTTCATGTGGCGGGTCGACGCGGCCTTCCTGGCGATGCTCACCGCGGTGCTGCTCATCGGGTACGTGCTGGTCGGTGACGTCTCCGGCGGAGGCACTCCCACCATCGGCGCGGTCACCACGGCGGTGCTGTTCTTCCTGCGTATCGAGGCACCGCTGGGCATGCTCATGCGCGAGATCGACGTGCTGCAGTCCGCGACGGCCTCGCTGGCGCGCATCATCGGGGTCACCGATCTTCCCGCGCAGGACGCCAGGGCGTTTTCCACCCCGACCTCGCCGGACGCCGGCGTCGTCCTCGGGGACGTGTCCTTCTCCTATGCCCCGGAGAATCCTGACGCGGGCGATGTCCTCCACGATGTCTCACTGACGCTGGCTCCCGGCGAGCATGTCGCGTTGGTCGGCACGTCCGGGGCGGGGAAGTCGACGGTCGCCGCACTGCTGGCGGGTATCCACCCGGTGACCACCGGAACACTGCAGGCGCCTGAGCGCACCATGCTGATCTCCCAGGAGACGCATGTCTTCGCCGGCACCCTGCGGGACAACCTGGTGCTCGGTGCGTCCGACCCGGCGGCCGTCCCCGACAGTGCCCTGACGGAGGCGCTGACAGTCACCGGTGCGGACGATCTGCTGGACCAGCTCCCGAAGGGTCTCGACACCCCGCTGGGCCTGCAGGGGGTGGACCTCACCGCCGCGCAGGCGCAGCATCTCGCGCTGACCCGGGTGCTGGTCGCCGACCCCGACCTGGTGATCCTCGACGAGGCGACGGCGGACGCCGGCTCCACCCATGCCGATGTCCTCGACCGGGCGTCCGCGGCGGTACTGGAAGGACGCACCGGGGTGGTCATCGCCCACCGGTTGAGCCAGGCGACGTCCTGTGACCGGATCGCCGTGATGGAGCACGGTCGGATCGTCGAGTGCGGGACGCAGGAGCAGCTCGTGGCCGCCGGTGGCCGGTACGCGACACTGTGGCGGGCGTGGGCGGCCTGAGAGCGACCGGCCCGTCCGGCATCCGACGCAACGGGTGAATCAGAATCACTACCATGTAACCGCAGGTAGTGAAGAACACAGCTCTCACTACATACTCTCTCATCACCCCCAAATCTCACCCCCGTTGCCGGTTCACAGGGAAGCGCTGTAACCCCTGCACGAACTGGGGCGACAGCGTTTCTCGGGCCATGTCGCGGTGAGGCGTCCCATATCTCTACTTAGGCTGCGCTTGGCATATGCTGCTCCCATTTGGCTAGGGTGCAGAAAGAGATTTCCGAACCTGACGTTCCGAGAGGACTCCCCCGTAAACATGCGCACCCTTTTCCGCGGCAACCGCCGCCGCCTGGCACCCGTCGCCCTGGCTGCCACCGCTTTCCTGGCGGCCGGCTCCCTCGTCGCCTGCTCCGACGATGACGGCAGCAGCTCCGACGGAGACACCCGCACCGTCACCGACGCCCGCGGCGAGGTCGAGATCCCCGCCGACCCGGAGCGCGTCGCCGCCTTCGACAACCGCATCTTCCAGGTGCTCTCCGACTGGGACATCGACCTGGTCTCCGCCCCGGTCACCCTGATCCCGGACTCCATCACCAGGTACCACGAGGACACCGAGATCCACGACACCGGTTCCCACCGCGAGCCGAACCTCGAGGAGCTTGTCGCCGCCGACCCGGACCTCATCATCACCGGCTACCGCTACGCATCCCAGTACGACGAGATGAAGAAACTGCTCCCGGACACCCCGATCCTGGACCTCAGCTTCGACCAGGACCTCGAGAGTACCGACGAGGACGCCCCGGCGACCCAGTCCACCGAGGACACCCTCAAGGACATCACCAACCTGATGGGTGAGGTCTTCGACAAGGACGACGAGGCCGAGGATCTGGTCTCCGCCTTCGACGAGGCCAAGGACCGCGCCAAGGAGGCCTACAACTCCGACGAGACCGTCATGGGCCTGGTCACCTCCGGCGGCGACATCAACTACGCCGCCCCGTCCACCGGCCGCTCCGTGGGGCCGATCTTCGACATGCTGGATCTGACCCCGTCCTACGACCACGAGGGTTCCACCAACCACCAGGGTGACGACATCTCCGTCGAGGCCATCGCCGACTCCAGGCCGGACTGGATCATCGTCCTGGACCGTGACGCCGCCGTCTCCGCCGACGAGCCCGAGTACCACTCCGCCCAGGAGCTCATCGCCGACTCCGAGGCCCTGAAGAACGTCCCGGCCGTGCAGAACGACCAGATCATCCTGTTGCCGAACGACTTCTACACCACCGAGGACATCATCGCCTACACCGAGGTCCTCAACACCGTCGCCGATGCCTTCGAGGCTGCCGAGTAACTCCCGGCACCACGCCCGCCCCACGCCCGGCCTGCTGACCGACTCCCCCGAGTCAGTCCCGCTGGCCGGGCTTCGGCACGATTCAGGACAGGACCGACATGACCGTCGCAACCCCGGCCCCGCCGGAGGACGCACCACCGCGCAGAGTGTGGCGCACCACCTGGCCGATGCTCCTCGGCATTCTCTTCACCGCCGCGCTCCTCATCGCGTCACTCTTCACCGGCGTCTACAACATCACCGGTGGTGAGGACGGCTGGGACATGTTCTTCATCACCCGTGTCCCCCGCACGGTCGCACTGGCACTGGCCGGTGCGGCGATGGCCATGTGCGGGCTGGTGATGCAACTGCTCACCCAGAACAAGTTCGTCGAACCGACCACCACCGGCACCACCGAATGGGCCGGGCTGGGGCTGATCACGACGATGGTGCTCATTCCCGGTGCGTCCCTGACCACCCGGATGATCGGTGCGATCATCTTCTCCTTCGTCGGTACCGGCATCTTCTTCCTCTTCCTGCGCCAGGTCCGGTTGAAGTCCTCCCTCATCGTGCCCATCGTCGGCATGATGCTCGGCGCGGTCGTGGGCTCGGTCTCCACCTTCGTCGCCCTGAAGACCGACATGCTCCAACAGCTCAGCATCTGGTTCACCGGCTCGTTCACCGGCATCGTCCGTGGACGCTACGAGCTGCTCTACCTCGTGCTCATCGTCCTTGTGCTCATCTTCATCGTCGCCGACCGCTTCACCGTCGCCGGCCTCGGCAAGGACATCGCCACCAACGTCGGCCTCAACTACGGCCGCGTCCAGTTGCTCGGCATCGGCATGGTCGCCGTGGTCACCGGCACCGTCACCGTCGTCGTCGTCGTCGTCGTCGGCAGCCTGCCGTTCCTCGGTCTCATCGTCCCGAACATCATCTCGATGTTCCGCGGCGACAATCTGCGCTCCAACCTGCCCTGGGTCGTCATGCTCGGCATGTGGATCCTCATCCTCGCGGACATCTTCGCCCGCACCGTCATCGCCCCCTTCGAGGTCCCGGTGTCCCTGATCCTCGGCATCCTCGGTGCGGTCGTCTTCGTGTTCCTGCTCGTGAGAGGACGCCGCCATGCCAACTGACGTCACCACCTCCGCACCCCTCGCCACGCGGACCAGCGGCCCGTTCGCCACCACCGCCCAGCGCACGAAGTACATCGTGCTCGTCACAGTGCTGGTCGCCCTGGCCCTGCTGTTCACCGTCCTGCACATGACCTACGGCAACCCGGTCCCTTTCGGGGAGAAGGGATTCTGGCGGATCGTCAACCTGCGCCGGGACGCGCTGACCGCCATCGCCCTGGTGGCCCTCTGCCAGGCCTTCGCCACCGTGGCCTTCCACACCGCGACAAACAACCGGATCATCACCCCGTCGATCATGGGCTTCGAGTCCATCTACGTCGCGGTGCAGACCAGCGTCATCTTCTTCTTCGGTTCCGTCGGGCTGGCGACATTCGACGGCACCCCGGCCTTCCTTCTGCAGTCCGGGTTGATGGTGCTCTTCGCCGTCGCCCTGTTCAGCTGGCTGCTCTCCGGCAAATTCGGCAATATCCAGGTGATGCTGCTGGTCGGCATCGTCCTCGGCGGGGGCCTGCGCTCCTTGTCCACCTTCATGCAGCGACTGCTCGAACCCAATGAGTTCGACATCCTCACGGCCCGGACCTTCGGGAACATCGGCAACGCGAACACCGACAACTTCAGTATCGTCATCCCCGTCGTCCTCGTCGTCTGCATCCTGCTGTACCTGCGTAGTCGCCGGCTCAACGTCGTCGCCCTGGGCAACGACACCGCCAACAACCTCGGGGTGAACCACCGCCGGGAGCTGATGATCCTGCTGCTGCTCATCTCCATCCTCATGGCGATGACCACGTCCCTGGTCGGACCGATGACCTTCCTCGGCTTCCTGGTCGCCACCATCGCCTACCAGCTGACGGACACCTACGACCACCGGCTGATCTTCCCGGTCGCCGCACTGATCGGCTACGTCTTCCTCACCGGTTCCTATTTCATCATGCGGAACTTCTTCGACGCCGAGGGCGCCGTGACCATCATCATCGAGCTCATCGGAGGATCCGTGTTCCTCCTGTTCATCCTGCGGAAAGGCCGCCTGTGATCTCCTTCGACAATGTCTCCCGCTCCTACAGCGACGAGGTCACCATCGGCCCCGTCACCTTCGACATCCCCGCCGGTGGCGTCACCGCACTGGTGGGACCCAACGGTGCCGGCAAGTCCACCCTGCTGACCATGGTCGGACGCCTCCAGAAGCCGGACACCGGCACCATCACCGTCGCAGGGAAGGACGTTTTCAAAACCCCCTCCGGGGACGTGGCCAAGGAACTGTCCATCCTGCGTCAGGAGAACCACTTCGTCACCCGCCTGACCGTGCGTCAGCTCGTCGGCTTCGGACGCTACCCGCACTCGCACGGTCGCCTGAATCTCGAGGACGAGAAGCACATCACCGAGGCGATCGACTTCCTCAACCTCACCGAGCTGGAGAACCGGTACCTCGACCAGCTCTCCGGCGGACAGCGTCAGCGTGCCTATGTCGCCATGGTGCTGGCGCAGGACACCGACTACGTCCTGCTCGACGAGCCGCTGAACAACCTGGACATGAAGCACTCGGTCCAGATGATGAAGCAGCTGCGCCGGGCCTGCGACGAACTGGGACGCACCGTGGTCATCGTGCTCCACGACATCAACTTCGCCGCCCGCTACGCCGACCACATCTGCGCGATGGCCGACGGACAGGTGACCGTCTTCGGCACCCCGGACGAGGTCATCCGGGACGAGGTGCTCACCGGGATCTTCGGCACTCCGGTCAAGGTCCTGGAGACCGACGACGGCCCGCTCGCGAGCTACTTCTGAGCGGGTGCCCGACCTGGCACCGGACCGGTCACCGGACACGGCGTCCCTTCCCAGTGCAGAGGGGGTGAACGGCGTACGCTCGGTAGCATGAGCACACCTTCCCAGTCACCCGCCGGCACGCCCGCCGGGAACCCTGCCGCCGACCTCCTGGCGGCCCTTCAGAAGCGCGGTTTCCAGTTCCTCCTCTGGCGGGGCATCCTCGCCGTCCTCGTCGGCATCCTGCTGCTGATCTCCCCCTTCGGCTCCGCCACCGTCTTCGGCATCATCGTCGGTGCCTGGATGGTGGTCGACGGTCTGTCCACCGTCGGCCTGTCCTTCGACCTGAAGAAGCAGAACACCTCCTGGGGGTGGGTGCTGACCGACGGCATCATCCAGACCCTGTTCGGCCTGCTGGTCCTCCTGTTCCCGGTGACATTCGCCATCGTCAGTGCCTTCTTCGTCCTGGGATTCATGGCGATCGGCATGGTGCTGTCCGGTGTCGTGGAACTGGCCGCCCCGGTCGAGAACCGCAGCGGCTGGACCATCGCCGTGGGCATCGTCAACATCCTCTTCGGCGTCCTCCTCGGCGTCCTCGCCATCACGAACCCGGTGGACAATGTCGTCACCCTGTCCTGGTTGGCCGGTATCGCGGCCCTTGCCCTCGGTATCTCCCTCATCGTCTTCGCGGTGAAGCTGCGCAACCTCGACAAGTAGAGCGGACCACGGGGGACGGGGGTAGGTTCGGGGACTATGAGCGCAGCCGAGTCCCACGCACCACTGTCCCTGCTTGACTTCGCCACGGTCTACCGTGGCGAGACTCCGCGGGACGCCTTCCGCCGGTCCGTTGACCTGGCGCAGAAGGCTGAGGAGCTCGGTTACACCCGGGTCTGGTACTCCGAGCACCACAACATGACCTCCATCGCGTCCTCCTCCCCCGGGGTGCTCATCGCCCACGTCGCGGCGAAGACGGAGCGGATCCGGCTCGGCGCCGGCGGCGTCATGCTGCCGAACCACGCGCCCCTGGTCATCGCCGAGCAGTTCGGCACGCTCGCCGAGCTCTACCCGGATCGGATCGACCTGGGGCTGGGGCGCGCCCCGGGGACGGACGCCCGGACGGTCGCCGCTCTGCGCCGCTCCCCGCAGAATGCCGAGAACTTCCCCGAGGACGTGCTGGAACTGCAGGGCTACCTCGCCGGACGATCGAAGGTCCAGGGGGTGGAGGCGATCCCGGGGGCGGACACCAATGTCCCGCTGTACATCCTGGGCTCCTCGATGTTCGGTGCCACGCTCGCCGCGCAGCTCGGCCTGCCGTACTCCTTCGCCTCCCATTTCGCGCCGGACTCCCTGGTGCCCGCAGTGAAGGCCTACCGCGAGTACTTCCAGCCCTCGGAGCTCTGCCCGGAGCCCTATGTCATCGCCGCGGTGAATGTCACCGCCGCTGCCACGGAGGCGGAGGCGGTGCGGCAGAGCGAGATCGTGCGTCGTCGGCGCGTGGAGTCCATGGCGCTGCGGGGACGCCAGGTCGGTGAGGAGGA
This sequence comes from Corynebacterium sp., assembly GCF_022712275.1. GTDB lineage: Bacteria > Actinomycetota > Actinomycetes > Mycobacteriales > Mycobacteriaceae > Corynebacterium. The sequence continues at coordinate 35,157 of NZ_JALAGU010000029.1, read as the reverse complement.
CCTCGACCTGCTCATGTCCTCGCCGGCGGCGGAGATGATCCTGTCGATGCTGCGGTACCACGCGGTCGGCACCGGTGAGCAGGTCGCCGAGTACCTCGAGGGCTTCACCCGCCACGCGGACGCCGATGAGCTGATGATCTCGCTGCAGTCCCCCACCACAGCCGAATCGCTGGAATCCATGTCGATCCTGGCGGACGCCTGGGGGATGCGCTAACTGACGGTCTTCACCCCGATGACGCCGCCGATGATCACGACAAGGAAGAAGACCTTGGCCACGCTGAGGTGCTCATCGCCGAGCAGTGCGGCGACGCCCACCGTGGCGACGGCCCCGATCCCGACCCACACGGGATAGGACGTGCCGGTGGGCAGGTAGCGCATCGCCCAGGCCAGACCGGTCATCGAGACCGCCAGACCGACGGTGAAGACGCCGATGTTCCGCACATCGCCCCAGCCGCTGACCCGGCCCAGTGCCGTCGCCCACACGGCCTCGAACAGACCTGACACCACCAACACGAACCACGCCATACCAGTCCACTCTCCGTTAACTTCGTTTCCTGAAAAACGTCAGTAGGGGAAGCGTATCCTGGCAGCCATGGTTTCGCAGAGTGAGCAGGTCGACGACTTCCGGACCGTGTTCCGGCACCACCCGGCAGGAGTCGTCCTCATCACCGCCACCGTCGAGGATCAGCCGGTCGGACTGATCCTGTCGAGCCTGTCCTCCCTGGCGATCGACCCGATGGCGGTCTCCTTCTCACTGGCCAAGTCCACCGGCCGGCCCGGTCAGATCCTCAAGGCCGAGAGTTGCCTGGTGCACTTCCTCGGACCCGACGAGGTCGACATTGCCCGCGAGTTCGCCGCCTGGGACGGACGTCACTTCACCGACGAGCAGGGATGGACCACCGCCCCGACCGGTGAACCCCTGCTCGCCGGCGCGCCGGCAGTGCTGCGCATCAGGCCGGTCGGCACTGTCCCGGTCGGCCCGGCGACACTGGTGGCCGCTGAGGTGGTCGAGGTGACGGCGTCCCCCGAGATGCTCGCCGGCGCCCTACCCCGTCTGTTCTACGTGGACCGGACCTTCTACCTGCGCCCGTCCGGCACGCCGGAGCCCTCCGCCCCGGACGAGGGCTGACCCCCTGCTCCTGCGGTCCAGTCCCCGGCGTTCCAACCCCGGGTGTTCTACCCCTCGGTGTTACCGGCGGACCAGGTCTCCCACGGGATGTTCCAGTCGCCGAGACCGTCGGAGCCGTTGAGGGTCTCCCCACCGGTGTTCTTCACGGTGACGATGTCGCCACGCTTGAAGTTCTCGTAGACCCACTGGGCGTCCGCCATCGACAGGTTCAGGCAGCCGTGGGAGGTGTCCGTGTTGCCCTGGGCCCAGACAGACCACGGGGCGGCGTGGAGGTAGATGCCGGAGTAGGACATCTGCGTCGCGTAGGAGACGTCGGTCTGGTAGCCACCGGCGTCCAGGGCGAGGCCGTAGGTGGTGGAGTCCATCATCAGCGTGTCGTACTGGTCACCGATGGTGTAGACGCCGACCGGGGTCTCGTGGCCGGGCATGCCCATCGAGGTCGGCATGGTCTTGATGACCTCGCCGTTCTTCTTCACGACGACCTGCTTGGTGTTGTCGTCGGCCTCGGCACGGAGATCGTCACCGATGGTGAAATCCGCCTCGCGGTCCTGCTGGCCGTACATGCCGTCGCCGAGGTCCTTACCGAACAGATCGGCCTTGACGTGGACCTCGGTACCCGGGGTCCAGTAGTCCTTCGGACGCCAGCGGACCTCCTGGGAGGTGATCCAGTAGAACGCGCCCTCGACCTTCGGCTCGGTCTCGACGGTGATGGCGTCCTCGATGGCCTTGCGGTCCGAGGGCACCTCGTCGAAGCGCAGCGAGATGGTCTGACCGACACCGACGGTGGCGCCGTCGAGCGGCGACATCGCACCGTCGGTGAGCAGGTTCGGGCTGAAGCTGGTGAAGCTCTGGTTGAGCTTCTCCTTGCCGGCCTTCGCCGCCAGCGTGTAGTTGCTGGAGTACTCCAGGTGGTCGGTGGAGGTCCACTCGGTCCTGTCGTCGTTGAACTCACCCTCGATCTCGGTCCCGTAGCCGTCGGTCAGCGAGACCGAGTCGATCCCGTCAGAGTCGGTGACGGTGATGGGCTTGTCGACCTTCACACCCGTGGCGTTGTCCTTGACGCTCGCCGCGAGTTCACTGTCGATCTCCTCCGCGGAGGTGGTCTCCGACGCAGCGTGTTCGGTGTCGTCGTCATCGTCATTGTCGATGGTGCACGCCGCGGTCGCCAGAAGGGTGACCGCGCCTGCGGCAGCGAAGATGGACCGCAAGGACCGCACAGAACGGCCCGGAAGGAACTGCATGGGAGTAAGACATCACTTTCGTCGTGTGGTGAACGGGGTCAGCCGGCGTGGTGGGAACATTCCTGCCCGTCGCTACCCGACAACTTTAGCCACCGGACTCCCGCCGACGAACCCGAAACGACGGCTTCGCGAAATTGTGCCCCAATCGTTACCGTGCGTGCGATTCATCGCGCTCACCTCCGCACCCCGCCTGTCCACCGACTGTCCAACGACTGTCCACCGACTGTCCACCGACTGTCCGACGCACGGCGACACCACCCCGACAACCTCACGTGAACAGCGAGTTTGCCGGTGCGCGTACCGGTGCCCTATAGTTCTACCTCGTTGCACAGAGCAACCGAGCATGCGTCATTAGCTCAATTGGCAGAGCAGCTGACTCTTAATCAGCGGGTTCGGGGTTCGAGTCCCTGATGACGCACAACACACCCCCGACCGGGTTCGTCCGGTCGGGGGTTTCGCGTTGCCGGATTCCGGGCGTACACGATCATGACGTTTCCAGGCTCAGCGTTGTGCCGGTCTCCCCGAAACGTGATGATCGTGTACGCCCTCAGTCCGGCGGGGGCGACAGATCCCGGGGATCACCGCCGGGTCTGCAGCATCGCGACCAACGGGCCGAGCACCCAGTTCACCAGGGCCATGAGAATCGCACCCCAGAACGCCGCGCCGAAGGTGTGCACCACCAGTCCCATCCCCAGTGCCTCGGTCACCGTCGCCGCGAGGATGAAGACCACCGCGTTGATGACCAGGGCGAACAGCCCGAGCGTCAGAATCGACACCGGCAACCCGATGAGGTGCAGCACCGGGCGCACCGTCATATTGAGCAGCAGAATCACCAGGCCGGACAGCAGGTAGACGATGACGCGGTCATTCGAGCCGTCACCGACCAACGGGGACGACGGGGTGAGCACGTCCACCCCGCCGACGACATTGACCACGACCCACAGGGCCACGGCTGTTCCGGCCGCCCGGACGAGAAGGTTCCACAGTGTTCCGATCACACCTGTAGACGGTATCAGTCCTCGGCGTCCCCACTCTGCCGTCGACCTGTCAGTGTCCGGACGATCGTCGGAAGATAGGCCCCCACCACGATCATCACGAGGGTGCGCAGCACCTGTCCCACCGTCACCACCGCTGAACTTCCGGACTCGTGGGCGAACGCCAGGACCGCGTAGATCCCGCCCGGCACCGTGGCGAGGTAGGCGTCCAACCTGCTGATGTCGGTGACCTGGGCGATGACGAGCGCGGCGCCCACGGTGCCGGCGACCATGACCGTCACCGCGGTGAGAATGATGGGCAGGGCATGGGACAGCTGACGCAGTGCACCGATCGTCAGCGTGCCGCCGGCCTGGATGCCGATGATGCCGTAGGCCACGGTGAGCACCGCACCGTGCGGGGTGAGCCATTCAGCAGGGACCCCGGCCGCGGAGAAGACCCAGGTCACCGCTATCGGCACCAGCAGGTACGGGGCGGGGACGCTGAAGAATCGCCGCGTCAGACGGACGAAGGCCCAGGTCACCGCCCAGACTGCCGCCGCGCCCACCACGGGACGCAGGTCAGGTTCCCACCAGTCGGAGGAGCCGCCACCCACGCTGCCGGCGTCCTCCCCGCTGAGCAGGTGCACGAACAGCGGCAGGGTCAGCACCACCAGGGTGAGTCGCAGGTACTGCGTCAGCACCACGAAACGCACGTCAAGGTGCAGTTCCCGGGCCATGAGCGTCATCGCGCTGGCGCCGCCGGCCAGGGTGGAGATCATCGCGGAGACCGGGTCGGTGCGTCCGAACCGGGCCAGGACGAGTCCTGCGACGGTGCTGACCACGAGCATCACCAGAACCGACAGCGTCGTCGGCAGCAGGAAGCTGCGCACCGTCGGACCGTCGAGCTCCATCAGCGGGGTGGTGCACACCATCGAGATGAGCACCTGGGCGGGCTGCATCGTCGATGACGGCGGCGAGACCGTACGGTTGCGCAGCAGCGAGTAGAGGCCGAAGACGACGAGGAAGCCGAAGATCCAGGACGCGGGAATGCCTGCCGCGGTGCACCACCAGCCGACGAGGACCGCAACGACCGCGACCCCGACCAGTTCCGCTGTGTCGCGGAACCGACCGGGGTCGTGGCTCGCCGTAGGGCTGCCGGGGGTCACCTAGCGGGCGTTGGCGAGGAGACGCTGGATCTCCTTGATCTGCTTCTTCTCCTTGCGCTTGCCGTTGACCGACAGGGCGACGAGGAGAACGACTCCGGCGGCGACGCCACCGAGGATCAGCTGGACCTTCGGGTCAGACAGTGCGGACTGCACCTTGCCCTTGGCCTCGTCGGCGAGTGCGGACGGGGCGACCCGGGTGCTGAGCTGCTCGAGGGTGTCGGAGAGCTGGTCACGGGTGCGCTCAATGTCGCGCTGGATGGCGTCGGTGCTACGTGCCACGGAAGATCTCCTCGTGAGTGGAAAGGGAAGGGAAACGGTCGGTATCGATCCGCCATTGTACGGCGTCCTCCCCCACCTGCGCAGGTGAACCCCCGACGAAAGACGACGTACGTATGCTGGCCAGCATGACTGACATCCGGCTCGCCGTGGGTGACACGGCCCCAGACTTCACCCTCACCGACGACAAGGGCGGCTCCGTGAGCCTGTCCGACTTCCACGGGAAGAAGGTCGTCGTCTACTTCTACCCCAAGGCCGACACCCCCGGTTGCACCACCGAGGCCTGCGACTTCCGTGACTCGTTGACCCAGCTCAACGACGCGAACATCGACGTGCTCGGCATCTCCCCCGACAAACCGGAGAAGCTCGCGACATTCCGGGAGAACCACGACCTGACCTTCCCGCTGCTCTCCGACCCACAGAAGGAGACGCTGGTGGCCTACGGCGCCTTCGGCGAGAAGAAGAACTACGGAAAGGTCGTGCAGGGTGTCATCCGCTCGACCTTCCTGGTCGACGAAGAGGGGAAGATCGCCCTGGCGAAGTACAACGTCAAGGCCACCGGGCACGTCGCCCGGATCATCAAGGACGTACTCTAGGCGGGATCCGGGGACGGGGCATCACACCGGACGCCTAGAAGTGGCGTCCCACATGCGCCTCCTCGCGTAACCGCTTCACCATGTGCGGGTAGTGCAGCTCGAAGGCAGGCCGCTCCGAACGGATCTTCGGCAGAGACTCGAAGTTGTGGGTCGGGGGCGGGCAGCTGGTCGCCCACTCCAGGGAGTTCCCGTAACCCCACGGATCATCCACGGTGACGACCTCGCCGAAGCGCCAGGAGCTGGCGACGTTCCAGATGAACGGGATCATCGACACTCCCAGGATCATGGCACCGATGGTGGAGACCTGGTTGAGCAGTGTGAACCCGTCCGAGTCAAGGTAGTCGGCGTAGCGACGCGGCATACCCATGTTGCCCAGCCAGTGCTGGATGAGGAACGTGGTGTGGAAGCCGATGAAGGTCAACCAGAAGTGGATCTTGCCCAGCTTCTCGTTGAGCATCCGCCCAGTCAGTTTCGGGAACCAGAAGTACACGCCGGCGAAGGCACCGAAGATCACGGTCGCGCTGACGGTGTAGTGGAAGTGCGCGACCACGAAGTACGTGTCCGACAGAGCGAAATCCAGGGCCGGGGACGCCAGCATGACACCGGTCAGACCACCGAACAGGAACGTGCAGAAGAAGCCGATGGCGAACATCATCGGGGTCTCGAAGGTGATCCGGCCCTTCCACATGGTGCCGAGCCAGTTGAAGAACTTCACTCCGGTCGGCACCGCGATGAGGAAGGTCATGAAGGAGAAGAACGGCAGCAGGACCGCACCGGTGACGAACATGTGGTGCGCCCACACGGCCATGGACAGGGCGGCGATCGACAGGGTCGCGAAGACCAGGCCGACATAACCGAACATCGGCTTGCGGCTGAACACCGGGAAGATCTCGGAGACGATGCCGAAGAACGGCAGGGCCAGGACGTAAACCTCAGGGTGACCGAAGAACCAGAACAGGTGCTGCCACAGCAGCGAACCGCCGTTGGCCGGATCGTAGATGTGACCGCCGAGCAGCCGGTCATAGAGGACGCCGAGAGCAGCCGCGGTGAGCAACGGGAAGATCAGCAGCGACAGCAGCGCGGTGATGAAGATGTTCCAGGTGAAGATCGGCATGCGGAACATGGTCATGCCCGGTGCGCGGAGACACAGCGTGGTGGTGATCATGTTGATGGCCGAGGCGATGGTGCCGACACCGGTCATCCCCACGCCGACGATCCAGAGATTCGATCCGACACCGGGACTGTGGATGGCGTCCGCCAGCGGCATGTACATCGTCCAGCCGAAGTCGGCTGCGCCGCCCGGGGTGAGGAACCCGGAGATGACCATCAGACCGCCGAACAGCGTGATCCAGAAGCCGAAGGCGTTGAGCCGGGGGAAGGCCACATCGGGGGCACCGATCTGCAGCGGCAGAATGGCGTTGGCGAATCCCCAGACGATCGGGGTTCCGAACAGCAGCAGCATGAGCGTGCCGTGGATGGTGAACATCTGGTTGAACTGCTCATTGGACAGGTACTGCATGCCAGGGTGAAACAGCTCCACACGCATGAACAGGGCCATGAGTCCTGCGGCGAAGAAGAAGCAGAAGGACATCACGATGTACATGATCCCGAGCTTCTTGTGGTCGGTGGTGGTCAGCAGGTCCCAGGCGTGTCCACCCTTGGCGGAGCGTCCGCCGTGGGCGGGGGGACGCCCTGAATGAGCAACAGCGTGCCCGTCGGCGGTGGACCCACCGGGCACGGCGAGCGCACCCGTCGGCGATGACGGAGAGTCAGGTACAGCAGTCATGATGTCGGCCTCCCGGCAACAGTGAACGCGGGTCGTCGGGCCCGTGCCCCGGACACTCCGGGGTGATGCGTGCGAGGGTAGGACGAGCCGGACGACCTGTGAACCGACCGTTGACTGCAGATGGTGGCTGTGCATGACCGTCACGGATGGCATCAGAGCAGGACATACAGTGTCCGGAGACCCCGGCGGCACGGTCCGTCTGCGACCGCCTCTATCCTTGTCACCTGACAGACCTGTCAGTAGTTTCGGGGTATGTACTCGACCAAGGGAGAGCGGATCCTGTCCACCGCGTCCCGGTTGTTCTACGCCGACGGCATCACCTCCGTCGGGGTCGACCGGATCTCAGAGGAGTCCGGCGTCTCCAAACCGACGCTCTACGCACAGTTCGGCACCAAGGCGGAGCTGGTCGCGGCGGTACTGCAACGGCGCAGTGACATCCGGCGGAAGAGCATCACCAGGGAGATCCTCGACCAGTCCCCCGGGCCGGACGGAAAGGTCCTCGCCCTGTTCGACCGGTTCCTGCGCAACTATGCGAGACCGGATTTCCGCGGTTGCCCGTTCACCGTCGCCGCCGCGGAACTGCCCGACCCGGGACACCCTGCCCGCGTGGCCATCGCCGGATACAAGACCTGGCTGCAGGACGCGCTGGCCAGGATGGCCCTTGACGACGGGATCGCCGGCTCCCCGGCCGAGGCGCAGAGCTACGCCGCACTGTTCGCCCTGCTCATCGACGGCGCCCATGCCGAGATGATCACCAGCGGTGACCGCCGTGCCATGCGCAGGGCCCGGGACATCGCGGCCGGCGTCATCGCAGATCTGACCGGGCCCCACCGGAACGCCCAGCACCGGACTGACCCCCACCGGACCAGGTAGCGGGACCGCCCTGTGCCGACCCTATGATGACCCGCTGCCGACCCGCTGCTGATCTTCTGCCGACTCTGTGCGCCCGGGGAGACTTGAACTCCCACGTCCGTAGACACCAGGACCTAAACCTGATGTGGGCGGTTTTTCACCCCCGTTCGGGGTTGTGGCTCTGACCTGCGGGAATGCGGCGTTGACGTGCAGTTACATGGTTCATGCACACTGCACTAGTTTCCGCAAATTTCCGCACCTGTACGCACTGTTCTGGACCTACGTGCGTCAAATGTGCGTCAAATCCAGCACCCCGCAAACGACAAAAAGACCCCCTCCAGGCCGCAGCCCAGAGGGGGTCTCAACATGTCACAAATCATCCACAATCTCACCAGGAAGCTCCGCGTGAACCTCCGGAGACTTCCGCACCAGATCACGGATGAACAGTAGGGCCGCATTGTACTTCCGGCGCAGAACACTAACCTCAGTGCGAAGTTCGCCAACATCCTTCTGCAGCCGCTCAATCTTCTCATCGCGCTCCGCTAGACGCTGCTCCGTCCACTCCTGAATCTGGTCAGTGAACCCCTGCCAATCCGGTTTGTCGGCAATCGCCTTCTGCGACGAGGAGGTCACCTTCGTGCCGAAGAATCCCAGAATGGCCGCGCCGATCACTCCGACGACGGGCCACACCTCAGGCGGGATCGTCACGCGGCATCACCTCACCATCCTCACGACGGCCACGACCTACAGCCCAGAGGACGAGGAAGCTGACCGCGAAGTAGGACAGGGCCGAAACCCATCCCCGCGACATATCCCCGTGGAGAGATCCCCACAGGAACGAACTAGCGAAGAGGAAGTGTAGGGCCACTGCGAGACCAACGGCCATTGCCGCTAAGCGCGTCCACCAGCGGAACGCGCCAACGAGACAGAGGACACCGACGAGCGCCCACACAAGCGCCCAAGCATCCATCGGAAGCCACGTCTCGGCCACGTGCGATCCTCGCGTTTCGTCCGGCATGACCCCGGGCGCGTAGGACACGCCACGGGCCAGGGACACGATGCCGACGATGAGGAGGCCCATGCCATCGGAAGTGGCGAAGCGCCGTGCGCGGCGCATCACCGTGGGCATTACTTCATCCCGTTGTAGTAGTCCGCAACGGTCTGCGAGGCCTTGTCCTTCACAACCTCTGCGGCGTGCTCACCGTAGGACTGCACCTGATTCAGTGCCTCAGCAACAATCGCCTCGACGGACGGGCCACCGTGGTTCGCGGACGCGGCTGCTGCAACGTCCTGCGCGGTGACCGTGGAGTCAGATCCGGCGTTGGTCTTCGCGGATGCAAGGAACGCGACCAGCGCGCCCAGAATCGGGGATGCGGTGATCGTGTCGATCTGCCCCTCATCAATCAGGCCGAAGCCTGCGGCGACGAGCAACACCACACCGACAACGGCGTAGACGGCGCGGCGGATGAACCACGGCTGCGTGAACTTCTTGGTCTTCATTACTTGCCACCCTTCAGGTCTGCGACGGCTGCGGTGAGCGCGTCGATCTTCTTGTCCTGCTTCACGAGGAAGTCCACGAGGGTGCTACCCCCGAGCTGCGGCCAGCCCGTGAACTTGTAGTTACCGGCAGAGTCCTTCTCCGGTCCTGCGATCTGGTCGAGCATGAGTTCGATTCGCTTTTCAGCTTGTGCGCTCAAAGTATCCCCCTGAGTAGTAGTGGTGGTGGTGCCGGCGAGCACCTGATTGACGTAGGACAAGAAGATGTCCCACGGGAAGTTCACCCCCGGGTCCGTGTGGTCAGTGCCGCCGAATGCCCGGAGGTCACCATGCCCGCACACTCCCCGCCCGGTGGTCACCTTCGTCACCGGGATGTTGTGCGTCTTCGACCAGTACGCAACAACGGTTGCCCCGGCCCGCAGCATCTTTTCTTGCGCGAGCCATTGTGCGCGGGTCCATGCGGCCTGTGCGACGAACGACAGGTTCACGCCCTGCACGTTGCCTGCGTTGTTTCCGGTGGACCAGGTGATCCAGTCGTCCGTGTTTTCCCGCAGGCGTTTGCCTGTGGTGTCCACCAAAACGTGGTACGAGCCGGACTGTGAGTTGATCTGGTAGGTTGCCACGTTCTCGGCAGGTGTGCCCGCCGTGTTCTCCGTGGTGTGGATGACGATGCGCTGGATACCAGACAGTGACCGCGACCCGCCGAAGCCGAATCGGCTGGACCAGTCAAGATCGTAGTAGCTCAATGTCGTTCCCCCCTCTGTTGTTGTGCCTGGCAGTAGTGCTGCGCCTAGTGCTTTGCAGGTCGCTAGGCGAGCCTTGCGGTCTGCGATGCCATTCGTTCCCCCGTTGATTGCTTTGGTGACGCCGGTAACGTCGTCCGCGTCGCACAGCGCGTTCAGGCCAGGCCGGGCGACGGTCCAGTAGAACGAAGCCGTCTTGCAGCCCCACTCGTCCGTTTCCATCTGCTCAGGGTTATCCACAAAGTAAGTGGAACTGTTGACCAGCCCCTTACTGTAGGCCCATTTGGAGAACTCTGTCGCCCAATATCGCCCGGTCAGTTGGATAATTCCTCGGCCGCGAAAACGTCTTCCATCGCCGGTTTGGGTGTTTCCCAGGTCTGTTCGACCCTCGTAGTTTGACCCGTCGTGGATTTCACGGAAGTAGTAGAGTCCGCCTGATTCGTGGCCTACTTGGCTACAGAAGTGTGCGGCACGGAGGGGGGTTGTGGCCCCTGCTTCGATCATTGCGGCATTGAAGTGGGGCAGTAGTTCTTCGTATCGTGCGAGCGACAATCTGCCGCCCATTGCTTTAGATAGCGTGCTTGCGTCCAAAATGCCCCCTACCCTGTCCAGTTTCCGCTGGCATCGTAGAACGGCAATTTGGTGAGACCGGAATTGTCGATCATGTTGGCCATATCGGCGTAGGGATTTTTGCCGATGAGTTTCACATTCCCGTCCGTGAGTGCCACGCACCCGTCGAACATGTTTCTCATTTTCGAAGCTTTTGATGCGTTCATGTCCGGCACGCTCGTCAATGCGGAACAGTCCTGGAACATGCGGTTCATGTACACAACCTTTGATGTGTCCATTTCGGGCACGCTCACAAGAGAAGAACACCCGTAGAACATGTAGTTCATGTACGTAACATTTGACGTGTTCATGTCCGGCACGCTCGTCAATGCGGAACACCCGGAGAACATGTAGTCCATCCTCGTAGCATTTGACGTGTTCATTTCGGGAACACTCAACAGAGAAGAACACCCGTAGAACATCTGGTACATGTACGTAACATTTGACGTGTTCATTTCGGGAACACTCAACAGAGAAGAACACCCGTAGAACATGTAGGCCATGGTCGTAACATTTGACGTGTCCATCTCAGGGGCACTCTTCAAGGCAGCACACCCGTCGAACATGCGGGTCATGCTCGTAACGGCTGACGTGTCCAGACGGAAAGGCAATTCCTCCACCGTCCGGTAATCAAGCCCACGGGCGGACAACGCGGCCCGAAGCTGAGCACCGGCGTCAGTGCCGGGGGTGATCGTCACAATGTCCACAGCAGCACCGCCGTCCCACACGAGCACACCATCCAGCCACAATTCTTCGATCTCCGACCCCTCAAAATGCAGGGATTCGATCACACTGTCATCGACGGTGATCGCCCCGGGCGCGCCCCAGTCGGCGGGCAGGGGCGGGGTGACGAGGAACCGGTACCAGGCCCGGCCCCGCGCCCCCTCGCCACCGTAGGTGCCGCCACCGAGGAAACCGCCGGCTGCGCCGGGTGCGCCACCCCCGCCTGGGGCGTTGCCCGCATAATTGCCGTCACCGGCCCGTTCGGCACCGCCGACGAAATCACTCCCGAACGCGGTGTAGGTGCCGGGGGACTGCCCGGGTTCGTAGTTGCGTCCTGCGGGTCCGGCTGCGCCGCCAGCGGCAGTGACCGAACCAATCGTGGTTGCGCCACCGGGAAGGCCATCCGGCTGATTGTTCGCAATGTTTCCGCCTGAACCGCCCGAGCCCCCCAATCCAACAGTCACCGATATGGTCTGGCCGGGTGACACGTCAATCTCGGCGGACGCCCACTGACCGGCGCGCCCACCAGCACCCCGGCCACCATTGTTGTACCAGCCACCACGGCCACCACCGCCACCACCGACCGCCACCAGCTGGGCCTTGAGCGACCGCTCAGGGGCAAGCGTGCTCCCCGTCGCAGTGACCTCCACCCAAGGAGTCCAAGACGGTTCCAAAGCCATGACTACGCCCCCTTACGGACCGCGTAAATCACGCCATCCTCCATCGGATCAGGCAGCTCATCCACCACCTGAAACATCCTGATCTGCGCCGCAGCCCTATCCGCCTCATCCGCCGCAGTAGCCGCATGGCCCGACGCGGCAGACTCCGACACGGCAGCATTCGCCGCCGACGTCGCAGCAGCAGACGACAAATCAGACACCTCATCACGCACATCAGCAGCCGCACTATCCGCAGCCGCCTCAGCACGCACAGCAGACGCCTCAGCACCAGCAGCATGACCCGACGCGGCAGACACGAGGCCGGACAGTTCATCGCGCACACCATCCGCAGCCTCAGTCGCCGCAGTTGTGGCAGCATCGCCCACCGTCGCCTCAACACCATCCGCCGCAGCCTCAGCACGGTCGGCCTCCGACTCGGACCGGTCGGCCTCAGTTTTTGCACGGTCAGCCTCGGTGGTGGCCGTGGACGCGGCGTCCTCGGCGGTGGTCGCGGACGCGGCTACCGCCGCCTCAAGATCGGCGCGTACCAGGTCCGCAGCATCCGACGCGGCAGACGCGGCAGACGCAGCAGCGGCAGATGCGGAACCCGCAGCGTCCGAAGCGGACTGTGCGGCAGCGGTAGCGGAACCGTCAGCGACAATGGCAGACGAGGAAGCGTCCGACGCGGACCCCGCAGCAGCATCACGGGCAGACTCCGCAGCAGACTGAGCCGCCTTAGCCTCATCCTCAGCCGACTCCGCAGCGCCCTGAGCAACCACCGCCGCATCACGGGCCGACTCCGCACCATCTTGTGCCGACTCCGCCACACCCTGCGCCGCCACCGCAGCGTCACGAGCGTCCGCAGAATCAGACGCGGAAGAAGCAGACGCAGCAGCAGAAGACGCGGCAGCATCACGCGCCGACTCGGCCGCCACACGAGAAGCCTCAGACGCAGCCTCAGCCGCCAACACAGCCTCAGCCGACCCCACAATGGCCGCAGACGCAGCGGCATCATTCGCAGACTCCCGAGCCTCACGCGCCGCCTGCTGAGCCTGCCCCACAACCTCATTCGGATACTCATACTGCGTATCCAACAAATCCAAGAAATCCAGATCGTCATCCTGATCCGGAACAACAAACTCATACGACTTCCGCCGAACCTGGCCATCGCCATCACCACGGAACTCGAACAGCACCTTACCCGGCACCAAATCATCCGTCCGGAAATGACCAGCCTCAACCAGATACGTCTTACGGTTCATCGACACAACAGCTGTACCGCCCGGACGCCAATCCGGGGACGACACCCACAAGGTGCCTTCCAAAGGAATCCCCGCAACGTTCACAACATTGCCAAAAACAACAGGCATAAAAGTCTCCCCTCCCTAGTCTGGATCGGTCGGGGTTGATGAATCCTCACCGCCCGTACCATTCTCAACGTCACGCGAAATATGCTGAACTGTCAGACGATTCCACTTAGGCCCCACCCAATAACCACGATCACCAGGGCCAATAATGTACACGTCAACGTAATACCCCGGCTCGGGGATGACCACGGAAGACACCAAAGTCATTGTCACGTTGTTCGTGGTTTTCATGTAGTAGCCCTGCTCCGAGTACACGGAATGGAGAGCGCCGTCAGGTTTCAAAACACGAAGAAACACCTGCATCTGGGAATCGCCAAGGAGTCCCATCCAAGACGCGGTGACCATTGCCCGCAAATCCCACAAGCCCTTATCATCGAGCCGGAGCCGACCATCACCCATATTCGTCACGCCACGGGCGGGGCCAATCTGATACGTGAACGGAAACCTGTTATTACTCACACGATGCTCGCCGGAACCAGGATTAGATGACACCGAACAATAGTCAAGAAGAGGGGACAACAGATCAGTTCGATCATTCAGATCAAGCTGACCGTCACGCACCTGCTGAGCAAACTGCTGAGCGCCACTAGGGAACCAAGAAGGAATAACAGACAACGCCCCAGTAAAGATACCGGTAAGCACGCTGAAAAACCCGCCCAACAGGTTTCCCAGAAGAGACTCCTTCGCCCCCTGCATCGACGGAAAAACCTGATTGTAAGCATTCTGCCGAACAGAACCCTCAGTCACATCCTGCATCCACGACACGCCGCCCAAATCAGACGTATTGCCACCATCAGGAACAGGATTACTCGACCCCGGTATCACCGCCATGCCCATCACCCCCACGGATCTTCGCCAAAATCTCCGGAGGCAACGACGCAATCACGCGCTCCGCAACCTCATCATCACTCAGCAGCTTCGGCGGAACCCCCGGCTCCGGCCCCTCCAGCCACTTGCCGCCCGTACCATGCCAAATCGAATCGCCCTCACCAGGCGGCTTGTACCAAATCTCCTGCACCGAAGCATCGTGCCGGAATCCGCACCGGTACAAATGCTTCGAAAACTCGCGCATGAACTTCTCCGGCATCAGCAGCGGCGCACCAATACGCTCGCCCATGTTGACCAAACCCCACAGCAAATGCTCCTCAGGGTCCGAAAAATCCATCTCAGACTGCAACGGGATACCCATCAGATCACCCCCAAATCGTGTATAGCAGCAAAAGCATCCTTCACCCTGGACAGGGCATGATCCAGCGGATCAGTATCAGCATCAGGATCACCCGTAGTGATCTCCCACTCGTGCGGCGTGTCCGCATCCCACGACAACGACAACGAAGCAACCTGCTCCACCACAACACGACCAGTAGGGGCACCCGGAATCTGACCGCCCACACGATCACCGAGGAACAAATGCCCCTCGCCCCGGTCCCCCACCAAATAGGGCGCACCATCACCAATCTTCATCGTGTGCGACGTGCGCTGACGAGTAGCCCAGAAGCCATTACGCAGAGCAATAATAGCGCTCAACGTCCACGCCTGATCCCCACCATCCTGGAACCGCTCGTAATAATGCGACCATCCCAAAGACGTTGTACGCAAAGGCGACTTCAGCGACATAAACGCCAGAATCGTGTCCTCATAAATCGGCTTCAGAAGAGTATCCACCGGCCCGCCCATAGACGGCAAGAACAAATACGTGGACAGCGCATTGAACGCCAACTGCACCGCAGCGCTAATGCCCTCATTCACGCCAGGCATCGACTTGCCGCCCACATTCACCTGAGCGACCGTCGCCGGCTGCCAAGTGAAGCTCGTGGACTCCGCCGTGTTCACCTTGTCATCCGTCCGGTACACCACCCACGGCTGCTTCGGAACGATCCCCAAAAACCCCGGAATGTTGTACTCGTCCGCATCCACAACAGCTTCGAGGTCGTAGCGCACCTCATCAATCAGGTTGTCCGCAATGTCGATTCCGGTACGGATCAAACCGCCCGCAATAGTGCCACCGATAGCTGTCTGCTCGAACCATCCGGACTTGTCCTTGATGTCGATGATCAGCTGCCCGTTGCGATTCAGGCCTGCCCCCGGCCACGGCTGCTCGTCGCCCAGCATCCACCGGCGGCACTCCACATACAGCTGACCATCGCCAAGAGTCGTAGAGGCCATGTCGTGCCACGTCTTGAACCGGGACGACACGATAGTCCACTGCGAATCATCCAGCAGCAGTGAAGAAGGAGTGACCAGAATCGGCCACTCCTTGTAGTTCAATCCCTGCAACCAGCCACTGAAGGAAAGGGGGTCATCCGGCAGTCGCCACAGGTTTCCCTGGATGCGGAACAAGTTCAGAAACAGAGCCGTCTTCAGCGTGTAGACGGAAGGCCCTGCAAGAATGAACTGCTTCGGGAACTGCACCGAAGCGGGGGTGAACGGATTCGGCCACACGTCAATATGCTTCAACTGCTCATAGTCGTGCAAAAAATCCAGATGGGTAACACGCAGACCAGACTCATCCTGATCTGTCGTACACTTATCCAGCATCCCCGACCAGCGAGCACCATCCTTATCCACCGTAATGAACACGTTCTGCACATCACGTTCCCAATACCGGGAAACCCACCGCGCCAGATGATGATCGAACGGAAGATCAACCTTCCCCGACCCCGTATCGTTCAACTTGAAC
The DNA here is from genome assembly GCF_022712275.1 of Corynebacterium sp. Classification (GTDB taxonomy): domain Bacteria; phylum Actinomycetota; class Actinomycetes; order Mycobacteriales; family Mycobacteriaceae; genus Corynebacterium. The sequence goes on along the minus strand of NZ_JALAGU010000029.1, from coordinate 18,859 downwards.
TCAAACTCGGCGGCATACTCGCCCGTCACCCTGCCCCGCAGATTCCAATCACCATCCCACAGGCGAACCAACGGCGGTTCACGACGCTTCCTCGCCCTAGACTCCTTACGCTCAACCGCCGCATCCCAAATAGAATCCAGCTCAGCCTTAGACGCCCCCATGCAACCCCCTTAGATTATTCAAGCCCCCACGGGCGCGACCAACGCCGATTCAAACGAACCTGGGCCGTAGCCCCCGCCATGTTCCCCACCGAACCCCACGCCTCAACAATCCTGTCAGCAATGAAGTTCGGAACCAACGTGCCAAGAATCGTAGGGGACAACGCCTCCAGCCAGTCAGGCGTCACCCCGGTGATAATGCTTCGAATCTTCTGACCCAACTGCGCAGGCGTGGTCTGAAAAACACCCTCAGCGCCCAACGCCTTAGCCCACTTTGCAATCTCCGACGCGATCCACTCGCGCCACCCGTCCGGCAGAACAATCGGCAGATTCGGCAAAGGGTCAACACATACCGGAACAAACGTACGATCCGTATAGGCAGGAACGGGATTCATGAAGAACTGCCCGTTCATCTCCGCCCACAACAGTGTGTCGTCATTCGCCACCACCATCTCCTCCATCGGATCGGACTGCACCACCGCAGTACGGCCCAAAGGCTGGAACGGGATCACGATCTGCCGAGACCCGTCCCAATCCGGGAGAATGAACTTAGCCGGGGCTGTGAGAACCCACGACGGCCAACACTCAACATCGGTAGGGTTGTCCACCCACACCCCGCCCCCATACCAGTTCAGGCCATCGAACACATACTCGTCTGTGTACGTGTCGGAATACCAGAACGGGTCATAGGCGGTCAGGGAAAACACCCACCGGCCCACACGATGCCCCAGCGGGTCATGATCCGAATTCAGCGACGGCTCCTCAGCCAAACGGACCTTGATGTACCGCTCACCGGACAGCTCCGTGGACACGCGCAGGGTCACATCCTCGTCATACGAGAACGCCCGCCGCAGATCAGAATCGACCCGCGACCAATTCAGTGAAGAGGACGTGTCAAACGTCGTCAGACGAAGCACAATGTTCCGTTCCAGAACACGGTGTCCCCGATACGACGATCCCGGCTGACCCACACGAGCCTTCGAGGTGACAGCAACAGGCGCGTCGTAGAACTCACCCACATCCCCCTCCTCCAGCCGAACAGGGGATGACTCCGAGCCGGGGCCATGAACAACCCACTCCGAGCCGTTCGCCCCCTCAATCGTCAGCGTGAACAAATCACTCACCTAGCACCAATCCTCCCCCCATGCGACTTCGCAGCCGCACGGCGATACTGCCTGTACATTTCATCCGGATTAGCGGCGGTGAAGTTGTTCGTCACCGACACGGAACCCCGGTCACTAGTCGAGGACGACGTAGACGAAGACGCATCCAGCCCGGACAGTGAAGTCTTCCCCAGGCCCGCGAACACGTCCCCCTCGGACGACATCAGAGACATCACATCCGACGCTGCGGAAACCATGTCCGCAACAGGGAGTCCGCTGTTCATTGCCTGAAGAAGCCCCAGGTTCTTTGCGGTGTTCGCTGCATTCACCACGAACTCGCGCCCGTGAACGACACCTGCAACATCATCAATTCCGAAGTCGCCGGTGTACCCACCCCGCTTGTACCCGGCCCTGGTCGGCCAGATACTTTCAGGGCCGGAATACCGGTCCACAACATAATTCAGCGCCGCAACAATATTCGCCAACGGGTGCGTCTGATCATTCGGCAGATCCTTATCCCGGAACGCCCGGAACGTGGACCCAATCACCTGCAACAGACCCTTAGCCGGGTCACCGTTTGCAGCGTTAGAATCCCAGTTGTTCGTAGCGTTCGGGTCACCACCGGATTCGATGTCGATCTGCTCCACAGTGCGCGAAACATTCGACGCCGCCAACCCCACACGGTTCAGCGCCTCCTCGACAGTGGAGGACCACTGCGAAGCGCCCTTAGACGGGTCATGCACCACCGGAACGTCAAGCTCCCGAGAAGTGCTCGTAGACGAGGTTTGCCCCGTCTCCGATGCTGTGGCGGAAGAAGCGCTGATCTCCTCCTGGTACCGTGCGTTCTCCTCCTCCCACTGCTGCTTCGCCGCCAGCGCGGGCGGGCTGTCCGGAATCCCCAACACGCCAAGGATGTCCTGCACCTGCCCCTTAGCGAAGCTGGAAGCGGCAATGCCTGCCACATCAGACCACGACGTGGGAGAAGTGTCCGAACTGGACGAAGACGAAGAGGACGCGGATGACGTGGTGCCGGAACTACTCACCGTAAACCCGCTCGTATCAATCGGATCGAGGTTCGAAGTCCAGGTAGTCGGCACGGGAAGGTACGCATGGTCCGTGAACTGTGCGTCCCACGCGCCAGCGGCAATACCGCCGTACTGCCCGTTGCCGCCAGCGCCGCCCATCTCCACGTTCACGCCATTCGGAAGAGTGCCGGCAGTATGACCGCCGCCAGGCCCCCCATTCATCCACCCGAACCGCAGGTCACCCTGCGACCCCCTGCCGAGCTTGAAGCCCATAGACAAAAGAGCATCGCGCTCAGTGTAGGTGGTGAATCGCCCGCCGAACGGGTCCATGCCGACCGTGTAGCGGGCAATCGCGGACATTGCCGCGGAGCAGTCACCCCAGTTAATGCCACCGAAAACGTATGGCTTCCCCTCCAGCCCGCGAGCGAACTTGTCAATATCGTCCGCGTGGGCGATACCGCCATCCGCATACCCCGGCAACTTCTGGAAGGTGCCGTTGTTGATCTCACGGAGTTCCTTACCGTACTTCTTCGAAGACCTGGCGTTGATGATCCACTCGCCAGCGTCGAGCCGGGCAGCCGGAATGTTGTTCTGGTCGAACGCCAAGAACCCATCCGTCACATCCGTTCCGGGGCCAGTCGTCGGCAGCTGGTAGCCACCATGACGACCGCCCGAAGCGTACGACGGGCCACGCCAGTAGCCACCTGTCGCACGGCGAGACTGGTTAGCCCGATCCCAATCTCCCGCATATGACGCGGTGAAAACAACGTCAACATCCTTGCGGGGAGTAATCGAGGCGATAGCCTGATTAGCGCGAGCCGCCCCGTCCACAACCGGCTTCGGATCAAGACTAACCTTAGGATCAGCCTTCTGCTTATCCAGATCATCGACCTTCGCGCTCGACTGCTGAGCGCCAGCGTCAAGATCACCAGTCAGCAGGCTAGCGACCGCAGTCGGATTCTCACTATCCAGAGCAAACAGCAGCGCAATAGCCATCTGCTGATGAGACTGGAGATCCCCAATATTCAAGTACGCATCCGGCGTAGGCTTCTGACCATCCAGAAGGCCCACACTATTCAACGCCTGAATAGCGAAAGCATCCAGCTGCGAAATGTCCATACTCGCCAGCGGTGTAGGACGCTCCAAATCCAGCGTCGCAAGCTGCATACGTGCATAGTCCGCACTGAACATCAAACCATTGGTGTCCAGATTCGCAGTAGCGGTCGGATTGGACATGTCGATAGCCGGGAACCCGGCGGACATCCACCAATTGTACTTGTCGAGCGCCGCCTGATCCTCAACATTGATGGTTGAAGAACCGTCCTCCAGGGTTTTAACCTTGAAGCCGAACTCTTCCAGCTTCGTCTTGGCGACCTCATCGAGGACACCAACATTGACATCCTTTCCGGGCGGAACGCCATTGATGGCCGCAGCAATCGAAGCCAACTGCTGCGTCGCCTCGTCCGCACCTTCCAGGCCGACCAGAGTCTCAATGGTGTCCGGGACAAGGCCGTACTCCTGCCGCAGAGAAGCCATCTGCTCCTCAGTAAGGCCATACTTCTGCTGAAGAGAATCCAGCACCGGCCCCATCTGCTCAAACGTCTTCTGAGTGTCGCCGCCATTGACGGCCACATTCTGAAGCTCGCTACGCATCCCATTCAGCGTGTCCGCCAGCTCACGAGCATTCGCGCTCGTCGGCTCCAGCTGCCCATCCATGTTGAACAGCTGGTCGCCCAAACCGCCCGAAGCGTCAGCAGCTTCAAGCGCGGACTGTGCAACCTCATCCACCGCAGCAGCAGCGTCCATCATCGCCTGCTGAGCATCCTTCGGGGCAAGCCCCATAGCCTGCATCGTCTGCTCCAGCGCCGACAACTTGTCATCAGCAGACGAAGACGCATCAGCAAGAATCGCAACACCGTCAGCCGCTTCTGCCATCGCCGGGGAAACGTTCTTAGCAACATCGGCAATGCCCTGAACCTGCGCCCGCGCCTCTTCCAGCTTATCGGCGGCGGCTATACCATTATCGCCAGCATTACGAAGATTCTGAATCAGCTTCTCGTACTCAGGTCCGCCCTGAGCAACAACCTCATTCAGCTTCTCGGCAGGAATGCCCACTGCCTTCATCGAATACTCCAGCTGAGTATACGACTCCTTGAGCTTCTGATTTGAATCATCCGCAGCCTGAGCACTTGAAGCAACGCTCATATTTACGCCCGGAATCCAGTTCATCGCCCCTTCGAGACTCGCCATGGAACCGGAAAAGGCGCTAGTCATATTGGCCCACATGCCGGAAGACTTTTCTCCGGCCTCAACCATTCCCGCCAGTTCGCCCTCAACAACCTTTGCCGCTGTAGCAAGTGACTGGTCATCGAGGGCACCATTGGTCGAAACAAGTGCCGTCTGAAGATCCCGTTGCGCAGCCTCGCCCGCAATAACCGATGCGGTCATCTTGTCATGTGCTGCCTTATTTTGCGCCGCAGCAGACTTCTGGGCCATGAACATCGCAGTAGCTCCGGCGATAACGAGACCCGCAGGCCCGCCAAACGCATTCATGATGTTGGTCCCGAGGCCCTTTAGAGCGCCGCCCACACTGGAGGCAGCGCCCGCCACGCCGACCTTCATCGAAGAGGCAAAACCCTTCGCGCCAGACTCCGCATTCACAAACGCGGCCTGCATGTTACGAATCGTCGGAACATTGTTCCCCAACGCCTTCATCGCGGCACCAGAACGCCCAATCTCCGGCGACAGCGTACGGAAATCACCCGTGATCGCCTTCACCGTGGACTGCGCCCCAGCAGTCTTAGCGACCATGCCAGCCAGGGAAGTCTTCAGCGCGTCAGTGACAGCAGTGACCTTCCCGACAACCCCCGGGATCGTCTTGAACCCCGCCCACGCAGCAACAGCGGCAACCACCAGGCCCGGGTGCGCCTCCATGAAATCAGCAACAGACTGCAACGGGCCAGCAAGCGCCTCAGCGACCACGCCAGCGGCCTTCAAGACAGCAACAAACGCCGTCCACGAAGACACGCCCAACGCCGCAGTCGCAGCACCCACACTCTTACCAATGCTCGCCAACGCCGGGGCCAAAGCCTTACCGGCCGCCCACAGTTGCTTGAACGCATCAACCGTGACCTCAATCGCCCCGGAATCCTTGAACGCCTGCCACACATTCCGCAGACCCTCAGCACCCTGCTGACCAAAATCCTTCAGCGCAGGAATAGCCGTACCAGTCAGCCACGAAGCCATATCCGCCATGACCGGCTTCATCCGACCATTCAGATCATCCAGCGCCTTCGTGACGCCACTGAAACCGCCCGCAGCCTGAGTGAAGAACGGACCGGCGATAGTCGCACCGAGACGGCCCGCAGCCGCGCCCATGTTCTTGAACGCGCCCTGGACAGTGTTGCCTGCCTCCAGTGCTGCGCCGCCCATGCCACGCTTCATCGCACGCTCGAACAGTGCGAAATCGACCTCGCCAGCAGACACCATGTCGGAGATCTCGGCGGAAGTCTTGCCCGTCTCATCCGCAAGGAGCTGCAGGACCGGGATACCGCCCGCCATGAGCTGCATCAGGTCATCGCCCTGCAACTTGCCCTTAGCAGCAACCGAACCGAAGATCAAGCCCATGTCCGACATTGACCGGCCCGCGATAGTCGCCGTGTCCGCAACGGTCGTCAGGACACCCTCAAGTTCCTGCCCCGGCTTGATGCCCGCAGCGACCAGTGAACCTGCGGTAGTCGCGGCCTCCTCAAGGCCGAACGCGGTCCCGTTGACCGATGCGAGGGCGTTCTCCATGATGGAGCCGACCTGCTGCGTCGAGTTGCCCAGGCCCTTCAGCTTCGCCTCGGCCTGCTCAATCGAGTTCAGACGGCCCAGGCCCTTAGTGATCGACGCGGCGAGCACGCCGCCAGCGGACACTCCGGCACCGATAGCGCCCTTCTTCAGCGCCCCGCCGAGCTTGCTGGAGATCTTCGACCCCATAGAGTCGCCGGTACTGTCAGCAGCCCCCTCGGACGCCTTCAGTGCCTTAGCGATCCCCGGCGAGATCTTAGAAACCTCAGGAACAATACTGATGTACCCAACGCCGAGCTCTGCCATGCTACCCCCTCAAAATTAGCGCATCGACGCCGCCACACGAGCACGAATCTCAGACGAAGAAAGATGCTTCTTCTCCGCCTCACGCTTCTGTTGCTCTTGGCCGTCGAGCCACGATTCAATAATTCCGGGGGGGATGTCTTTCACCTTCCCCGCTCTAATGAACGGGTAAGCCATGAGCCGATCATGAATCGCGCCAAGAATCTGATTCTCCGGCTTAAACAACACGTACCGCAAGTACCGCTCCGGGTGCCAGTGGCGCTGTAACGCCGAATCGGGCGGCGATGCCCGAACGAAAGCAGACACCTCAGTCCACGACAGCCGGTGTCCAATATCACTGATGGTCCACCCCCGGTCCATCAGGTCTACAGTGAGTGCGTCCCGCGCCCCCCGATCCCCAATTAGGAGGTCGTAGAGGCCTCGGATTCCCCCAGGGTCACCCCGGACTCGGCATTCCAGTGCTTGAAGATCGCTTCCATCTGGTGCTGAGTGAGATTGTCGAACGTCTTCTTCTCAGCGGGGACGAGGATCTTCAGCGTTTCCCGGTTAACCTCCACGACGGATGCGGCACTGTCCTGCGCCGCGATGAACTCGTTGAGCTTCTTCAGAGTGGAAGGCGGGAGGCAGTCGGACTTCGGGATGCTGAACTCGACAATTTTCCCGTCGTTCTGCTCCAGTTCGAAATCGACGTAGAACTCGGGCTTGTTGACGGATTCAATTCGGAATGCCATGTGTGTGTCCTTTCGGCGTGTGTGTCTTGAATAAGTTTGTCGGTGGGTGCGCTCCGACACACGGAGAGCACACCGCACCGGGCGACTATTTGTATTGCCCCGTCACCCACGGGGCATTGCGCCTACTCCCCGGCAGGGGTTTCGAGCGCTTCAACTCGCGCGACAAGTGCATTGAAGGCGGTGAGAGTTGGCACGTCGGCAGTGTTCGCCTTACCGGAAATATCCGGGATGGCAGCGGTATTCGCCTTCGATGCGAGAGCATCGTCCACGTACTTCTTTGTCGTGAGATGCTGATCATTCGTCGGCGTCCCGGCCATAATTGCCCCGCCTGATGAGCGGACAGGAATGGTGTTAGACGTTGCGGCTGTCGCAGAATACGCAATAGTTGCCTGCGCCCCACTGCCATTATTCGTCCACACGACATTGTTTCCTGTGACCTTATCAGCCTTAGCTGATACAGTGTCGCGAACATCAGAGACGCCCTGCGCAGCAGCGGATGCCGCCTCGCTTGCGGCAGTTGCAGTAGCCGATGCCGATTCGCCCACGGCCACTGCGGCCTCTAGTTCAATCATGCGGGCGGCGGTGTAGTCGTCGCCAGCCTTCCAGTCGCTCTTCGGTGTGAATGCCACGGTGGGCACCTCCGTTTCAGGTTCAGAACCCCAGCCCCGAGAAGCAATCTCAGAAACGAGGAACGGTGCGAGCACGCCTTCGCGTGTTGCAGTGCTGTAGTGAATATTGTCGGTGGTGAGAGAAGGCGGCATAGACTGACCCGAAATGGCTGAAAGATCAGCCTCAGTCGGGGTTATCCCCAGAATGCTAAGCCCGTTATCTCGGACGTGTCCCCAAATGTCGATAGCATTGTCCGGGAATGCTTCGGCGAGTGCGTCGCGCTGTGCAACAGCAGTCGCATAAGCGGTGGTCCCCTCTACTTCCGAGGCATACACAGTGCGTGAAGCAACAAGAAACTTAGGCTCGTCTACGATTGTTCGGAGTCGGTCAACCATTGCCTGTACAGCGGAGACAACGCCAGTGACGCGGGTATTTCCCGCAAATGCGGAATCATTACCCCCAACCCAAATCAGGTGGAGGGAATCGCCCCAGTCGGGGTGATCTGCCACATCCTGTGAAACGAACGACGTTCCGGACGGGACCGCCACCTCAGCGGCGGGGGCACGGTCCGGAACGAACTTGATAGTGAACGCGCCGGCCGCACGGTTCGCGGAAGGCATCCCCTCTGGAAGGTCGGCGTTGACGACAGTCGCCACGCCTCGCACTCCGGCGAGAACCATCGGCGTAGCAGACGATGACGACCGAATGTTGCACGGTGTGACCGAAGCCTGCACCGGCACCAGGACACCATCAGAGGCGGCGGGGATCGCGCAGGCTGCGGTAGTAGTCAGGACGATACCGCCCTGACGGATTGCTACCGACCCGGCCTCCTGCCCAGACACGCCCCGCCCGATAGCCTCGGTCAGAGTGTCGGACAGGGCGACCATGCGCGGCCCCCACGAGAAACCCGCCGTCTGCGAATCGCCGTAACAGACGATTCGGTCAAGACGAGATGATGTCATCTACCCTCCAATCACGTCAGGACGAGCGGCAGAGGACCACCCACCCGCCCGACTAGGGGTTTTCCGGGTCAGTGCCAGCGCCAGCGTTAGCCTCGCCATCGTTGCGGTACTCAACAACATTGCCGCCCTTCAGAGCCTCATCAGCGGGCTTGTAGGTCTTGATGGTGAGGGTCTTCTTCGTCACGTCAGAGTGAACGTCAACAGTGTCACCAACGGAGACAACCTGACCACGCTCAATGACGTACCGCTTCGTCTTGTCGCCGTACACCGAGTGGACGACGAAGCTGGAGATCGGAAGCGGCTGCGAGGTGTGGTAAATGGTCCGCTTAGTGCCCTCGGCGGAAGTCGCCTCAGTCTTCTCGACAAAGGCCTCACCGAACGCGGAACGCAGAACAGCATCGTTGTCATCCTCCAGGAGGGTGATCTCGATCTGCTCATCGTAGTTGTCCTGCACGGTGATGAACGTGTCACCGCCGTAGGCCTTGATGTCGGAGGTGGAACGATCCTGGACAACGGAAACTCCGTCCTCAGAAACCGCGCCGTGGTCCTCCCACACGTCACGATCAATCGCAGTAGTGGAATCGGTCGGCAGGGCAGTGCCGAGCGGCGCACGGAACAGCACGCCGCCATCAATCGCCGGAGAACCGACGAACGCATTCTTGACGTTAATAGCCATGTGTTTCCCCTTTCAAAGGGCATAGAAAAGCCCCGACCAGAACGGCCAGGGCTAGGAAAGTTTCAGCGGATCAGAGCTTGATCTTGACTCCGCCAGTGAACTGAAAACGGGAATGAGTGGTATCCGGATCACGGTTCGGAACAATGTTCTGATCGTCGTAGCCGCGCACAATCCCCCCCGTGCGCAGTCGCCGCCACGTAGCAGCGACCTGCTCCGCGAACACTTCCGCCTCATACTCGGTCGGGGCGTAGCACTCGACTAGGAACCGAGGATCGGAGGTGGCGAACGTGCCAGACGAGCCGCCGATACGGGACACGATCACGTACCGGTCCCCCAGTGTTTCCGGCTTCTGCGTTGACACTCGGACCCCCAAAGCGTCCCCCAACGCCTTCACCACAACCGCCTGGGCCGGAGGTGCTGCACTATATGACTGCACTCACATCACCCCAACGCCCGCAGTAGGTTGTTCTGCTTCGCCTCACGACGCTTCGCCCCAATCGTGTCCGCGAAGACAATCGACCGGTAGCGGGAAGCGCCCTGCACCGCCCGATACGTGTACCCACTCCCAGCACGGGAAGCGACAGCAGCGGAATGCGAATTGACCAGCTGAGTAGCGACCGGCCCGCGCAACAGAGCCTCCAGACCCGCACTCTTCGGCTCGTACCTCACAGCCACAGCATCGACCTCCATTCCCCAGGGGCGAACACGGCACAAGGACCGTCTCCGTCCTTGCCGGAGTAGACAACCAGAGTGCCGGCGTCCACATCGAACGAGCCGCACGTCAGCTCCAGGCGTTCAACGCCAAGTTCCTCACGTGGGTCGTAGCGTTCAACTTCGACGTTCATCGCTGCGACCTCCTAAGGTTCACGATCTCCCGACCGGGGGACCACCACGGGTTAGCGTTGTAGTTTTCGGCTTCGCCCACGATCTCGAATCGCTCCTGTCCGAAGCTCGGGAGGATCACAGCATCATCGGCAACGAAGTCCCCCACCGCCGTGATCATCCGAGCATCCAGAGTCAGGCGCTCATGCCCAGCCTCCAGAGGCTCATCCGGCGACGAACTGTAGTAGCCGAACACCAGGACCTCGGACGAGGTTTCCCCCACAACATCGTTGCCGAGCTGATCCTGCCCCGTCACACCACGACGAAAACGGGTAACAGGCACCGTCAGAGGGTAAAGTTCCCTACCCACGGTCACCACCCCCAAACGTCACCGTGACGCAACGCGGCAGAACGATACGGCCTATCAGTCGGCATAGTGTCAACACCATAAGCGCCACCACCCCGACCACGCAGGAGAATCCGGTCCTGCTTCGTCAACCACACCCCGCCACCCGTCGAATCAGACGAAAACGACGTAGAGTGCGAGAAGCTGCCAGCCGTCACCTGCTGCTGCGAAGCCCCCACCGGAACATCGCCAGCATTGTACGACCGGGACATGACCCGCATCGCCACAACCTCAGCAGCCTTCGGCCACTCGTTCACATCCTCAGGCAAGCCCGGACGGTACGCACGAATCAGCGCCTCAGTCTCCGTCAGGAGCCATGAGAAGCGCCGCTCGTCGATCTCCTCGACAGGGATCTCGTTCGCATCAGCGAAATCACCAATAGTGAACACTACTCACCACCAGCCTTCGCGGTACGGCGCTTACGAGCGGGAGCCTTCGGAGCGGGGGCAGGCTCGACATAGCCCAACGCCTTAAACCACTCCACATCACCAGGAACAACCCGAACGGTTACCTCTCCGGCAGTTAGAGTCACACGGTCAGTCATTGAATCACCCCCTATCAGGAATGGTGGTCACCTACCCCAGAGTGAGGGGCAGGGGACCACCTAGTCGTTTCCCTCGGCCCCGCCGTTGCCCTTGGTAAGGCGAACGAAACGCTTAGGATCGCGGACGGCAAATCCGACCTCAACCTCGGCGCGGACGGCGAACATGTTGCGCTGCCAAAGGTTCAGGGCAGTACCGCCATCATTCAGGGTCGCCTGATCAGAGACGGAGATCTGAATGCCCTCAACGAAGCCCCACGCGGTGGAAGCCCAATCTCCGGCAACGCCGATAACTCCAGAGGTGGAATCGGCAGCGTAGTTGGACTTGTGGACCGGGCGCGCAAGAATAGAGCCAATGGACCCCTCACGCTGAAGATCGTTGACCAACAGCGGGCGACCAGCGTTATCGGCAATACCGAGAGCGTCAACCTCGGCCTGCTTGGACAGTGCCCAAGCGGTAATGTCAGCGTCATCAGACGCGGCACCGACAGCGGACAGAGCCGCAAGGTAATCGGCGTACTTGCCGGTCAGCGCAACCTCAGGGGCGTCGGCGAGAGTGTCGAAGCCGGTACCCGGCGAAGCGGCGAAACCAAGCGCAGTACGATCGAACTTCTTCGCAAGTGCCTGCGGGAGCTTCTGCTCAACAGCAGCGTACAGAGACGGCAGATCGCGGCGGAACTGATTGGAGAACGGGACAATAACCGCGAGGGTGTAGCCCTTCAGGTTCTTGTTGGCGAACGACGGGCGATCAACCTTCTTCTCCTCAGTCTCCGCAACCCACTCAGCCTCAGGGTCGCCGGTGATGATCGGGATATCAACACCACCACCCGGAAGCTCAATCTTCGGGGAGAGAGTCTGAACGACAGACTGCGCCTCAGTCTCCTGCCAAATGGTCTGGGAGAGAGTGGACGGAAGATTCAGAACACCAGTAGTATTCCGGTTAACATCAATAGCCATGTGCTATTCCTTTCGACATGTCGCCCTCATTCGGGCACAGAAAAACCGCCCCGGCGTTTCCAGGACGGTTGAATGGTTTAGGGGAGGGAACTAGCCGCCAAAGGCACCACGCCAAGCGTTCTCAAAGAGTTCCCCCTTCGAACCCTTCGGCGTAGAAGCGGTACCGGCCTCGGGCACCGGAGACGGCTTGCGAGGGCCGGACGGTGCGATGAGCTTCTGAAGCGTCTTCGCATCCTCAGCCAAAGCCTCCCGATCATCGCCAGACAGTCGCCCCGCCAGCTCGTCAGGAATGCCATACTCGGCAGCAACCGACCGCACAAGAAGATCCCGCTCCACGGCCTCGCGCCGCTTCTGCTCATCCGCAACCTGCGCACGAAGCGTCTCCAGCTCGTGCTGACGCTTCTCATCCTCGGTGCGCTGAGAGTCCTCAAACTGCTCAACGCGGGCCAGCGCCTCATTCAGGCGCTTCTCCGTCTCCTCGCGGGCGGCACGCTCCGCATCAAGCGCACGCTTGCCGGCCTCACCCAGGGCGTCGCCCTGCGCAGCCTCAGCAACGTCAGCGGGAGTCGGTGCAGCGTCCTGCGGCTGCTCATCCTGAACCTCATTGGCGGTCTCGCTCATTTTGCTAGTCCCCTTTCATAAGACATCGCGTCTTGCACCCCCAAACAAGAACCCCTGACCATCGCGGTCAGGGGCGGGGTGCTGTGGTGCGGCAGGGAATCGAACCCGGCCCAATGGAAACCATCACACCTGGAAACCGGAAACGGCTTCCTTCCACTTCGTATTCGTGGACTCAAAATCAATCACAGAGAGCTTCGGGCGGTCCCCGTCGTAGAACGTCTTGTCCCAGAGCTTCTGCAACTTCACCGCTTCTGGTGGCAGTCCGTCGCCCTCGGACACTTCGACCGCGTGGCAACGGCAGTTGTCGTGAAACTTGTCCCCCGCCCGGGCATTGCCGCGCATCACAACCCCCGGTGCCCCTACACGCTCGGCAGACGCGGCAGACCGGTACACGGCACCACGGGAAGCAAGCATCAGGCAGAACGAACACGCCCCAGGCTCCGGCTTGCGGGCGTACCCATTCCCCGCAGCGAACGACGACAACATGACCGTATCCCGGTGCCCCGACAGAACGTTCCGGTCGATCATGTCCCACACCGCCTCGCGTAGAACATCAGCACCGCGAGCTGTCAGCAGGAACCGCAGAGACTCCGCTATCGCCTCGGGGTCGGGAGGGTCGGCAACAACGGTCGGCAACGCCACACCGGAGCGCTGCATGTTCAACTGCTCCAGGCCCAACGCCACCGCATCCGCATGACCAGCTGCCACAAGATCCTGAATCAACGGGGTCAAGTAGGCAAGCATCGCCGCACGATCCCCGGACGGCACCGAAGCCCAAATCCGCAGGAACGTCCGAGCGTGAGACTTCGACAGCATTTGCAACGCCTTCTCGATCTCGCCAACACCACGCAACGCCATGTGCCACCCCTATTTTGATCCTCGATCCCAGTACCACGCGAGCAGGAACGGCACACTAGGGTTTCGCTTGACGACCTGCCTGCACCTACTCCACGACCGCCACAGCGCCCGCACCGTCACCCCTCGACACCAGAGCATCAGCCTCAGGATCAGACACCGACAACTGCGACTCAATCCGCGCCAGAGCGCCCGACGTATCAGCAGCACGATCACGACGAAGAATCTCACGATCCATCGGAGACAACCCCAACCGCTTCAACGCATACTCGCCCTGAGCCGGATACACCCCAGCCTGAATCATCTTCAGAACCTCGTCAGCAGCCGCAGCGCGAGTCGGCGTAGCAGCATCACGCCACAACGGGCGCACAGACAACTCATCATCCGACAGTGACTCAACCCCGCGCCCATCACGGACCATCATCACCAGACGGGCAACCTCAGTCCACGCCTTTCCGAACATCGCCTGCCGGCGCTCCGCTCGCTTCACAAGACGGTTCTCCGTCATACGGATAGCGTCAGCCGACGACGGGTTAGCATCCGACGAGAACCCCATGTACGAGTTCGGTACCGCACCCTCCGCAGCAACCTGCTTCGCCAGCTCCCGCAACTGCTCAAAGAACGGGGACATACTGTTAGCCGCGAACGACCCCACGTTCGGAACCTCGCCAGTCTCCTCGTCCCGCTCAATCGCCAGGATCTTCCCCATCATCGCATCCCACGCACCACGAGGATTCCCATCCTCATCGAGGAAAAACGACTCAGGCGCACCCATCAGATACCGCTGCGGCACCGCATAGAACTCGCGGGCAACCTCAGCGCCCACCAGCGTGCGCATAGCCGAATCAGTCAGCGACCGGACAGCCGGAGTGATCTCCGACCTGCCGCCCACCTTCGACGCACGAGGCCGATTCACCAACTGCGCAACCGGCACACGCCCCAACCGGTGCTCATCAACCCGGGAAACCTGCCAACCATGCTGATCCAGGTACAGCCACACCGTCTCGTCAGGGCGGAACAGGATAGCCCGCTCACGCACCGAACCGTTCGTATCATCCACGTCAATGTATTGGCACGCCTCAACCACACGGCCCGTGCGATTATCCCGCGTCACCACCATCTCAGTAGGCGCAACCACATTCACCATCACATCCGGCTCACCCTCACCACCAGTCGTGACCGTCACAAAAGACGTACCGAAAATCAGTGCATCCAAATGAGCAGTCGGGGCAGTCACATCCAGATCATTCGACCGGAACACCGAATCAAGCTCCGGCGAATCCCACCCCTCAAAATCCAGGCGCTCCTCCAGAGCATCAACAACCGTGCCAGGCCACCCCAGCACCGTGTCAATGAACCGCATCTGCGGCGGCAACGAGATCCCAAGATCCTTCAATCGCTGCTTACCGTCGTAGTACCTTTGCTTCTCCAGATTCGCGCCCTGGAACCGCGAAAAATCCTGCCGCAGACGAGCCACATCAGCAACAGCCACCTCATTGAAACCGGCCATAAGCCACCCCCTACTTCATGATCATCATTCGCGGCCCGCTACCAGAACGCTTCTTCCTAGTGCCAATACGCTTAGACTGAGCATCCATGCAAGCCTGAAACGCCATAATCGCCGCATAAGCGGCATCAATCTTCGAAGGAGACTCCGGATACTCCTTATACAGCAAATATCCACCACCCCGACTCTTCCTCCGACGCGCATTCAAAACATGCCGACGAAGACTAGGCCCACCATCGTGAGACACCTCACCATCGACCACCGCCTGATGGAAAGCCTCGGTAATGTGAGTGACCTTAGAGTTCTTACCCCGAGGCCACATCGAAATAGGCTCATTGCCGGAAGCCTTGATCTTCAGCTTCCTGCCGAAATCAGCCTCCCACTGGGCAACATGCGTCTGCCACCCAGAAGGGTCGGCATAGAAACCGACCACCCTGTACCGGGCAAACGCAGCACGGACCTCCGCATCAACCTCGGTAGCGTTCGGAGACCAATCACGATCCCCCTCACGGGGCTCCCACACACGGATCTCGAACAGGTGACGGTCCTCGACTCGCATCCCCACAAGCGCCGTAGCATCCGCATTTCCCCGAACACGACCACGGGAACCATCAAACCCCAGAACGATAGTATCCCCCGGGGAAACAACCTTCTCCCGATCCTCACACGCCGACCACTCCGGCTGAGACAGCCAGGCATCCGAAGCATGGGTGATCTGGTTCAGGAAGTCCGAACGCGACTGCTGCGCGTCCTGCCCCTTCGTCCAAATCGTGTTGATGATCGAATCAAGATCCACATGGCCCCGTGCCGGAGCCTCATCCGAGTGCCCCTCAGGATGCACAAGACACCCATCAGGGTGCCCAGACGAGCACCCGTAAGCCACCCTCAGACCGTGAACCAGAGACTCCCGATCCCACATATCCGTATCGGCAGGAGCCTCGCGGTGATCACGGTACAACGACCTGTTCGGCGTCGTACCGGCCACAATCGCATCCCACTCGGCAGCCGCAGCCTCGGCCACCGACTCCTCGCCAGGAATGAAAGCGTTCGGAGTCTCCAGCACAGCTCCGCCAACCTTCGCCGCGTTAGCCCGCATCACCTGAGCCAACTTCGTGCCATGATTCGACCGAACCCACTCCTCCGTCTGGTCCATCACAGCGAACACAGCACGGGCACCCTTCACCGAACGCGGCGAAGCAGTCACCTGCTCGATACGCCCCCGGGGAAGAACAACCTGCGTGTCATACGCCTGCAACGACGGGTAATCCTCCGCAATACGCGGCGACTCCCGCAACATCTCCAACAACGGCTCAAACGTGTTCATCGTCTGCTGCTCCGACACCGCCGCAATCTGAATCAACGGTGTCCGCACAGCCGCCCACGGCTTCCCCACCGGGCGGCCATCCTCATCCCAATGGGAGAACAGCACCGGGCCAAGCCCCTCAGCCGCGCACAGTGCCGCCGAGAACGGCGACTTCCCCCAGCCACGCGGCCGTCCCAGCAACCCCCGCTGGATCTTCCGCTTCCCCGTTACAGGGTCAAGCTCGTAGAACCGGAGCAGGAACTCATACTGCTCATCGTACGGCCTGAAAGGCTCATACGAAGCACGATCAGGCTGCGCGAGATAGTAGGTCATCCACTCCGCAACATCATGCCCCAAAGTAGGGAACTCCCCCGGCTCAGACGGCTTGAACGGCATCGACACCCCCTACTTCACAGCGCGAATACCACGCCTCCCCGACGAAGCGGCAGAAGCCACCTCAGACTTAGCCTCAGCCTCATCAGCCTGAACAATCTGCACACGCATCCGCAACACATCATCCGGAGCAATCCCAAACTTTGCCATCTGCAAACGAGCCTCAGCAGCCCACTTTGCCTCGCCGCGCATCACAGCATCATCAAGAACCATCGCACGGGCCAGCAGTGACCACTGAGCGTTCATGAGGAGCCCCAACGTCGCAAACTCCGACAACTCATCCCAGAACCGCAACGTCATAGGAGTGAACGGCTCACCCGTCACCGGATTAACCTCACCCACAAGATCCTCCAGCGAAGGCTGAACCCCAGGCTCAACCTCCACAACATGCAACGGCTGCGAATCCTTATTCCGCCGAATAGCGTTCCCCTTCGGCGCGGGACCGCGACCCGCCATAAGCACCACCCCCCTACATCACTGGAATCACCTTCAACAACTCATGTTCCGGGTCAAACTCCCCCAAAGCAGCTTCAAGTTCGCTAATACGAGCAGTAAGTGACTTACGGGCCAGCATCTCAGCGGCATTCTCACGATGCGTTACCGGCTGCAAATGATCCGGGTTGACACATCGTGAGTTACCGCACTTATGGTGCGCCGCCTGAGAACCAAGCGGCGCACCATCTTTCGCTTCCAAAACAGCCCGGTAGATAAGTACTGTTTTCTCGCCGATTCTAGCGACGGAGTACCCATCCTTGGTCAATCTTCCTTGCCATACCCAGCATCCATAACTGTCAACGGTTGCCTTCTCGCCTACAAGTCGAATGAACTCCTTTGTGTCTCCGTCCTCGTACGCAACTCTCAGCGGCCCCCTCGCGCCCTTGTAGTGGTCAGCTAGCGCAGCATCTCTACACTCGCTTCCGCAGTACTTCGGAGCACCACTACCTACATGCTCGAAAATGTCTCCACAACGAGGACACTCGATTTCATGAGTAACCGATTCCCGATCACTGGCGAATCTATTATTCCAAGAGATTGAGCAATCCCGCGAACAAAACCTTCGTTCACTTTCCGTCTGCTTCGTCCGCGCCGTACGAAACTCTTTACCACAGTTAGAGCAAAGGTGGGAATGCTTCTTTACGTTGGCCCTGTACCAGGAGCCGTAGTGGGGTCCACACATGCCGCGAGAATGAATCCCCCGGTCACATCCGTCTACTTTGCATGTGGTTGTCACTAGTGTAGCGTTAGCCATGTCGGGTTGCTCCTAACAATCCGTCCACGGTCCGGGACAGTTGCACCTGTCGCCGGGCCTTTAGTCTGTGTGCCTAAAAGCGTACCACAGAGTTAACTGCAATCCCACTTATTCAACGTAGTCCGGATAAACCGTGCGCGGCTGTAGAACTCGTGCCCGCCGTCACCGACCGAACGCTTACTCCCCGGGCCTTCAGGGGCATCCACGAAAACGTGCAACCCCTCACCCGACATGGACACCTCAGTGAACAAGACAGGCTCAGTGATGCCGTCGAGAACTTCCCGCGCCCACGGCTTCAACACACCGCCGTCGAGCGCATGATCCAAGTCGTGGCAAGCAAGATGACCTCCCCCGAGCATCACCCCGAAACCATCACCAGCAGACGAGGCATGGACCTCAGCGAACGTGGACCATGTAGAAGGGTCCGTAGACGACGCAGCACGGCCCGTGACAGTCACAGGACGCTTACCATCAGCACGAGTCCACCTACCCTCCGACAAGCCCGCAGAAGGGCGCACAGCGCGACTGCGACGCTTACGGCACCGCTGCCCACACGTCACCGGACGACGGCCCCTGCCAGACCAGGCGAACTCCCTACCGCAAACACTGCATTCCATACCAAGAACCCTACCGGATACGGCACTGACCTGCAAGTTGTCACGATAAAGAAAGGAGCGTATAAAGCCCGAGAAATATGCAGGCAAACCAGCAGGACATCGTGCATAAAATTAGCCCAGACTCGTACACGTGAGTAGCGCCAATGCCAACCGTGGCCGAAAACCCCCGGCGGGAGGGGTGTTCCCCCACCTTTATTCGAGCATCCCCCAACGGTGTTCGAATGGGGTG
>NZ_JALAGU010000028.1 GCF_022712275.1 Corynebacterium sp. | reverse complement strand
GCCTTCGTCGGCAGCGTCAGATGTGTATATGAGACTGGCCCCCTGCCACCCCTGCCGCCCCTGCCATGTCGGCATCACGCAACGTCAGGCTGGTTTTCACGCCCCCTGGGCAACCTCAGACTGCGTGATGCCGACACGCCCCGATCTACGCGCGGTCGACGAGGGCGGTCAGATCCACGCCCGCCGGCAGCGTCCCGTACTCCATCCCGCGCGTCACCTGGTCCACCCGGCCGGCGAGGAACGCGGAGGCCACCGGGGCGGGCGCATGGGTCAGCAGGGTCTGGGCCTGCAACGTCAGGGCCAGGGACTCGATGAGTCGCCGGGCCAGCCCCGGAGCATCGGCCGGCGAGGAGGCGGCGTCCTTCAGGAGTGTGGTCATGCGGTCAAACTGGGCGTCGTACCGCTCGTCGACGCCCACTGACCGGGACATCTCCGCCACGAAGGCCTCGCCAGCCTCCGGCTGACGGGCCAGCGCGCGCAGCACATCCAGGGCGATGACATTGCCCGAGCCCTCCCACACCGCATTCACCGGGGCCTCGCGCAGCCGCCGTGCCAGGGGGAACAGCTCCGTATAGCCGTTGCCGCCGAGGCACTCCAGCGACTCATAGGCATGGTGGGTGCCCCGCTTGCAGACCCAGTACTTCGCCACGGCCGTGGCCAGACGTCGGAAGGCCTCGAGGTCGTCATCGTCGTGGGCGGCGGCCAGACGCATCGCCGTCCACGTCGCCGCCTCGCTCTCCACCTGCAGGTCGGCGATGACATTCGCCATCGCCGGCTGGTCGATGAGCGTGGCCCCGAACGCCGCCCGGTGCCGGGCGTGCCACGCCGCCTCCGCCACACCCTGGCGCATCCCCGCCGCTGAGCCGAAGATGCAGTCCAGGCGGGTGCGGTTGACCATCTCGATGATCGTGGGGACGCCGCGTCCTTCCTCGCCGACAAGCCACCCGACGGTGCCGTCGAGCTCGATCTCGGAGGAGGAGTTCGACCGGTTGCCGAGCTTGTCCTTCAGGCGCTGGATGAAGAACGGGTTGCGCTCCCCGCCAGGCAGGATCCGGGGCACGAGGAAGCAGGACAGTGCCTGGCCAGCGTTACCGGAGCCGCTGGCGTCCCCGGTCCGGGCGAGGACGAGGAAGGCGTCCGACTGCGGGGCGGAGCAGAACCACTTGTGGCCGGTCAGGGACCATGTCCCGTCGGCGTTCGGTGTTGCGCGGGTGGTGTTCGCCCGCACATCGGAGCCGCCCTGCTTCTCCGTCATGGCCATGCCGAAGATCGCCGAGGACTTCGTCGCCGGGTCGCGCAGCTCGGGGTCATATGAGGTGGAGAGCAGCTTCGGCTCCCAGAACTCCGCGATCTCCGGCGACTTCCGCAGTGCCGGGACCACCGCATGGGTCATCGACACCGGGCAGCCGTGGCCGGCCTCAACCTGGCTGACCAGCATGAATCCAGCGGCACGTTCCACATTCGCACCGGGTCCGGGGTTCGCCCAGGCCGAGGTGTGCAGCCCCTGGCTCACCGAGAACCCCATGATGCGGTGGTAGGCGGGATGGAACTCCACCTCGTCGACCCGGTTGCCCCACCGGTCGTGGGAGGTGTGCACCGGCGTGATCCGGTTCGCCAGGTCCGCGTCATGCTGGTAGGACGCCGTCCCGACCTCCGCGCCGATGAGGCCGAGACGGTAGGTGTCGGCGTCCGGGGCGAAGGTGTCGACCGCCTCGACGAGGGCGGGGTCGCAGGTGAACTCGTTGATGTCGACCCGCGGTGCGGACTGGTTGAAGACGGTGTGCGTTCCGGTGTGTGCGGTTGTGGTCATGATGCTCCCAGGGCTCGAAGGCAGAAGGTGGTCACGGAACTGATGAGTTCCTCGGGCGTGTCGGGGCGGCTGCTGAGCCGGCCCATCAGCGCCTCGGCATTGGCGCCGATGACGGCGCGTGCGGAGGTGGCGGCGTCCTGTGCGGGGATTTCCCCGGCCGAGATCCCGGCGGCGATGACGCCTACGAGAAGCTCGTGGTAGCGGCGGCGGAAGATGAGCCGTTCGCCTTCGACCAGGGCGTTCACCGGCTCGAAGAGCAGGGCCTCGGCGGTGCGGGGGCCGGTCAGGGCGCGCCGGGAGAAGGTCGTGAGCAGGGCGGTTATCCGGTCGCTGACCCGCTCGTCGGCGGACTGGACGGCGTGCTCCACGGCGCGGTACTCCCGGTCGGCGAGGCTGCGGAAGATCTCGGCGAGGAGTTCCTCGCGGTTGCCGAAGTAGCGGTAGACGGTGCCGGTGGCGATGCCGGAGGTGTCGGCGATGGCACGGACGGTGGCGGCACCGAATCCGCCGGTGGCGACGAGGACCGTGGCGGCATCGAGGATGTCGGCACGGCGTCTCTCGGCGCGGGCCCGGGTGTTGTCGGTGGGGCGGTAGGGCATGGAGTCCTCCGGTTGTCGGCTTCCGTGATCTTCCACAAAAGTGTGAACTGTGGTTCACTGTGGTTCAGGTTACATTACCGAACGAAAGAGAGCTGCACGATGAATCTCGTAGATGTCCTCGACGCCAGTGTGCGACGCAACCCCGACCATGCCGCCGTCGAGTGGGACGGGGGACGCATGACCTACCGGGAGCTCCGGGACGCCGCCGACCGAGCGGCGTCTGTCTTCGCCGCGCGCGGCGTCCTGCCCGGGGACCGGGTCATGGTGATGACGCTCAACGACCCCGGATTCCTCGTCGCCATGTACGGCATCTGGCGGTGCGGGGGCGTCCTTGTCCCGGTCAACCACAAGATGACCCCGCCGGAGATCGAGCAGGTCGCGACACACTCCCGCGCCGTCACCGGGGTCGTCAGCGACCGGTTGGCGGATACCGCGGCCCAGGGAGCACCGGGCATCGACTGGCTCACCACCGGTCGGGAACCGGGCACCTTCGAGGACGCCGTCTCTGCTGCTGAGCCGTACACCGGCGGTCTCGTCGACGAGACCGACTACGCCCAGGTGCTCTACACCTCCGGTTCCACCGGGTCACCCAAGGGATGCGTCCTTACCCACCGGGCGGTCAGCGCGATCGCACCGAACATGGTCTCCAACATGCCCTTCGCCGCCGATGAGCGGATGCTCGTGTGCATGCCCGTGTGGCACGCCTCCCCGTTGAACAACTGGGTGCTGACCACCGTCTTCATCGGTGGGACCGTGGTGCTCATGCGCGAGTACGACCCCGCGCAGTTCCTGGGGACGCTCGAGGAGAAGAGGATCACCGCGGTGTTCGGGGCGCCGGTCGCGTTCATCGCCCCGGTGCAGCTGGCGAAGGCGGGTGCGGAGCAGGGTGTGCGGCAGCCGGCGTCCTACGACCTCTCGGCGATGCGGATGCTCATCTACGGGGCGGCACCGCTGGGTGAGGAGATGGCGCGGATGCTCATCGACGCCTACGGCACGGAGAACTTCTACCAGGTCTACGGCATGACCGAGACCGGGCCGGCGGGATCGCTGCTGAAGCCCGCCGACCAGGTTCGCAAGGCCGGATCCATCGGCCGCGGGATGCTCGGTGTGGACCTCAAGGTCGTCGCCGACGACGGTGCCGAGGTCACCGCGGACGGCGAGGGGGAGATCTGGATGCGGTGTGACTCGATGATGAGCGTCTACCTCTCCGACCCTTCGGCCACGGCGGAGGCCTTCATCGACGGCTGGTACCGCACCGGGGACGTCGGACGGGTGGACGCCGAGGGCTACATCTACATCGCCGACCGGAAGAAGGACGTGATCATCACCGGCGGGGAGAACGTGTACTCCACCGAGGTAGAGGAGGCGATCCGGGACATGCCGGAGGTCCGTGATGTCGCCGTGGTCGGACGCGTCCACCCGGAGTGGGGTGAGACGGTGGTGGCCGTGGTCGTCACCGATGAAGGGCAGCTGCTCAGTGTGGACGAGGTGCGGGCGCACCTCGCCGGGAAGCTGGCGAAGTACAAGATCCCCCGCGAAGTCGTCGTCGCCCGTGGCCTGCCGCGTAACCCCTCGGGCAAGCTGCTCAAGCATGTCATCCGGGCTGAGGTGAATGCGTAGGGGCGCTGTCGGGTGGGTGATGTCGGTCGGGCAATGTCGGCATTACGCAGCGTGAGGTTGTTTTCAGCACCCTGCCAACGACCTCAGACTGCGTGCTGCCGACATCGTGCGGAGAAGCTACACCGTTGCGACCTCGGGGAGCAGCAGCTTCTCCCACAGGTCCTCGTTGCCGCGACGGTAGAGGCCCATGTGTCCGATCTTCTCCCGGCCGACCTCCGACGGTGCGAAGCGCTTCGGGGTGAGCTCGGCCCCGGTGTAGAAACTCTCCAGGTGGGCACTCGCCTTTGCCGACATCGTGGCGTCATCGGTGAAGGTCAGGGCGGTGACGGGCATGGTCACCGCGGCGTAGGTCGCGCGGTGCTCCGGGAGGACTCCGAACAGGTAGTCCGGGTTCCGGCACCAGCTCGCCCACTGCGTCATCACGGGGCCGGGGATGTCGCCGAGCAGCCTGATCTTCTTGCCGGGGTAGTATCCGAGCACCTTGACCAGCGCCGGAGCGACCGCCCACCACAGCAGCGGGGCGATGGCCTTGTCCGGGTAGTCCGCATTCCTCCACCAGCCGGTTCCGCCACAGCTGATGACGGCGCGGGTGATCTTCGAGTGGTCGGTGAAGGGCAGGAGCTGGCAGCCGAGGCTGTGACCGATCCAGGTCAGCGGGACGCCACCGAAGTTCTCCGCCAGATCCTCGTGGACATGGTCGACGACGGTGGCGGCGTCCGCGGCCCAGGTGAGGATGTCGGCGTCGACGTCCTTGAGCGGGGTGCGGGCCGAGGCGCCGTAGCCCTGGTAGTCGAAGGTGTACGTCACGATGTCCCGGTCAGCGAGCCAGGTGGCGAAGGCCGTGTAGTAGCTCGCCTTCGTCGCCATCGCCGGGGAGATGAGGGCGGCTCCCCGGGGCTCCCCGTCCGGGGCGAATCGTGTGACGGCGATCGGTTCGCCGTTGCCGGCGGTGAGGGTGACGGTGTCTTTACTGGTCATGGGTGCTCCTGGTCGGTAGGGGTGTCGGTAGGGGTGAGGTCGCCGGTGTTCAGCCGGACGAGCATGAGGGTGACGGCGTCCGCGTCGGCCTCGTTGAAGGACGCCCCGAGGGCTGCCTTCTCCAGGGCGAGGCCGAGGACGGCGGCCCAGAAGCCGCGGGTGATCTCACCTGGCGAGGCCCGGACCGTCCAGCCGGTGCGGGTGAAGGTCTCCACCATCGCGCGTTCGCCTGCCTCATGGAGGGCGGCGTGGGTGGTGACGATGACCTGCTGCAGTTCGGGGACGCGCCGGGCGGCGAGCATGGCCTCGGCGTACATGGTCAACGTCTGCGCGCCCGGGCCTAGCAGGTAGGTGACCAGGTCGCGGGCGTGGGCCTCCGGGGTGGCGGAGCAGCGGGTGCGTTGCTCGGCGAGACGGGCGGTGCGCAGGACTGCGTGGGAGGCCGCGTGGATGAACAGGGGTTCCTTGCCGCCGAAGTGGTAGGTCACCTGGTTCGGGTAGGCACCGGCGGCTCGGGCGATCTCCGCGACGGAGACGTTGTCGTAGCCCCGGTCGCGGAAAAGTGTGACGGCAGCGGTCAGCAGTGCGGTGCGGGCCTCACGGTTCTTGTATGGCATACAAGAAATCTAGCGTGGTCCGCGCGATGGCGCAGGAGAATCTGGTGACCGGGGTCGGGTCCCCGCCGGACAGGTCTTCCTGTCCCGACGGAGACGAAGAGGCGACCGTCCTCAACAGTCTGCACTTCTGACAATATGAATCATCAACTGTAGGAAAGACCACAGGGTGTGGTCACGCCGCAAGGTCACAGACGGTGGCGTCCGCTCTCTTGACGACGCGCCGGGCGCGCCGGGCGCGCAGCCCATGTGGGACGCTCCGGTAGAGCATAGGAGTGCTCAGGGAAGCCGCTGAGGTAGCTCGGGGAGATCATCGGCGGCGCCTCCGGCGGTGGGCTGACCCGGGGGAGCAGGTCGATCGGCTCGGGGTCCGGGGCGGTGTAGGTGTAGGTCGGGGTCGGCTCCGGGGTCGGCTCCGGGGTCGGTCGCGCGGGCTGTGGCGCCGGTGATGTACCGGGACGCCAACGGGCGACGGCCTCCTCCAGGGGGCCGTAGCGGAAGTCCTCGTTGGCCACCTTGAGTGCGACCCACAGGTCGGAGAGGCACTGGCGACGATCGGACTCTGGCAGTGCGTCCACCCAGGGGACGACCTGGGATGCCGCGCCGGCGAAGTCGGTCGAGGTGTCGCGGGCGGCGAGGAAGCGGAGGGTGAGGGACATGCCGTTGATATCTGCGACTGGTTCGGGCGTGGGTTCTGGAGTGGCCGCTACGGGGGTGGGGTCCGGGGGCGATTCTGCCCGTGGCGTCCACACCGGATCCGGAGTCGAGCTCCATGCGGGCCCAGGTTCCGGCACCGGTGCCGGCTCGGCTTCCGGTCGGGGAGTGTGGAACGTCTCGCTGCTCCAGGAGGGGGCGACGGCGGGCCCGGAGACTGTCTCGGGCGCGGGTGCCGGGTCCGGCTCGATGGTCAGAGTGACCGTGACCCTGTGGTGGTCGATCGCGGGTTGGTGCAGGTTGAGATGGGTGCGGACCCTGGTTGCGGCGTCGTCGAGGACAGGGACGAAGAGAACGTCCCCGTTGTTGAGTGCGAGATCCCAGCCGCCTTGCATCTTGCGCGCAGTCACTGAGACGCCGTAAGTAACTGGTGCCATCAGAATATGATTTTAGTGGTGGGCGGGGGTGGTTACCGGCTGATCGCGTCTTTCACGGCCTGCAGCTGGACCTTGCCGAGGCCGCGCAGCGTGCGGTTGGCGGCGAGCTTGAGGGCGTCCTGCCGTTGTTCGAGGGTCAGTTCAGGGAGCGGCACAGGCTCTTCTCCTCGCGGGGTGGTCCGTTATCAAATCGTTACTTGATTCGACACTACACGTGAAAGAGCTGGTCAAACGGGATTCCGGAGACTTTTGAACAATTTTTCATCCGTGAGAAGGACGTGCGGCAGGGTGCTTCCGGCGGAGACTCCCTACAGTGCCGCTTCGATGGCGTCGATGACCGCCGGGTCATCCGGGGTGGTCTGCGGGCGGAAGCGGTTGAGGACGCGGCCGTCGGCGGAGACGAGGAACTTCTCGAAGTTCCACTGGATGTCGCCGGCCTCGCCCTCGGCGTCCTGCGTGGTGGTGAGGGCCTGGTAGAGCGGGTCGCGGTCGTCGCCGTTGACGTCGGTCTTGGCGAGCAGGGGGAAGGTGACGCCGTAGGTGGTGGAGCAGAACGTCTGGATCTCCTCGGCGCTGCCGGGTTCCTGGCCGGCGAACTGGTTGCAGGGGACGCCGAGGACGGTGAGGCCGGTGCCGTCGGTGGTGCTGTAGGTCTTCTGGAGCTGCTCGAGGGCGGTGTACTGCGGGGTGAGCCCGCACTTGGACGCGACGTTGACGATGAGCAGCGGGCCGTCGAAATCATGGAGGTCGAGCGGGTCGCCGTCGAGAGTCGTGGCGGGGATGGACTTGATGTCGGTGGTGTCTGTGTTGGTGGGGTTGTTGGTGGTCATGGTCGCGAGGGTAGTCCCGGTGGGTAGAGAGTTCAGGGGGTATCGCCGTCACCTGCCGCGCGTACGCTCGGCGGCACGACGTCTGACCACCACCGCGTCCCGAGCACCACGGCGTCCTGATCCGCAGGGCGTGACGGGACCGCACGCGAACGGAGACCACCGATGAGCGATCTCGAACTCAACCCGCTGTTCGCCCGCACCGACGAGGCGACCAGTTTCCCGCGTCACCGCATCCCGGAGGCCGGCAGCCTGCCGGAGACCGCCTACCAGCTCATCCATGACGAGGCGATGCTCGACGGCAACGCCCGGATGAACCTCGCCACCTTCGTCGGCACGTGGATGGACGACCACGCGAACCGGCTGTACAGCGAGGCCTTCGACAAGAACATGATCGACAAGGACGAGTACCCCGCTACCGCGGAGATCGAGGACCGCTGCTGGCGGATGATCGCCCGGCTGTGGAACGCGCCCGATCCGGACCACACCATGGGCACCTCCACCGTCGGGTCCTCGGAGGCGTGCATGTTCGGTGGCCTGGCGCTGAAGCGGCGGTGGCAGCACAGGCGTCGGGCGGCGGGGGAGTCCACCGAGACGCCGAACATCGTGCTCTCCTCGGCGGTGCAGGTGTGCTGGGAGAAGTTCTGCAACTACTTCGACGTGGAGCCCCGCTACGTCCCCGTGACCGAGGAGCACCGCGTCCTCGACGGTCATGACCTGGACAGCTACGTCGACGAGAACACCATTGGCGTGGTCGCGATCATGGGCGTGACCTACACCGGCATGTACGAGCCGGTGGCAGCGATCGCCGCCGCCCTCGACGAGATCGAGGACCGACGTGGCCTGGACATCCGGATCCACGTGGACGCGGCGTCCGGTGGGATGATCGCCCCGTTCCTGCAGCCCGACCTGGAGTGGGACTTCCGGCTGCCGCGGGTGGCCTCGATCAACACCTCCGGGCACAAGTACGGGCTGGTCTACCCGGGGCTGGGTTGGATCGTGTGGCGCACGCAGGAGGATCTGCCGGAGGACCTGGTCTTCCGCGTCAGCTACCTCGGCGGGGACATGCCGACGCTGGCCCTGAACTTCTCCCGGCCGGGCGCGCAGGTGCTGCTGCAGTACTACCTGTTCCTGCAGCTGGGGATGGACGGTTACCGGCGGGTGCAGGGCACGACGATGGAGGTGGCGCGGTACCTCGCCGGCGAGATCGGGAAGATGCCGGACTTCGAGCTGTGGAGTGAGGACCTCGACATCCCCGTCTTCGCGTGGCGGCTGGCGGGGGAGGATGCGTCGGGTGGCGCGCGCCGGGAACGGAAGTGGACACTCTACGATCTCTCCGACCGGCTGCGGATGCACGGCTGGCAGGTGCCGACGTACCCCATGCCGGACGACCTCAGTGATGTGACCGTGCAGCGCATCGTGGTGCGCAACGGAATGAGCCATGACCTGGCGACGCTGTTCGTCCGGGACCTGCGCACCTGCGTGCGGTACCTCGACGGGCTGGATGCGCCGTTGCCGACCTCTGCTGACGGTGGAGAGGGGACGGGGTTCCATCACTGAGGGTGTGGGGTGTGAGACAGAGCAGCAGGCAGTGGCCGGCACAGAGCCGAGCTACTCGATAGTGACGACGACACCGAGTTTGTCCAGGGAAGCCCTGATTCTCAGGGCCTGATCCCGGATAGTGAGGCCGGCGACCGCGGTGGAGCCAGGGAGTGGAAGCTGCATTCGGAAGAGGAAAGCGCCGGGGATCGGGTGCGTCGGAGAAAGCGATTCTTGGTGATGGCTCAACCCCCACGCAGTGGGGAGGAC
This sequence comes from Corynebacterium sp., assembly GCF_022712275.1. Classification (GTDB taxonomy): domain Bacteria; phylum Actinomycetota; class Actinomycetes; order Mycobacteriales; family Mycobacteriaceae; genus Corynebacterium. The sequence continues at coordinate 969 of NZ_JALAGU010000028.1, read as the reverse complement.
GCGGATCGTCCGGTGTTGACGCGCCAGGCGTAGGCTCAACCCCCACGCAGTGGGGAGGACCCGTCCGCGGAGACCAGGGTGGTGATGTCCACGGCTCAACCCCCACGCAGTGGGGAGGACATGATCTGCCGTGGAAGCACTCGACTACAGAAGGCTCAACCCCCACGCAGTGGGGAGGACCCAGGGACGCCGCCGTGTGCCGCAGCTCGTACGGCTCAACCCCCACGCAGTGGGGAGGACACCGAGCATGCCGCGGAGATCGTGCAGCGGCAGGCTCAACCCCCACGCAGTGGGGAGGACCCGTAGCTGTCGCGGTTGTCGAAGACGGAGGCGGCTCAACCCCCACGCAGTGGGGAGGACAAGGCTCAATCTTCGATCACCTCATTCACATAGGCTCAACCCCCACGCAGTGGGGAGGACCCGAACAGGTCGAGGGTTTCGGGCTGGTCGTAGGCTCAACCCCCACGCAGTGGGGAGGACCCACCGGTTCAACTGTTCCCGGCGTGCCTCTCGGCTCAACCCCCACGCAGTGGGGAGGACTCCTGCTCCGCAGACAGGAGGTCGAACATTGAGGCTCAACCCCCACGCAGTGGGGAGGACGATGCGCCGTAGGCGAGGCGGATGATGCAGAAGGCTCAACCCCCACGCAGTGGGGAGGACGGCTTGAAGGCTCCGCCACCGCCGACGAGCATGGCTCAACCCCCACGCAGTGGGGAGGACTCCCGACGATCACGCCGCACGGTCTGAGGCATGGCTCAACCCCCACGCAGTGGGGAGGACTCCACCTGGTCGGTGACCTGGTCGGCCTGAATGGCTCAACCCCCACGCAGTGGGGAGGACTCAGCGGCCGGGGCGAGCGCCCAGCCGGTCACGGCTCAACCCCCACGCAGTGGGGAGGACTCGACCCCGCCGGTGACCGCCCACCAGCCGGTCTCTAATACACAGCTGACGCTGCCGACGAAGGCTTAG
>NZ_JALAGU010000027.1 GCF_022712275.1 Corynebacterium sp. | reverse complement strand
GGTGTGGGGGGTGGTGGGTTCGCAGAGCTGTCCGACATCGGCGAGCGGGAGATGCTGCGTCATGGTCTCCACCGGGTCCGCCTGTACGAGGAGCAGCCCGGGATCGCGGCGCCCAAGGGGCATGCCCTGGAAGCACTCGACGACCAGGAGCAGGTGACCGCACGTGACCTCGAGGACGAGATGGTCCTCTACCGCGGTGTGGCCCCGGGGAAGGTCCGGGAGAGCCTGGACGTTGTCGCGGCGAACGTGGGATGTGTGGTCGCGCCCCGACCGCTGCTGCGCGGTATCAACCGCAGGGGTGTGGTGCACCGAGTTTTCGACGGGGCACCGGGTACCGGAATCGGGCTGGTCTGGCGCCGTGACCGCGATGACGAGGTGATCCAGCAGTTCGTCGGCATCTGCCGGGGTCGCCGCGCATCAAGCTCACGGTAGAAATAATTTCCAGGCCGACGATTGTCCGGCTGACCTGGGGGTAGTGGAACTGTTACCCCCGTCGGATATGATCTTCGTCACTCACATGCCGGAAAAGTCTGATAGACACGGTGTGGGCGAGCCCGCCCGACCCCTCGCGACTTTTCAAGGAAAGAGGACTTCAGATGAAGATCACCCGTTCCCGTTTCACCCGTCGGAGCGTCGGCTCCAGGTCGATGGCCGTCATCGCCGCCGGCGGACTGGTACTCGGTGCCGCCGCCTGCAGCGACGACGATGACGATTCGGACTCCACCGCCACCGCCACCGCTGCCTCCACCGAGGACGCCGACGCTGGTTCCGCCGGTTCCGACGGTGCCGACACCTCCGGCTCAGAGGGAGCTGACGGGGCGGAGGGCTCCGACGGCGGCTCGGGCGACGGCGAGGCCGTCACCGACGCCAGCCAGCTGCCCGAGGACATCGCCGCCGCCTACGAGCAGGCCGGTGGCGAGGCGGGGGCGCTCGGTGCGTTCAGTGAGTTCACCACCGACGGTGACAACACCCTGGCCACCTTCGCCAACGGCTGGATCACGTCCTCGCCCGAGACCGGTGCCCAGCCGCTCATCGGAGAGATCGGCAACACCTGGAACGAGGGCGGCGCCCTGCAGAACCCTGTCGGACTGCCGACCGCCCCGGAGACAGGTGACCCGGTCTCCGGCTGGGACCAGGAGTTCCAGAACGGCACCATCGGCTGGCACCCGGACGAGACCGGCACCTGGGCCGCGACCGAGTAGCCCGTTGATTTCACACGGTGTTCATCTCACAACCATGTGAGTAACACGTGCGCCCCCTAGCGTCGGGGGCATGACCACCATCGACACCACCACATCACCGGCAGGCCGCCCCGACGGGGCGGCCTGCGTCCGTCTACGCACCTACGTCATCGACACGTCCGTCCTCCTCTCGGACCCCTGGGCCCTGCTGAAGTTCGCGGAGCACAAGGTGGTGCTGCCGGTGGTGGTCGTCAGTGAACTGGAGGGCAAGCGTCAGCATCCGGAGCTCGGCTGGTTCGCCCGCCAGGCCCTCAATCTCCTCGAGGACTTCCGGCGCACTGAAGGGCGCCTCGACCGCGATATCACGGTCACCCCGGAAGGCGGCACCCTGCGGGTCGAGCTCAATCATTCCGATGAGTCGGTGCTCCCCGCCGGCCTGCGACTCACCGCCGGGTCCAAGCCGGACGGCGCCGACAATGACCGGCGTATCCTCACCTGCGCCCTGAACCTCAGTCGGGACGGTGACGCTGTCACGCTGGTCACCAAAGACGTCCCACTGCGGGTGAAGGCGGGCTCGGTCGGGCTCGACGCCGACGAGTACCGCGCCCAGGATGTCGTCCTCACCGGCTACGACGGTATGACGGAGGCCGAGGTGGATCCCACAGTCATCGACGACCTCTTCGCAACCGGGGCCACCGACGGGGCAGGGATCGTGGATGCGCGCCTCGACGACCACGGTGACCTGCTGTCCGATCTGCCGGTGCACTGCGGCGTGCAGCTCACCGCGGGCAGCCAGTCGGCGATCTCGCGGGTCGCCCCGGGTGGCGTCCTCCGGGCCGTGCCGAACGACCTGGAGGCCTTCGGCCTACGGGGACGAAGTGCCCGCCAGCGGCTGGCACTCGACCTGCTGCTCGACGAGGAGGTCGGCATCGTCTCCCTCGGCGGCTCCGCCGGCACCGGTAAATCCGCCCTCGCCCTGTGCGCCGGGCTGGAGAGCGTCATGGAGCGCAACCGGCACCGTAGGATCGTCGTCTTCCGGCCGATCTACGCCGTCGGCGGTCAGGACCTCGGCTACCTGCCGGGGGACGCCGACGAGAAGATGAACCCGTGGGCGCAGGCTGTCTTCGACACGCTCGAGGGGCTGGTCAGTGAGAACGTGCTCGACGAGGTCATCGACCGGGATCTGCTGGAGGTCCTGCCGCTGACGCATATCCGTGGCCGCAGCCTGCACGACAGCTTCGTCATCGTCGACGAGGCACAGTCCCTGGAGCGTAATGTCCTACTTACCGTGCTGTCCCGGATGGGGCGTAATTCGCGGGTCGTGCTCACCCACGATGTCGCCCAGCGGGACAATCTCAGGGTGGGACGCCACGACGGTATCCAGGCGGTCATCGAGAAGCTCAAGGGGCACCCGCTGTTCGCCCATGTGACCCTCACCAGATCCGAGCGATCGGCGATCGCCGAACTGGTCACGGACCTGTTGGAACGCGGTTGACGCGACCGTGTGCGCGTCGGGGTCCGCGACTCTACAATCATCGTCATGACATTCACCATCCGCCCCATGAGGGAGGGCGACTACCCACAGGTCGCGTCGATTCAGCAGGCCGGTATGAACACCGGCCACGCGACATATGAAGGTGAGACCGTCACGTGGGAGGAGTTCACGGCCCACCGGCGTCCCAACCTCATGTTCGTCGCGGACGAGGACGGCAAGATCCTCGGCTGGGTCACCGGATCCTGGTACTCACACCGGTCTGTGTTCAGTGGCGTGGTGGAGGACTCGGTCTACGTGTCCCCGGACGCCACCGGCAGGGGAGTGGCGGGTGCCCTCCTGGACCACCTCATCGAGAAGTCCACGGAAGCCGGATGCTGGTCCATCCACGCCGTGGTCTTCCCCGAGAACCCCGGTTCGATGAAGCTGCACCGTTCCCGCGGTTTCAAGGAGATCGGTACCGCCCACACGATGGCGAAGATGACCTACGGCCCGATGAAGGGGAACTGGCGGGACATCGTCAGCTTCGAGAAGGTCCTGGAGGGCGGTCCCGCCCACCCCGAGTATCAGGAGCGGGTCGTCAAGTCGGGCGAGAGTGATGAGCCCGAGGAATCCGCTGAGTCCGCTGAGTCCGCTGAGTCCGCTGAAGCTTCCTAGACTCTCCTGGCGTCCTGAACCTGCGCGAGAAGCCCCGGTCACTGTGACGGTGACCGGGACTTCGTGTACCGGGGCGGGGCCCGGGGAATCCGAGGAGGTGAGGACTACACCGACTACTCCACGGTTTCCTTGAGCTTTTCCTCACGGGTGAAGAAGAGGATGGCTGCGGCGACAAGAGCGAACGGGACCAGCACGGTGAAGATCGGCACGAGGCCGTCGTTGTAGCTGGTGATGATCGCCTCGTGCAGCGGCCCCGGCAGGCTGTCGACGAGAGCGGGGGTCAGGCTGTGGTTCTCACCGGAGAATATGGCGGTGTACTCGGCGGCCTTGTCCCCGAGGGACTGCAGGGCACCCGGCACACGGTCGGCCATGTTGTCCTGCAGACGCGAGGTGAACACGGAACCCACGACCGCGGAACCGACGGACATGCCGATCTGGCGGAAGAAGTTGTTCGATGCGGTGGCGGTTCCGACCATGGTGACCGGGAAGGAGTTCTGCACCATGAGAACGAGCAACTGCATCGCCATACCGATACCGAAGCCGAAGACGTAGAGGACCAGGCCGAGGTGCACCAGACCGTCGTGGGTCTCGAGACCACCGAGCAGGAAAAGGCCTACGGCGGTGATCAGCATACCGATGACCGGGTACCACTTGTACCGGCCGGTGCGGGACACGACGATACCGACAATGATCGAGGTCGGCAGCATACCCAGGACCATCGGGATCATCATCAGACCGGCCTTGGTCGGCGACATGCCGTGGACCATCTGGATGTAGGTCGGCATGTAGGCCAGGGTGCCGAGCATGACGACACCGATGATGATGCCGGACGCGGAGCAGAGCACGAAGTTGCGGCTCTTGAACAGTTCCAGCGGGATGATGGGAGCTGAGGCCCTGGACTCGGCGATGACGAAGAGGACGCCGCAGATGACGGTCGCGATGATGAGGCCGATGATGGTGGCCGAACCCCAGGCGTAGTCCTTGCCGCCCCAGGTGATGAAGAGGATCAGGCAGGTGGCGAAGCCGGCCATGAACAGGGTGCCCCAGATATCGAGTTTGGCACCTTCACCACGCTTCGGGACGTGCAGTGCGAAGAGGGAGATGGCGATGGCGATCAGGGCGATGGGGACGTTGAACCAGAGGGCCCAGCGCCAGCCGGGACCGTCGGTGAAGACGCCACCGAGCAGCGGGCCGAGCACGGAGGACAGGCCGAAGACGGCGCCCATCATGCCCATGTACTTGCCGCGCTGACGGGCCGGGACGACGTCGGCGATGATGGCCTGCGAGAGGACCATCATGCCGCCGCCACCGACACCCTGGATGGCTCGGGCGATGATGATGACCCAGATGTTCGGGGCCAGTGCACCGACCACTGAACCGGCGAGATACGTGCCCAGAGCGAAGATGAACAGCGGCTTGCGGCCGATCTGGTCACCGAGCTTGCCGTAGATCGGCAGGCCGATGGTCTGTGCCAGCAGGAACGAGGTGATGACCCAGCTCTGCTGGTCGGTGCCACCGAGCTCACCGACGACGGTCGGCAGTGCGGTGGAGAAGATGGTCTGTCCCAGCGAGACCAGCAGCATGCCCAGCATGAGGGCGCTGAAGACCAGCGGGACGTTGTTCTTGGGTGCGACCGCGGCAGTGTCCGTGGCCGCGGTGGACGCAGTCTGAGGCTGTGTCGCCTGCGTCTCCGTGTTGTTTTCCATAGGTGTCCTCGTCAGTGTTCTTCTCGGTCCAACAGTGTGGAATTGCGTGTGTCCGTTGTGTTCCGTGTGTCCCAGCCGTCCTGGTAGCCGTCGGCGAGACTGGTGAGGTCCCGTCCGGCTTTCAGGAGCATCTCCACCCGGCTGCTGTCATCGGCGCTGTAGATCAGTGGGCCGGTCACGATGACCTGGCGGAGGAAGGAGGTCAGGAAGGTCGCCTCCTGTTCCACGGAGAGATGGGGTAGCCGACGACGCTCAGGGAACGCGGTGAGATGCCGGCGGATGGTCTCCAGTGCCGTTCCCGCGAGCTGGTCGAACCGGTACAGGCCGGCCAGCATGAGGTACGGGGTCTCCTTGACGATCCTGCGGCGTCGGGCCTTGATCCTCAGGCTCGTCTCCCGGTCAGGGGAGAGTGCGAGCGAGGTGTCCGGGTCGTTGTCGACGCGTTCCCCGATGTAGCGGAGGATGTCGCGGACGATATTGTCGGAATCGGCGGTCGCGAAGGCGTCGAGTTCCCCGGGATCGAGCAGTGGGACGCCTGTCCCGGACGCGACCTGGTCCTTCGACTCGAAGTAGTTGAAGAAGGTGCGGCGGCTGATACCGGCTTTCTCGCAGATCTCCTCCAGGGTGACCTGGTCGAAACCACGCTCGAGGATCAGCTCAGTGCCGCAGTCCTCGATGCGTTGTCTCGTTTCCCGGCGCTTGCGCTCGCGCAGCCCCGGGCAGTCGGTGTTTCTCTCAGTCACGAGAGTCTGTTGTACACCGGGTGCATTCTTGCACGCAATGCAAATTTACCCTGAGTTAACCCGCAAAAGGGGTGGGCGCCTTGCGGTGACCTCCGTTAACTGTTACGGATGTCAGCTACTGCCCGGAGGGAGTTGCCTGGTGATGGCGCAGTGTCCACTGTTCACCCTCACGGACCCAGAGAGAGCTCCGGGCCACGGTGCCGGTGGCGCCGGAGGTCAGGTAGGTGAGCAGGAACACATCCGGGGCGATCTGTGATGTGCTGATATCTGCGGCACAGAGTTCATCGACCGCATCGAAGCCGACCAGCGGCGACAGGGCTTCCAGCGCCTCTGCGCGGGTGTACCGACGACCTGTGGCACCGATCTCCGTCATCTCCGGGTGCAGTAGACGGGACGCCAGCTCCCGGTCACCACGGACCGCATCGGAGAGCAGGGCGAGCTCGCGGTCGATGACGGCGTCCGCGTCGGAGGAACCCGCGGTGGCGGCCACCGGTGCCTGTGCCGGCGCTGCTGCCGGCGCCTCACCGGGAGCTGCAGCATGTGCGGGGGAAGGTGTGCCGTCGAAACCGGGGCCCTCCTGCGGGGTCTGCTTCTTCTGGAACGCGGTGGCCGCCGCATTCGCCCGGTGGTCGGCGGCCTCGTTCATCGGGTGCCCGGCGTGGCCTTTCACCCATTCGAACCGGACACGGCGCCCCTGCATTGCGGCATCGATGGCCTTCATCAGGTCGACATTGAGCACCTGCTTGCCGTCGCGCTTCTTCCAGCCCTTCTTCTTCCAGCCCGGCATCCACTTCGTCACGGAGTTGATGACGTACTGCGAGTCGCAGAGGACGAGCAGGTCCTCGTCGGCGCGTCCGGCGTCCGCGGTGGATTCCAGCAGATCGAGGACCGCCTTGAGCTCGCCCATGTTGTTCGTGCCGTGAGGCCAGCCGCCGGCACGCCAGGTGTCGTCGTCGATGTACCAGGCCCACCCGGCGGGGCCGGGGTTGCCGAGAGCGGATCCGTCAGCGGCTGCGGTAATTGTCATGCTGTTCACCGTACAGGTGGGTCCGGAGGTAACCGCCGGTGGCTGATACGTCGTCACCGGCGACCTGCTCCGGAGTGCCGGTGGCGACGATCTGTCCGCCGTCCGTACCGCCACCGGGACCCATGTCCACCACGAAGTCCGCATTGGCGATCATGTCGAGGTCATGCTCGATGACCAGGACGGTCGCTCCCCGGTCGCACAGCCGCTGCAGCACCTCCAGTAAAGTACGGACATCGAGCGGGTGCAGACCGACACTCGGCTCGTCAAGGACGAAGACGGCGTCCGACTGGTCGCGGTGGATCTCGTTGACCAGCTTGAGGCGCTGCGCCTCACCACCGGACAGGGCAGGGGTGGCCTCGCCGAGGGTGAGGTAACCCAACCCCAGTTCAGCGAACGCGGCGAGCCGACGCTGTACCCTCTTCAACCCCGGCACCGCCTCCAGTGCCTCGTCGACCGTCATGGCGAGCAGCTCCGGCAGGCTCACACCCTCGCGGCGGTACCGGTCAGCGTCGGGGGAGTACCGGGTGCCCCGGCAGTCCGGGCAGGGGACGTCGATATCCGGCAGAAACTGGACGTCCAGCGAGATCTGCCCGGTCCCCTCACAGCGCGGGCAGGCCAGGGACCTCTCCCTGGAACCGGTGTTGTAGGAGAAGTCTGAGGCGGTGAGCCCGTCCTCCGTCGCCTCCGGCAGACGGGCGAAGGCGGCACGGAGATCGTCCATCACACCGGAGTATGTCGCGACAGTGGACCGGACGTTGATGCCGATCGGTGTCGCGTCGACGACATGCACGGTGGTTCCGGTCGGGGCTTCCACCGCGGCAACGTGCGGTACCCGGTCACCCCGCAGTGCCGGGACCAGGGACTCGAGGACCAGAGTGGTCTTTCCGGAACCGGACATGCCGGTGACGGCGGTGAGTCTGCCGAGCGGAAACTCCACGGTCAGCGGGTGGACGGTGTGTACGGCAGAGGTCTCCACCCGGATCCGGCCGTCGGTGAAGACCTCGTCCGGTGCAGGCCGGTCACGGACGAGCACCTCCTCCTCGCCGGTGAGGAAACCGGCGAGCCGGGAGGTTCCGGACGCCTGGAGGTCAGCCACGGTCCCGGACGCCACGACCGTGCCACCGCCGCTGCCGGACGCCGGGCCGATCTCCACGAGATGGTCGGCCCGCCGCAGTACCCGGACATCGTGGTCGACGAAGACCACGGAGTTCCCGTCATCGAGCAGATCGGTCATGATGCCGAGCAATCCGTCGACATTCGCCGGGTGCAGGCCGATGGACGGCTCGTCCAGGACATAGAGGACGCCGGTGGTCCGGTTACGCACTGCCCGCGCCAGCTGCACCCGCTGGCGTTCGCCGGTGGAGAGGGTCGATCCCGCCCGGTCGAGAGAGAGGTAGCCCAGTCCCAGCCCCGTGAGCCGACGGGCCATGGACCGCAGGGTGTCCACCAGACGTCGGGCCATCGGGTACATCTCGGTCGGCAGGGCGTCCTCCACCCCGTCCGCCCAGTACAGGACATCGTGCAGTGGAAGAGCGGTGACCTCGGCGAGGTTGCGGGTCCCGGTGGCGGTGGTGATCTGCGGGGCGCGGGCAGCATCGGACAGTCGCGTCCCACCGCAGTCCGGGCAGACTCCTGTGGAGAGGAACCGTTCAACCTTCGCCAGTCGCTTGCCGGAGTCGTCGGCTCCGGCCCGCTCCAGTTCCTTGAGTACGGTCAGCCGGGCATTGCGGAAGGTGAAGTCCAGATCATGGACCCCCTTCACCGAGGTCACGGTGATGTGCTTCTTCTCCTCCGGCCCGTCGAGGACGATCTCCTTCTCGTCGTCGGTCAGCTGCGACCAGGGAAGGTCGGTACGCACGCCGAACTCCCGGGCGATGTCCGGCTGCACATTGAAGCCGAACATGTTCCACGGCACCACCGCGCCGTCATCCAGGGACCTCGAGGGGTCGGGCACGAGGGTGGCGTCATCCACGGTCCGTACTGCGCCGGTGCCGCCGCAGCGACAGCACGCACCCTCGGAATTGAAGGCGAGGGCCTCCGCGCCGGGAGCGTGGATCTCGGCGTGACACTCCGGGCAGAGCAACGGAGTCTCCGCGGCGACAGCGAGGGACGGCGGGACGCGGTGGCCGTTCGGGCAGAGGTGGGAGGCGAGCCGGGAGAACATCAGCCGCACGACATTGAGCAGCTCGGTGGAGGTGCCGAAGGTCGACCGCACGCCCGGTACCCCCGGACGCTGCCGGAGCGCGAGGGCGGCGGGAACGTGCTCGACGGCGTCCACATCCGCCCGGGTGGACTGCGTCATACGCCGTCGGGTGTAGGTCGACAGCGCCTCGATGTAGCGGCGGGAGCCTTCGGCGTAGAGGACGCCGAGAGCGAGCGACGACTTCCCGGATCCGGACACTCCGGCGATGCCGACCAGCCGGTGCAGCGGGATGTCGACGTCGATGTTCCGCAGGTTGTTCACCCGCGCCCCGCGGACGCTGATGTGGTCGGGGAGGGAAGACATGTCCACAATGGTAGGCGTGGGGCCGATGGCCGGGACACAGAAAGGCGCATGGCCGGCAGGAGTGTTTCTGCCGGCCATGCGCCGGGGTGATCCCGCCGCTGTGGGCGGGAGTCAGAGGTCAGTTACCGACCAGGCGGTGACTAGTCGCGGTCGGTGTTGGCCATGGCCAGCACGTCGAGGCGCTTGTCCAGCTCTTCCTCGGACAGCTTCTCCGGGACGAAGCCCATGTCGATGACGGTCTGACGGATGGTCTTGCCCTCCTTCAGCGCGGTCTTCGCGACCTTCGCGGCGGCCTCGTAGCCGATCGCGGAGTTCAGCGGGGTGACGATGGAGGGGGAGGACTCGGCCAGGGTCTTCATACGGTCCACGGCCGGCTCGATGCCGTCGACGAGACGCTCGGCGAAGACGCGGGAGGTGTTGGCCAGCAGCTTGGCGGACTCGAGGACGTTGCGCGCCATCATCGGGATGAAGACGTTGAGTTCGAAGTGGCCGGAGGCGCCGCCGAAGGCGATGGCGGCGTCGTTGCCGATGACCTGGGCGGCGACCTGGGTGGCGGTCTCGCAGAGGACGGGGTTGACCTTGCCCGGCATGATGGAGGAGCCCGGCTGCAGATCCGGCAGATGGATCTCGGCCAGACCGGTCAGCGGGCCGGAACCCATGAGGCGGATGTCGTTGGCGATCTTGTTCAGCGACACGGCGATGGTGCGCATGGCGCCCGAGAACTCGACCAGGGCGTCACGGGCGGCCTGGGCCTCGAAATGGTTCTCGGCCTCCTTCAGCTGCTCGACACCGGTGAGCTTCTTGAGCTCCTCGGTGACCTTGGCGCCGAAGTCGGCGGAGGTGTTCAGGCCGGTACCGGTGGCGGTGCCGCCGATGGCCAGCTCACCGAGGCGGGGCAGGGTCGCCTCGACTCGCCCGATACCGAGCTCGATCTGACGGGCGTAGCCGCCGAACTCCTGGCCGAGGGTGACCGGCACGGCGTCCATCAGGTGGGTACGGCCGGACTTGACGATGGCCTTCCACTCGGAAGACTTGGCGGCCAGCGACTCACGCAGCTGGGACAGGGCCGGGATGAGGTCGGTGACGGCGGCCTCGGTGGCGGCGACGTGGGTGGCGGTGGGGAAGGTGTCGTTGGAGGACTGCCCCATGTTCACGTCGTCGTTCGGGTGGATCTCCACACCGTTCTGCTTCGCCAGCGAGGCGATGACCTCGTTGGTGTTCATGTTCGAGGAGGTACCGGACCCGGTCTGGAAGACGTCGATCGGGAACTCGTCGTTGTAGGTGCCCTCGGCAATGGCCTTACCGGCGGCGATGATGGCGTCCGCCTTGGTGGCGTCCAGCGCACCGGAGTCCTTGTTGACCTGGGCGCAGGCGGCCTTCAGCAGACCCATCGCGCGGATCTGGGTGGCCTCCAGCGGACGACCGGAGATCGGGAAGTTTTCCACGGCACGCTGGGTCTGGGCACGCCACAGTGCGTCGACGGGCACCTTGACCTCGCCCATCGTGTCGTGCTCGATGCGGTATTCCTGCTCGCTCATGTGTCCTGCCATGTCCTTTACTTGGTGATGTGACGGGGACCATTGTGACCCACGCCGGTGACAGGTGCACCAGGCACCCCCGATTCCGGGGGTGAGGTCACCCTATTTTCAGATTCTCCGTCAGGGGATCAGACGTAGTCCTGGACGGAGTAGTCCTGCAGCTTCTGGAGCTGGTGGACGGCCTCGATACGACGGACCGTGCCGGAACGGGACCGCATGACCAGGGAGGTGGTGGTCGCACCGGACCTGCGGTAGGTCACGCCGTGCAGCAGGTCACCGTTGGTGACACCGGTGGCGACGAAATAGCAGTTGTCCGACTTCACCAGGTCATTGGTGGTGAGGACGGTGTCCAGTTCAAGGCCGGCGTCGAGGGCCTTCTGGCGCTCGGCATCGTCCTTCGGGGCGAGGATGCCCTGGATCTCGCCGCCCATGCACTTCATGGCGCAGGCGGTGATGATGCCCTCCGGGGTTCCACCGGTACCCATCATCAGGTCGACAGAGCTGGTGGCCATCGCGGCGTGGACCGCACCGGCGACGTCGCCGTCTCCGATGAGCCGCACCTTCGCGCCGGCGGCGCGGATCTCGGCGATGAGCTGGTCGTGGCGCGGACGGTCGAGGACCATGACGGTGACGTCGGTCGGATCGACACCCTTGGCCTTGGCGACGGCCTGCACGTTGTATTCGGTCGGGGCGGAGATGTCGATGACACCCGCGGCCTCCGGGCCGGTCGCGATCTTCTTCATGTAGAAGACGGCGGAGGGGTCGTACATCGAGCCGCGCTCAGCGGCGGCGAGCACGGAGATGGCGTTCGGACGGCCCTGGGACATCAAGGTGGTGCCGTCCACCGGGTCGACGGCGATGTCCACGTTGGCGCCCTCACCGGTGCCGACGTTCTCGCCGTTGAACAGCATGGGGGCCTCGTCCTTCTCGCCCTCACCGATGACGACCACGCCGTTCATCTGGACGGTGTTGATCATCGAACGCATCGCGTCCACCGCAGCACCGTCACCTTCGTTCTTCATGCCGCGTCCGACCCACTTGCCGGATGCGAGGGCGGCGGCCTCGGTGACGCGGACCAGCTCCATCGCGAGGTTGCGGTCGGGTGCCTTCATGGGGATGTCGGCGGGGACAGTGGGCTGAGCCGTCATGGCTACCAACTTTCTTTGATGTGCTTTGACAACGTGTCCCATTGTTCCACGTCGCCGCCGATTCCGGGCGAGGGGGTACCGCGTGACATAATCGACACCGTGAAGATCGAGAAGCCACGCATGTTCACCAACACCCGCGACCTCATCATCTCGCTGGGCGTCCTGCTGGTGGTGATGTTCTTCTCCGTCGGTTTCACCGGTCTGTGCAGTTTCAACCCAGGCTCGGCGGACAAGTCCGGTCCCGTGCAGGAGGTGGACATCGACACCATCCTCAAGACCGACGCCCGCGGGCTCGGTATCCCGGTGCGTCTGCCGGCCCTCCCGGACAACTGGGAGGCCAACTCCGGACGACGCACCATGGTCGACAATGAGCCGTCGTCGAAGGCCGGTTGGGTCATCGACGGGGAGGCCTATCTCGCGGTGACCCAGACCGTCGCCGAGCTGGAGGACGCCGTCAACGACGAGGACGGTGAGTACCGCGAGGAGACCGACACCTTCGTGGTGCCGGCCTCGAAGTCCTCCACCGGTGAAGACGTCACCTGGCAGATCTGGTCCGGTGACGACGTGAAGAAGATCTGGGCGGTCGACCTGGGGGATGTCCGCCTGCTGATCTCCGGTACCGCCACCCAGGCGCAGTACCGGACAATGGCCGAGGCGGTGACGAAGGCCGAGCCGCTGGAGACGGGGGCGTCGTCCTCCACCCCGGGCGTGCCTACTCCGACGGAGTGACGTCGCGCTTCGCCAGTGCGTCCTCCACCCGCTTCGACGCGCCGTCGAGGTACTGCTCGCAGTAGGCGGCCAGTGCCTCGCCCCGTTCCCAGTAGTGCAGTGATTCGTCGAGACTCATCTGGCCGAGCTCGAGGATCTTGACGACCTCGATGAGTTCGTCGCGGGCGGCCTCGTAGCTGAGCTCCTCGAGCGGGCGGAAGGTCTGCTGGGTGTTCTGGTCACTCATCGGTGGACTCCTCGGTTCCTGTGTCCGGTGCTGTCTGTGTGTTCGTCGGGGACTTCTGTACCGCCATGGCCGCCGCGGTCACCGAGCCGTCGAGCACGCGGATGCGCAGCTGTGATCCCGGCTCGACATCGTCGACAGTGGTGACGACCTGGGGTGGGGTGTGGTCCCTGGGGACGACCTGGACGACCGCGTAGCCGCGACTGAGGGTCTGCGAGGGGCCCAGCGCGTTGACCCGGGCCCGCAGGGACTCGACCTGGTGCCGGGCGGTCCGGACGAGGACGCCGAGTGCACGGTCGTTGCGGGAACGGGCGTCCTCCACCATGTCCCTCGCGCGGCTGATCGGCAGCATGGGATCGGCCAGTACCGGCCGGGAGCGGACCGAGGCCAGGCCCCGTTGCTCATTCGCTACCCAGGAGCGCAGTGCCGCTGCGGCGCGTCCCCGCAACTCCGCGATGAGCGAAAGCTCGGCGGCGACATCGGGGACGACGCGTTTGGCGGCGTCGGTGGGGGTGGCGGCACGCAGGTCGGCGACATTGTCGAGGACCGGATTATCCGGCTCATGGCCGATCGCGGAGACCACCGGGGTGGTCATGGAACTGACCGCCCGGGCCAGCGCCTCCTCGGAGAAGGGGAGGAGGTCCTCCACTGATCCGCCACCACGGGCGACGATGATGACGTCCACCCGGGGGTCATCATCCAGGGTCCGGAGGGCGGCGAGGATCGCAGGGACCGCCTGGGCGCCCTGGACCGGTGTGTTGATTGTCTCGAACTGCACCGCCGGCCAGCGGTCACGGGAGACCGAGATGACGTCGTGTTCGGCGGCGGACTCGCGTCCGGTGATCAGACCGATGCGGTTCGGGAGGAAGGGGAGCGGACGCTTGAGGCGGGGGTCGAACAGGCCCTCGGCGGCCAGTGCCCGCTTGAGTTCCTCGATGCGGGCGAGCATCTCGCCGACCCCCACCGGGCGGATCTGTGAGACCCAGAGGGAGAAAGTGCCGCGCCCGGCGTAGTAGGCGGGCTTGCCGTAGACGACGACGCGGTCGCCGTTCTTCACCGGTACGGGGAGGTTGCGGAGCATCTGCGTCGAACAGGTCAACGGGATCGACTGCTCCTGGGAGACGTCACGCAGGGTGATGTAGGAGAGTTTCCACGACGGCTTCATGTTGAGCTGTGTGATCTGCCCCTCCACCCAGAGATGGCCGAGCCGCTCGATCCAGCCCTTGACCTTCTCGTTGACGGTATGGACGTGCCACGGGGAGTCCGCTGTGGTGGGACCCGGGGATTCTGACATGCCTCTGATTGTAGAGATCTGTCAGAGATCGAGGGGGGCGTCGTCACTGCGGTGACGGGCGGTCCGCGAGGACTCTTCACGGGCACGCCGACGCTCACTGGCCGCGCGAAGTTCCTCGGCGGTGCGGGTGCGGATCTCCGGCTGCTCCGGAGAGCTGACGGACGCCGGGGACGCAGCGGGTGTCGACGCTGCGTCAGATGAGGAGGCGGCGTCACCGGTCCTGGGACGGCGCGGTGGACGGGTCACGGTGCGGGCACGCTGGGCCGAGCGGGCACGTTCGGCGGTGTCCTCACGTTCCCGGTCCTCACGTTCCCGGTCACGGTCAGCGGAACGCTCGATGTCACGCACCCTGGAGGTGACGCGACGGTTGTCCTCCTCAGCGGCTGCGGTGCGCCGACGACGCTGGCGGGCGAGGCGTAGTGCGCGCTCGCGGGCGGCGGCGTCCAGACGCTGGCGGATCAACGCGATGAGCAGGCTGACAAGGAAGGTGACGAGCAGCCAGAGGTAGTTCTCGACCGCGGGGAAGACCGCGGTGAGCAGGGCAGTCTTCCGGTTTCCGTCGGAGAAGGACGCACGGTCGGCGAAGTAGCCGATCACGGTGATGCCTCCGAACCAGGCGAACGGGACCGTGACGACCGTGAGGAAGAGGCCCCGCAGTTCGACCAGCGCAGTGCACACGATCGAGGACAGGAAGAACAGCACGAGGTAGACGGCGCTGATCTCCCCGAGGACAACCCCGGTGAACACGACCGCCACCGCGACGAGCAGCGGTGCCCACGGGGGGATGAAGCCCCACCGGTTCAGGGGCACGTCTTCCGGAGCTTGGGGGTCATTGGTCACGGGCAGTCATGCTACAGGACGGGCCCGTCACTTCGCCGTGTCGTCCGGTGTGTCGGTGGCGTCTGTCACGGTCAGACCCTTGCGGGTGAGACGCCACTCCCGCCACCGACGGGCGGCGTCCTCGTTGCGTTCGGCACCTTTCGCCCCGTCCTCGGTGGCGAAGTTGATCTCCTCGGCCTTCTTCTCGCCGGTGGACAGGTCGGTGAGGTCTCCGATGTATCGCATGATCTCCGCGATCATCGCGGCGACCGGGACGGCGAGGAAGGCGCCGATGATGCCCCACAGGCCACCACCGACGGTGACGGACAGCAGTACGACCACCGGGTGCAGGTTCATGGCGCGGGACTGCAGGACCGGGGACAGGATATTGCCCTCGAGCTGCTGGACGGCGATCACGATGATCAGGACGATGATCGCGGTGGTGAAGTCATTGCCGACGAGGGCGACCAGGACCGACAGGGCACCGGCGGTGAAGGCACCGACGATGGGGATGAAACCGGCGAAGAAGGTGATGATCGCCAGCGGCCCGGCCAGCGGGACCCCGAGGATGAACAGTCCGAGTCCGATGAAGAAGGCGTCGATGAAACTGACGATGGCCTGGGTGCGGATGAAGCCGCCGAGCGTGTTCCAGCAGCGGGTGAGAGCTTCGGTGATGTGCCAGCCGACGCGACGGCCGGTGACCCGACGGACCATCGGGAGGAACTTCTCGCCGTCCTTGAGGAAGAAGAAGGTGAGGACCAGGACGACAACCAGAGTGACGATGGCCGAGGTCACGGCGGAAACGCCGGCGACGGCGGTCTGGGTGATCTGGTCGGTGCTGTCCTGGAGCCAGTTGGTGGCCTGGTCGATGGCGTTGTCGATCTGGTCGCTCTGCAGCTCCAGAGGCGGGCCAGCGACCCAGTCCTGGATCTTCTGGACCCCCTCGGTGCCCTTGTCCACGAGCTCACCGGCCTGGTCGACCACACTCGGGGCGATCGCGGCGATGATGCCCGCGAAGACGCCGAAGAAGACCAGTAGCGAGGTCAGGACGGCGAGAGGGTTGGGAAAGTGCCACTTCCGCAGCTGCCGGGACAGCGGCCACAGCACCGTACAGACGATGATCGAGAGGATGATCGGCAGGATGCCCGCCCACAGTTTCGCCGAGCCGATCCAGAGGATGTAACCGGCGGCGGCGATGACGAGAAAGCGGAGACACCAGCCGGCGAACCAGCGCATCGAGGTACCGATGACCTCGGCCCGGTCGCGGATCTCCTCCTGGTGGTCGGGGATGCCGTTGTCGTCGGCATCCCCGCCGGTCACCTCGGTGACGTCGGGGAGGAGTCGGGGGTCCTGCACCCCGTCGGTGTCCGCAGGCTGCTTGAGGAGCTTGTCCTGCTCCTCGGGCAGGGGTACCGCAGACTCGGCGGGTATGGGACCGGACCCCATGAGGAAGTCGGCGAAATCGCGTCCTCCGGTCATGTCGCGGGGATCACGACTGTCCGGGGAACCGGAGGATCCGTTGCTCCCGGTGGACGGGGTTCCGTTCTGTTCACTGCTCACCCGCCCCATTGTGCCCTACCGGGGGAGCAGTGTCAGCGACTGCGCTGCACGAAGACGGCGCAGTGCCCGTCAGTGACCGTGGATGATGAGTTCGGCGTCCGTGGTACCCGGGAGAGTCCCGAGATCGCCGGCCTCCTCGTCGACCTTGCCGCGCAGGGCGAGTGCGGAGAGGACGAGACCACCCCAGATGACGACGATGAACAGGACCAGCATGGCGACAGCTCCGGCGCTCATGATCGGTCACCTTCCTTCTCAGTAGTGGTTGTGGCCGCGGCTGTGGCGAAGCGGTTGGGCGCCTTGGCGTCACGCGTGCCGACCGGGACACCGAAATCGGAGCCGGGAACACCGTCGAGGACGCGGGCATTCTTGTACTTCACGAAGACCATGGCCACTCCGGCGATGGCGATGATGATGAGGACCATCCAGCCGAGGCCGAAGACCTGGCCGGAGGTGTAGTCCTCGTAACCGTCCTGGATGAGGTTGATGACTTCCTTCACCAGGGTGTAGATCAGCACCAGCGGAGTGATGACGAAGGCGCAGAACTTCCAGATCGGGCCGACGCGGAACGTGGAGACCGCGTTGAGGTGGCGCTCGATCTCGGTGGAACGTCGCAGGACGTAGGCGATGACCACCGTCGCGAGAATCGCACAGAACACTATGCCGAGGTTGTTGGTGAACTTGTCGACGATGTCGACGCTCATCAGGCCCGCGGAGCTCGAGAAGACCAGGCAGGAGATGACGGCCATCGGAACGCCGACCAGGATAGCGACGCGGCGACGGTCGACACCGATCTTGTCGGCGATGGCGGAGACGACGACCTCGATGATGGAGATCAGCGACGTCAGACCGGCGATGAAGAGGCTGCCGAAGAACAGGACGCCGAACAGGCCGCCGGCGGGCATCTCGTTGATGATCGCCGGGAACGCCATGAAGGACAGGCCGATACCGGAGGAGGCGACCTCGTCGACCGGGACGTTCTGCTGGACGGCCATGAAGCCGAGCGCGGAGAAGACACCGATGCCGGCGAGGACCTCGAAGGAGGAGTTCGCGAAGGCGGTGACCATGCCGGTGGCGGTGAGATTGGACCGCGGCTTGAGGTAGGAGGCGTAGGTGATCATGATTCCGAAACCGATGGACAGGGAGAAGAAGATCTGTCCGTAGGCGGCGATCCAGACACTCGAGTCGGTGAGTGCCGACCAGTCCGGGGAGAACAGGGCGTCGAGACCGGTGGAGGCACCGTCGAGGAAGAGGGCGCGGATGACCATGATGACGAACAGGATGACCAGGATCGGGATGAAGATCATGCCGACCCGTCCGATTCCGGCCGAGACATTGAGGGCGAGCACGCCGATGGTGATGATCCAGACGATGATCATGGCGATGAGAATCGGCCAGACGAAGTTGCCGGAGAAGATTCCGCCGTCACTGAGCTTGTCGGACTCGAGGAAGTCATTGGCGAAGTACTCGTCGGGGGTGTCACCCCAACCCTTGTTGAAGGACTTGAAGATGTACAGGCCGGCCCAGGCGAGGATCACGGCGTAGTAGAGGCCGATGAACGCGGCGACACCGGTCTGGAACCAGCCGATGACCTCAGCCTTGGGATGCAGACGGCGGAAGACCATCGGGGCGGAACCGCGGAAGCGGTGACCGAGGGCGAAGAACAGCCACAGCAGCGGGATACCCGCAGTGAACAGCGCGAACAGATAGGGAATGAGGAACGCGCCACCGCCGGACTCATAGGCGACATAGGGGAAACGCCAGATGTTGCCGAGCCCCACAGCGGACCCGATGGCGGCGAAGATGAAGAGCATCCGCGAGTTGAATGTGTCGCGGTTGACCTTCACCTCCGTGCCGTGGCTGGTATCGGACATGATGTAAGTCCTTCTCGATAGTGACCGTCAGATTTGATGGAACAACAGTAGCCCCACAGTGAACTGGCGGGAAAGGGGGAGGGGTCAGGACTCGGGGCATCACCGGTTAGGATGGTCCCCGTGTCTCTTACTCTCGGTATCGTCGGACTGCCCAACGTCGGCAAGTCCACCTTGTTCAATGCTCTGACCCGCAACGACGTGCTCGCCGCGAACTACCCCTTCGCGACCATCGAGCCGAACGAGGGGATGGTGGAGCTTCCGGACCCGCGGCTGACGCGGCTGTCCGAGATCTACGGGTCCGAGCGGATCCTCCCGGCGACGGTGACCTTCGTCGACATCGCCGGCATCGTGAAGGGTGCTTCGGAAGGCGAGGGCATGGGCAACGCATTCCTCGCCAACATCCGTGACGCCGACGCGGTGTGTGAGGTCGTCCGTGCGTTCTCCGACGACAACGTCATCCACGTCGACGGCCGTGTCGACCCGCAGTCCGACATCGCGGTCATCGAGACCGAGCTGATCCTCGCCGACCTGCAGACCATCGAGAAGGCCCTGCCGCGGCTCCAGAAGGAAGGACGCAAGGACAAGGAGAAGGCCGAGGAGGCGGTCGCCGCCGAGGCTGCGCAGAAGATCCTCGAGGACGGCCGGACGCTGTCATCGGCCGCGAAGAAGGGTGAGATCGACCTCGCGCCGATCCGTGACCTCCACCTGATGTCCGCCAAGCCCTTCCTCTACGTCTTCAATTCCGATGAGGCAGTGCTCACCGACGAGGCGAAGAAGCAGGAACTACGCGATCTGGTTGCCCCGGCAGACGCGGTCTTCCTGGACGCCGCGACCGAGTCCGAGTTGCTGGAACTCGACGATGATGAGGCCGCCGAGTTGCTGGCCTCCGTCGGCCAGGATGAGCCGGGTCTGGCGACCCTGGCGAAGGCAGGGTTCAACACCCTGGGTCTGCAGACCTACCTGACCGCCGGCCCGAAGGAGTCCCGCGCCTGGACGATCCCGCAGGGTGCGACCGCCCCGCAGGCCGCCGGCGTGATCCACACCGACTTCGAGCGTGGCTTCATCAAGGCCGAGATCGTCGGCTTCGACGACCTCGACGAGTACGGCTCCGTCGCCGAGGCCCGCACCCACGGCAAGGTCCGCCAGGAGGGCAAGGACTACGTCATGCAGGACGGCGACGTCGTGGAATTCAAGTTCAACGTGTAGTGCCGGGTTTCCCGTCATAGACACGTCTCGTGATCATATCGTTCAGCAACCACGACCATCGCCGTTCCGTTGGATCTGCGCTCTACGCGTGGGACGACGGCGATCGTGCCCTTGCCGCCGCAGACCTTGTCGTCGAAACCGAAGGTCCCTGCCCAGGGCACCCGGAGAGTCCGGGTCTCGGAGTTGTGGGAGCGTGCCGAGCGGAAAAGCTGGGAATCCCAGAGTCGGAGTGTGCTGCTGTCGGTGCAGGTCATGTACTCGCGTCTGGTGTTGACGACGTTGACCTGCTTGCCCGGATGCGCAGAGAGCGTGGCCGGTCTGAACCCGTGCTCACCGACCTCGAGCCGGGGCGCGGGTCTGCCCGGTAGGGGCATCTCGGGCGGGTCAATTCAGGATTCGTGGTCGCCGGCGGTGTGGAGGTCGAAGCCACCGGTGGTACGGGATACGTGACTGTGAATCCCGGAGCGCACGCGTCGCAGACGCGGGCTGGGTGAACCAGCCTGTCTCCCCACGTCGGCCCTCTTTGTCAGGCTGTGTGTGAGTCACTTCGACTCGCACACAGAGAGGAGCCCAGGCGATGAGTATCAGCCCGGGTTACACCGACAACGAGATCAGGGAAATCGTCTACGCCTACGAGCAGCAGCCCTACGGTGGCAAGGGCGCTTGGCTCAATGACCGGGGCATCACACCCCGACAGCTGCAACGCTGGAAGAGAGCGGTCTTCAACGGCGATCTGGACCGTGGACTGGCCCCCAGGCAATCTGATGGTATGCCTTCGTCATCTCAACGCCGTCAGACCTCCGCATCCCAGGATGCGAAGACACGCCGTATCGCTGAACTCGAAGCGCGCGTCAATGAGCTGGAGGCGACCAATGATGCACTGGGAAAAGCTATCGGGCTCTTGCACGAGATCACCGCGCACGGGCCCGACGACAACCGGGAGCAGAGGAATCCCTCCGATTCCTGAACCAGGAAAACACCCTGGTCAATGAGTTGAAACGACCAGAATGCCTGGGGTCGCTGCGCAAGGCGTTGGAGCTCGTTGACCTGTCCCGGTCGACGTGGCACTACCGTCATCATCCCCGTACCACGGTGTCCAGTCCGGTCCATCAGGCTGACCGTGCCTACGAGTCACGCATCGACCTGTTCGACCGGGCGGTCATCGCCGTATTGATCCAGGTGGCCTGGGCCGCGGGAAAGTCGGTGGACTATGCGTTCGCCACCGCGTGGGACGCCGGGATCATGATCGCGCAGCGCCGGTCATGGTGGCGTATCGCCGCGGGCCTGGACCAGGCCCACCGGCCTGTCGCCCCGACCAAAGGCACCGGCACGTCGAAAAAGCGGGCCACACCGGTGGTGGTGGCTAAAGCCCCGGGTGAAGTGTGGAGTTGGGACATCACGGATCTGAAGTCACCGTATACCGGGAAGTCATTCAAGGCGTATTCGGTGATCGACATCTACTCGCGGATGATCATCGCCTGGCGAGTCGAGGAACGCGAGGACCAGGATCTGGTCAACGAGATGTTCACCCAGGCGGTTGAAGCCTACGGGCCGCCGAAAGTGGTGCACTCCGACAACGGGGCGGTGATGAAGTCCAACGATTTGAAGACCCTGCCCGGTTGGAAAGGCATCGAGATGAGTCACAACCGGCCGTACGTGTCGAACGACAATCCGTACTCCGAATCGGAGTTCCGCACGATGAAGTACCGGCCCAACTATCCTGGCGTCTTCGACTCAGTCGAGGCTGCGCGGGCGTTCCTGCGGTCGTGTGTTCCCTGGTACAACACCTGCCACAAGCACTCCGGCATTGAGCTGTTCAGCCCGCAGGACGTTTTCGACGGGACGTGGAAAGCCAAGCACAAGGTCCGCGACAAAGCGTTGCAGCGCTAATTCGCCCGGTATCCGGAGCGGTTCCGGGGCAGGCCGAAGACCCGGAAGCCGGCGGACGTCGTCGGGATCAATCACGAGCAGGAAGCAACCGTTTAGGGTCGGGTGACTCCACACAGGTTGACATCGAGCGGACCGGGTGGTCTGGTCCCAGCAGACCACTCCCTCGGGTCGTATTCCGGCGCGGCTTCAGGGGGCTTCACATCTGCGTCAGGCACGGATCGGGCGCATCGTGGCACAGTGCGGCCGATCCGTGCCTGACGCAGACCTGCTGCACGAGTGGTCAGTGCGGCGTACGGATCACTCCGTGGGGCCGCCTCCTGACAGCATGCCTGGCCTGTAGAAGCATGGGGATGAAACGCTCTCCG
>NZ_JALAGU010000002.1 GCF_022712275.1 Corynebacterium sp. | reverse complement strand
GGTGGAAACGGGCATCTGGTTTGCTAGCGGGGGTGCTTCGGGGTGATGAACAGGGGTGGGCGCGGCCCCCACCCGGTCCGTTACACAGGTACTGTGGCTGGCACAGAACAGGTCACCGGTACACGGGAAGCGGGACACCAGGTTCCGGCCCCGGGTGGCCAGGATTCGGGAGGTTGAGCATGGCTGTCAACGAGCAGACCACCGCAGCTGAGGGCACTGTCGCCCCGGAGACCCAGGTCGAGATCACAGGTCGGAACGTCGAGATTCCCGAGCACTTCGCCGAACGGGTGAACCAGAAGCTCGCCAAGGTGG
The DNA here is from genome assembly GCF_022712275.1 of Corynebacterium sp. Classification (GTDB taxonomy): domain Bacteria; phylum Actinomycetota; class Actinomycetes; order Mycobacteriales; family Mycobacteriaceae; genus Corynebacterium. The sequence continues at coordinate 79,648 of NZ_JALAGU010000002.1, read as the reverse complement.
AGCGCCTCGACCCGACCCTCACCTACTTCCACGTCGAGCTCCAGCACGAACGCAACCCGCGTCGTGCCGACGAGTCCGACCGCATCCAGATCACCGCCAGCGGTAAGGGCCACATCGCCCGCGCCGAGGCGAAGGAGGACTCCTTCTACGCCGCCCTCGAGGCCGCTGTCGCGAAGATGGAGCGCTCCCTGCGCAAGGTCAAGGCCCGTCGCAAGATCTCGCTGTCCGGTCACCGTGCGCCGGTGTCCGTCGGCGAAGCCACCGCGGAGCTCGTCCAGGAGGCGGAGAAGGCCCAGGAGACCCCGGGGCCCTTCGACGTCGACCCCTACGCCGACCAGTTCCTCCCCGGTCAGGTCGTCCGTGAGAAGGAACACCCCGCCACCCCGATCAGCGTCGACGAGGCGCTGAGCGAGATGGAGCTCGTCGGGCACGACTTCTTCCTCTTCGTCAACGAGGAGACCGGGAAGCCCTCCGTGGTCTACCGCCGCCACGGCTACGACTACGGTCTCATCGCCCTGAAGGCACCTGTCACCGGCCCCGGCGAGTAGCTCACTGACCTGACTGTCCCGGTTGACGCACCCGCGTCAGCCGGGACTTCCGTGTGTCAGGGGGACGAGGCGGGGTGAAACTGTCACGGCACGGGCGCGGGAGGGACGGTGGCCGCTATACTGACGGTTTGACTACGCTCTACAGCGCTTCATCCCGCTCAACCGGCAACAGAAGGACAGGCAGCACGTGCTAGGACTTTCGAAGATTCTCCGACTCGGCGAGGGACGGGCCGTCAAGCGGCTGTCCGCCGTCGCAGACCAGGTCATCGCCAAGGATGACGAGTACACCGCTCTCAGTGATGCTGAGCTGCAGGCGAAGACGGAGGAACTCAAGGAGCGTCTCGAGGCCGGGGAGACTCTCGACGACATCCTGCTCGACGCCTTCGCCACCGCCCGTGAGGCGTCCTGGCGCGTCCTCGGCCAGAAGCACTACAAGGTGCAGATCATGGGCGGTGCCGCCCTGCACTGGGGATATGTCGCCGAGATGAAGACCGGTGAGGGAAAGACCCTGACCTGTGTGCTCCCCGCCTACCTCAACGCCCTGTCGGGCAGGGGCGTCCACGTAGTCACCGTCAACGACTACCTCGCCAAGCGTGACTCGGAGTGGATGGGCCGTGTCCACCGCTTCCTCGGTCTGGGCACCGACGTGATCCTCTCCGGCAAGAAGCCGGCGGAGCGCCGCGACGCCTACAATGCCGACATCACCTACGGCACGAACAACGAGTTCGGCTTCGACTACCTGCGCGACAACATGGCGCACTCCCTCGACGACCTGGTGCAGCGTAAGGAACACAGCCACAACTTCGCCATCGTCGATGAGGTCGACTCGATCCTCATCGATGAGGCCCGCACCCCGCTGATCATCTCCGGTCCGGTCGGCGGCTCCTCCGAGTGGTTCACCGCCTTCTCCCGCATCGTCCCGAAGATGACCCTCGACATCGACTACGAGGTCGACCGTCGCAAGAAGACCATCGGTGTGCGTGAGGAGGGAGTGGAGTTCGTCGAGGACCAGCTCGGCATCGACAACCTCTACTCCCCGGAGCACTCCCAGCTCGTCAGCTACCTCAACAACGCCATCAAGGCAAAGGAGCTGTTCACCAAGGACAAGGACTACATCGTCCGCAACGGCGAAGTCATGATCGTCGACGAATTCACCGGACGTATCCTCCAGGGCCGCCGCTACAACGAGGGCATGCACCAGGCCATCGAGGCCAAGGAGAATGTCGAGATCAAGAACGAGAACCAGACTCTCGCCACGGTCACGCTGCAGAACTACTTCCGCCTCTACGACAAGCTCGCGGGTATGACCGGTACCGCCGAGACCGAGGCCGCCGAGCTGAAGTCCATCTACAAGCTCGACGTCGCCCAGATCCCGACGAACAAGGCCAACCAACGCACCGACGACATCGACCTGGTCTACAAGACCCAGGAGGCGAAGTTCGCGGCCGTGGCCGAGGACATCGTCGAGCGTGTGGAGAAGGGGCAGCCGGTCCTCGTCGGTACCACCTCGGTCGAGCGCTCCGAGTACCTGTCTAAGCTGCTGCAGGCGCGGCACATCAGGCACAGCGTCCTCAACGCGAAGTACCACTCGCAGGAGGCGGAGATCATCGCCCAGGCAGGACGCCTCAAGGCCGTCACCGTCGCGACGAACATGGCCGGCCGTGGTACCGACATCGTGCTCGGCGGCAACCCTGACATCATCTGCGATATCACCCTGCGTGAGCGCGGCTTCGACCCGGTCGAGAACCCGGAGGCCTACGAGACGGCCTGGGACGAGGAGATCGTCAAGGCCCGTGCCAAGTCCGAGGAAGAGGCGGAGAAGGTCCGCGAGGTCGGTGGTCTGTACGTCCTCGGTACCGAGCGGCACGAGTCCCGTCGCATCGACAACCAGCTGCGTGGTCGCTCCGCGCGTCAGGGTGACCCGGGTGAGACCCGCTTCTACCTGTCGATGCGTGACGACCTGATGACCCGCTTCGTCGGACAGACGATGGAGGCGCTCATGACCCGCCTCAATGTCCCCGACGACATGCCGATCGACTCGAAGATGGTCTCCAACGCCATCAAGGGTGCCCAGTCGCAGGTCGAGAACTCCAACTTCGAGATGCGCAAGAACGTCCTGAAGTACGACGAGGTCCTCAATGAGCAGCGCAAGGTGATCTACAGCGAGCGTCGGCAGATCCTCGAGGGTGAGAACGTCGGTGGTCAGGTCCGCGCCATGATGGACGACACCATCGCCGCCTACGTCGACGGTGCCACCGCCGAGGGCTACGTGGAGGACTGGGACCTCGAGGAGCTGTGGAACGCCCTCGATGCGCTCTACGGCCCCGGCGTGAAGGCGCAGGACCTCATCGACGGCGACGAGTTCGGCCGCTCCGGTGAGCTCTCCGCCTCGCAGCTGCTCAAGGCACTGCAGGAGGACGCTCACGCCCAGTACGACGAGCTCGAGACCGCCGTCACCGCCGTCGGTGGTGAGGAGCAGATCCGGCAGATGGAACGCGGCGTCCTGCTCAACGTGGTCGACCAGAAGTGGCGCGAGCACCTCTACGAGATGGACTACCTCAAGGAGGGCATCGGCCTGCGCGCCATGGCCCAGCGTGATCCCCTGGTCGAGTACCAGCGCGAGGGCGGCGACATGTTCCGCCGCATGAATGACGGCATCAAGGAGGAGACGATCCGTCAGCTATTCCTGGTCCGTAAGCAGTTCCAGGAGTCGGCCGCGAAGAAGCAGGCCGAGGCCGGGGCCTAGTCCCCGGTGGTCAGACCAGGGTGACGCTCTCGACCCGCCAACGCGAGTCGTGGCGGCCCAGATGACCGACGAGAGCGCGTACCCGCCCACTGACCGCCACACTGGCGGTGAAGGACAGCCGGCGGTGGTGCGACGGGGGAAGGTGCACACGCAGTAGCCGGGACGGGGTGGATCCTGGCGCTGTATCTGTCCTGGTGGCGTCCAGCGACTCCCGGATCAGGGCCCGCAGGTCGTCCAGGACAGCGGGGGAGAAGGGGCCACGGCGCAGGGCGGTGACCGGACGCCGTCCGTCGAAGGCCTCCAGCCACAGGCGCAGCAGCCGGGTGATCTCCGCGGTCGCCGCGGCCCTCGCCGGAGTGGTCCCGTCCGTTCCTGAGAGCACGCCGTCAGCCTCGGTCGGCCGGGTGCCCCGCGACGTTGTCGCGGCATCGGCACCCGGCATGTCGGCCCGGTCGGCCCGGGCAGTCCGGACGGTCGCGGCACCGGCGGGGCGGCGCAGGTACACCATGCCCGGCAACGGTGCGGTGTGCGCGGCGGTCACTTCCGTGGATGTCTTCCCCGAGGTCCCCATGGCCACATCCTAGACCGTGACGGGCGGCAGGGGGAGGGGACGTGGCACAATGACGGGTATGCGAGCACTGATTGTGGACTACTGTGGCGTCCTCGACGGGGCGGAGGAGGACCGGCGACGCTGGCGCAAGGTCCTCACCGCCGCCAAGGACGCCGGCTACGGCACTGCCATCCTCTCCAACGATCCGGGGGGTCCCGCCGCCGACCCGATCCGCAGCTGGCAGGAGGCCGGTTACGTGGACACGGTCGTCCTCTCCGGCGAGGTCGGGGTGGACAAGCCGGACCCGCGGATCTTCCGGATCACCGCCGAGCGTCTGGACGTGGCAGTCAAAGACTGCATCCTCATCGACGACTCGATCCTCAACATCAAGGGTGCTGTCGAGGCCGGCCTCATCGGCGTGTACTACCAGCAGTTCGACCGGGCGATCGTCGAGATCACCGGCCTGCTCGGTCTCGAAGGGACCTTCTGACCATGAGCGTGCGCGTCTACCTGCCTGCCACCTTCGACATGCTCGGAACCCTCGCCAAAGAGGGGAAGATGCCGGTGCGCTCCGGTGTCGGCTTCTCCCTGACCCCGGCACTGCGGGAGTTCTTCACCGCCGGTGACGACGAGGAGATCGAGTACCACGCGTTCCTGGAGGCGTCGCGGGCCTCACTGCGCCTGCTGACTGCCGGTGGGGAGGAGAAGTTCCCGCACCGACGTGTGGTGATCTCCGCTGACCTGCCCGAGGAGTCGGTGACGGCGAACGCGGAGAAGGGGGAGGCGGTCGTGGACGTGTTCCCGGCGCTGCTGGAGACCTCACAGCTCGTGGCGATCCATGTCGACGACGAGGGCAATGAGCCGGCGACGGCTGCGGCCATCGAGGTCGTCGACGCCGCCGATCTGGGGGACGAGGACGCCGAAATCACGCTCGGTGACTGCGAGGACAACCTCATGAGCTGGTACGACTCGAAGGAACTCGGCGTCCTGGTGGACCTGCTCTAGTCCCTTGACGCCGGGTCCTCTGCCGACACAGCAGAACCCCTGCCGGTCCAGGAGAAGATCCTGCCGGCGGGGGTTCAGTGTGACCGGGTGGTCGGGCCCGGTCAGCCCTACTAGCGGTGCAGGTCGAAGCGGTCAGCTTCAGTGACCTGCGCCCAGGCGGTGACGAAGTCGTCGACGAACTTGTCGGCGGCGTCGTCGGAGGCGTAGACCTCGGCCAGTGCACGCAGCTCGGAGTTCGAGGAGAACACCAGGTCGGCACGGGTACCGGTCCAGAGTTCCTCGCCGGTCTCACCGTCGGTGCAGGTGTAGTGGCCGGGGTCGGCGTCCTTCGGGGTCCACTCGTTACCCAGGGTGAGCAGGTTGACGAAGAAGTCGTTGCTCAGCACACCGGGACGGTCGGTGAGGACACCGTCGGTGGAACCGCCGTGGTTCGCGCCGAGGACACGCAGGCCGCCGACCAGGGCGGTCATCTGCGGGGCGGTGAGGCCCAGCAGCGCAGCCTTGTCGACCAGCAGGTGCTCGGCCGGGTAGTCCAGGGACGCGCTCTGCCAGTTGCGGAAGCCGTCGGCCTCGGGCTCGAGGAAGCCGAAGGAGTCCACGTCGGTCTGTTCCTGGCTAGCGTCGACACGCCCCGGGGTGAACGGCACCTCGACCGTGCGCCCTGCCTCGGCGGCCGCTTTCTCGACTGCGGCGTTGCCGGCGATGATGATGAGGTCGGCCAGCGAGACCTCGCGCGGGGCGTGGTTCTCGTTGAACTCGGCGCGCACGGACTCGAGGATGTCGAGCGCCTTCGCCAGCTCGGCAGGCTCATTGACTTCCCAGCTGCGCTGCGGCTCCAGGCGGATACGTGCACCGTTGGCGCCACCGCGCTTGTCGGTGGAGCGGAAGCTCGAGGCGGAGGACCACGCGGTGGACACCAGGCGGGCGGCCGACAGACCGGAGTCCAGAGCGGCCTGCTTGAGCTCGGCGACGTCCGTGGCGGTGATCTGTTCACCGGTGGCCTCGGGCAGCGGATCCTGCCAGACGAAGGTCTCCGAGGGGACCTCGGGGCCGACGTAGCGGGAGACCGGGCCCATGTCGCGGTGGGTCAGCTTGAACCATGCGCGGGCGAAGGCGGCGCTGAAGGCAGCCTGGTCATCCTTGAACTTCCGGGAGATCTTCTCGTAGGCCGGGTCGACGCGCAGCGAGATGTCGGTGGTGAGCATGCGGGGCTCACGGCGTCCGTCGGAGTGCGCCATCGGCACCATGTCGGCACCGCCGTTGTCCTTCGGACGGTAGTGCCAGTGACCGCCCTCGCCGCGGACCGGCTCCCACTCGTAGGCGAAGAGGATGTGGAAGAACTCGTTGTCCCAACGGGTCGGGTGGTAGGTCCAGGTGACCTCCAGGCCGGAGGTGATCTGGTCGTCACCCTTGCCGGTGCCGTGGAAGTTCTGCCAGCCGAGACCCTGGCGGTGCAGCGGGGCGCCCTCGGGATCCGGGCCGACGTTCTCCTCGGTGTCGGGGGCGGCACCGTGGGTCTTGCCGAAGGTGTGGCCACCGGCGATCAGGGCGACGGTCTCTTCGTCGTCCATGTTCATCCGGTGGAAGGTCTCACGGATGTCGTGGGCGGCGGCGGCCGGGTCCGGGTTGCCCTCCGGGCCCTCCGGGTTGACGTAGATCAGGCCCATGGTGGTCGCGCCGAACGGCTTCTGCAGCTCACGGGTGGTCTCGTTGGTGCCGCTGTAGCGGGCGTCCGTGCCGAGCCAGTCGGACTCCGTACCCCAGAACACGTTCTCCGGCTCCCAGACATCCTCGCGGCCACCGCTGTAGCCGAAGGTCTCGAAGCCCATGTTCTCCAGGGCGACGTTGCCGGCGAGCACCATGAGGTCTCCCCAGGACAGGGACTTGCCGTACTTCTTCTTGACGGGCCAGAGGACGCGGCGGGCCTTGTCGAGGCCGCCGTTGTCGGGCCAGCTGTTGAGCGGGGCGAAGCGCTGCTGACCGGTGCCGGCGCCACCGCGGCCGTCGGAGGCACGGTAGGTGCCGGCGGCGTGCCAGGCCATACGGATGATCAGTGGACCGTAGTTGCCGAAGTCGGCGGGCCACCAGGGCTTCGAGGTGGTGAGGACCTCTTCGATGTCCTTCTTGACCTCGGGGAGATCGAGCTGCTCGAAGGCGGCGACGTAGTCGAAGTCAGGGTCGGTGGGCCGGATCTCCTGCGGGTTGTGCGCGAGCAGGTGCAGGTTGAGGCGCTTCGGCCACCACTGTTGGTTGGGGTTTCCCTCGGTGGGGAGGACGAGGCGGTCGTTGGTCGGGCCCGGTGCGGGCTCGCCGGAGCCCCCGTGGATGACGGGGCAGCCGGTGGTCGTGTCAGTCATGGTGTTTCTCCTGGTCTGTTACCGCAGAGTGGTTCAACGGGAAGTGGGTGTTGCGTGGTGTGTTGAATGCCGGTGGTCGGCCGGCGGTCGGATCCCTTCGCGGGCGGCACAGTCGTCGCAGACGGCCCGGAACGTGATTTCCGCGGAGAGGATGGTGCTCATGCCGTGCGTGTCACTGGGGGTGAGGCACGGGGCCTCACCGATGACGCACTCGACATCCTCCAGACGACCGCAGACCACGCACTGGATGTGGTGGTGGTTGTCGTCGGTGTCTGTCTCGTAGCGTGCGCCGGTGGCGCCGGGCAGGTCGATACGGCGGAGGACGCCGTGTGCGCTCAGATCGTTCACGACATTGTGGACGGACTGCATGGAGATCGACGGAAGCTCCGTACAGATACCGGCGTGCACCTCGGCGGCGGAGCTGTGCGGGTGGGCGTCGATGTAGCCCAGGGCGGCGAGGCGTCCCGGGGTCGCCCGAAGTCCCGCATTCCGCACGCGGTCGGCCCAGGTGTCAGTCGGTTCTGTGCGCATGGGACCCATTATGCACTCACTTTTGAGATTCTGCAATATTGACCTAATCAAATATGGTGGCGGACCGGATCTGCTGGGGATATGCCGTGGGGCGGCATGGTGCCGGAGGCTGCTGAGCTCCGGCTCGGGAGGAGATGATTCCCTCGACGCCGTGGTGGATGATGAGTTGCAGTCCGAAGTCGAAACCGGCGTCCCATGTGGCGTCTAAGGCATCGGCATCCAGTGATGCCTGGTGGGGGAACCGTCCGGACGTCAGCTGCGTCCCGAGGAAGTCGCTCTGGGTCTCCCGGTACTCCTCGTCGGGCATCCCGGACTCGACCGCGGCACCGGTCCACTGGAGTTGCTGACGGACCGCACCCAGGACATATGAGTCGGACATATGAGTCGATGGAGGTCACCAGGTTCATGATCTCCCGGTCGCTCAGGGGGGAGGTGCAGGGCCCCTCGATGAACAGTTCGAGGTCATCCATGCTTGAGGGGCCGAGTACAGGGCGGTTCCAGTTGGTCCGGATGGTCCAGGGGTGGGTCAGGTACAGGGCGCGGGGGAGGGATACGTCGATTTCGCGATGCCCGGAGTGTTCGCGATGCCCGGAATGTCCGCGATGACCATGGCCCTCGGTTTCATGGACCGGTTCCGGTCCATGCCGATGTCCGATATCCTCCGCGCGGCACTGGATCTGCTGGTCATCACCATCGTGGCCCTGCTCATCGGTTGGCGACCGGGCGGTGAACTGTGGGGGGGGGGACGCTTCTCGCGTTCGTTCTGCTGCTCTGGGTCCGGCTGGCGCTGATCCTCGTCGGAATCTTCCCGGGGCTGTGTATCAGCAACACGGAGACCGCCGGAATGCTCTTCGCCGTCGCTTTTCCGCTCGTGTTCATTTTCTCGGTGTTCACTCCGCCGGAGATGATGCCGGGCCGGCTCGGAGCGATCGCCGCCTGGAATCCTGTGTCATCCACCGCGACGGCGATCCGGGAACTCTTCCACTCGCCGGGGGGCGGAGGTCCTCGGGTCCGGTTACCGGATCGACGGCCATGCGATGGCCGGTGCACTGATCTGGCCCGCACTGACCATCGTCATTTCCGTTCCGCTGTCGGTGCGGCAGTTCCGACAGCTCTCCCGCTGATCACGAAGGACGCCGCTACACCTCCCACTCGTTGTTGGACCGCAGTGCCTCCAGCAGGACGCGCACCGCTGTGACGCGCCGGGCGCTCGCACCGGTGAGCTGGTCGAGGGCACATTCCGGATCAGCCGGCGGGCCGGCGTGGGTACAGCCGCGTGGGCAGTCCTCCACCACGTCACGGAGGTCCTCGAAGACTCCGATGACCGTCTCCGGATCGACATGTGCCAGCCCGAAGCTCCGGATGCCTGGCGTGTCGACGATCCAGCCGGCGTGCGTTGCGTCCTCGCCGTCGGCACCGTCCCTGCCGGGCAGCCGCAATGCGACGGACTGCGTCGAGGTGTGACGTCCCTTGCCGACCCCGGAGACCACGCCGGTCGCCCGGTCGGCGTCCGGCACCAGCCGGTTGACCAGGGTGGACTTGCCCACACCGGAGTGTCCGATCAGTGCGGTGAGGTGACCCCGCACCAGATCGGTGACCGGGGTCAGAGGATCGTCCCGGCCGCAGACCACGACCTGTACGTCCAGGTCGGCGAACTCGGCGGCGAACTCCGACGGATCCGCCAGGTCAGACTTCGTCAGGCAGATCACCGGGGTCAGGCCCCCGGCGAAGGCGGCGATCAGTGCCCGTTCGACGAACCCGGAGCGCGGCGGTGGATCAGCGACCGCGGTGACGATGAGCAGCTGGTCGGCGTTGGCGACCACGACGCGCTCATAGGAGTCCGTGTCATCGGCGGTGCGGCGCAGCACGGTCTTCCGGTCCTCCAACCGCACGATGCGGGCCAGGGTCCCGTCGGCACCGGAGGTGTCTCCGACTACGGCGACCCGGTCGCCGACGACGACGGCGGTGCGTCCCATCTCCCGGGCACGCATGCAGATCGCCGGGGGAGTGTCCGGGGACGCACCGTCGATGACGACGCCCCAGCGTCCCCGGTCCTTCGTCACGACCATGCCGGTCTCGGCGTCCTTGTGGGACGGTCGGTCCTTCGTCCGCGGTCGGGACCCCTTCCCCGGACGCACCTTCACATCGGACTCGTCGTAACGGCGCCGGCCCATATCCGCTACGCTCCCACCATCTGTGCCCAGCGCGTCTCGAACCCGGGCAGCGTCTTCGTCGTGGTGGTGATGTCCTCGACCTGCACCCCCTCGACGACCAGGCCGAGGATCGCCCCGGCGGTCGCCATCCGGTGGTCGGCGTAGGTGCGCCACAGCCCCCCGTGCAACGGAGCCGGGTCGATCACCAGACCGTCGGCGGTCTGCGAGACGCCGCAGCCCAGGCCGGTCAGCTCCGCCTCCAGGGCGGCGAGCCGGTCGGTCTCGTGACCGCGCAGGTGGGCGATGCCGTAGAGGTGGCTGCGTCCCTTCGCCAGGGCGCACAGCGCGGCCACGGTGGGGGTCAGCTCGCCGATATCGTGCATGTCCCAGGTGATGCCGGTGAGAGCACCCCCCTCGGCGCCTCGGACGATGAGCTCACCGGTGTGCGTGGCGAGGTCGACTGCCGCCCCCATGTCCTCCAGCACCGCGCGGAACTGGTCGCCGGGCTGGGTGGTCTGCGCCGGCCAGTCACGCACCCGCACCTCGCCGCCGGTGACAGCAGCCGCGGAGAGGAACGGGGTGGCATTCGACAGGTCGGGCTCGACGGCCCAGTGGCGTCCGCGGACCGGGCCGGGGTGGACCGTCCAACGGTTGAAGCTGACGTCCACGGTGACACCGGCGTCGCGCAGCATCTCCACGGTCATCTCGATGTGCGGCTGGCTGGGCACGGCGCCCCCGACATGGACGACGGTGACACCCTCGTCGAAGCGCGCACCGGCGAGCAGCAGTCCCGAGACGAACTGGGAGGACGCCGAGGCGTCGATGCGCACCTCGCCACCACGGATCCCGCCGTTGCCCGTGACAGCGAAGGGGAGCGGGTTCCTCGGGTCGTCCGAGGCCTTGACCGTCGCGCCCAGGGCCTCGAGCGACTCCAGGGTGGTGCCCATCGGACGAGCCTGGGCCTCCCGGTCGCCGTGGAACCACACGTCACCGTCGGCCAGGGCGGCGACGGCGGGCAGGAAGCGCAGTACCGTTCCGGCGAGACCGCACTGGACCTCACCGCCGTGCAGTGCACGCGGCGTCACGGTGATGGTGTCTCCGTCGGTGACGACGGTGGTCCCCATGGTCCGCAGGGCGTCCGCCATCAGCTGCGTGTCGCGGCTCTGCAGTGCTCCGGTGATCTCGGAGGGGCCGTCGGCGAGTGCGGACAACAGCAGCGCCCGGTTGGTGATCGACTTCGATCCCGGAACAGAGACGGTGGCGGTGACGGGGGACGGGGCGACCGGCGCGGCCCATGGAGTAGGGGTCATGGGCTCCAGTGTAGTTTGGCCTAGGCTGGATTCCATGTGCGGTCGCTACATCCTGTTCACTGCCATGGAAACCCTGCTCACCGGCCTGTCAGAGAGGCTCGGTGAACAGGTCACGGCACTACCCGGGGACTGGTTGCGGCCCAGCTGGAATATCGCGCCCACCCATCGCGTCGCCGTGGTGCGTCGTTTTGGAGGACGCCTCGTGCTCGGCCCGGCGGTCTGGGGCTTCCCCGCCCCGTGGAAACCGGGGACCGTGCTGTTCAACGCGCGTGGCGAGACGGCCTTCGACAAGGCGTCCTTCCGGAACGCTGAACCCGCACTGGTCGTCATGGACGGCTGGTACGAGTGGAACGCGGTGTCCGGGACGAAGACGCCCTACCTGGTGACCGGGGACGGCCCACTGGTCGTCGCCGGGCTGGTCACACGAGACGAGGAGGGTGAACTGCGGGCGACCGTGGTGACCACGGCCTCGGCGGACCCGGTGGAGTGGCTCCACGACCGGATGCCCCGGGTGCTCGCCGATGATGAGGCGGCGGTCTGGCTGGACGGGGGAGAGGAGCTGCGCGAGACGGCGTCCCGCGTCCCCGGTGCGCAGGTCCGCGAGGAACTCACCACCTGTCCGGTCGACCGTCGGGTGGGCAACGTCGCGGTCAACAGACCTGAACTCATCAGGGGCACAGGGGATGCAGAGGCTACGATGGGGGAATAACGTCGCACGTCCGGACTGTTGTGCCGGACGGAGCGGCAGAGCGCCGACCGACCCAGAGGAGCCATGACCAACACCGTGAAGCGCACCAGTGACAGCGACGAGCAACTGCTCGCCCGCTTCGAGGCTGACGCGCTGCCCCTGCTGGACCAGCTCTACGGCGCCGCCCTCGGGATGACCCGGAATCCGGCGGACGCCCAGGACCTGGTCCAGGACGCGTACATGAAGGCCTACCAGGCGTTCGGCTCGTACAAGCCGGGGACGAACCTGAAGGCGTGGATGTACCGCATCCTCACCAACACCTACATCAACCAGTACCGCAAGGCGCAGCGCCGGCCCAAGGAGACCTCCGATGAGGCGGTCACCGACTGGCAGCTGGCGGATGTGGCGTCGCACGACTCGACGGGGCTGCGCTCCGCCGAGATTGAGGCGCTGCAGCGGATCCCGGACTCCCGGATCCGCGACGCACTCATGGAACTCTCCGACGACTACCGCATGGTCGTGTACTACGCGGACGTCGAGGACCTCCCGTACAAGGAGATCGCCGAGATCATGGGGACGCCGATCGGCACGGTGATGAGCCGGCTGCACCGCGGACGCAAGCAGCTGCGCACGAAACTCAAGGATGTCGCCGCCGAGCGGGGGATCGGACTCGATGCCACGGCGGCGGCGAAGACTGCGAAATCCTCGGCGACATCTTCGGCGACCGCAGCAACGACGAAAGCGTGATGACGATGACTGACAAGCAGACGAACCTCCCGTCCGACTGCGATGATCTCGTGGACGTTCTCTACGAGTACGTCGACGGCGGCTGTGACGAGAACCTCCGGGACAGACTGGCCGAGCATGCCGAGAACTGCCCCTCGTGTCTCGAGCAGCTGGGCATCGAGCAGCAGGTCCGGGAGCTTCTCCGGGTGCGGTGCTGCGACTCCGCCCCGACGGACCTGCGTGGACGCATCGTCACCGCGCTGCACACCTCGTCCGTGCTGCGGACCACCGACGGCACCGTTACCGAGGTCTCGTCGATGCAGGTGCGCATCCGACGAGGTTGATGATCCCCCTCGCGGCGTCCTCACAGCTTCCCTGCGAGGACGCCGTTGCCGTACATGATCGTGACGGAACGGTCCTTTCCGTTGTTCCGGGAGACCGGATCCGTCATGATCGTGCACACACCCGGTGTGCAGACACAGCGAATGACAGAGGCCCGGTCCGGAGAATATCTCCGGGCCGGGCCTCTGTCAGGTTCGAACGCGTATCAGCTGTTCGGACGCTTACCGTGGTTCGCGCCCTTCTTGCGACGGTCCTTACGCTTACGGCCACGCTTGCTCATGGTCACTCCTTATGTGCTCTGACGGGATGTCCCCGAAAGAACACTCCCGGGGTCTACAACTGCACCAGTCTAACGGTGAGTCCTGCGAAGGCCTAAACCGGAACCGGTTCTAGACGGTGGTGCGGGTGCGGGTGCGGCCGCGGTTGTTGCGGCGCTTGAGGGCGCGGCGCTCGTCCTCGCTCATGCCGCCCCAGACGCCGGCGTCCTGACCGGAGGAGATGGCCCAGGCGAGGCAGTCGTGGGTGACGGGGCACTTGTTGCAGACGAGCTTGGCCTTGGCGATCTGGGCCAGGGCCGGGCCGGAGTTACCGACAGGGAAGAACAGCTCGGGGTCTTCGCTGCGGCAGATTGCTTCGTGGCGCCAGTCCATGATGATCTTCTCCTTGGATGTGGTTAGTCAGTGTCCTACAGGACTTACGGGTCTTAGCGGTGCAGTGCAGGTGTGGTGCGGACGCGGTCAGGTTTCGGGCGCGTGGAGCGCGTCCGGGCGTCAGAGACCGGGGTCCGGGTCGTCGGGGGGTTGTGAACAGTGGTGTGACGGTGCCGGCAGCGGTGGGCTGTGCGCCGGGGTGCGTCGCCGTGTGGAGAGGGGGCAGATCCTCCGGTTAACCGGGGTGTAACCTGCAGGCCCTCTCGCTGTTACGTGTTAGATCATGGCACGGATCTCCGACCTTCGCTAGGGCTGAAAGGAAAAGAGTGTGCCATATCACAGTACTTCGATTTGGTCGATCTGGTAAGGGTGGGTTAACAGACAGTTCGGTCTCCCGTGTCTCTGCGGTAACCGTCGGTTTCACAGCTGCCGCAGGACGCCGCTAGGATCGGTGGCCATGATTGCCAGCCCCCGCCCTGATGACAGCGACCTTTCCCTCGTTCTTCCCCGGAGCGTCCGCTTCGCCGGCTGGCTCGGTCTGGTCGAGGGCGGGATCGGCCTGGTCATCGCAGTGGTTCTCATCGTGCGGGAGGCCAGCGGCGTCCACAATGATGCTGTGAGCGGCTACGGCACCGCGGCCTGGTTCATCATCTTCGGCGGCATCGTCGCCCTCGCCGGCTGGTTCCTCAAGGACGGGCGCCGGTGGGGACGTGGCCCGGTGGCGATGACCAACATGATCCTCGTGCTGGTCTCCGTCTACATGTTCTCGTCGGGACGCATCGACCTCGGCCTGCCCACCGCGTTGGTCGGCATCGCCGGGCTGGCCATGCTGTTCAACGCGGACGCCGTGGACTGGGCCGCACGCCGCTACGACAGCTGAGAGGCAGGACGCCGTCAGGACGCCGTCAGTCCCACGATCGTGTCACCACGCTGTTCAATGACGGTGCTGCCCTGCACCCGCAGGGTCACCGGCCCGGTCCAGTCACCACGGTCGACAGGGATGACCTTCTCCGTCTTCCCGTCGGCCCAGTCGACGACGGCGATTCCGCCGGTGACCGGCAGCAGGAGGCGTTCCCCCATCGCTGCTCCGGTGCCCAGGGCGGGCACCGAGAACCTCGGGTCCAGGTCCGTCGGACCGAAGGCGACGAGTCGCTGACCGTCGAACCAGGTCATGTGGTGGGGGAGGTCGGCGGTCTGCGCGGCGGTGGCGAACGCCGGGTCGGCCGGGTCCGCAGGATACTGGTCGAAACTCCCGTCGGTACGCAGCACCTGGAAGCGGGATCCCTCCTCGTCCTCGGGGTCCTTTGCCCGGATGCCGTTGCCGGGCACGTAGATCAGTGCGGCCTCCTGGCCGACGGCGACGAGCTCGGAGCCTTCCGGCACCGTGAAGTCGTGGGTGACCTCCGGGGAACCGGAATCATCCGGGTCGGCGTTGAGCAGGCTGACGGTGCGGTCGCCGTCGGTGTCCCCGGGACACTCCATGGTCACGGCCAGGACCTTCTTGCGGGTCAGCGCCGAGCTGAACCGGCAACCGTCGGTCGGCTGGGCCCCGGCGTTGACCGTGACTTCCTGGTGGCCCACCTCGACGGTGCGGACCAGGTCGGAGCGCCACAGTTCCACCCGGTCCTCACCGAGGATCCCGACGTGGTCGAGGGAACGGAAGGTGCTCACGTCGTCGGAGGCGAGGGCGGAGCGGGTGTCGACGTACTGTCCGGTGGCGATGTTGAAGCTGGTGGCCTCCCCGCAGCCTTTCGGCCCGCGGTAGACGGTGACCAGGCGGGTCCAGCCGCCGGTGACACCGCACAGGTCGCGGTCACGGGAGTAGGACCACACTTCGTGGCCGTCGGACGCGTCGAGCACGGAGACCGTGGACCCGTCGGTCCGGACCACGGCACCGTCCATGGTCAGGGGTTCGGGGGCGGTGTCCGGGTCGGTGGTGGTGCGCCACGCCTCACGCAGGGCATCCGGCACCGGGACGTCATCGGCGGTCGAGGGGGCGATGGCGTCCCCCGGTGCGGCGGTGGTGTGGTTGGTGCCGCGGGTGTCGGAGAACAGCCAGCCGCCGCCGACGAAGGCCAGGGCTGCGACGGTGAGTCCGGCGGTGACCGCCAGGTCGGTGCGGGTACGGCGTTCCGGCCGGGGAGAGGTGGTCCGTCGGGTCAACGGCGGGCAGCCTTCCGGTCCCTCCGGCCACCACGGTTGTCGCGGTCCCTGCGGGCCGGGGCGGTGGCGGCGGCGGAGCCCTGGACCCGCACGGCGCGTCCGACCCGGTCGGTGATGTCCTCGGGCAGGTCGAACTCGGCGAGGAACTCCGGGGAGGTCGAGAACCAGCGCGGTGGGGCGGGGTGACCGAGGTTGAGGGTGTCGTCGATGGCCTGCCACCGGGTCAGGTCGTCCCAGTCGACGAGGGTGACCGCGACGCCGGAGTGCCCGGCCCGACCGGTACGTCCGATGCGGTGGACGTAGGTTTTCTCGTCCTCCGGCACCTGGTAGTTGATGACGTGGGTGACGTCCTCGACGTCGATGCCACGGGCGGCGACGTCGGTGGCGACCATGATGTCCACGGAGCCGTCGCGGAAGGCGTCCAGCGACCTCTCACGGTCATTCTGCCGCATGTCACCGTGCACCGCGCCGACCCGGAAACCGAGCCCGGCCAGGTCCTCGGCGACCATGGCGGCGGAGCGCTTGGTGCGGGCGAAGACGATCGTGCGGCCACGGCCGGGGGTCTGGAGGATCCGGGCGAGGACACTGACCCGGTCGAGGCGGTGGGACTGGAAGACGATCTGCGTGGTGGTGGCGTGGGTGGCCCGGGAGGAGGAGTTGTCTGCCCGCACGCGCACGGGCCGGTGCATGAAACTACGGGTCAGGGCGACGATCGGCCCCGGCATCGTCGCGGAGAAGAGCATGGTCTGCCGGTTCGGGGAGGTCTGGGCCATGATCGCCTTGACGTCGTCGAGGAAGCCCTGGTCGAGCATCTCGTCGGCCTCGTCGAGGACGAGGACCTCGACGTGGGCCAGGTCCAGGAGATTCTGCCGTGACAGGTCGAGCAGGCGGCCGGGCGTCCCCACGACGACGTCGGTGCCGGCATCCAGCGCGGCGGTCTGCTTCTCGAAAGGCACGCCGCCGTAGATCGCGGTGACGCGGAACGGGCGGCTGCCCCCGGCGGCCGAGTCATCGGGTGCGGTCAGCCGGGTGGACGCTCCAGTGAGGTCCTCGGCGACCTGGAGGCACAGCTCGCGGGTCGGGACGACGACGAGGCCGCGCACGGTCCCGTCGAGTTCGGTGACGTCGGCGTCGTCGAAGAGCCGGTCGAGCATCGGGACGCCGAAACCGAGGGTCTTGCCCATGCCGGTACGGGCCTGTCCGATGAGGTCCTTGCCGGTCAACGCCAGTGGGAGGGTGCGTTCCTGGATCGCGAACGCCCGGTCGATCCCCTGGTCGGTCAGGGCATCCACGATTTCGGCGGCGACGCCGAGGCTCCGGAACGTCGGTCGGCTGCTCTCCACTGCCACCATCCTCATCTGTGAGTCCGTTGATGTCGTCTTCAAGTCGCTATGATGGTCAAGGTTACAGTGCTCAACGGTTACCCAACCACTGAGCAGTATTTTCGTCTGAAAGGTGTGTGGACTTCCCACATGGATATCAAGGTCGGTTTCGTCGCCTCTCCCCGTGACATCGTCATCAACTCCAAGGAGGACCGGGACGCGCTGCTCGCCCGTGTCGAGGAGTTCCTCGCCGCGGACACCGGCACCCTCAAGCTGGAGGACGCCAAGGGGGCCGTGACCCTCCTGGTCCGCGACCAGGTCGCCTTCATCGAGGTCGGCGCGTCCGCCGCACGCACCGTCGGCTTCATCTGATCTGCAGCTGATCCGGCCGCCCACACCCGGCTCCCCTCCGGGGAACCGGGTGTGACAGTCTCTTAGACCGTGACCCACAGATTCCCGGACCCGTTCGACGACGTCCCCGACCATTACCGGGACCGCCTGGTCCGTGGTGGGGCGGGAAGCTACGGTCGACAGCCCGTACCCGCGGTCTACCGCCGTCGCCGCTGGGCCGCCGTGGGCGTCCTCGTGGTGATCCTCGTGACCCTTGTGGTGCTGGTCCGCGCTGTGGCCGGGGGCTCCGGCGATTCCGGGGACGTGTCGGCGTCCCCGGACAATGACGCCGCGGCGACGGCCTCGGTCACCGGCTCCCGGGAGGCCACACCCGGCCCCGTGCCCGGTGTGCCGACCTCCGACGAGGTCGGTGAGCTGCCGCCCGGGGGAGAGGTGACCACCACGGGGCGTGGTACCTGGCGTGGTGTCGGTACCGCCGGCGCGGTCGCCGGCGACCCGGACGCCGCAGGCACCCGGACGGTAACCTATGTCGTCGAGACCGAGCAGGGGATCGACACGGCGTCCTTCGGCGGCGGGGACAGCTTCGCCTCGATGGTGGACGCCACCCTGGCCGACCCACGGTCCTGGATCGGGAACAAGGGCGGTGGTGATGACGGGATCGCCTTCCGGCATATCAGCGTCACCAGTTCCGACACCCCGGACCTCCGGATCCGGCTGACCAGTCCGGAGACGACCAGGAAGCTGTGCGGTGGCGAGATCGAGCTGGAGACCAGCTGTTTCGTCAGTGGCGGGGACAACAGCGGCAGCAGCAGTGGCGCCGCCGGCGACGGCCGCGTCATCATCAACCTGGCCCGCTGGGTCCGCGGTGCCCTGCCCTTCGCCGGTGATCTCGGTTCCTACCGTCAGTACGTGCTCAACCACGAGATCGGGCACGGGATCGGCCATTCCGCCCACCAGCCGTGCCCGGAGGACGGGACGCTCGCGCCGGTCATGATGCAGCAGACCCTCAGTCTCGCGAACAAGGACCTCATCGAGCTCGACGCCGGTGCGGAGTACATGGGTGACGACAAGGACGCCGGGAATGCGGTGTGCCGGGCGAACGCCTGGCCACATCCCGAGGGGGACTGAGTAGTTAGAGTGGTACCCATGTCTGATTCGACCCGCAACACCGCCCCGACGGAGGGCGTCCGTGGCGCCTTCCAGATCGGCTACGCCACCCCGGCCCTGCTGGGGGACGCCTGGGGCGACGGGTGGCGGTGTGACCATGTCGTGCTCGTCCCGGTCTCCGATCCGGCACGCGGCACCTGGACCGCTCAGGTCATGGACCGGATCCGCCCTTCGGGTGTGACTGTGCCCCGGCCGCTGCGGTCCACCGACGGACGCTACTCGGTCGGCGGTTGGACGGCCCGGGCGTTCGTGTCCGGGCACCGGGCACCCCGGTTCGACGAGGTGGCCGCCGCCGCACTGAGCCTGAACAGGGCACTGGCCGGGGAGCGGCGTCCGTCCTTCCTGACCGGGGGAGGTTCCGGTCGGGCCCCGGCGTCCTCCCGGGACAGCGTCGGGGACGTCGACCTCTTCGCTGCTGCCGAGGCTGCGGCCTGGGCGGATGATCCGACCGACCTGCTGGCCCCGGTGATGGATCCCGGGGCCGTGCCGCGTGAGGACGTGGCCGCGGCGATGGCGAAGGCGGCGAAGCTGCTGCCGTTGCGCGACGAGGTCACCGCCCCTGACCAGCTGGTCCACGGTGACATGCTGGGGTGCACCGTTTTCGACGGGCTCTCCGATCCGGCGGTCGTCGACCTGGTGCCGGCGTGGCGTCCGGCGGTGTGGTCGGTGGCGTTGCTCGTGGTGGACGCCGTGGCGTGGGCGAGCGCGGAGGATGACCTCATCGACCGGTGGTCCCATCTTCCGGACTTCAACCAGTTGCTGCTCAGAGCGGTGATCTACCGGATGTTCGTCCATGCGGTGCTGCCGGACAGTCAGTTGGAGGCCTGGCCTGGACTCGAACGGGTGAGCGATATTGTAGGGGTGCGGATCACCGGCCGGACCGGCCGGGATGACATGATCGGTGACGATCTCTCGGACGACGCGACAGGCGAGTAGGGGACGGAGAACACCCGTGGTGGACAGGACAGGCAGGCCGGACAGGACTGACCCCGGCGCTGCGCAGGACGCGGTGGACGACGCAGCGGACCGGGCGGCACAGGAGCGTACCGCGCGGGCCCGTGAGAACGCCCGCGCCGATGCCCGGCTGCGCCGACGGATCGGCTCGGCGGACAGCGTCCGGGTGCGCCTCGACACCGGTGTCGGAGCCGAACCCTCCGCCACGCACTCGCGGCAGTGGAGCGGTCTGGCCGGTGCTCTGGTCGCGGACGACGACCGCGCGCCCCGGGACCTGCCCTACGCCGTGCTCGGCGGCCCGGGTACCGGCAAGACCTCGCTGCTGCTCGATGCCCTGGTGACCTATCTGGGCAACGGGGGAGACCCGGCCGGCGTCATGGTCGTCACCCCCTCCAAGGAAGCGGCCGCGGACCTGCGTGGCCGGCTCACCGACCTGCTCTGCAGTCTTCCCGGCGGTGCCGGTGCCTCCGGGTACGCCGCCACCGGTACCCCTGTGCGTTCCGTGCACTCATGGGCCTTCGCTCTGCTGCGCGCCGTCGCACAACTGCGGGAGGAACCCCTGCCCCGGCTGATGACCGGTGCCGACCACGACCTGCTCATCCGGTCGCTGCTGCAGGGAAACGCCGAGGACGGCACCGGGTCCTGGCCCGAGCGCATCCGCCCGGCCCTGCCACTCGTCGGTTTCGCCCGGCAGCTCCGTGACCTGCTGCTGCGTGCCGAGGAGCGGGGGGTAGGACCCGACGCCCTCGCCGACCTCGGACGGGAACACGACTTCGACATGTGGGTCGGTGCCGGGGACTTCCTGCGCGAGAGCCGCCGGGTCGTGAAACTCTCCGGCTCCCATGCACTCAACGTCTCCGAGCTGCTGCACCGTGTCCTCGATGAACTCGAGAACACACCGGAAGGTCGCCGGATCCTCGACCGGCAGCGGGACACGGTGAAACTGCTGCTCGTCGATGACGCACATAACCTCGACCCGGCGTCCGCCCGTTTCCTGGAGATGCTCACCACGCCCGGGGCCCGCGTCCTCGTCGCCGGGGACGCCGACCAGTGCGTCTTCCATTTCCGTGGCGCCGACGAGGACTACCTCACCGGCCTGGCGGAGGACGCCGACCACCGGGTCGTCCTCTCCCGGTCGTACCGGCTGGGCACCGCGGCGGTCACCGCGGTGAACCGGCTGGGGCGGCTGCTGCCGCCGTCACGGATGCGGGTGCCGGTGCGTACCGCCGCTGCGTCAGTGCCTGATCCCGCCGCTGACCTCGTGGTCCGCCGTGCACCGTCGGTCACCTCCGAACGGCTCAGTGTCGCCGATGCGGTGCGTCGCGCCCATGTCACCGACGGCGTCGACTGGGACCGGATCGCCGTGGTCGTGCGTACCGCCGGGGAAATCCACCCGCTACGCCGCACCCTGCTCAGTCACGGTGTGCCGGTGAAGGTCGACCCGACGAGCGTGGTGCTGGCCGAGCAACCCCTCGTCTCCTCCCTGCTGCTTGCCCTCGACGCCCTCGTGCGACCACTGACTGTCGTTGAACTGCAGCAGCTCGTCGAGAGTCCGGTCGGTGGGGCGGATCCGGTGATGCTGCGCCGGATGGAACGCTCCCTCGCTCCGGTCCTGGTCGGGACGGGACTGCGCGCCATGGAGGCGGTCGGTCTCATGGTCACCGGCCGTGCCGACGAGCAGGCGGCCGAGGCGTGGCGTCGGCGCTTCGGCCCTCGCGAACTCGGTCTGCTCGACCAGGTCCGCGCCGTCATCGGCGCCGGACAGGACGCGGCGGAGGACGGTGGTTCGGTCGAGGCCGTGCTGTGGGCGGTGTGGCAGGCGACCGGTCTGTCGACCCGGCTGCAGACCCGGGCGCTGCGCGGCGGCACCCTCGGCTCCCAGGCCGACCGCGACCTCGACGCGGTCATGAGCCTCTTCGACCTGGCCGGTGACCTGGTCGAACGGACCCCAGCGATCACGCTCGAGACCTTCCTCGACGGTGTCCGTGCCCAGGAACTGCCCACCGGTGCCCGTGACCGCCGTGGGGTACGCCCCGATGCCGTGGAGATCCTGCCCGCCCACGCCGCCGCCGGGAGGGAATGGGAGGTCGTCATCGTCTCCGGGGTGCAGGAGGACAGCTGGCCGGCCGGCCCGACCGTCGGCGGATTGTTCGGCCAGCAGGAACTGGTCGACCTGCTGGACCGGGGTATTGAACCGTCCACCATCGTCTCCCGGGCCAGCAGTGCACTGGCCGAGGAGCGGCGACTGTTCCTTCTCGCCGTGTCCCGGGCCAGCAGGTACACCCTGGTCACGGCCGTGGAGTCCACCGGCGACGACGCCTCGGTCCCGTCGCGGTTCCTCGACGACATCACCGGTGACGACGGCAGTGGAGGTGCCGGAGATGCTGCCGCGGGAGACGACCCGGAGAGCGAACCCCGCCCCCACCCCGTCGACACCGTGGCAGACTCCCTGCCGCGGGTCCTGGCGATGGAGCCCCTCGTCGCCGAACTGCGCGACGCCGTCTGCGATCCCGACCGGCCAGGCCATGAGCGCCGCGCCGCCGCCGAGAATCTCGCGACCCTCGCCGAGGCCGGCGTCTACGGTGCCGACCCCGCCGACTGGTGGGGGACCGCCGGACCCTCCTCCACGGGCCCCGCCGTCGCCCACCGCCGCGGAGACAGTGAACCGACTCTGCGGATCAGCCCCACCACCCTGGAGAACCTCGGGCGAGCCACCGGTCCGGCCTGCGACCTGGCGTCATTCCTCGACACCCTGCGCAGCACCCCGACCACCGAACCGATGAAGGTCGGAACGCTCATCCACGCCCTCGCCGAGGGCTTCGCCGCCGGGCTCACCCCGGAGGACGCCGCCGACATCGTCCGCGAGGTCGTGCCCTGGCTCGTCGACGGTCCCGCGTGGACCGCGCGACCGCTGACCGAGAGCTGTCTCGAGGCCGTCGACCGGCTCCACGGCTGGCTGATCCAGCGTTCCGGGAGCGGCCGCACTGTCGAGGTCGAGAAGAAACTGGAGCACATGATCGGACACACCGACACCGGCCTGCCGGTCATCCTCGCCGGCCGCACCGACCGGCTGGAGACCACCGCAGACGGCGCGTCCACCGTCATCGACTTCAAGACCGGGAAGAACGCGAAGACCGTCAAGGAGGCAGCCGAGAGCCCGCAGCTGTCGGCCTACCAGCTCCTGGTCTCCCTCGAGGAGGGCCGCCGCGCCGACGGGGCGATGCTCGTCTACCCGCGGGTGGAGAACGCGAAGGTCAAGGTCCTGCAGCAGGGCCAGCTCAGCGAGGAGGACCTGGCGGAGTTCCGCGCCCTCGCCCTGGCCACCGCGGCACGTGTCGCAGGTCCGGGATTCAGTGCCACCGAAGCCTGCGGCGGCACAGAGTACGCGTGCCTGTGCCCCGCCTGCCGCGCCGGGGAGCAGGTGATCTAGATGGCTGACACGAGACCCCCCGTCGATACTGTCGACCCCGTCGAACTGTCGCAGCAGTGGCTGCGCCAGGCTTTCCCACCCACCGACCAGCAGGCCGCCGTCATCGGTGCGCCCGCCGGACCCATGCTGGTCGTCGCCGGAGCAGGAGCCGGAAAGACCGAGACGATGGCCGCCCGTGTCGTCTGGCTCGTCGCCAACGGTCTGGTGCTGCCCGAACAGGTCCTCGGCCTCACCTTCACCCGGAAAGCGGCCCGCGAACTCGGGGAGCGCATCCGTGCCCGGCTGCAGTCCCTGGCGTCCTCCGGGCTGGTGGAGTCCATGCCGGCGATCACCCCGACCGTCTCCACCTACGACTCCTTCGCCGGCGATATCGTCCGCGAGTACGGCCTGCTGCTGCCCACCGAACCCACCGGCCGCGTCATCACCGACACCGAGCGCTGGATGATCGCCCGCGACGTGGTGCTGGAACGCCCCACCGGGTTCACCACCCACCGTTCGGTGCCCACCATCATCGACGACATGCTGGAACTCAACGACGGCATGGACAACCACCTCGCCACCGTCACCGATGTGGCGGAGGAGTGCCGGGCGACCGCCGCGGAGATCGACGGCCTGCCCGACCGCGACGGCAAGGCGCTCAAAGGGGTGGACACCACCCTGCGGAAGATCGGGGACGCCCTGGTGTACCGGCAGGAACTCCTCGACGTGGTCACGGACTACCGGGCACGGCTCGCCGAGCGGAACCTCATGACCTTCGGCGCGCA
This sequence comes from Corynebacterium sp., assembly GCF_022712275.1. Classification (GTDB taxonomy): domain Bacteria; phylum Actinomycetota; class Actinomycetes; order Mycobacteriales; family Mycobacteriaceae; genus Corynebacterium. The sequence goes on along the minus strand of NZ_JALAGU010000002.1, from coordinate 55,891 downwards.
GATGTCGAAGGCGGCTCAGCTCGTCGACGCGCACCCCGTGATCGGGGCTGCACAACGTCGCCGGTTCCGCGTCGTCATGCTCGACGAGTACCAGGACACCGGGCATGCCCAGCGCGTCCTGCTGCGAGGACTGTTCGGCGGTGGGGTCGACCCGGATCTCACCGTGACCGCCGTCGGCGACCCCATGCAGTCCATCTACGGTTTCCGAGGCGCGACGGCGGCGAACCTCACCCACTTCCGCACCGATTTCCCGACCGGGACCGGTCAGGATGCCACCCCGGCCCGCAGGCGGGAACTGACCACCTCCTGGCGCAACCCGGCACGCGTCCTCGATCTGGCGAACACCGTGTCCCGGTGGTCACTGGATGCCTCCGGCACCGGGTCACCGGCCGCGGTGTCCCCGCTGGTCTCCCGGCCCGGTGCCGGTAGCGGTGACGTGAAGGCCGCGTGGTTCGACACCCGCGAGGAGGAACTCGTCTGGCTGGCCGACGAACTCGCCGCCCGATACCACGGACGCGACACCTCCCGACCGTTCTCTGCGGCGGTACTGCTGCGCAAGAATGCCGAGGCGACACCGATCCACGACCTCCTCGTCGAGCGGGAGGTACCGGTGGAGATGTCCGACGGACCCGGCCTGCTCGAGGTACCCGAGGTCGCCGACGTGTACGCTACGCTGCGCGTCCTCGTGGACCCCTCCGACGACATCGCCCTGCTCCGCCTGCTAACCGGCGTGCGGTGGAACATCGGTGCCGCTGACCTGCAGGCTCTGGCGCGACGGGTCGACCAGCTGTCGCTGCGGGACCGCCGGGTCGACGGTGGAGCCGAGGGCACTGACGGTGAAGCCGCCGACGACGATGACGCCGACGAACCCACCGGTCTCACCGCCCTGGTGACCCCGCATCCTGGTGACTCCCCGGCGATGGCCACGGTCCGTGAGCGCCTCGCCGACATCGACCGCGACTCCTCCCGCGTCCCCGTCGGCCTGGCGGAGGCGCTGGCCGATCTGCGTGGCATGGAGGAGTTCGGCATGTCCGGGGAAGGCCAGCAACGTCTCAGCGACCTGGGCCGGGAACTCCGCTTCCTGCGCCTGCAGTCGCTCGGCAAACCGCTCAACGACCTCGTCGCCGACATCGAGCAGATGCTCGGGGTGCGCACCGAGGTTCTCACCCGCTACCACCGCGACCGGCGTCGTTCCATCGGTGCCAGCCACCTCGACCGCTTCGCCGAGGTCGTCCGGTCCTTCGCCGACCTCTCCGGCGCGTCCCCAGGGGCGCTGGTGGACTACCTGCGCGCCGCCGAGGCCCGCGAGAAGGGGCTCGACGCCGGTGAGGTGGAGAAGCGCAGCGACTGTGTCCAACTGCTCACCGTGCACAAGGCCAAAGGCCTGGAGTGGGAGATCGTCGCGGTACCGCACGCGACACGCAAGACCTACGCGGACGCCGTGAAACGCCCGACCGTCGGGTCCTGGACCACCAACGCCCGTATCCTGCCCTCCGGTCTGCGCGGCGACGCCACCGAGGACCCGGCCGACATCACCGGCATGCCGGTGCTCGACCTCTCCGACGTCGTCGACCGCAAGGGCGTCGTCGAGGCGGAGGACGCCTTCAAGGTCGCCCTCGGTGTCCACGCCGCCAAGGAGGACGACCGGCTGTTCTATGTCGCCGTGACCCGCGCCGAGGAGACCCTGCTGGTATCCGGCGCGGCGTTCAACAAGGACGACAAGAAGCCGGTGGACCCGTCTGTCGCGCTCACCCTCATCCGTGACCGGCTCGCCACGTCCGCCCCGGAATGCGTGGCGACCTGGTCGGACCTCGGCATGGTCTACTCGAAGGATGAACTGAAACGGCTGGTGAAGGCCCGTGAGGACGGCGCACTGCAGCACCGGGAGGACGCGGTGATGGTGCCGGAGAACCCGGCGGCCCGCAATGACCTGGTCGAGGCCTACATCCGTGAACTACCCGAGACGCCACCGGCACAGTGGCCGCGTCCCACCATCACCGAGCGATTGCCCGGCGTGGCCGACGGGGCGGACCTGGTGCGCGCCGCGATGGCGGCGCGTGACGCGGCAGACCCGGACCAGGAAGACAAGGCCCCGGACGCCGGGACCCTGGCCGACGAGTGGGCGCGTGAGACCGCACTTCTGGCCCGCGAACACCGGGAGCAGACCGTGCCCGAGGTCGTTGTTCCGCTGGGCTCCCGGCTGACGGCGACCGAGGCGGTGGCCCTGTCCCGTGACCCGGAGGAGTTCGCCCGTCGGCGGCGCCGCCCGGTGCCGCTGGAACCACGGCCGTACACCAAACGCGGCACGGCATTCCACAACTGGGTCGAACAGCACTACGGTGCGGTCGGCCTGTTCGACGAGGACGAGTTGCCGGGTGCGGCGGACGCCACCCTCGCCGACCCGGTCCTCGCCACCCTGAAGCAGAGGTTCCTCGACAGTGAGTGGGCGGACCGTACCCCGGTGAGCGTGGAGGGCTCCTACTCGGTGACCCTGGCCGGGCACCTTTTCGAGGGGCGCATCGACGCCGTCTTCCATGACGGCGACGATCCGCTGACCGGCTGGACGGTCGTGGACTGGAAGACGGGGCGCAGGCCGACCGGTCGGGACCTGGCCGACGCGTCCCTGCAACTGGCCGTCTACCGGCTCGCCTGGGCGGAACTGCTCAGTGCCCGGCACGGACGACCGGTCGACCCGGCGAACGTGCGTGCCGCCTTCCACTACGTGGTCTCGAACGAGACCTGGGAACCGGGTACACTGCCGTCTGCAGAAGACCTGGCCGGATGGCTGGCCGGACCGGACGGAGGGCTAGAGGATGCGTGACAGGTTGCGTGACCGTCTCGGCGCGGACAAGGACATCGACGCCCTCCCGCCGCATGCTCTGATAAAAGTCATCAGCATCCCGGAGCCGGCACAGGCCAGCCCCTGGTGGTTGATCGCGCGTCGGATGGCATACGCCCTGATCCTCATCATCCTGTCATCGACCGTGGTCTACCTCGACCGGGACGGATACAAGGGCGTCCACACGTTCCTGGACGCCGTGTACTACTCGGCGGTGTCGCTGTCGACCACGGGCTACGGGGACATCACCCCGGTGACGCAGGAGGCCCGCCTGCTCAACGTGCTGCTCATCACCCCGATGCGCGTCATCTTCCTGGTCCTCCTCGTCGGCACGACGCTCTCCGTGCTCACCGAGGAGTCACGGAAGGCACTGAAGATCCGCCGCTGGAGGAGAAGAATGCGTAACCACACCGTCGTCATCGGCTACGGCACGAAGGGCCGCGCGGCGACCACCGCGCTGCTCGCCGACGGCGTCCCCGCCGACCGCATCGTGGTGGTTGACTCGGATCCGGAGGCACTGGCCCATGCGTCCTCCCGCGGTCTGGTGACCGTGCAGGGCACGGCGACGAAGTCCGACGTGCTCAAACTCGCCGGCGTGACCCGTGCCCGGGCGGTCGTCGTCGCCCCGAACCTCGATGACACGGCCGTGCTGATCACCCTGTCGGTCCGGGAGATCGCCCCCTCGGCGACGATCGTGGCCAGTGTGCGCGAGTCGGAGAACTCCCACCTGGTGCGGCAGTCCGGCGCGGATTCGGTGGTGATCTCCTCGGAGACCGCCGGCCGGATGCTCGGTCTGGCGACCGTCAGCCCGTCGGTCACCGGCATGATGGAGGACCTGCTCAGCCCCGACGAGGGCTTCTCTATCGCCGAGCGTCTCGTCGCCGAGGACGAGGTCGGCGGCAGCCCGCGCAACCTCGAGGACATCGTGCTGGGCGTGGTGCGTTCCGGTGAGCTCTACCGCATCGACTCGGTGGAGGCGGAGACCGTGGAACCCGGCGACCGGATCCTCTACATCCGGCGGATCACCGACGACGCCGAACCTGAACGGAAGTGAGTGGAGTGAACGGCGCCCACTCCCGGCTCGGACAGCTCAACCTGGACGCCCTGGACCCGGAACAGCTGCGTGCGGCGACGGCACCGCGTGGTCCGGTGGCGATCATCGCCGGTGCCGGCACCGGTAAGACCCGCACCATCACCCACCGGATCGCGCACCTGGTCGCCGGTGGTTTCGTGAACCCGGACCATGTCCTGGCGGTCACCTTCACCACCCGTGCCGCCGCGGAACTGCGCGAGCGGCTGACGATGATGGGTGTCGCCCGGGTGCAGGCCAAGACCTTCCACGCCGCCGCCCGTGGCCAGCTGCACTACTTCTGGCCCCGGTTCGTCGGGGACACTCCCTGGCAGCTGCTGGACTCGAAGTTCCCCTTCGTCGCCCGGGCCTGCCGGGCCAACGGTGTGGCGACCGACAAGACGACCCTGTCCGACCTGCTCGGGGAGATCGAGTGGGCGAAGTCCTCGCTCATCGCCCCGGAGGACTACCCGGCGCATATCGGCCCCGACCGCCGGGACTGCCCGGTGGCACCGGAACAATTCGTCCGCATCTTCGAGGGTTACGAGAATTCGAAGGTGACCGGCGAGGGCGTCTACCTCGATTTCGATGACCTGCTGCAGTCCATGGCCGGTGCGATCGAGGCGGACCCGGGTGTCGCCGACGAGTTCCGGTCGCGCTACCGCACCTTCGTCGTCGACGAGTACCAGGATGTCACCCCGCTGCAGCAGCGGCTGCTGGACGCCTGGCTCGGGGACCGTGACGATCTCACCGTTGTCGGTGACGCGAACCAGACGATCTACTCCTTCAACGGCGCGACCCCGGAGCACCTGCTCCGTTTCTCGTCGCGCTACCCGGAGGCCACGACGGTCCGCTTGTTCCGTGACTACCGGTCGACGCCGCAGGTCGTGGACCTGGCGAACAAGGTCATCAGCCGGGCGACCGGGCGTGCCGCGGGAACCCGCCTGGAGCTGGAGGGTCAGCGTCCGGCAGGCCCCGCCCCGGAGTTCACCGAGTACTCCGACGAAGCAGCCGAGGCCACCGGTGTCGCTGAGCGGATCGCCGCACTGATCGCCTCGGGTGTCTCCCCGTCGGAGATCGCGGTGCTCTACCGGATCAACGCCCAGTCCGCGGCGCTGGAGTACGCACTGGACGCAGCCGGCATCAGCTACCAGGTCAAGGGCGGGGACGGATTCTTCCAGCGTCCGGAGATCCGGCAGGGCGTCAACGCGTTGGCCGACGCGGCCCGGAAACTCTCGCGTCGTGACCCCGGAGCAGAGCATCAGCCGCGCCCCACACCGGAACAGCTGGTCAACCAGGTCCGTGCCGCGCTGGTCCCGGTGGGGCTGACTCCGACCGAGCCGACCGGTGCCCAGGACCGGGCCCGCTGGCAGTCCCTCGGTGCACTGGTGGACCTGGCGGAGGAGCTCTCCACCGCCACCCCGGGCCTGGACATGACGAACCTGTTGGGCATCCTGCGCGAGCGCGCCCAGGCAAAGAACCCACCGAAGGTCGAGGGTGTGACGCTCGCCAGTATCCACGCGGCCAAGGGCCTGGAGTGGGACGCGGTCTTCCTCATCGGCCTGGTCGACGGCACCGTGCCAATCCGGCACGCGCTGAAGGGCACCCACTCCGAGGACGCCATCGAGGAGGAGCGTCGACTGCTCTACGTCGGAGTGACCCGTGCCCGCGAGGTGTTGGAGCTGTCCTGGGCACAGGCCCGCCAGCCCGGCGGCAAGGCGTCGCGGCGCAGGACGCGGTTCCTCGACGGTCTGGTGCCGTGGGAGAAGGCGGACGCCGTGTCCGGAGCACGTGAATCCACGGTCAAGGGCGCACCGAAGAACGCCTGTGCGGTGTGCGGGACACGGCTGACCACGCCCGAGCAGCGGATCCTCGGACGCTGCGACGCCCACGCCGAAGACGGTGACCAGGTGCTCGTCACCGAACTGCGGTCCTGGCGCACCACCCTGGCCAGGGAGCGGGACGTGCCGGCCTATGTGGTGATGAGTGATGCGACGTTGAAGGCCGTGGCACTGAAGGCGCCGATCTCGGCGCGGGATCTGCTGAAAGTGCCGGGGATCGGTCCGGCGAAGGTGGAGCAGTTCGGCGAGGACATCCTCGACATCGTGAAGAACTTCAGCTGAGCGGCACCACCGCGCAGGATGCACATCCGGGATGCTGAGGCACCTCGGTCACTGAGATGTCGAAGGTCAACGGATCGAGGTACCGACGCCCTGCCAGCACGTCCGGGACCACCCATGACGGTGCGTCCGGTCCGATGGTCTTGAGTGACACCAGATCACGGACCATGTCTGCCGCCATAGACATCGAGTACTCGATCATGTGGTCCACCGACGGAGACATTCCCTCGGCGGCCTGGCCACGGACGGTCCGCCACTGGGCGTCTGCGGTCAGTGAGGTGGCGTCCAGGCAGGACAGGCACCCCGTCCCACCGGGCAGGACCATCGGGCCCACCGTCACCCTCGCATCGACCACACCACAGGTCAGGTGGGGTACGCCCAGCTCCATGAGCCGGTAAGTGATGTCGGCGGGTGGGAACAGCATCCCGGCGATGACCACCAGGTCATCACCCGACAGGCGTCCGAAGGCGGGTGTGCCGGGTGTGATCCCGGAACAGGGGACCCCGGTCCGGCGCAGATGCCGCAGCAGCGAGCGGGTGTAGAGCGACACGCCCAGGACATGGACGCGCATCCCGTAGCCGGCCGGGCGGGCGGACAGCACCCCGGCGGCAAGCAGTTCGCCGAGAATGCCGCGGGCATGGACCACCGGTACACCGCAGTGGTGGAGGAGCCGGACCACCGCGTGATCCGGCAGTGGTCGGCGTAGTTCTCGCATCACCTGGTGGATCTGGTCGACCTCGACCTGCGGCGGAAGGCCGAGTACCAGGGCGTGCTCCGGTACCGCCCTGAACTGCAGGTGTCCGTCGGACCGGATGATGAGATCGGTACCGTCGCGCAGCTGCAGCAGGCGAGGAATACGCTGGATACGCTGCTCAGATACATCTGTCATGTAGAGTCCCCCTCAATGAAGTCCCTTGATCCCCAGTCGATGCACCCAGTGTAGAGGACGTGATGAGTACCCGGCAGCACCCTACGGCAGCACAGCAGGAGGTCGTCGCGGAATTCGCCCCGGACGTGGAGATCCGGCTGTCCGCGAAGCGACGCCGCACCATCGCCGCGCGCATGGAGGCAGGCAAGGTCGTGGTGCTGGCCCCGCTGTCGATGTCGGCGAAGGAGCTGCGTTCCAGTGCCACAGAGCTGGTGGAGAAAGTGAAGCGTCGCCACACCGGGGCGTCCCAGACCGGGGAATCGGACGCGCTGATGCGCCGAGCGCGGACGCTGAACCAGAAGTACCTGGAGAACCGGGCGGAGTTCACCAGCGTGAAGTGGGTGACGAACATGAGTCGACGGTGGGGGAGCTGTTCGGTGGATTCGGGACGGATCCGGATCTCCTCGCGGCTCAAGGACGTGCCTGAGTACGTGCTGGACTCGGTGCTCATCCATGAGATGGTGCACACCTGGATCCCGGACCACGGTCCCGAGTTCAAGGAGTGGGCGGCGAAGGCCCCGTACGCCGACCGGGCGACCGGGTACCTGGAGGCGTACAGCAGGTGGGCACCCACCGCATCCTGAGACCGGCTCCGTAGACTGGCCGGTATCGGACACGGCAGATCAGGACGCCCCCGGAGTCACGGCAGGCGTCGGGTCTCCGGCGTCGTCGCGCACGGCGTGACCGCCGCACTCGCCACCACCCTCACCGGCTGCTCCTCGGAGAGCAACGAAGTGGAGGACGCCGAGTACGCGAAGATCTGCCGCGACGAGACCACCGAGGAACGGCTGCCTGACGAGGAGTGCGAGGAACCCGTCGGCAACTCCCACATGCACGCCGGCTGGTTCTTCCTGCCGCGGCTTCCGGGTGGCGGGCGCACGAATGTGCCTGCGGTCGGTACACCGGTCGAGGCGGACTCCGGGACGACCTCGGTGCCGGCCGGGACGAAGACACAGACTGCACCGCGAACCGGCGGGAACATCACCCGAGGCGGGGTCGGTTCGACCGGCGGCGGGGCCGGAAACCCGGGTGATTCCGGCAGTTCCGGTCACGGCCACAGCATGGGAGGTCAGGGGACACCGGCGGAGCGCATCACCTGTACCCCGCGGGAGGGCTGGGAGGAGATCATCCGGTCCCAGGGAGTGACCTGCCCACACAGCGTCCGCGATTCCGGGTCCGATGCCGGGTCCGATTCCGGGCCCGATTCCGGGCCCGATGTCGGGACCGGGGTCGAGGCCCTGGAGGTGCAGACCGAGAACCTGCACAAGATGGCCCTGGAGGCCGCCCGTTTCCTCACCGACGAGCAGTGGAAGCCGGGCAGCCGGTGGTACCGGTACGAAGACCTCTACGGTCGGGAACGGGACGGCGGCGCCTGGGAACAGTGGAACTTCCTCTTCGAGTGGGACGCCAGGCTCGAGGAGCTCGTCGACATGGACGACCGGCCGAACCAGATCATCTTCAAGCTCTACCCCTGGGAGGAGATGATGGGGGAGGAGTTCGGCTCGCTGCCGGCGACACAGTGTCCGACCGGCTGGATCGAACCGGTGTGGAAGATGTTCCTGTCCACCAAGGTGCCGGGTGCGGGGATGTGGCAGCAGTACACGCAGATCCCGAACTTCCCCGGACCCGACGACGGTGCGCCGAACCACCCGGTACCGGGCGCCTGGGTCGTCAACGGCGAATCCGTGGGCGTGGGCATCCGCGAATCCGACGGGCCGGTCACCGACTACCGGTTCCGTTTCGTGCCCGACCTCATCCACGGCTGAGCGGGTCGGTGCCATCCTTCAGAACGGCAGCGGCCCCGGTGCCTTGAGTACCCCGAGCTCCTCCGGTTCCCCGGTCACGCCGAACCTGTCGAGCAGCATGTCGAGGGTGGCGGCGTCCCTCCCTTTCGTACCGTCCAGGTGGACGGCGTAGCCGCTCTCCGGCATCTTCAGCCACAACTGCCGGTTCCTGCGCTGCATCTCGCCTCGGTCGTCGACCCTCTCCCACAGGACGTAGCGGGGCGTCACCGCCGCGTAGCGGAAGGACGCCGTGGACCCGCGGTAACGTTCGACGACCGCACCGTCGCTGAAGAGATGCATGGCGGCCCCGCCCCGCCACAGTGGCCCCACCATGTTGATCAGCATGGCGACCGTGATTCCGGCGAGGATCCAGCCCAGCAGGTCGGGCAAGAGGTTCTGTCGGATGTCGACGAGGAGCAGCGCGCCGATGGCGACCGCGACCGGCAGAGTGACGCGCCAGGTCTGCCGGTCACCGCTGCGGTTGATCCGCACCGACATCTGGTGTTCCCCCAGGTGCTCGTCCCCGGCAAGCTCCCGGGCGGCCGCGGTCACCGGGACATGGCGGACGCCGTCCCGCCTGCGGGTCTCTCCCTTGCCGGTCATACCTTGCAGTATGCGACACCTGCGGGGAGTTCCGTCACTCCCACGCGGGGCTACTTGCCGGCGTCGTCCCCGTCGGATCCCTTGTCGGAATCGTCGTCACCCTTGTTGAGCTCGCGCTCCAGCTTCTCGATCTCGCTGATCGGGTCGAAGTCCTTACCCTCGGTCTCGCCGAGGATGGAGTCGATGAACTCGGCCGGGGCGTCGAGGTCGGAGTCGACCGGGAGGAAGTCGGGGTGGTTCCACACGGCGTCCCGGCGCTCCTTGCCGACGGCGAAGGTCAACCGTGCCCACAGCTCGGCCGCCTGATTGGCCTTCGGGGCGGACAGGTCGATGCCGACGGTCCTGGCCAGCGCGGACATGCCCGGCTGGTCGGAGTCGCGGAAGACGGACCACGCTGCCTGGATGCTCGCCGTGGTCGGCAGCCGGTTGCCCAGCGCCTCGCCGACGACGTAGTCCACCCAGCCCTCGACCAGCGACAGGCTGGTCTCGAGCCGGATCCGGGCGTGGTCGGTGGAGGAGACGATCTTCGGGGCGAGATCCTGGTTCTGCAGGCTCTCCATCATCTCCTGCATCTTCTGCGGGTCACCCATGCTCTCCGGATCGAACTCGCGGGTCGCCTCCTCCAGGGCGGAGTTGTCCAGCGACAGGCCGGTGGCGAACTCCTCCACGTCGAGGATCAGGCGCTCCACCAGCCACGGCACATGCTGGAACAGGCGCAGGTGCGCGGCCTCACGGGCGGCGAGGTAGATCAGTGTCTCCCGACGCTCCGCACCGAGCTTCTTCGACAGGTCGTCCAGTCGGGCGGTCGCGACCGCTGCGACGGTGGAGTCCGCCAGCGGGATACCCCACTGTGTCGAGATCGCGACCTCCTTGGCCAGCTCGCCGAGGGCGTGGCCGAGCTGCATCCCGAAGTTCATGCCGTTGATCTGGCTGAGCATGCCGGTCATCGGGCCGAGCTGTTCGCGGGCCTCCGCCGGTAGACCCTCGAGGGTGGCGTCGCCCAGCTTGGACGCCAGGGGGTCGATGATGCGGCGCCACCGCGGCATCGTCTCCTCAAGCCACTTCTCGGCCGAGAAGGCGACCGACCCGGTCGCACCGGCAGGCAGCACGGTGGACTCGTCGAGCCACAGCTCAGCCAGTCGCACGGACTCGGCGACGGCCTGCGAGTCATGACTGGAGGGGGTGCGGGCCGCGGCGCCGGAGATCTGCTGACGCGCGATCCGACCTGCCAGGGCGTAGTTCACCGGCCCCTGGGCGTCCGGGGAGTTCATGTCCCTGCCGAAGCCGCTGAGCATCGCGCCGAACTGGCCCAGGATGTCCCCGATCCCCGGGCCCTGCTGGCCGCCCTGGCCCCCCTGGCCGAAACCGCCCTGACCCCCCTGTCCGCCGAAGAGGAACCCGAAGGGGTTCGCCCCGAAGCCGAAGGGGTCGTTGTTGTTGCCGTTTCCGTTGTCTCCGTTGTTGCGGTCGGAATCGTCGTTGTCGTCGTCGCTGGAGCCGTGGAAGCCGAATCCGAAGTTGCTCATGTCCTGAGCCTACCTGCGCCCCCGACGTCCCCGTGGCCTACGCGGGCCCGGATGCGTGCGCTGTCAGCGAACATCTCCACGGTAGGGTGGGACGGGTGAAATTCCGTAGTTCCTCCTCCGGCGCCCAGTCCGACACCCCGGACACCGGTGGTCGCCGCCGCGTCCGCACCATCGCCGTCGGTGCCCTGCCGGTCGTCGTGATCGTCGCGCTGCTCGGCATGACGAGCATCCCCGGTACCGACATCAACCTCACCGTCCCTTTCGCTGCGGAGGGGGAGGGGCCGACCTTCAACACCCTCGGCGATGTCGACGGCACCCCGGTCGTCGACATCACCGGGGTGGACGACGACGAACTCGACGAGACCTCCGGCAACCTCAACATGACCACCGTCGCGGTGCGCACGAAGATGACGCTGCCGCAGATGATGGGACGCTGGCTCGCCAGCGACGACACGGTCGTGCCGCTCGAGACCGTCATCCCCGCCAACTCGAACGCCGAGGAGGTCGCGCGGCAGAACGCCGCGGCCTTCGCGTCCTCCGAGTCCAATGCGACGGTCGCCGCGATGAACCACCTCGGACGCCCTCTGGAGACCATGGTCTACGACGTCAGCGAGGGCGCACCCGCCGACGGTACGGTGAAGATCAATGACGTCATCACCTCCGTCGACGGCACCGACGTCACCGTGCCCGGCGATGTCTCCGACGCCATCGGTGACAAGTCACCCGGCGACGAGGTCACCCTCGGCATCGACCGTGGCGGGAAGACGGAGACCGAGACGGTCACCCTCGGCGAGATGCCGGACGAACTGGCCGGTGACGAGGAAGCCGAGGCAGCGACCGGTGGTAACGGCAAGGCCTTCCTCGGCGTCACGATGGTCGCCCAGCCCGCCGACGGGATCCGGGTCGAGTACAACCTCAAGGACATCGGTGGCCCGTCAGCCGGCCTGATGTTCTCCCTCGCCGTGGTCGACAAGCTGTCCCCCGGGGAGCTCTCCGGAGGAGAGTTCGTCGCCGGTACCGGCACCATCGCCTCCGACGGCACGGTCGGCCCGATCGGCGGGATCACCCACAAGATCTCCGCGGCGAAGAACGCGGGCGCCTCGGTCTTCCTCGTCCCGGCGGGGAACTGCTCCGAGGCGTCCTCGGCGGACAGCGGTGACATGACGCTGCTCGAGGTGGACACCCTCGACGGCGCGGTTGATGCGCTCACCGCCCACAACAAGGGCGAGGACGTCGAGACCTGCGGCTGACGTCCTGCGGGAAATCTACCGGTCCCCGTCGAAGTCGTCCTGCTCGAAGGACGCCCGTAGTGCGGCGATGACGCCGGGCGCGAGGTTGTCGCCGCCGAGCAGTTCGACACGGTCCTGGCCGAAGGGGTCTGCGTCCAGTTCCTCCTCGGTCGGACGCAGCTGGACCAGGGTACGGTCCGGGCCACCGTCGACGATGCCCGAGAAGAAGCGCGCCGGGCGGGGAGTGGGGTCGGCACCGGGGGCGGCGTTGGAGAACATGATCTCCTGGGCTAGCACCGCTCCGACGACCAGCGGGGGCCACCGGGCCGAGCCGATGTAGTCGCCGAGCTCCTCGGAACCGGGGAGGATATGTTCCGGCAGCTCGTCCTGAACCACGAGGGTCAGGGGATGACGCGCCGCGTCGAGGTCGGTCTCCTGACCGCCGGCGGCGAGGGTGTCCTGCACGAGATGGGCGGGGACCAGCGCGAACAGTGTCGGCGGGCGGTCCCAGCCCTCGGCCTGGACGAAGTCCACGGCCTCGCGGAGGGCCGCAGTGAGTGGCCGCAGGTCGCTCCGGTAGTCGAGCTCGTGGTGAGCGTCGTTCATCTTATGTCCCTCTCTCGTCGGCCGCAGTACAGTCGGTAGGTATTCTAGGCACTACGCCCCGGGCACTGTCGTCACCCGACCGTCCCGGGCCACAGCCCGACCGCCAGGAGAAGAGCGCCCCTTGTCATTACCGTCCGTCCCGTCCCTGCCCGACCTGCCCAAACCAGGGCGGAAGGCGAAGATCTTCGGCACCATCGCCGTCGTTCTCGTCGTCCTGGTCTTCCTGCTCCCGGTCCTCGTGTCCAACTACACGGAACTCAAGTGGTTCCAGTCGGTGGACATGCCGAAGGTGTACTGGGGGGTGATCATCACCCGCATCATCCTGTTCGTCATCTTCGCCCTCGTCGCCGCGGCCATCGTGTGGGGTGCGGCCTACGCCGCCTACCGCTCCGCCGACAAGTCCCCGGAATCCCTGGCCGGGCTCGAGGCGTCCTCCCCGCTGGCCGAGCACCAGCCGGCGATCCGTCGCTCGCTGCGTCCTTTCCTGATCATCATCCCGGTCATCGCCGGCATCATCGCCGGCATGGTGGCCCAGGGCAACTGGCGCACCGTGCGCCTGTTCATGTCCGGCGGTGATTTCGGGGTCACTGACCCGCAGTTCCACAAGGATCTCGGGTTCTACGCCTTCACCCTGCCGTTGCTGCAGTTCATCCTCTCCACGCTGTCCGTCCTGGTCATCGTGGCCTTCCTCATCAACCTGGTGGCCCACTACCTGCTCGGCAACATCACCACGGGTAACCCCCGCACCGGTGAGAAGGCCGGCATCAAGTCCCCGGCACTGCGTCAACTCGCGGTCATCGCCGGAATCTTCATGCTGATCAAGGCCGCGGACTACTGGTTCGACCGCTACGGCCTGCTCAATAAGTCGCACTCCACTTTCACCGGTGGTTCCTACACGGACATCAACGCCGTGCTGCCGGCGAAGATCCTGCTGCTCATCGTCGCCATCTTCGTGGCGATCATGTTCTTCGGTACCCTGGTGCTGCGCGACCTGCGTCTTCCGGCCCTCGCCGTGGTACTCATGGTCGTCTCCTCGTTGGCGATCGGCGTCGGCTGGCCGGCGATCATGGAGCAGTTCTCCGTCAACCCGAACCGCGCGGAGAAGGAGCGGGAGTACATCGCCCGCAACATCGAGTCCACCCGTCAGGCATACGGCATCGAGACGATGACCGACTCCTCCCGGGAAGACTACGAAAACCCCGACGGCCAGGTCATCTACGACCGCGACTGGGGCGGCGAGACCTCCGGTGACGCCAGTGAGCGCCGCTCGATCGCCGACGATGACGCGACCCTGTCGAACATCCGTCTTCTCGATCCCGAGGTGCTGTCGCCGACCTTCACCCAGCAGCAGCAGCTGCGTAACTTCTACGGCTTCTCCGATGAACTGTCTGTGGACCGTTACGAGGTTGACGGCGACATGCGTGACTTCGTTGTCGCAGCCCGCGAGATCGACCCGAACTCGCTGTCCGGCAACCAGACCGACTGGATCAACAAGCACACCGTCTACACCCACGGCAACGGCTTCATCGCCGCGCCGGCCAACAAGGTCGACGAGGTTGCGCAGGACGCCGCGTCCGCCCGTGGTGGTTACCCGGTCTACACCGTCGCCGACCTGCAGCACGCCGAGGGCGACCAGGGTGGCGAGCTTGAGCTGGATCTCGATCAGCCGCGTATCTACTTCGGTCCGACGATCTCCGGCTCGGTCAACCAGGGCGAGGACTACGCCATCGTCGGTGACGACGGCTCCGGCAGTGACCGTGAGTACGACACCGACAACACCAGCTACACCTATACCGGCACCGGTGGCGTGAACGTCTCCAACTTCTTCAACCGTGCGATGTACGCCGCGAAGTACCAGGAGATGAACATCCTTCTGTCCGACGTCATCGGTGACGACTCGAAGATCCTCTACGACCGTGACCCGCGTGAGCGTGTCCACAAGGTCGCCCCGTGGCTGACCACCGACTCCAAGACCTACCCGGTGGTCATTGACGGCCGCATCAAGTGGGTCGTCGACGGTTACACCACCCTGGAGAACCTGCCCTACGCCGAGCGCACCCAGCTGGATTCCGCGATCGAGGACGCCGTGGTCAACGACCCCGCCGCCCAGCAGAATGCGGTGACCAACTCGGTGAGTTACATCCGCAACTCCGTCAAGGCCGTGGTGGATTCCTACGACGGCTCCGTCGACCTCTACGAGTTCGACGAGGAGGACCCGGTGCTCAAGGCCTGGGAGGGTGTCTTCCCGGGCATCGTCAAGGACAAGAGCGAGATCAGCGATGAGCTGATGGACCACCTGCGGTACCCGGAGGACCTGTTCAAGGTCCAGCGCGAACTCATCGCCAAGTACCACGTCGATGACCCGGGCGTGTTCTTCACCAACGACGCCTTCTGGTCCGTGCCCTCCGACCCCACCGGTCCGGAAGGTACCCAGGATCTGGCTCAGCCGCCGTACCACGTGGTCGCGACCGACCCGGTGACGAACAAGCCGAGCTTCCAGCTGATCACCCCGTTCCGTGGTCTGCGGCGTGAGTTCCTGTCGGCGCACATGACGGTCAGCTCCGATCCGGAGACGTCCGGCCGGATCTACGTCCGCCAGCTGCCGACGAACACCCAGACCCAGGGTCCGAAGCAGGCGCAGGACACGATGATGTCCTCCGACGAAATCGCCCGTGAGCGCACCCTGCTGCAGGGTTCCAACACCCTGACCAACGGCAACCTGCTGACCCTGCCGGTCGGTGACGGTCAGATCCTCTACGTCGAGCCGGTGTACTCGCAGCGTGCCGACCAGGAGTCCGCCTTCCCGAAGCTGCTGCGTGTGCTCGTCAGCTACAACGGTCAGGTCGGATACGCACCGACTATCTCCGGGGCACTCGAGCAGGTCGGCATCGACCCGGGTGCGGTGACCGACGTCGCCGGCGATGACGGGAGCTCGGGCAACACCGGTTCCACCGACACGGACAGCGATTCGGATTCGGACGCCGACAAGGACGATTCCTCGGATGACCAGAGCTCCGGCTCCGGTGCGACCAGCGGGACCGGTACCGGTGCCGCCCCGACCGCCGAGCAGATGACGCGGATCAACGACGCCATGGAGGCAGTGCAGGACGCCCGTGAGAACGGCACCTTCGAGGAGTTCGGTAAGGCCCTCGATGAACTGGACGCCGCTATCGCCGCCGCGGACAAGTAGTCGCTGACGGTGCTGCGTCGCTGACCGTCCTGTGATCCCCTGATCGCCCTGATTTCCAGAGTGACCAGGGGATTTCACATTGTCCGGTGTGCGCGCTACACTATGGGAGTCGCTGAGAGAGCGGGTCGCACAGACCGGCTATTCATCAGTTACCCGTCGCGGGGTGGAGCAGCTCGGTAGCTCGCTGGGCTCATAACCCAGAGGTCGTAGGTTCGAATCCTGCCCCCGCTACAAAGGACGAGGCCCCCGGAGAAATCCGGGGGCCTTCGTCGTGTCCGGGGGACGGCAGGAGTCTCGGGTTATGAGGGTTCCCGGGGCCCGGGGATTCTCGGGCTCCTCGTGCCGCAGACACGAAGCCCCCGCTGCGGATCTGCCGCATCGGTAGAATTGACAGGAAAGTTCTCCCGACGAACGGAGCTGTCATGTCCCTGCAGCGCATCATCCCGAATATCTGGATCAACCGTGAGGCAGAGGTGGCCGGCCGTTTCTACGCGGAGGCCCTGCCGTTCACCGACGCCGAGGTCGAGGCACGATACCCGGAGACCGGGTTGGCCGATTTCCAGGCGGAGTTCGCCGGCGCACCGCTGACTGTCGCCGTCACCGTGGCAGGGACGCGACTCACCCTGGTCAACGGCGGCGACGAGTTCCGGCCCACCCCGGCACTGTCCTTCATTCTGAACTTCGATCCGCTGCTGTTCGGCGGTTCCGACGAGACCGCCACGACTGCTGCACGCACCGCTCTCGACCGGACATGGGAAGCCCTGTGCGAGGGAGGCAGCGTTCTCATGGAACTGGGGAAGTACCCGTTCTCACCACACTACGGGTGGGTCGCCGACCGCTACGGGGTCAACTGGCAGCTCATGCTCACCGACCCCTCGGGCAACCCCCGTCCGTTCCTCGTGCCCTCCCTGATGTTCGGCGGGGACGCCCAGGACAAGGCCGTGGAGGCGGCGGACTTCTACACCTCCCTGTTCGCCGACGTCCCCGGTGGCAGTGGGTCGGGGCACCGCTTCCCCTACGGTGAGCCCACCGGTCCCGCCTCGGCGGACGCACTGGCCTTCGGCGAGTTCCGGGTCGGTGACCAGTGGTTCGTCGGCAATGACATGGGCTACGACCACGGATTCGGCTTCACTGAGGGAGTCTCGCTGGAGGTCCGGTGCGCCGACCAGGATGAGATCGACCGGATCTGGTCGGCACTCTCGGCGGTCCCGGAAGCGGAGCAGTGCGGTTGGCTCAAGGACCGCTACGGCGTGAGCTGGCAGGTGGTGCCGGAGAACTTGGCCGAACTCATGGAACGGCCAGACGCCTACGAGCACATGATGGCGATGAAGAAACTGGTCATCGAAGACTTCTGAGGTCGGTTCCGACCGGGTGGTACCGACAGGGCCAGGCCGTCCGGGACGTGGCCGACGCAGAGTGGTGCCCATGCAGACATCAGACTCACAGACGCGGAGCACCTACCTGATCACCGGGGCAGGCAGTGGCTTCGGCAGGGAGATTTCGCTACGCCTCGCCGAACAGGGACACGACGTCGTCGCCGGTGTCGAGATCATCGCTCAGGTCAACACCCTCCGGGCTGAGGCCCGGGACCGCGGTGTGGAACTGCGGGTCGAGAAACTCGACGTCACCGATGAGGGGGACCGCGCCAAGGCACTGGATTGGGGTGTCGACGTACTGCTGAACAATGCCGGCATTTCCGAGGGTGGCGCGACCGTCGACCTGCCGGCCGAGGTCATCCGCCGTCAGTTCGAGGTCAATGTCTTCGGGCCGGTCCTCCTGACCCAGGACATCGCGAAGCAGATGGTGGCGAAGAAGTCCGGACGAATAGTGTTCATGTCGTCGGTCGCAGGCCTGACTGTCGACCCGTTCACCGGTGCCTACGCAGCGTCGAAACATGCTGTCAAGGCCTTCGCTGACGCCCTGGACCAGGAACTCGCGGAGTACGGCGTGACCGTGGCGACGATCAACCCAGGACCCTTCCTCACCGGCTTCAACGACACGATGTTCGAGGAATGGAAGTCGTGGAACGACGATCCCACCACCCGCCTCTACAACTACAACGAGCTCGCCTTCCCGCATGAGCAGTTCGACCCCGAAGAGGTCATCACGACCAGCATCGACGTCCTCACGGGGAATGACACCATGTACCGTCACGTCCTTCCGGTGAACTCCGTCGAGGACATCAGGGCACAGTTGGACGCAGAATGGTCCCGGACGCTCACCGACGGCACCCGCCCCGAGCTGGTACAGACCGCATACGACATCGACCCGTACACGCCGGTGGCAGACACCCCGGCAGCAGAATAGGAGCACCCCATGAAGAAAGCACTGGTCATCTCGACGAACTACGGCACGGAGACCGACGAGATCCTCCGTCCCGTCGAGGCACTGCGCGACGCCGGTGTGGAAGTCACCGTGGCATCGACCGACGGCGGACGCATCAGGACGCTCGGCGGCGACAAGGAGCCCGGACCTGATGTCGACAGCGACATCGCCCTGGCGGACGTCGTGGCGTCGGAGTACGACGCCCTGGTCGTCCCGGGCGGCACCCTCAACGCCGACAGCCTACGTACCGACTCCGATGCGCGTGGTCTGGTGAGGGACATCGCCGCCGTCGGCGGTCCGGTCGCCGCGATCTGCCACGGTCCGTGGCTGCTGGTGGACGCCGACCTGTTGGTGGGCAAGACCCTGACCTCGTTCCCCAGTGTCGCCACCGACATCGTCAACGCCGGTGGTGACTGGGAGGACAGTGAGGTCGTCGTGGACGCCACCAACGGCTTCCCGCTGATCACC
Organism: Corynebacterium sp.; assembly: GCF_022712275.1. Lineage (GTDB taxonomy): Bacteria > Actinomycetota > Actinomycetes > Mycobacteriales > Mycobacteriaceae > Corynebacterium. The sequence continues at coordinate 37,204 of NZ_JALAGU010000002.1, read as the reverse complement.
TCACGCACCCCGGACGATCTGCCCGCATTCAACCGTGAGCTGCTCGCTGCCCTCGGAGTCGCCGACTGATGAGCGTCCCTGACCTCCGGAACTACCGGAAGGACGCGGTCTCCGGATTTCTCCGGGACCGCCGGGGCGGGGTAGCCCCTGATCCGGCCTCCCCGGTGTTCGATCCGGTCGGGGACCGCCGGGTGTCCGGTATGCGTCGGGAGGAGGTCGCCTGGGCCGCCGGGATCAGCCTCGACTACTACGTGAAGCTGGAACAGGGCCGGATGCTCAATCCGTCGCCCTCGGTGCTCACCGGAATCATGGGTGCCCTGCAGCTCGGTGACCTGGACAGGCGGTATCTCCGGTTGTTGTTCGGGGAGAGTACGCTGCCGGCGGCGGCCGTGTCTTCCGAGGACAACCGGCGTGCGCGGGGTGTCCTCGAAGCCATCGCCGGCCATTTCCCGGAGGCGACCATGCGGCACATTCTCGACCGGGACCTGAATCTCACTCTCCCGGACGAGGAGAGCCGGAGTATCCTCTTCCCCGGTGTGGATGATCCGCCGTCGCAGGTGTCTCTGGTGGAGTACCTCTTCTCCCCGGAGAATCGTGCGGTCAGCCGCCGCGTGTACGTAGACTGGCGGGAGAAGGCGGCGGAGGTCATCGGGCTGGTGCACATGAAACTGGCGACCGGGGCGGCGTCCGGGGCACTGCGGGCGACGGTCGAGATGCTGCTGGAGGAGCCGTCGTTCCGGTCGCTGTGGAGCCGCTACGTGCCCTATGAGAACCGGATCGGTACCTGGCGGGTGGGTCTCGGTAGCACTGACGACCCCGCGGCACCCACTGTCCGTGCCTGCAGGTTCTTCACCGTGACGGTGCCGGACGACCCTGACCTGTCGCTTGTCGTCTACGGGTGACCTCGGGTGGGGGTATCCTCGGGCACTCCACCGACACCGCACCGGAGCACCGAAATGTCCATTCCTGGCACACCGACACCACCAGACGCCCGGACCGACTGGGCGTCGAAATCCACGGACTGGGTCCGCAACGAGCAGATCTACGACCGTGTCTTCGCCCCGTTCACCAGGGCATTGCTCGCTGCATCCGACCTCCACCAGGAGCACCGGGTGCTCGACATCGGGTGCGGTGCAGGGACCATGCTGGAGCAGGCACATGCCGCAGGCGTCCTGGTGGGGAATCTGGCCGGCGTGGATCTCGACCCGGTGATGGTCGCCGCCGCCCGCGACCGGGTGCCCGGGGCGACCGTCGTCGAGGTCGATGCGCAGGTCGGACCGCTGCCCGGATCACCTGCCGACCGGGTGATCTCGCGGTTCGGGGTGATGTTCTTCGCTGACCCGGTCATGGCATTCACGACGCTACGGCATCACACCACCTCAGGAGGGACGCTGTCCTTCGTCTGCTGGCCGGGGGAGGAGGAGGACATGTTCCACCTGGGGATGCGCCGGGCCGCGGAACGCGCGGAGCAGGTCGGCGGAAGGCGACCAGAGGGGCCGGTGCCGAACCGACCTGGTGCCCGGGGGTTCGCCGATCCTGACCGGATCACCGGGATTCTCACTGCGGCCGGCTGGTCCGGCATCGAGGTCGTGGAACTGGTGGAGCCGGTCACGTACGGTCACGCCGGAGCAGACGGTGTCACGGAGCGTCTCGCCGTCGCCTGTGTCGGGAACGTGGGGCTGCAGGTCCGGCGGGTCCTGGAGCCGGTGGGGCAGTGGGAGGACACACTCGCTGACGCGCGTGCGGAGCTGACGCCGATGCTGGACTCCGCCGGACTGCTCACGGTGCCTGCCCGGGTACTGCTCGTCACCGCGCAGAATTCCTGATCACTGCTCAGTCGGCGGGGTGGGTCACACCGGCGGCACTTCACCGGTCATCTGGACCGACTGCGTGGACTCGTCCCAGGTGAACTGGGCGGTCGACTCGCCGGAGCGTCCGGCATTGGATTCGCCGTCCTTCGGCCAGTGCCAGGTGACGGAGACTGTCGCGTCGTCGACGCGGGAGATGTCGGGGTAGAAGCAGTAGGCGTCGGAGGTGGCGGTGCCGAGATAGGAGCCGTTGTGGAAGAGCATGATCTGGTACGGGGAGGAGGCGGTGCCGCCCTCGATGGGCAGGATGATCCATGAGAGGTCGGCGCAGGGGTCGTAGCCGTCGGTCTCGGCCGATTCCGGGGCCCACGGGTAGCCACCGGAGTTCGGGGGGACGTCCCCTGCCCAGCGGGCGACAGCGTCGGCGCCGGTGAGCCCGGAGCAGTCGTCGCTCTCTCCACCGTCCCCCTCACCGGTTCCGTCCCCGTCACCGGCGCCACCGTCCCCGTCACCGCCGGGGTCAGGAGCGACCGTGCTGTCCGGAGGGCCGGCGGTGACTGTCACGGTCCCGGACGGAGAGTCGGATGCCGCGGTGTCGTCGGAGTCGTCGGAACTGCAGGCGCCGAGGACGAGGACGCCGGCCGCGAGGACTGCAGACAGCGAAGACAGCGAAGACAGCGAAGACAGCGAAGACAGGGTGTGTCGGGTGCGTGTGGTGGACATGGCGGATGCACCTCCTGTTCACCCCTCAACGATAATGACACTCCTGGAGATGTCCAGGGGTGTCATCGGGGTGGGTCGGGTGTCACGCGGTAGCGGGGGCGGCAGCCTCTTGCATCGAGTCGGACGCAGCAGCGGCGTCCTTCTTCCCGGTCACCTGCTTGACGATGATCACCGTTACCGCGGAAACGAGCGTGCCGACCACCACGGCCAGGACGAAGCCCCAGGCGTTGTCCATCAGCGGGGCGACCCAGAAACCACCGTGCGGGGCGCGGCTCATCGCGCCGAGCTGCATGGAGATCGCACCGGTCACGGCGCCACCGACCATCATCGATGGGATGATGCGCAGCGGGTCCGCCGCGGCGAACGGGATCGCACCCTCGGAGATGAAGGACGCACCGAGCAGCCAGGACGCCTTGCCGTTCTCCTTCTCGTCCTTGGTCCACAGCTTCGGACGCACCGTCGTCGCCAGCGCCAGGGCCAGTGGCGGGACCATACCAGCGGCGATGACCGCGGCCATGACCTTCAGCGCGGCGTCGTCACCGGTGGACAGCCCGGCGGTGGCGAAGAGGTAGGCGGCCTTGTTCACCGGGCCACCGAGGTCGAAGCACATCATCAGGCCGAGGATGATGCCCAGCAGCCAGGCGGAGCTGTCGGACATGTCGGTCAGCCAGTTCTGCAGGCCGTCCATGATCGCGGCAAGCGGGCGGCCGAGCACGAGGAACATCGACGCTGCGGTGATGAGCGTGGCGACCAGCGGGATGATGACCACCGGCATCATGGATGCCAGCCAGCGCGGCACCTTGTAGGACTGGATCCACATGGCGGCGAGGCCGGCGATGATACCGGTGATCAGTCCACCGATGAAGCCGGCGCCGACGGTCAGCGAGATCGCGCCACCGACGAAGCCCGGGACGATGCCGGGGCGTCCCGCCAGCGCGTAGGCGGTGTATCCGGACAGTGCGGGCACCAGGAAGCTCATCGCGGTCGTACCGCCACCGAAGAAGACGGCTCCGAGGTAGAGCAGCAGGCCGGAGCGGTCGGAGCTGAACGTCTCCTCGCTGCCGTCCATCATGTAGTCGAGGTGGTCAGGCAGGTTCCACAGCGAGAAGTCCTTGACGGCCGTCTCCCAGACATTGGAGACGTTGTACCCGCCGATGAGGAAGCCGAGGGCCATGAGCAGACCACCGGCGGCGACGAAAGGCACCATGTAGGAGACACCGGTCATCACGGCCTGTTGGATGCGTGAGCCCCAGCCGAGGTTGCCCTCGTCCTCGTCGTCACCGCCGGATTCTCCACCGCCGGATGCCGCGACGCGCCGGGGGTTCTCTGCGGTGGACGCTTCGATGGCACGGTTGATCAGTTCCTCCGGCTCGGAAATGCCCTTCTTCACCGGGACGTCCACGACAGGTTTGCCTGCGAAGCGCTCGATTTCGCGGACGGCGACACCGTGGGCGAAGATGACGGCGTCCGCCTCCTCGATCTGCTCCTTCGTCAGCTTCCCGGTACCCGAGGAACCCTGCGTCTCGATGACGATCTCGACGTCGTCACGGTTGTCGGCCGCACCCGTGAGGGCGTCGGCGGCCATGTAGGTGTGGGCGATGCCGGTGGGGCAGGAGGTCACGCCGACGAGCTTGGTGACCTTCTTGGCCGGGGCCGCTTGCGGGGCCTCGTCCGGTGCGGACTCTGCGGTGGCAGCCGTGGTAGCGGCCGGAGCTTCCGGAGTCGCCTCCGGGTCCGCCGTGGCCTTCTTCTTTTTCTTCGCGTTGAGCTTCTCCGTCACCAGCGCGACGACCTCCTCTTCCGAGGATGCGGAGCGCAGGGCCTCCACGTAGTCCTTCTTGACCAGGGACCGTGCCAGGGTCGAGAGGATCTTCAGGTGCTCTTTGCCGGCACCGGCGGGCGCCAGGATCATGAACACCAGGTCCGCGGGTCCGTCCTCGGCGCCGAAGTCGGTGGGCTCGGAGAGTCGTGCCACGCCGAGGGACGGGGCGTCCACCGCAGTGGTGCGGCAGTGGGGGATGGCGATGCCGCCGGGCAGACCGGTGGCGGCCTGTGCCTCACGGGCGTGGATGTCACCGAGCAGCACGGTGGCGTCGGTGGCGCGTCCTGCGGAGACCTGCAGGTCGGCCAGGGTCGTGAGGACGACGTCCTTGTCGGCTGGCAGGCCCGCGTCCAGGCTGACGAGCTCGGGGATGAGCACCGGACGGTCGGCGCTGTGTTCCGGGGTGGTCATGATGCTCTCCTAGTCTGCCGGGGTGTCGGCAGGTCGTGGGGTAGGTCTTCGGGGATCGGGAGAGTCGTGCCGGGCAGGGTCACCGCGGCGGATCCGTGGGCGACGGCGAGAGCGAGGCAGTCAGCCGGGGCAAGCCCGCGGGCGTTGCCGAGGACGTAACCGGCCAGGGTCGAGTCACCGGCGCCGACGGTGGAGACGACCTCCACCTTCGGGCTGGGGCAGAACCAGTTCCCCTCAGCGGTGGCGAGCAGGGCGCCGGCGGCACCCAGACTCACCAGGACCGCGGCGAAACCACGGTCCACCAGCTGCGAGGCTGCGTCCGCCACCTCATCGAGCTCGCCGCGGCCCGCGGCGTCCTCCATGGTTTCTGCGTCGGTGGGATCGAGACCGAGGATCTCGGCGAGTTCGAAGGTGTTCGGTTTGATGAGGTCCGGGGTGGAACCGGCGATCGAGGCGCCCGCGAGGACCAGTTCGGTCAGCGGGGCCCCGGAGGTGTCCACGGCGACCTGCACCCCGTTCCGGTGCGCCTCGGCGGTGACCGTGGCGTACCAGTTGTCGGGGTAACCCGGCGGCAGCGATCCGGCGAGCACCAGCCAGGAGGCCCCGTCGAGGAGTCGACCGACCGTGGTAGCCAGGGCGTTGCCGTTGCTGTACGGTCCCGGCTCGTTGATCTTCGTGGTCACCCCGTCGGCGTCGACGAGGGTGAGGTTCGTCCGCGCCGGGACGCCGTACTCCATGAATGTCGTGGGAACCTGGCTCTCGCCGACAAGCTCGGCGAACGGGCCGACGTCCGGGGTCGGGACCACCGATGTGACCTCCTCACCGGCGGCGTGCAGCACAGTGGCGACGTTGACGCCTTTTCCGCCGGCCTGGTCGGTGCCGGAGATGACCCGGTTCACCACTCCCACACCCAGGGGGTCGGCGAGGACCTGGGTGCGGTCGATACTGGGGTTCGGGGTGACGGTGATGATCACGCGTGGATCACGTCCAATCCGTGGGTAGTGAGTTCCCGGACGACCGGGTGGTCCTCCGGGGCGTCGGTGATGAGGATGTCGATGTCCGAGGGACGGGCGAAGGAATAGAGCAGCTCCTCGCCGAGCTTGGTGGCGTCCACCAGGGCGATGCGACGACGCGCCGAGCGGGCCATCGCGGTCTTCGTCTGCCCCTCCGACGGATCGGGGGTGGACAGGCCGAATCCGGCGGTCACGCCGTTGGCTCCGAGGAAGGCGACATCGGCGCGCAGCCGTTCGAAGTCCGCGACGGCGTCCGCCCCGACAACTGCCTGGGTGACACCCCTGACCCGGCCACCGACCATCCGCAGCAGACGGTGATCCGCCGCGGAGAGCCGGTGGGCGAGCATCAGGGAGTTCGTCACCACAGCGAGGTCCGGGTGGGCGAGGATCGGGTCAGCCAGCAGCACGGTGGTGGTGCCGGCGTCCACGATCACGGAGCCGGTCTCCGGCAGGAGCTCCGCCGCCGCGGTGGCGATCCGCTCCTTGGCCTCCCGTGCCGAACTCTGCCGCTCGGTGACGGCGGTCTCGGTCCCGCTGCTGCCCCCGCTCCCCGGGCCACCGGTATGGCGCTGTCCCTGCAGCCAGGGCACGGCGCCGCCGTGGACCCGGGAGACGCGCCGGGACTTCTCCAGGACGTCGAGGTCGCGGCGGACGGTTTCGGCGGAGACCCCGTGCTTCTCGGCGAGTTCGGCGACGGTCATGGCGCCGTGGGAGTTGATCTCCTCGGCGATGATGTCCTGTCGAAGTGTCGCGTACACCGGGCGTGACCTCCATTCTGCTCGGGGGTTGACGAGTGCTTCCGTAAGAGAAAGCTCTCAGGGGTGATTATCTGTGGGATTGTGTGGTTAGTCAAGGATCATTTGCCTGTAATTAGGGGAAAATGGTCATGAACAGTCACGAACGGTCATGGTCTGCCCATTCGGGGGTGGTGTGCGGACCCCGATAGACAGAGGGCAGGGGGTAAGTAATGACAACGCCTGTAGTTTGGGGGCATGCCGCGTCACTTCCGCCCCTCCCGTGCCCTCACTGCCCTCACCGCTCTGCGGTCCTCCCTGTTTTCCGCCCGTCCGTCAGGACGTCGCGCCGCCGCCGTCGGTGCCGCCGCACTTCTGGCTGCGGGCATGGTCGGTGCCTCCCCGGCCACCGCCGGCGCCCAGACCGTCGACCCGGTGGACGCCTTCCTCACCGTCACCGGTGAGCCCGGCCCCCACCGGGTGCCCGGCGCCTACTTCACCTCACCCGGCGTCCCCGATGAGGCGGAGTCCATCCGTCCGTCAGTCCTCGTCGGCCCCTCGACCCCGCTGGTTGTCGGGGAGTCCCTGTGTACCGCTGCTGTCGCCGGCTACGACGCCGCCGGCAATGCCGTGGCGATCACCGCCGGCCACTGCGGTGTCGCCGGTGACGAGGTCCGTTCCGGTGACGACCCCGACGGCACCCTCATCGGCACCTATGTACGCGGTGGTGCGCAGGACAACGGCATCATCCTGCTCAATGGGAATGCACAGGTGACGGACACCTACAACAACGCTTCGATCTCCTCGCTCGGTGGCGAGGCCCCCGCCACCGTGTGCAAGACCGGCATCACCACCGGCACCAGCTGCGGCCCCGCCGTGATGCAGGTCGGCGACGATCTCGCCACCCACCTCTGCGCTGCCCACGGGGACTCCGGCGCCCCGGTCTACGCGGGCAACCGCCTGATCGGCGTCCTCAGTGGCGGCCTGTCCTCCCTGCCGGCCTGTGTCACCCCGCTGCAGGGCCCGGCGCATTCCCCCGTGTTCGTCGCCACCTGGGACTCGATCGCCGCGGAGATGGACGCCGCCGGTGGTGTCGGCGCCGGATTCCGCCTGGCCTGACCAGTCCTGATCCCCGGACCGGTGGGGCGGGAGGGGGTTACTGTCCCAGCCGGCCCCGGCCGAGCTGCAGCAGGGCGTTGGCGATGGCCACGCCCTCCTGCCCCAGGGCGTCCCGGTACTCGTTGAGGATCGCGGTCTCGCGCGCGTAGACCAGCTTCGTCCCGCCGGACGCCTTGCGCGTCTTCCCGATGATGCGGGAGACCTCGGAGCGGCGTGCCGCCGCCTCGATGATCGCGCGGTCCAGTTCATTGATCTCCAGGCGGTAGGCCTGGATCTCGGCGTCCGACAGGGGATCATCGGTACCGCTGCTCAGTGTCGATTCCGCGGCGGAGTTCACGACCTCATTCTCCGGCCCCTTCGAAGGTTCGCTCATGGTCGGTAATTCTACGTCCGCGTGGGTTGTAGGGTGGACAAGACCCGAACACAGGGCCGTGAAATACAGCTGACGAGGAGCGCCGCACAGTGAACCAGGGCATGTCCGACAACCCCTTCGACGGGCAGATCCCGTTCCCTGAGGACACGTTTCCGGATGAGGCGGCGCTGAACGCAGGGTGGGACGCTCCGCCGGAGGAGGACCTCCCCCCGAAGGATGCCGGTGACCTGCTCAACGACTTCGCCGAGGACTTCGCCGACTCGGTCGCCCACCTCGCGCCACTGCCCGAACTCCCGCCGGAGCCGGAGTACCCGGAGATGCCGACGGGGGATGCGGGTGCAGCGCCGGTACCGCAGCGTGCGACCGCTCCGGCGTCCCTGCGCAACGGGGGTGGCAACGGGTTGGCCGCCCGTGAGGAGGAGCTGCTCGCCGGGCTGAACCCCGCCCAGCGTGCTGCTGTGGTCCACCACGGTTCTCCGCTGCTCATCGTCGCCGGCGCCGGTTCCGGCAAGACCAGTGTGCTCACCCGGCGGGTGGCGTGGCTGCTCGCCCACGGTGTCGCACCCTGGCAGATCCTGGCGATCACCTTCACCAACAAGGCGGCCGCCGAGATGCGCGAGCGCGTCACCGATCTGGTCGGCCCAGTGGCTGAACGGATGTGGCTGTCCACTTTCCACTCCCTGTGTGTCCGGATCCTGCGGGCGAACGCGCAGCTCATCGAGGGGCTGAACACCAACTTCACGATCTACGACTCGGACGACCAGAAGCGTCTGATCACCATGGTGCTCAAGGACCATGACTGCGACCTCAAGGAGTTCGCCCCGCGCGCGGTGCTCAGCGTCATCTCGAACTGGAAGAACGAGCTGCAGGGGCCTGCCGAGGCGCTGAAGGAGACGCAGGAGGACGGTAACCGGCACCGCGAGCAGATCGCCCTGGTCTACCGCGACTACCAGGCGCGGCTGCGGGAATCGAATGCCGTGGATTTCGACGATCTCATCGGCGAGGTCGTCTGGATGCTGCAGGCCAACCCGGCGGTGGCGGACCACTACCGCCGCCGGTTCCGCCATGTGCTCGTCGACGAGTACCAGGACACCAACCACGCCCAGTATGTGCTGGTCTCCACGCTGGTGGGGGAGGGACCCGGTGCCGGTGAACTGTGCGTGGTCGGTGACGCGGACCAGTCGATCTACGCCTTCCGTGGCGCGACGATCCGCAATATCGAGGAGTTCGAGCGTGACTACCCGCACGCCGAGACGATCCTGCTGGAGCAGAACTACCGCTCCACCCAGAACATCCTGTCGGCGGCGAATGCCGTCATCGCCCGCAACCAGGGCAGGCGTGAGAAGAAGTTGTGGACCGACTCCGGCGACGGTCCGCTGATCGGCGGTTATGTCGCCGACAATGAGCATGACGAGGCACGGTTCATCTCCCAGACCATCGACCAGCTTGTCGATGACGGGGACGCCACCTACGGCGACATCGCGGTGATGTACCGGACGAACAACTCCTCGCGCGTGGTCGAGGATGTGCTCGTGCGTTCCGGACTGCCGTACAAGGTCGTCGGCGGGACCCGGTTCTACGAGCGCAGGGAGATCCGCGATGTGGTGGCCTACCTCAAGGTCCTCGACAACGCCGAGGACACGATGGGACTGCGCCGGATCATCAACACCCCGCGCCGTGGTATCGGTGACCGGGCGATCTCCCAGGTCAGTGTGCATGCCGAGAACATGGACCTCAGCTTCGCCGGTGGTCTGCGTGCCGCGGCCGCCGGCGAGGTGCCGGGGCTGAGCTCGCGGGGACGCAACGCGATCGCCGGGTTCCTGGAGCTCATGGACGGGCTACGTGAGGATCTGCCGGGCCATGTCATGGAGGCCTCCGACGGATCCTCCCTGGAGATCCCTGATCTGGGCGCGGTGATCCGTGACGTCCTGGACCGTACGGGCTACACCACGGAGCTGGAGAAATCGAATGATCCGCAGGACGGTTCCCGGCTCGACAACCTCCATGAGCTGGTTTCCGTCGGTCACGAGTTCTCCCAGGAGGCCGCGAATCTCGCGGCCTATGAGGCCATGCCTGATTCCGCCGGCGGTACCGCAGCGCAGCAGGAGAGTGGCGCTGCGTCTGGCGCGGACTCTGAGGCGGCCACTGCCGCAGACGCTGCGGCAGACGCTGTGCTCGCTGAGGGGGAGCCGGCACCGGGCAGCCTCCAGGCGTTCCTGGAGCGCGTCAGCCTGGTGGCGGACGCCGACCAGATCCCCGGCGAGGAGCAGGAACTCATCACCTTGATGACCCTGCACACCGCCAAGGGACTGGAGTTCCCGGTGGTCTTCCTCACCGGGTGGGAGGACGGCCAGTTCCCGCACCAGCGTGCGCTCGGGGATCCCACCGAACTGTCCGAGGAGCGGCGCCTGGCCTATGTCGGCATCACCCGTGCCCGCCAGCGGCTGTACCTCTCGCGTGCGATGACGCGGTCGTCCTGGGGCACGCCGTCCAACAACCCGCCGTCACGCTTCCTGGACGAGATCCCCGGTGAGCTCATCGACTGGATCCGTGAGGAGCCGACTCCGTCCTGGGGTGGTGGCTGGGGGTCGTCGACCTCCGGCGGCTACGCCGACGGCACGAGTTTCGGCGGCGGCTTCGGCGGCTCCGGCTACGGTTCCCGTCAGTCGTCCTCCCCGGCACCCAAGCGCAAGGCGCCGACCTCCCCGCTGTCGGGCGGGAAGCCCCTGGAACTGGCCGTGGGAGACCGGGTCAACCACGACAAATACGGCCTCGGCACGGTGAAGACCGTCGACGGATCCGGGGTTCGTGCCACGGCCACCATCGACTTCGGTGCCAGTGGAACTGTCCGTCTCATGCTGATCGGCGGAGTACCGATGGAGAAACTCTAGAACGGAATCAGTGACTGGAACTGGGGTAGCAGTGCTGAAAAATAGGTAGCCGGGTATTTACATGTTTGGTGGTGTAAGTATGTGGATCTGCTGCTAGATTCCAGGGAACACACTGAATCTGCTGGAGTGTGAATGACGGGTGACCACCGTCGACCGGCCGTTGACCGCGGCCCACCACATTCCAGCCTCTCCTGGAAGACTGCCCACAACCTGCTCAGATATATTCTGAAGAGCGTGGCCACCTGGCTGGGCGTGATCGTCATCGCGACGAATCTCGCCTGGTTCCTGGCCGCTACCTTCCTTGATCCACGGTCGAATTACGTTGGTCGACGCCCTCCGATGACACCGGAACAGATCGACGACATTCTCACCCCGCTGAATCTCAGTCCGAGCCAGCCTCTGTTGGAGCGGTGGTGGTCCTGGATCACCGGAGTGGTCCTCCACTGGGACTGGGGGACCTCTCCGATCGGAGACTCCGCCAACGAGCAGGTCGGATACCGGATGTGGACGTCCGCCCAACTGCTGCTGCTCGCGACGATCCTCTCAGTGGTCATCGGTGTCGCCATCGGCACCTACACCGCCTCCCGCCAGTACAAAGTCGGTGACCGTGTCTGGCAGGGCATCTCGATCGTCACCCTGAACCTCCACGTCGTTGTGGTCACCGTCGCTGTGGTCACCGTCGGTCGGTGGATCAACGACACCTCCGGCAACCGCATCTTCTACGTCACCGGATCCAAGAACACCGACGTCCACGGGTTCTTCCCCGTGCTCGTCGACGTGGCACAGCACCTGATCCTTCCGACCATCTCCCTGGTGATCATCACCTACGCCACCTACCACATACTGCAACGCAGTCTGCTGCTCGACAACCTCGGCGCCGACTACGTCCGTACCGCGCCCGGGCCAAGGGACCGGGTCGTGGCAAGGCCATCCGCCGCCACGCATTGCGGACCTCACTGATCCCGGTCGCCACCAACGTCGCCTTCTCCATCCCCGGCATCTCCATCCCCGGCATCTTCGTCGGCGCCATCATGACGGAGAAGATCTTCGGCTGGAACGGCATGGGCCAGTACACGATCGACACCATCACCAGGAACGACGTCAACGGAGCTGTCGCCGTCGCCGCCTTCGGCGCGGTCGCCACCGCGCTCGGCGCGGTGCTCTCCGACATCCTCGTCGTCTTCCTCGACCCGAGAGTGCGGGTGAACTGACATGACCATCCAGAACCTCCGGGCCGCGGCCTCCGCCCCGGAACCGCAGAAGCCCCCGGTCACCGAGGCGAAACGTCGCGGCACCAGCAAGACCATGCTCTGCGTCTGCCGGTACCTGCGGAACAGGATGGCGGTCGTCGGTGTGGTGATCTTCATCCTCCCCGTGCTCGCCGCAGTTGTCGGCCCGCACGCCTGACGAAGTGATCCTGCAGTGACCCCGACTTCCTCAACCTGTCGGCCGAGCCCTCCGGTGAGCACTGGTTCGGTACCACCGACGCCGGCAACGACAAGGCCCGGTACAACGACGGCACGCCGCTGGACTGGACCGCCTTCGAGAACACCTGGAAGGCAAACAAGGGTGACGTCGAGGGCTGCAACATCTCCAGCTCGGACGGCTACGTGCTCATCTACTCGGTCACGAAGGGCGACAGCGACAAGCAGGCCGTCGTCACCTTCAAGCAGGAGTACCCGTGGTGGGAGGGACTGTTCAACTACGTCCTGCCGCCCCAGGTGAAGGACGCGGACACCTTCAACACCGCCTACCTCAAGAAGTTGAACCCGGAGTGGGGTGCCGGCCTGTACAAGGTCGACCGAGCCGACGTCAACACCGGTGAGGTCTCCTTCGTCAAGAACGAGAAGTGGTGGGGCGACGAGGGCAAGCTGGACAAGATCACCTACCGCTACCTGGAGGACCAGGCCAGCCTCAACGCTTTCCAGGCCGGTGAGCTGGACGCGACCCGGGTGGCTACGAAGGACCGTTTCGCCACGGCCTCGAACATGGGCGACAAGGCGGATATCCGCATCGCACTGCATCCCTCCAACTACCTGGTCACCCTCAACGGCAAGTCCCCGCAGCTTGAGGATGTGGCGGTCCGTGAGGCCATCATGACCGGCATCGACCGTGAACAGCTGGCGAAGATCCGCTTCAACGGTCTGAACTACTCCGAGAATCTGCCCGGCTCCTTCGTCCTCTTCCAGACCCAGGACGGCTACGAGGACAACTTCGGTGCAGAGGCCACCTTCGACCCGGAGAAGGCCAGGGAACTGCTCGACGAGGCCGGCTGGACCGAAGGATCCGGTGGCATCCGCGAGAAGGACGGGGAGAAGCTCTCCCCGGAGTACGTGTTGCTCGGCGATGACCCGGCGCAGAAGGCCCAGGCCACCGCGATCCAGAAGATGCTCAAGGACATCGGGGTGGACATGACCATCCAGGTACGTCCGTCCTCCGACTTCTCGAAGGTGACCACGGAGCGCGACTTCGACATCTTCCAGATGGGCTTCAGTTCCACTGATCCCTTCGGTGTCGCCTACTTCGACCAGATCTACAACTCGGAGTCTGAGCTGAACAAGTCCGGTACCGGTTCTGCGGAACTGGACGCCAAGATCCGCGACCTGCAGCAGATCGGTGACCCGGGCGAGCCGATCGACAAGGCCAACGAGCTCGAGAAGGAGGCGTTCGCCGAGTACGGGATCATGCCGACCTTCAACGGTCCGGACATCTGGGCCGTCACCCCGGGCGTCGCGAACTACGGCGCACTCGGCTTCGCCAAGGTTCCGGTCCAGAACATCGGCTGGGACAAATAGTGTGTTGACTCTTCCCCGACCGGTTGCCCCGGAACCGTCCATTGACCGGAACTGTCCATCCGGTCCCGTTCCGGTCCTGTGTCCGGTACCTGTTCCGGTAATGCCCTGCCGCCCCCTTTCCGAGCCGCGGCAGGGCTTTCCGCTGTCAGGGGTAGGGAAGCCCAGTCTTCTCGGGGTGCCTCCCGGGGGCCGGTCAGCTGTTCGCCCAGGATCTGTGACCTAGTCCGGCGACTGTGCGTTACCGACAGTGCCTCACAGCAGTCAGCCAGTATCGGTGCTCCACCTGGTTCAGTTGTAGTGCTCACAGGTCGCTCAGATTGCCTCAGAGCAGCCTCCCGCCACTACAAACGGACATTAATGGTGGACAGAGGAAGCTGGACCCGCAGACAGCAGAGAAACCCCGTATCCTCATCAGGACGCGGGGGCTTTTCTGTGGTGGGAGCCTGGGACAGTCGGGCTGCCCGGGGAGCGGAGACTAGATCTGGACGCCGCGCTCGGCGAGCCAGCCCTGGGGATCGACGGAGTTGACGCCGTCGGGGTAGACCTCGAAGTGGCAGTGCGGGCCGGTGGAGAAGCCGAGGTTGCCGACGCCGGCGATCTTCTGGCCGGCGGTGACCTGCTGGCCGACGGTGACGTCGATGGTCTGCATGTGGCCGTAGACGGTGATGGTGCCGTCGTCGTGCTTGATGCGGACCCAGTTACCGAACCCGGAGGCCGGACCGGCGTCGATGATGGTGCCGGACTGGGCGGCCACGATCGGGGTGCCCAGCGGAGCGGCCAGGTCGATGCCCTTGTGCATGGTGCCCCAGCGGACCTCGTAGCCCGAGGTGTAGGTGCCGTCGGTCGGCTTCACGGTCTGCGGGGTGCGGTTGAGCAGGTCCTCGGCGATACGCGCGGCGTTGAAGTCCAGGGCGCTGGACAGCTGTGCACCGAGGTTGTCGAAGTTGAGATCCTGGGGGGCGGCGAGGATCTGGGCGGCGGACTCGGCGGCCGGGGTAGTGGCACCCTGGGCGAGAACCTTGGAGTCGGACGCGAGGGCGACGGCGGCGTCGTCCCGGTCTGCGGACTGGACGGTGGCGGCACCTGCACCGGCGGCACCGGCGGTGGCGACTCCGGTCACGGCGACGGCGGCGAAAGCCATCCGGCGCTTGGCCGAGGTGTCCATCTTCCGGTGGCTGGTGTGCTGCTGCGCTTCAGTCATTGTCTGCAGTGTCTCCGTGTGATCGTTTCAGGGCCGTCCACCCTGGGGCTGTTACTTTCCGGTCGCTCTTTCGTGACCGGATCGTGATCTAACGAGGGTGAACTCTAATGCGGAGACGGTCCGCGGGCAACCTGTTCCGGTAAAAAATCACGGTTCAGCAACATTGAGGTATGGGTGTTCGGGGGTGGGGTGGGTCTAGTTCTCCTGCGAGTGAGCAGGTCATCGTCCATATGTGACTGGTGTGACGGGGGTATCTGACAGGGTGTCCGTAATCACCGGTGTGCCCTTCCCCGACGTTCGGACCTGCGGCAGGCACAATGGGACGGGTGAACAACGAGAGCCACCGTCCCAGTCCCCGGTCACGTAACGCCGGTCGCGGGCCGGAGGAGCGGCGCCGGCGGGCTGGCTCCTCCGGCCCGGAACGGGGGAGTGCCCGGAGTTTCTCCCGGAATGCCTCCCGGTCGTCCGCCACCACCCGCGACACCACCCGCGCGTCCACGCGTGGTGTGACCCGTGGTGAAGAGGGGTTCGTCGACGGTGCCCATGGTGCAGACCCCAGGGAACCGCGTCAGCGGGCCGCTGCGCCGGCTTCGGGGCGTCCCGCCTCCCAGGGGCGCTTCGGCGCCTTCTGGTCGGTCTGGGGCCCGCACATCCGTCGCTTCGGTCCGGGGATCCTCCTCAACCACGGTGTGACCGTGGCCGTGGCGCTCGTCATCGCCGTGGTCCTGGCCATCGGCACGACTTTCCGTGCGGTGCCGGCCTACATCGGTTCTATGTGGCTGCTGTCGAATCTCGCACCGGTGACCATCAGCGGGGCGTCCCTCGGTGTCGCCCCCTTACTTCCCGCCCTCCTGATATTCGTGGCGCATTCCCGTCGGATCAGGGCGGCCTGCGGGACGACGGTGACGGTGCGCGGTATCCGTACTGTCGCGGTGCTCGGCGTCCTCGTCCCGGCGGTCTTCACGCTCATCGCCTGGCTGATGTTGTGGGACGCCTCGAAGGTCTTCGATGTTGCGCCACCCAATATCCTCCTGGCGTTGCTGACGACCGTGCTGTTCAACGGTGCCGTGGTCGTCGCCGGACTCGGTCCGAAGATCTGGCGCGCGCTGCTGCTGCGACGGGGTATGCCGACGTGGCCGGTCGAGTCAGTGCTGCTGGCCGACCGTTTCTTCAAGGTACTGCTGCTCGTGGGGGCGGCCGTGGCGGGCATCGGGCTGCTGGTCAACCATGCCGCGGTGGGCCGTGCGTACGACATCGCCGGCGGGGTCGGTGGTGTGCTGGGCCTGACGCTGCTCAGTCTGGTCTATTTCCCGAACCTCGCGGTCGGTGCGACGTCGGTGATCATGGGCGGGGAGATGCACATCGGCGACGGCAGTGCCTCACTGTTCGCGGTGACGAACGCGAATATGCCGCCGCTGCCGGTGCTGGCCGTCATGCCGAATGAATCGATCCCGCTGGGCCCGGTGTGGCTGCTCATCCCGGCGGTCGCCGCCGTCGTGACCGTCTACCGCTGGTTCGCGGGGCGCCGCTATATCGAGTCCCCGTTGTTCACCGCGATGGGTGCGGGCCTGTGTGCCGGCGTCGCCGGACTGTTGATCGCCTGGTTCGCCGGCGGAGAGCTGGGCTACTACGGCTCGACCGGGCCGCTGTTGTGGCTGACACCGCTGCTGTTCCTGGGCTGGATGGTGCTGCCCTCCCTCGTCGTGTTCGGCTGGGTCGCCTGGTCGGGACGCCGCGTCACGGAGTCCGCCGGAGACTTGGAGTTCGACGACTACGAGAAGACTGAAGACGCCGCTGATTCGGAGGGTGCTCCCGAAGAAGACGTCGCTGAGGATGAGGCCGAGGAAGAGGCCTCTGACGGCTCCGAAGGCTCTGATGAAGAGCCCACCGACGACGAGGGTGAGGACGCCGCGGAGGAGGACACGGACGACGGGTCTGAGGATGAGGATGAGGAAGAGCCCGAGGCCAACGAGGCCAACGAGGACGGCGAGGACGGCGAGGACGGCGAGGACGGCGCCGTGGGCGATGGCACCGGAGACAACACCGGCGACGGCACGGATGCGGCAGACGACGACAAGTGACGCCCGTCGCGGCGTCCTGCCTCCTGCCCCGGCATTCCCCGCGCGAACCGCACCCCGTAAAGTAGACGGGCGTGAGTGAGTCCACGCCCCCGGAGGCCCCCGAGAAGGGGAAACTGAGCCCGACAGCACCCCTGCGGGTGGTCGTCCTGACCTCTGGTGAAGGCACACTGCTGCAGTCGATGATCGACACCCTCGACAACTCGGTCGAGATCGTCGCGGTGGGGGCCGACCGCCCGTGCCACGCCCTGGCGCGTGCCGCCGCTGCCGGACTGGACACCTTCCTCGTCGCGTACAACCCCGACCGTGAGTCCGGCTACGACAGGGACGCCTGGAACCGTCGCATCGCCGACGCCGTGGCGTCCCGCCGTCCGGACATCATCGTCAGTGCGGGGTTCATGCGCATTCTCGGGGCAGAGTTCGTCGGCCGGTTCCGTGGCAGGATCATCAACACCCACCCCGCGCTGCTGCCCGCCTTCCCGGGGGCGCACGCGGTGGAGGACGCGCTGGCCTACGGCGTGGCACTCACCGGGTCCACCGTCCACCTCGTCGACGACGGCGTGGACACCGGCCCGATCATCGCGCAGCGGGAGGTCCCGGTTCTGCGCGGGGACACTCGGGCGTCACTCCACGAACGGATCAAGACGGTGGAACGGCGGCTGATCGTTGACGTCCTGCACCGCACGGCCCGGTACGGCTACACCATCGACGGACGAAAGGTCTGGATCAATGACTGAAACCACCACCGACAACGGGCAGCGCCCGATCAAGCGCGCCCTGATCAGCGTCTACGACAAGACCGGTCTGGAAGAGCTGGCGCAGGGCCTGCACGCGGCCGGCGTCCAGATCGTCTCCACCGGCTCCACCGCCTCCCGCATCGCGGACGCTGGCGTGCCGGTCACCCCGGTCGAGGAGCTCACCGGCTTCCCGGAGTGTCTCGAGGGCCGTGTGAAGACGCTGCACCCGCGCGTCCACGCCGGCATCCTCGCCGACACCCGTAAGGACGACCACCTGGCGCAGCTGAAGGACCTCGGTGTGGAGCCCTTCGACCTCGTCGTGGTGAACCTGTACCCCTTCACCGACACGGTCGCCTCCGGTGCAGACTTCGACGCCTGTGTCGAGCAGATCGACATCGGAGGCCCGTCGATGGTGCGTGCCGCCGCGAAGAACCACCCGTCGGTCGCGGTGGTCACCGACCCGGCCGAGTACACCAACGTCATCAATGCGGCGAATGCCGGCGGCTACACCCGTCGTGAGCGCACCCTGCTGGCCACCCAGGCATTCCGCCACACCGCGTCCTACGACGTCGCCGTGGCCACCTGGCTGACCGAGCAAACCGCCGAGGGCGAGTTCGCGCAGTTCCCCGAGTGGATCGGTGAGGTCCATGAGCGGGCCCACACCCTGCGTTACGGCGAGAACCCGCACCAGGCCGCCGCGGTGTACACGACCCCGGGCGCCACCGGCGGTCTGGCCAACGCCGAGCAGTTCCACGGCAAGGCCATGAGCTACAACAACTACACCGACGCGGACGCCGCGTGGCGTGCGGCCTGGGACCACGAGGATCCCTGTGTGGCGATCATCAAGCACGCGAACCCCTGCGGTATCGCCGTCGCCGCCGATGTCGCCACCGCCCATCGCGAGGCCCACGCCTGCGACCCGGTGTCGGCCTACGGCGGAGTCATTGCTGTCAACCGCGAGGTCAGCGTCGAGATGGCAGAGCAGGTCGCCGGCATCTTCACCGAGGTCATCGTCGCCCCCGGTTACGCCGACGGCGCGATCGAGGTGCTGAGCCAGAAGAAGAACATCCGTATCCTGGCGACCGAGGCCCCGGTCCGCGAGGGTTCCCTGGACCACAAGGACGTCTCCGGCGGTCTGCTTGTCCAGGCGACCGACCTGGTCGACGCCGCCGGTGACGACCCCGCCAACTGGACCCTCGCCGCCGGTGACGCCGCCGACGAGGCCACCCTCGCCGACCTGAAATTCGCCTGGCGGACCGTGCGTGCGGTGAAGTCCAACGCGATCCTGCTGGCCAAGGGTGGTGCCACCGTCGGCGTCGGCATGGGTCAGGTCAACCGTGTCGACTCCGCCAAGATCGCCGTCGAACGCGCCAACACCCTGGCCGGTGACGAGAAGCGTTCCGTCGGTGCGGTCGCCGCGTCCGATGCCTTCTTCCCCTTCGCCGACGGCTTCGAGGCACTTGCCGAGGCCGGCGTGACCGCTGTCGTGCAGCCGGGCGGTTCCGTCCGCGACCAGGAGGTCATCGACGCCGCCGTGAAGGCCGGTGTCACCATGTACCTCACCGGTGAGCGTCACTTCGCCCACTAGTTTCGCCTACGGTGGCGGGCATGGATCCCGTCAACGTACTGCGCACCATGGAGCGCCAGGGCACCAGCACCGCTGATGCCCTGGCGCTCTTCGATTCCCTGCCTCCGGTGCAGGTCGAGGACATGCTGGGCAACTGGCACGGAGCGGAGGTGTCGACCGGCAATCCGTTGGACGGCGTCCTCGAACTCTCGGGCTGGCACGGCAAGCGGTACTACTCTGCCGAGGACGCCCACCCGCTGGTCATGGCGGGACGCCGCGGGCTGTTCGCGGTCAATCCGGCGCTGGTTCCGATGGGCCTGGCGATGAGGACGGCTCCGGTGCTGCGTCGGCTGAAGCTCGGGAGAGTGGTGCGTGGACTGCTGCCGTTGGCGAAGACGCGTAAGCCAGGCGCCCGGTTGCGGATGGTGGAGTACCGGAATGTGGTCTCCGGGACGATGGTCTACGACGCACAGCCGGTCAATGACCATATCCGGCGGGTGGACGAGGACACACTCTTCGGCGCCATGGACTTCCGTGCACTGGATGCACCGTTCATGTTCACGCTGCACCGGGAAGACTGACCACCCCTGTTCCGACGCCGAACCGGGGTTGGCCTCGGAAGACATGGACACCATCCGAAGTCCGCCGACAGCGGCCCGCGCGGCATTGTCCGTCGCGGCCGTCACCACGTGCCCGCACGGACACTACCCCGGAACCATGACTCCCGAACCTGTGTCCGGGGCCCCGCCGGTGAGACTGAGGCCGAGTCCTACCGGGGCGAGCTGACCGCCTACTGCTACCGCTTCTTCGCCTCCTACGCGGAAGCCGAGGACGCGGTCCAGGGGGCTTTCCTGCGGGCATGGAGCAGGGGCAGCGGATTCGAGGGACGGTCCTCCTTACGGCGGTGGCTCTACGCCATCGCGTCGCATGTCTGTCTTGACATGGCGAAGGCCTGCCGACGACGGAGTCTGCCGACGGACGTGAACTCCTCGGAGCGTGTCCCTGCCACAGGCGACGCACTGGACAAGGGCGATGAGACGGTCTGGGGCAGTCCGGTCGCCGATCACCGGTTGAGCGACGACCCCGCGCACGCCGACGTACAGGTCGAGTCGGTACGGTCGGCGTTTCTCGCAGCACTGCAGGCACTGCCGCCGCGGCAGCGTGTGGTGCTGATCCTGCGGGACGTCCTGGCCTGGTCCGCCGCAGAAAGTGCCGAGCTGCTGGACTCCTCGGTGGCCTCGGTGACCTCTGCGCTGGCACGGGCCCGGACGACACTGCGCCGTCGGCAGGAGCGGGGACCGTCGGAGGACTCCACTGCCGACCGCCGCGTCCTCGGTGACTATGTGGCGGCGTTCAGTGCCTACGACGTCGACCGTCTGATCGCGCTACTTTCCGAGGACGCCCGCTTCTCGATGCCGCCCTACACCCTCTGGCCGGAGGGGAGGGAAGACATCGAACAGTGGTGGCGCGGCCCGGGGCAGGTGTGCCGGGCCTCGGCGGTCTCCTGACCAGGGTCAACCATCAACCTGCCGTCGCCGTCTTCCATGACGGTGACCCGTTCGCCGTGCATGTCCTGGGTACCCGGGACGGGCACATCACCTCGATCACCCATGTCATGGACACCTGGATTCTCGAGGATCTCCGGCTGGACCGATGAGTTCGGGAGAGCTGTGTCGTCGTATCCGGTGACGGCATTCCCGCCGTCCATCAGAAAGGAAGGCATCATGCCCCGCACGACCATCGCCCGTCTCTTCCACACCCTCATCGGAGTCGTCGAGGATCCCCACCTGTGGCAGTTCGACTCCTTCGGCGAGGAGGACGGACTCGGCACGCAGACCTATCTCGCCCCGGTCAACGACGTCGTCATCGAGGCCACCCCGTGGAAGGAATGGTCGGAGTACCGACCTCACCTGGTGACGGCGACGGATCCGGCAGCGATGCGCAGTTCCCGTGGCTTGTCCCGGTGTCGGGCGTTGGTGAGCCAGCGCCGGTCGTGGGTGACGGTGACCACCGCACCGGGGAAGTCCACCAGAGCCTCCTCCAGCTGTTCGACGAGCTCCGGGGTGAGGTGGTTGGTCGGCTCGTCGAGCAGGAGCAGGTCACCGGGTGCGGTGAGGGTGACCGCCAGTTCGAGACGTCGGCGCTGCCCGACGGACAGATCAGCGACCGCTCCGGTCAGGGCATCCGGAGGAAAGAGACCGAGTGTGCCGAGTGCGGCCGTGGCGTCCTCCCGGTACATCCCGCTGGCGCGTGCGAAAGTGTCGACGAGGGCGGTACGTCCGTCGCCGTCCGGGGTCGCGAGTGACTGCCGGAGCCTCGAGACGCGCAGCCCAGCGGAGGTCTGCCGGTGCCGTGGATCGCCGAGTTCACCGGCAAGGACGCGGAGCAGTGTGGTCTTGCCCGCTCCGTTGGGTCCGGTCACCAGCCAGCGGTCACCGGGCCGGATCTCCAGAGTGGAGTCCAGGTACAGCGGCGGCATGTCGTCGGGCAGTTCCAGATGTCCGGGGAGGAGTGTCACCAGCGGCATCGAGGTGTCTGCATCGCCCAGCCCAGCGCCGGCCATGTCCGGAGCGAAGGACAACGGGTCAGTGGGGACCTCGGCGGGTGCCGACCTCAGTTGCGCTGCCCGGGCCTTGGCCTGCCGGATCCGGCCGGTGGCGCCGTGGTCGGCGCTGCGGGTGCGGAAGGCGCCGTGGCCGAAGCCGGGTTTCTCCCGGCTTCGGGGGATCTCGGAGCTGAGCAGTGCATTCGTCACGACCAGCTTGTCAGCACGCGCCAGCTCAGTGCACCAGAGCTCGTACTCCCGTCGGATCCGGAGCCGCTCGGCGTCCCGGGCCCGGAGATAGCCGCGGTATCCGTCACCGTACCTGTGGAGGTGGGCGTCCCGGATCTCGATGATGTCGCGGGCGAACCGGTCCAGGAAGGCCCGGTCATGGGTGACCACGATGAGGGCGTCCCGGTGGGTGTCGAGTTGACGCTCCAGCCAACGCACGGCGTCCTCGTCGAGATCGTTGGTCGGTTCGTCGAGCAGCAGCAGGTCAGCGCCGGAGCACAGGGCGGCGGCGAGTGACAGTCGGGCGCGCTCACCACCGGAGAGTTCAGCGACCGGACGCGCGCGGTCCAGCGCGCCGAGACCGAGCTGGTCGAGGGCGGCGTCCAGCCGGCGGTCGAGGGTGGGGCCACCGCGGGACTCGAAAACGTCGTTGAGCTCGGACAACTGGTCCAGGAGCGAGGGAAGCTCCGCGGCGGGCGCCACTTCGAGCGCTCCGGTGACCTTGGTGATCGCCCTCTCGAGCGTCCGTATGTCGTGGAGGAGGTGGTCGATCGCCTGGCTGACAGTGGCGTCGGCGGCGAAGACGGGGCCCTGTTCGGCCACGGCGAAGCCGCCGGGCAGGTCCACCTCCCGGTCGCCGGAGGTGGGGGTGACGGTGCCGGCGAGAACGCTGAGCAGGGTGGACTTCCCGGATCCGTTGTCGCCGATGACGGCGATACGGTCCTGTGGGCCGACAACGAGGTCGACCCGGTCGAGCACGGTCCGGTCGGCGAAAGTCACGGTGAGTTCGCGCAGGGACGCAGTGGATGATGGTCGGGACATGATGGAACTCCTCGGCGTGCGGAGGCACGCTGCAGGTGGTTCTCTTCCCCAGGAGAGAACCGGAATCGGATCGGGGACCGACACGCATCCCCGTTCAGACGGCGACGGCGTGCTCAGGACCCACCACGGAGGATGTCCTCGACGCGGCGTCCAGATCTAGTGAATCAGAGTTCCCATGGGTCTGACCGTAGCATGGGAGCCGTATCCTGAACCTCACAGCGCACCAACCGGACAGGGAGAGTGACGATGCCGGCACGACGGATTCTGGACAACGAGGAACACCTCGCGGTGATCGAGACGGTGCGGGACGTGGTCACCAACCGGCTGGCCCCGCAGGTCGCGGAGATCGAGGAGGCGGGGCAGTTTCCGCAGGACGCGTTCCGGATGCTCGGTGAGATCGGCGTGCCCGGCATGGTCTACCCCGAGGAGCTCGGTGGTGCGGGGATGCCGACCGAGCTGTATCTGCAGACACTGGAGGAGATCGGGGCGGTGTGGGCCTCAGTGGCCGTGGGAGTGTCCGTCCACACACTGAGCTGTTTCCCGCTCGCCATTTTCGGTACCCGCGAGCAGCAGCAACGGTGGTTGCCGGAGATGCTCGGCGGTACGCAGGTCGGCGCCTACAGTCTGTCGGAGGCGCATGCCGGATCTGACCCCGCTGCGTTGGCGATGCGGGCCAGACGGGAGGGAGACTCGTACGTGCTCAACGGCTCCAAGGCGTGGGTGACCAACGGTGGCTTCGCCGACTTCTACACGGTCATGGCGAGGACCAGTGGCGAGCCCGGTGACGGGAAGGGCATCAGCTGCTTCCTGGTCCCGGCGGAGACACCGGGGTTCTCGGCGGGGCCACCGGAGCGGAAGATGGGTCTGACCGGGTCACCGACCGCGGCGCTGACCTTCGACGATGTCCGTATCCCCGCCGACCAGCGGATCGGCGAGGAGGGACAGGGACTGAAGATCGCCCTGGCCGCACTCGACTCGGGTCGGTTGGGCATCTCTGCGTGTGCGACCGGGCTGGCCCAGGGTGCGCTGGACGCGGCGGTGGACTACGCGCAGGAGCGGGAGACCTTCGGCCAGCCGATCATCGAGCACCAGGGGCTGGCGTTTCTGCTTGCGGACATGGAGGCGGCCGTCACCTCGTCGCGGGCGACGATGCTCGCCGCCGCCAGGCTGAAGGACCTCGGGGAGCCCTTCGCCGAGGAGGCGTCCGTGGCCAAACTCGTCACCACCGACAGTGCCATGAAGGTCACGACTGATGCGGTGCAGGTTCTCGGTGGTGCGGGGTACACCCGCGACTTCCCGGTGGAGCGCTACATGCGTGAGGCGAAAGCCATGCAGATTTTCGAGGGGACCAACCAGATCCAGCGGATGGTCATCGCCCGGCACCTGCACCGGGACAACAGCGGTCCGCTGCGTTCATCCCGCACATGAAGTGGACTCCGCCGCCCGGTGCAGTGGAGGAGGAACACAGGAACACGCCGGGGACACCGGTGTCATAGGGACGCAGCAGCCGGGGTCGGGCCAGCAGTTGGACGAGGTCGTTGGCCCCGCCGGAGATGTCCCCGCCGATATTGTTCCGTCCTGTGACCTCCACCGCCTGCGGGGTGGACGCTGACCAGTCCACGACGTGGTCACGGAAGCCGGGGGCGGCGTCCTCGATCTGTGCGGTGACGAGGTCGAAGGTGTCCTGTGCGGTTCCGGTCCATCCGGCCGGAACGTGGGCGTAGGCCCACACCGGGTTCAGTTGCCGGTTGTCGTGGACGACGGTGCGGCCGGGATCCGCGAGCCAGGGTTGACCGACGAGGGTGAAAGGACGTCGGGGGAGTCGCCCCTGCCAGCAGTCCTTCTCCGCCGCGGCGACCTGGTCGGCGGTGCCGCTGAGGTGGACGGTGGCGGCGCGCCGGGCATCCGGCGAGGACCAGGGGATCCCATCCTCGATGGTGTAGTCGACCTTCGCCACCGCGGGGCCACGGTGGAACCTGCGCCAGGACCTGGCGACACGGTCCGGTACCCGGTCGCCGAGGATCTGGGCGGCGTCCTCCACGGAGGTGTCGAGGAGAAGAACATCCGCCCCTGAGACCTGGGACACGTCGGTGACCTGCATCCCGGTCACCACCGAACCTCCGAGGGTGGCCAGTTCAGCCAGCATGGCGTCCGCCATGGACTGTGATCCGCCGACGGCGACGGGCCAGCCGTGGGCGTGGCCGGCGACGGTGAGCATGGTGCCCGCGGCCGAAGACCCGGGCAGGTTCAGCGGGGTGAACGCGTGCGCCATGATCCCGGCAAGTAACGCGCGTGCCTCGGGGGAACGGAAGCGTCGCCAGGACCAGGACGCCGGTAGCCCGGCCTGTACCCCGAACCCGGCGAAGAGCAGCGGGTGTCGGGGAACATGGAGTATCGGGCGCAGGAACTCGTCGGTGACTTTGGCCGCCCGGTCAGCCCGGTCTCCCAGAGGTCCGAAGAACGCCTGCCAGATGCGGCCGTCTGTTCCGGGGAGTCCGGCAGCGGTGTCCGCCACCGAGGTGTGCAGTGTCGCGGAGCGGGTGGTGTCGAGGACGTGGACGGCGTCCACCGGTGCGGTGGCGAGCTCCAGCCCGTGACCGGCCAAAGCCTGTCCGAACTCCCGGAAAAACGGGGAAGCCTGGGCGAGGGGGAAGGTGGTGGCGCAGTGGTCGTGGCGCACGCCGTGGGTATCGGTGCTGCTGCGCAGACCCCCTCCGGCCGTGTCCGCGGCCTCGACCACGGTGACCTTCACCCCGGCCCGGGCCAGCACGAGCGCGGCGGCCAGACCGTTGGGTCCGGAGCCGACGACGGTGGCGGCGTGGGGTGGTCGGGACGGCATGCCCCGACTGTAGTGGGGTTCAGTCGTTCCGGACGATGCCGTCAGAGAGGATGCCCGCCCAGCGGTCGATGACCCGCCGGCGGTGCTCGGAGTTGTCGACGAGCACGGCACCGAGGCCGAGACCGCGGGCCAGGTCGACTGTCATCCGCAGCAGTTCCCGGGTGGCCTGGTCGGAAAGGTCGGCATCCAGGGCCAGTCCCATGAGTTGGTGGACTTCCCTGGCGTAGCGGCTGTCTGCCGCGATGATCAGGTCCCGGAGCTCGCCCTCAGGACCGGCAGCGGCGGACCAGACGTGCAGCGCAGCCCGAAAGGAATCGCTGGCAAATGATTCTGTCACCAGCCTGACGACATCCTCGGTGGAGGCTCCGTCCGGCCCCGTGGGCAGGTCAGCAACGGCAGTCCGCAGCTGATGGGTGAGAGCGTTGAAGAATTCGGTGACGGTTTCCTCGATGAGGACGTCCCGGGTCGCGAAATGGTGCTGTGCCGCTCCGCGGGAGACGCCGGCCTCACTGGCCACGGCGCTGACGGTCGTCGCCGCTGCGCCCTGCCCGGAGAGCACGGTGACAGCGGCGTCGAGCAGCTTCCTCCGGGTCTCACGGCTGCGGTCCTGCTGGGGGGTGCGTGGCACGGAATCCTCCTGTCGCCTCTGTGCGGACGGGGCTGCATGTCGTGGAACAGGGTAGCAGTAGGTCGGCCTCTGTCTGAGAGGGACAACGACGAAAACAGTCACCATTGACTGGTTAGAGGCTAGCCGATACTGTGCTGCGTTTCACAACACAACAACAGAAGAATCGAATTTCACGGAGTCACCGCGCCTGATATGAACTCATTTCTCCCCTCCGTCCCCGGCCACCACCACTGCGACCATCGACCCGTTGCGTGGAGGTACGGCTGGCCCTCCGTTGTCCGTGCCGGCGCCCCGGGCGCTGGCGGGCCGGACAATCGTGATGTCGGGCGGGTCCCGCGGTCTCGGCCGTGAGATTGCCCTGGCCGCCGCCCGGCCCGGCGCCATTGTTGCGATGCTCACCCAGACAGCAGAGCCTGACCTCCGCATTCCGGGGACGATCTTCTCCGCTGCGAAATTGATCGAGGAGGCGGGTGGTCACGCGCCCCCGTCGTCGGTGACGTGCGGAAAGGTGAGGATACTGCCCGTGTCGTCGATGAGACTGTCGAGCAGTCCGGTGGTGTGGACATCGACCTGAACAACGCCAGTGCGATCAACCTCCACCCCACGAAGGGCCTGCCGTTGAATCGGCTGGACCTCGTGCCGGACATCAACATCCGCGGTTCTCTCGCACTGACCCGGGCGGCCCTGCCGTATCCGTGGGAGTCCGACCACGCGCACATTCTCACCCTGTCGCCGCCGGTCAATCTGGAGGAGTGGATCGGCAGCTACCCGGCCTATGCCGTCGGCAAGTTCGGTATGTCGGTGCGAGGCATGGTCAGCGGGTATACGCTCGTCGACTCCGACGTGCTCCGGTCTGCAGGCGTCGCGGACGTGTCCGGTTACGGCGGCGAAGAGCCGCTGGAGATCGACCTGTTCCTGTAACGGTCCAGAGGGGGAAGCATGCTCCGGAGTTTCAACACCACCAGTCAGTGATGACCGGATATTGCCGTGGTGCCCCCCTGCGCCACCCCCGTATAAGGGTGTTCTTATCTGATCATTGCCAGGTGGCACACCTGAACGACGTGCAAGTCAAAAACAATCATGTGTGATTGCTATCCGATGTGACCTGTGCCATATACACTCGCTGCAGCGACAAAAACATTCGCTTTCCAACATGGAAATGATGACCAGGAAGGACGCCACCGTGACGACTGTGACGGCATCCACCGATACGGCACCGACCACCGGGTTCGCCGATCTCACCGCCGAACTCCGCGACCGCATTGAACGCGCCCGTCGCGGGGGAGGGGACAAGGCCCGGGAGCGTCATCTCTCCCGCGGCAAGATGCTGCCGCGGGACCGGGTGAACTCCCTGCTCGACCCCGGCAGCCCCTTCCTCGAGGTGGCGCCGCTGGCCGCCGAGGACATGTACGACGGCCGGGTCCCCGGAGCCGGCATCGTCGCCGGTATCGGACTCGTCGAGGGGCGCCTCTGCCTCATCGCCGCCAATGACGCGACTGTCTCCGGCGGTACCTACTACCCGGAGACGGTGAAGAAGCACCTGCGAGTCCAGGAGATCGCCGAGGCCAACCGGCTGCCCTGCATCTACCTGGTGGACTCCGGTGGCGCGATGCTGCTGCAGCAGGACGAGGTCTTCCCGGACCGCGACCACTTCGGCCGGATCTTCTACAACCAGGCGCGGATGTCCGCCCGCGGTATCCCGCAGCTCTCCGCCGTCATGGGTTCCTGCACCGCCGGCGGCGCCTACGTCCCGGCGATCTCCGACGAGACCGTCATCGTCGACGGCCAGGGCACCATCTTCCTCGCCGGTCCGCCGTTGGTGAAGGCAGCCACCGGCGAGGACGTCACCGCCGAGGAACTCGGTGGTGGAGCCATGCACTCCCGGGTCTCCGGTGTCACCGACCACCTCGCCGCCGATGACGCGGACGCCATCCAGCGCATCCGCGACATCGTCGCCACCCTGCCGGAGGATGACCCGGCCGCCCCGGTCGAGCCGTACACCTCCCGGGACCAGACCGACCTCTACGACATTGTTCCCACCGACCTGAAGACCCCCTATGACTCCCGCGAGGTCATCGAGGTCATCACGGACACCGGCTCCGTCCACGAGTTCAAGGCGGAGTACGACAACTCCGTGGTCACCGCGTTCGCCAGGATCGAAGGCCACCGGGTCGGCGTCATCGCCAACAACGGCGTCATCTTCGCCGAGGGAGCGGTGAAGGCCGCCCACTTCATCCAGCTCTGCGAGCGCCGCGGCACTCCACTGCTCTTCCTGCAGAACACCACCGGCTTCATGGTCGGAAAGTCCTACGAGGAGGGCGGCATCGCCAAGCACGGCGCCAAGATGGTGACCGCGGTGGCTACGGCAACCGTCCCCAAGCTCACCGTCATCACCGGCGGTGGCTTCGGCGCCGGCAACTACGCCATGTGTGGCCGTGCCTACTCGCCGCGCTTCCTGTGGACCTGGCCGAACTCGAAGGTCGCCGTCATGGGCGGACCGCAGGCGGCGATGACGCTGTCCACCGTCCGCGGAGCGAAGGTGATCCGCGAGGGAGGGGAGTGGACGGACACCGACCGGGAGGACTTCGAGCGTCCGGTCCGGGACCTCTTCGAGGAGAAGTCCAGCTGCTGGTACGGCACCGCCCGACTGTGGGACGACGGGGTCATCGACCCCGCCGACACCCGCCGCGTCCTCGCCATGGCCCTGGGCGTCTGCGCCCGGGTCCCGCGGGACACCACCACCGACACCACCGCCGCCGGTTTCGGCGTGTTCCGGATGTGAGAGGACAGAAGACCATGTTCGATACCGTGCTCATCGCCAACCGCGGGGAGATCGCCTGCCGCGTCATCCGCACCATCCGGGACATGGGACTGCGTTCCGTCGCCGTCTACTCCGACGCCGACGCGGACGCCCCGCATGTCGCCCTGGCGGACACCGCCGTCCGGCTCGGCCTGGCCGCGGCCGCCGAGTCCTACCTCAACATCGACCGCGTCATCGCCGCGGCACTCGCGTCCGGGGCCGGCGCGATCCACCCCGGCTACGGCTTCCTGTCCGAGAACGCCACCTTCGCCCGCGCCTGTGAGGACGCCGGGATCGTCTTCATCGGCCCGCCGGCGGACGCCATCGAGGGCATGGGTGACAAGATCACCGCCCGCGCCACCGTCGAGGCCCGTGACGTTCCCACCGTGCCCGGCATCTCCCGCCCGGGGCTCACCGACGCCGAACTCATCGCCGGAGTCACCGGCACCGACGGGGGAGCGGGTGTGGAGTTCCCGGTCCTCATCAAGCCCTCGGCAGGTGGCGGCGGCAAGGGTATGCACGTCGTCGGGTCACCGGATGACCTGGCCGAGACCCTGGTCGGCGCGCGCCGGGAGGCGGCGTCCTCCTTCGGTGACGACACCCTGTTCATCGAGCACTTCGTGGACACTCCGAGGCACATCGAGGTCCAGGTCATGGCGGACACCCACGGCAATGTCGTGCACCTCGGCGAGCGGGAGTGCTCGCTGCAGCGCCGTCACCAGAAGGTCATCGAGGAAGCGCCCTCCGCACTGCTCGACGAGGAGACCCGGGCCCGCATCGGCGAGGCGGCCTGCGACGCCGCGCGCTCCTGCGGCTACCGCGGTGCCGGCACCGTGGAGTTCATCGTCTCGGCGAAGCGTCCTGATCTCTTCTTCTTCATGGAGATGAACACCCGCCTGCAGGTCGAGCACCCGGTCACCGAACTGGTCACGGGTCTCGACCTGGTCGAACTCCAGATCCGCGTCGCCCAGGGGGAGTCGCTGCCCGTGTCCCAGGAGGACATCACCTTGACCGGCCACGCGATCGAGGCCCGCGTCTACGCCGAGGACCCCTCGGCCGGATTCCTGCCCACCGGCGGTACCGTCACCTCGCTGCGCTGGCCCACGGCCCCTGGCATCCGGGTCGACACCGGCATCCGCGCCGGTCAGGTGATCGGTTCGGACTACGACCCGATGCTCGCCAAGGTCATCGCCTCCGGTCACGACCGTGCCGAGGCCATCGGCAGGTTGGACGCCGCGCTGGCCGGAACACTGCTCAGCGGACTCGGCTCCGACGCCGGTGAAGGCACCAACATCGACTTCTGCCGGTACCTCCTCGCCGACGACGCCGTCCGCGCCGGGGCACTGGACACCAGCCTTCTCGACCGGATCGTCGGGGACTACTCGGTCCCGGCCATGCCCGCCGAGGCCCTCGTCGTCGCCGCCCTGACACTGCAGGACGCCGCCCGTGACTCCGCACACCGGTCAGGTCGGCACGGCGCCTGGGCTGCGGTCGACGGATGGCGTGCCGGTGCGGACCACGCCCCCTTCCGGTCCCGGGTCGCCGTGCCCGGCACCGGCCCGGTCGACCTCGAACTGTCCGGTACCACCGACCTGACCCTCTCGGTTCGACCGGTGGACCCGGAGACCACGGCACCACCGGAAGTCACGGCACAGGTGCTGGCCACCGCCGCTGAAGGCGGGGACACGGTCCGCGTCCTCACCGTGGCGTCCGGCGACGGACACCCGGCCGCCTCCCGGCGGTGGGCCTCCCGGACCATCCCTGACGGGGCAGGTCAGGCGGTCGCCGTGTCCGGTCCCGACGGAACCTGGGTGGTCCGTCCGCTCGGCCTGGGCCGGGACGCCGCGGACGCCGCCGGCGGTGAGGACGACGTCCTCAGCCCCATGCCGGGCACCGTCGTCGCCGTCCGGGTCACCGACGGCGACACGGTCACCGCCGGCCAACCGCTCGTCGTCCTCGAGGCCATGAAGATGGAGCATTCCCTGACCGCCTCCCACGACGGGATCGTGAAGCTCAGTTGCGTCACCGGCGACAAGGTCGGCGCCGGAACCGTACTCGCCACCGTCCCCGCTGCCGTCCCCGCCTGACCCTCACCCCCACGAAAGGAACCCACCATGACTGCATCCTCCACATCCTCCACATCCTCCACATCCTCCACATCCTCCACATCCACCAACTCCCCCGCCCGCCGCCGCAACCCCGCCGATGACGGACTGACCCCGGAGCTCGTCGAACTGCGCCGTACCGTCGAGGAGTTCGCCCACGAGGTCGTCGATCCGAAGATGGCGGAGAACTACCGCAACCACACCTTCGACTACGGCATCCAGTCCCAGATGGGCGAGATGGGACTGTTCGGCTTGCCGTTCTCCGAGGAATACGGCGGCATGGGCGGGGACTACTTCGCCCTCGGCGTCGCCCTGGAGGAGCTCGCCCGCGTCGACCAGTCCGTCGCCATCACCCTGGAGGCCGGCTGCTCGCTCGGCGCCATGCCGATCTACCGCTTCGGCACCGAGGAACAGAAGCAGAAGTACCTGCCGGACCTCACGGCCGGTCGGGCGCTGGCCGGCTTCGGTCTCACCGAGCCCGGTGCAGGTTCGGACGCCGGCGGTACGAAGACCACCGCGAAGCTGGAGGACGGCACCTGGCGGATCAACGGCTCCAAGCAGTTCATCACCAATTCCGGCACCGACATCACCTCGCTGGTCACCACCACCGCCGTGACCGGGACCAGGGAGGACGGACGCAAGGAGATCTCCGCGATCATCGTCCCGACCGACACCCCCGGCTTCACCGCCGAGCCGGCCTACGACAAGGTCGGCTGGAACTGCTCTGACACCCACCCGCTGAGCTACGACGACGTCGTCGTCCCCGAGGAGAACCTGCTGGGGAAGAAGGGGCGTGGCTTCGCCCAGTTCCTCTCCATCCTCGCCGAAGGACGCGTCGCCATCGCCGCACTGGCCACCGGTGCCGCCCAGGGCTGTGTCGATGAAGCCGTCGAGTACGCGAAGCAGCGCACCTCCTTCGGGCGTCCCATCGCCGAGTACCAGGGTGTCTCCTTCAAGATCGCCCGGATGGAGGCCCGTGCCTGGACCGCACGCCAGGCATGGCGCGCGGCCGCACAGAAGATGCTCAGCGGCGAAGACTTCAGCCGGGAGGCCTCGATCGCCAAGATGGTTGCCGGCGATGCCGCGATGGACAACGCCCGGGACGCCACCCAGGTCTTCGGTGGTGCGGGATTCATGAACGAGACCCGCGTCGCCCGCCACTACCGGGACTCCAAGATCCTGGAGATCGGGGAGGGCACCACCGAAGTCCAGCTCATGCTGATCGCCCGCTCGCTCGGACTGGAGGGATGACGCCATGACCGGCACACCGAAGACCGTCGAACAGCGGGGCCTGTGGCTCGAGGAGTTCGAGGAGGGGACCACCTACCTCCACCGCCCCGGCCGCACCGTCACCGAGGCGGACAACACCCTGTTCACCACCCAGACCATGAACACCCAGCCACTGCACCTGGACGCCGCCTGGGCGGCGACCCGGCCCGGCTTCCGCGGCGAGCGGCTGGTGAACTCCATGTTCACCCTGTCCACCGTGGTCGGCCTGTCCGTCAACCAGCTCACCCTCGGGACCATCGTCGCGAACCTCGGCTTCTCCGAGATCAGCTTCCCCGCACCCATGTTCCACGGCGACACGCTCTACGCAGAGACCGAATGCCTGTCCACGCGCGTCTCGAAGTCCCGTCCCGACCAGGGGGTCATCGAGCTGCGGCACATCGGCCGCAACCAGCACGGCGACATCGTGTGCACCGCCGTACGGAACACACTCGTGCGGTGTCGGCCCACCGGTGACGGGGAAGGGGAGACGGCATGACCGACCGCTGGACACCACCGGGCCCCGCCCTGCTCTTCGCCCCGGCCGACCGGCCGGAACGGTTCACGAAGGCCGCCGAACGCTCGGACGCCGTCATCCTCGATCTCGAGGACGGCTGCCGTGCGGAGAACCGGGCCTCGGCCCGGGAGAACATCGTCGCCGCCGACCTGGACCCGGCCCGTACCGTGGTCCGGATCAATCCGCCGGGTACCCCGGACTTCGACGCCGACCTGCAGGCCGTCGCTGACAGTCCCTTCACCACGGTGATGCTGCCGAAGGCGGAGGGCGGCCGGTCCGTCGACGCCCTGTCGGACGCTCATCCGGACGCCTCGACCTGGCGGATCATCGCCCTGGTCGAGACGCCCCGTGGCGTCCTCGATCTGGCCTCGTTGGCCGCACACCCCCAGGTGGACGCCTTGTTCTGGGGTGCGGAGGATCTCACCGCCGCGCTCGGCGGTACCTCCTCCCGCTACGCCGCGGACGAGACCCCCACACCTGGCGGCGGCGCCTCCGGTCAGCCGGGCGGCTACCGCGAGGTTCCCCGGCTCACCCGGTCCCTCGCGCTGCTGCACGCGGCTGCCGCCGGGAAGACCGCCCTCGACTCCATCCATGCGGACACTGCCGACACCGCCGGGGCACGCGCCGAGGCGGTGGACGCCGCCGCCAGCGGTTTCGCCGGCACCGTGGCGATCCATCCGGGACTCGTCCCGGTCATCCGAGAGGCCTACAACCCTGATGCCGACAGCGTCGACTGGGCCCGCCGGGTCGTCGCCGGTGCCGCCGAGAACCCCGGCGCCTTCGCCGTCGACGGCGAGATGATCGACGCCCCGCTGCGCCGCCAGGCCGAACTGATTCTCTCCCGATCCACCATTTCAAGGAGCTGACCCGCGATGACTTCCTCACTGCGTCCGCATCATGACATCATCCTCACCGACCCCGCCGACATCGACCCGGCGGTCTCCCACCAGGTCGGACCGACAGATACCCCGCTGCTCACCGAGACCATCGGTCAGAATCTCGCCCGTACCGTGGCCGCATTCCCCGACCATGACGCGCTCATCGACCTCTACGGTGATATCCACCTGACCTACCAGGAGTTCCACCGCAAGGTCCTGCGCCTGGCGTCCGGCCTGCACAATGCCGGGTACCGGAAGGGTGACCGGATCGGCATCTGGTCACCCAACCGCTGGGAATGGATGGTGCTGCAGTTCGCCACCGCCGAGATCGGGGCGATCCTGGTCTGTATCAATCCCACCTACCGGACCCGCGAACTGACCTACGCCGTCAACCAGTCCGGTATCAAGGCGCTGTTCTCCGCCGGTAGATTCAAGGACTCGAACTACCGGGCCATGATCGGCACGGTGTCTCACGTCTTCGACCGCCCCTTCAGGGAGACCGTGTTCTTCGGCTCCGAGCGGTGGGAGGAGCTTGCCAACAGTGCCATCGGTGACCTCAACCCGGTGCGCGAGTCTCTCGACCCGCACGACCCGATCAACATCCAGTACACCTCCGGCACCACCGGCATGGCGAAGGGCGCGACCCTGACCCACCACAATGTGCTCAACAACGGGTTCATGATCGGCGAACGGCTGAACTACACCGACGCCGACCGGGTGGTCATCCCGGTTCCCTTCTTCCACTGCTTCGGCATGGTCATCGGCATCCTCGCCGCGGTCACCCACGGGGCGGCGTCGATCATCCCCGGGCCGGTGTTCAATGCCGAGAGCACACTGGAGGCCGCCCACCATGGTCAGGCGACCAGCCTGCTCGGCGTGCCGACGATGTTCATGGCCGAACTCCAGCTGCTCGACCACCTGGCGGAGAAGGGCAAGAACCTGGATCTATCACGGCTTCGTACCGGCGTCATTGCGGGCACCTCCTGTCCGACGAAGACGATGCGCGAGATCATCGACATCCTGGGCATCGAGGAGATCGGGATCTGCTACGGCATGACCGAGACGTCGCCGGTCAACCATCAGACTATGCCCGATGATCCGGTGGAGAAGCGGGTCGAGACCGTCGGCCGCGTCGGACCCCACATCGAGGTCAAGATCGTCGACGAGGAGGGTGCCCCGGTCGACCGTGGCGTCCAGGGCGAGTTGCTCGTCCGCGGCTACCCGGTGATGCAGGGCTACTGGGACATGCCGGAGAAGACGGGTGAGGCGATCGACGCCGACAACTGGATGCACTCCGGAGACCTCGCCACCATGGACGCCGACGGCTATGTGCAGATCACCGGCCGGATCAAGGACATGGTCATCCGAGGTGGGGAGAACATCTACCCGCGTGAGATCGAGGAGTTCCTCTACGAGCACCCGGATATCGCCGACGTCCAGGTCATCGGCGTCCCCGATGAGAAGTACGGGGAGGAACTCATGGCCTGGATCATCCTCGAGGAGGACGCCGTCACCGACCGTCGCACGCTCACCGCAGAGGACATCCGCGCCTTCAGCGACGGAAAGCTCGCCAAGTTCAAGATCCCCAGATATGTCCACATCACCGAGAGCTTCCCGATGACGATCTCCGGCAAGGTCCGCAAGGTCGAGATGCGGGAGAAAGCCATCGGAATCCTCGGTCTCTACACCTACGGAAGAGAAAGCTGAATCACCATGTCAAAACTCATCCGTGAACATGATGCCGTCGATCTGATCCCCGACGGCGCGACCCTCGCTGTCGGTGGTTTCGGCGTCTGCGGGATCCCGCAGGTCCTGCTCGCCGAACTGGCGCAGCGGCGGGTCGGTGACTTCGAGGCGGTCTCCAACAACGCCGGCCTGGACGGTCGGGGTCTCGGGCTTCTGCTGGAGACCCGGCAGCTCAGCCGCATCGTCGCGAGCTATGTCGGCGAGAACAAGGAGTTCGCCCGGCAGTATCTCGAGGGTGAACTGGAGGTGGAGCTCACCCCTCAGGGCACTCTGGCCGAGCGGCTGCGTGCCGGTGGTTCCGGTATCAGTGCCTTCTACACGGCCACCGGTGTCGGTACCCCGGTGTCCGACGGTGGGATGGTGTGGAAGTACGGGCGTGACGGGTCGGAGGATCCGGTCGACGGTGCGGTGATCTCACCGGCCAAGGAGACCCGTGACATCGCCGGTCGGACGCAGGTCCTGGAGCATGCGATTGTCGCGGACGTCGCGCTGGTCCGCGCCGAGGTCGCCGATACCGCCGGCAATCTGCGGTTCCATGAGACCGCGAGGAACTTCAACCCGTTGGCGGCGATGGCGGGAAGGGTCTGCATTGTCGAGGCGGAGAGGGTGGTGGCCAAGGGCGAGCTCGCTCCGGATGATATCCACCTTCCGGGGATCTACGTTCACCATGTCGTGGAGCTCACCCGGGATCAGGCGGCGGACAAGATGATCGAGAAGGAGACTGTGCGATGAGCTGGACCAGGCAGGAGATGGCGGCCAGGGCAGCGCAGGAGCTGCAGGACGGCCAGTATGTGAATCTCGGTATCGGGTTGCCGACGTTGGTGCCCAACTATGTGCAGGACGGGGTGGACGTTACCCTCCAGTCGGAGAACGGCATGCTCGGTATCGGGCCGTATCCGGTGGCGGGGGAGGTGGACCCTGATCTGATCAATGCGGGTAAGGAGACGGTGACCGCGATGCCCGGGACGTCCTACTTCGATTCCGCGTTGAGTTTCGGGATGATCCGGGGTGGCAAGATCGACCTGGCCATCCTCGGTGGCATGGAGGTCAATGACCGGGGGGATATCGCCAACTGGATTGTGCCGGGGAAGATGGTCAAGGGGATGGGTGGCGCGATGGACCTCGTGGTCGGTGCGCAGCGGGTTGTGGTGGTCATGGAGCACCGTAGTCGGGACGGTCGGTCGAAGATTGTCTCCGACATTACGTTGCCGCTCACCGGGGCGGGGGTGGTGGACCGGGTCATCACGGATCTCTGCGTTCTGGACCGGACTCCGGAGGGTTTCGTCATCGCCGAGCTGGCGCCGGGGGTGACCGAGGAGGAGGTGAAGGCTGCGACGGATGCACCAGTTCTCCCGAACACCTGACGGAGATTCTAGATCCAGACATAATGGGAGGGGAGCAAGCGCCCCTCGCAACCCCCGCTGACCTGTACTTTTTCCGAAGAAAGGGATGACGAACCATCATGAGTGCTGCATCCGCCCCCGCCCCCCCCCCCCCCCCCAGGCAGCGGGCACGGGGGGGGCCGCGCCACCCCCCCCGGCAGGGGGGCGGGGGCCCG
>NZ_JALAGU010000026.1 GCF_022712275.1 Corynebacterium sp. | reverse complement strand
TTCCGAGTGGCGCTCCCGCTGGTACGCCGACAAGCAGTACGCTGACTACCTCGCCGAGGACATCAAGATCCGCGAGTTCCTGTCGAAGGGCCTCGACCGCGCCGGCATCGCCGACGTCGTCATCGAGCGCACCCGCGACCGCGTCCGCGTGGACATCCACACCGCCCGCCCGGGTATCGTCATCGGTCGCCGCGGCGCCGAGGCCGACCGGATCCGTGGCCGTCTGGAGAAGCTGACCGGTAAGCAGGTCCAGCTGAACATCCTCGAGGTCAAGAACATCGACGCGAACGCCCAGCTGGTGGCCCAGTCCATCGCTGAGCAGCTGAGCAACCGCGTGGCCTTCCGCCGCGCGATGCGCAAGGCCATCCAGTCCGCGATGCGCCAGCCCCAGGTGAAGGGCATCAAGGTCGTCTGCTCCGGTCGTCTGGGCGGCGCTGAGATGGGCCGCACCGAGCGTTACCACGAGGGTCGCGTTCCGCTGCACACCCTGCGCGCCGAGATCGACTACGGCACCTACGAGGCCCACACCACCTTCGGCCGCATCGGCGTGAAGGTCTGGATCTACAAGGGTGACGTCGTCGGCGGCCGCCGCGAGTCTCTGCTGAACGCCCGTGACGAGCGCAACTCCCGCGGTGGCGCCCGTCGTGAGCGTCCGCGTCGCGGTGGGGCCCGCCGGCAGCGTGCCGACCAGAAGCAGGAGGGTTAACCCATGCTTATCCCCAAGCGCGTCAAGTTCCGCCGTCAGCACCGGCCGCACCGTTCCGGTGTGTCCAAGGGCGGCAACCGCGTGACCTTCGGCGACTACGGCCTGCAGGCCCTGGAGCCGACCTACATCACCAACCGTCAGATCGAGGCTGCTCGTATCGCCATCAACCGCCACGTCAAGCGTGGTGGCAAGGTGTGGATCAACATCTTCCCGGACCGTCCGCTGACCCAGAAGCCGCTCGGCGTGCGTATGGGTTCCGGTAAGGGCCCGGTCGAGAAGTGGGTCGCGAACGTCAAGCCCGGCCGCATCCTGTTCGAGATGTCCTACCCTAACGAGGAGATCGCCCTCGAGGCTCTCCGTCGCGCCGGTAACAAGCTCCCCTGCAAGGTGCGCATCGTCAAGAAGGAGGATCAGTTCTGATGGCTACCGGTACCCCGGCTCACGAGCTCCGTGACCTCAGCAACGACGAGCTGACCACCAAGCTGAAGGAGGCGAAGGAGGAGCTGTTCAACCTGCGCTTCCAGAACGCCACCGGTCAGCTGACCAACAACCGTCGCCTCGGCACCGTCAAGCGCGACATCGCCCGGATCTACACCGTGCTCCGCGAGCGCGACCTGGGCCTGTCCACCGCTCCGGAGGGTGACGCAGCATGAGTGAGGCCAACGTGACCAACGAGAACACCAAGGGCAGCCGCAAGGTCCGTCAGGGCTACGTGGTGTCCGACAAGATGAGCAAGACCATCGTTGTCGAGCTCGAGGACCGTAAGCGCCACGCGCTCTACGGCAAGATCATGCGCACCAACACCAAGGTGAAGGCGCACGACGAGGAGAACACCGCCGGTATCGGCGACCTCGTCCGCATCGAGGAGACCCGCCCGCTGTCCAAGGACAAGCACTTCCGTCTCGTCGAGATCATCGAGAAGGCCAAGTAGTCTCTGCTTTCCGCAGGGCTCACGCCTGATCGTCACTGATCACCGAAAGCCCCCGCCCCGGGTCTGTCCGGGTCGGGGGCTTTCGCGCGTCCGGGTCAGGAAGTGTGCCTCGGGGAGGACGTCGACAGACGTAATCTGCGAGCACGGATGGCGTGAACCCGGCAGTTCAGTGCATTCGTGCCCGCAGATTTCGACGGATGCTCCGGACTCCCGACCGCTCCGGACGCCCGCCTAGGCCTGCTGAGCCTTCTTGGAGACCTTGCCGACGCCGGTCAGCGGGAACTCGGCGACGATGTCGATGAGGTCGGGCACCGCGAAGCTCGACAGCCCGGCCTCGCGGGCGAACTTCCGAAGCTTGGTAGGCGTGAGTCCGTGCGCAGCGGGATCGGAGGCGGCGTCCTGCCGGGGAATGACGAACGCGCGGATCTTCTCACCGAGCACCTCATCCGGCATGCCGACGACAGAGACGTCGTGGACAGCGTCGTGGGTGAGCAGGATGTTCTCCACGGCCTCCGGCGCGATCTTCTCACCACCCCGGTTGATCTGGTCCTTGGCACGGCCGACGACGGTGAGCGTCCCGCCGCGGAAGACGACGATGTCGCCGGTGCGGTAGAAGCCGTCGGCGGTGAAGGACCGGGCGTTGACCTCGGGGGCACGGTGGTAGCGGCGGATCGTGTACGGACCGCGGGTGAGCAGATTTCCCGGCTCACCCTCCGGCACGTCGACGTCCTCGTCGTCGACCACGCGGATCTCGTCCCACGGGCTCATGGGGCGTCCCTGGGTGGCGACGGTCTCCTCGATCGAGGCGTCCAGCGGAGTGTAGTTGACCAGTCCTTCAGCCATGCCGAAGACCTGCTGGAGCGTCCAGCCGAGTTCCGGGTGGACGCGACGGGCGGCGGCTTCCGACAGTTTCGCCCCGCCGACCCACACGGTGCGGACCGA
Organism: Corynebacterium sp.; assembly: GCF_022712275.1. GTDB lineage: Bacteria > Actinomycetota > Actinomycetes > Mycobacteriales > Mycobacteriaceae > Corynebacterium. The sequence goes on along the minus strand of NZ_JALAGU010000026.1, from coordinate 176,265 downwards.
GGAGACGTCGAAGGAGTCGCGCTCCGGGAAGTTCAGCAGACTGATCAGCGCCGGCGGCACCAGGGCCAGGTGGGTGACACCGTGCTCGGCGATCAGCGGCAGCACCTCAGTCGGCATCGGGTCGGCGGCGAAGACGATGGACGCACCGACCTGCACCGCGCCGAGGATGCCAGGGGAGCTCATCGTGAAGTTGTGGGAGGCGGGCAGCGCCACCAGCAGCACATCCCCGTGCCGCAGATCGCAGACATCGACGGACGCGCGCACGGAGTAGAGGTAGTCGTCGTGGGTCTTCGGTATCTGCTTGGGCACACCGGTGGTGCCGCCGGAGAGCTGCAGGAAGGCGAGCTCGTCGGGGGCGACGGACGCGGCGTCCGGCACGGGCAGGGCGTCCGCCCCGTCCCACGGGGACGCCTCGTCGACGAGGATCATGGTGACCTCCTCGGCGACGTCCCGGTGCACCCGGGCGAGGTGACGGTTCGGCGTCGCGGTGGAGACGTAGAACCGGGCCGGGGCGTGGGAGGCGAAGTGGCGGATCTCGGTGGAGCCGTGGGCGGGAAGGGAGAACACCGGGATCGCGCCGAGCCGCCAGACGGCGAAGACGGTCTCCAGGTAGGCCACGGAGTTCGGCAGCTGGATGATGACGCCGTCACCGCGACCCACCCCGGCACCGGCCAGGACGGCGGCGGCACGGGACACGCCCTCGTCCAGCCCTGTCCAGGTCACGGTGCGGTGCCGGTCGGTGGCGGCGGTTTCGGCGGGCCAGGATTCCACGGCACGGCGGAACAGGGCCCAGTGGGTGTCGCCGGTCCAGGCACCGAGCTTGCGGTAGCGCTCGGCGTCCTCACGGGGGACACCGGTGGCGAGAACGTCGGGGTTGCCGGGGGCGTCGGCATCGGTCGCGGCGTCGAGAACAGTCTGATGGTTCACTGCAGTCCTTCCAGAATGGCAGGGGTGATCGCGTCCCAGCCGGCGTCGGTGGCGAGACCGGCATGGGTGAGGTCGAGGGTGAGGGTGCGGGGCGTGCGGGGGAGGACGCCGGCCCAGGCGGAAGCGGGGTCCCACCCGCGGTGCCCCTGCAGGTCGGCGACCCGCTCATCGGCCGTTGTCGCGACGATGAGCTGGGTCTCGCCACCGAAGGCGGTGAGGTCCACCGGGGCGGCGGTGCGCAGCAGGCCGTCGCAGTAGGCGAGGTTGGTGCCCAGGGTGCGTGCCATCATCTCGGCGGCCTCGGCGCCACCGGGCATGTCGTCGATGTCAGGGACTCCGGCGACGGCGGCGATCTGCGTGGCGGTGAGCTCAGGGGTCTCGGCAGGTGACTCAGGCACGGGGCCGGCTCCTGCGGGGTAGGCGTCCATGATGCCGAGCCAGGAGACCTCTTCACCGCGGCGCAGCAGTTCGGCGGTCATGGCCTGCGCGAGGACGCCGCCGAAGGAGTATCCGAGAAGCCGGTAGGGGCCGTGTGCCTGGACCTGCTGGACGGAGTCGACGTAGCCGACGGCGAGCTCCGTCAGGTCGGTGACCGCCGGGTGCGGGTCCGGGAGCTGCAGGCCGGTGACCGGGATGTCGTGCGCGGAGAGGCGGTCGGCGAGGCCACGGAACGGCAGGGCGAACCCACCGCCGGGGTGCACGGCGAAGACGGGTGACTGGGCGCCGGGGCCCAGCGGCAGGATCTGGCTCGATCCGCCACCGGTCAGCCGTGCGGCCAGGGCGGCGGGGGAGCCGGTCTCGACGATGTCCTGGATGGTGACCTCGTCGAGCCCCTCGCGACGCAGCCGGCCGAGCAGTCGCATGGCGAGCAGGGAGTGGCCGCCGATGTCGAAGAAGTTGTCGTGGTCGCCCACGTGGTCCGTCTTCAGCAGGGACGCCATGACGCCGGCGACGGTCGCGGTGACCTCGGCGGGGCCCAGGTCGGGATTGGTCGGGGTCGGCCGGGCGGGTTCAGCCGGTGCAGCGGTCTGAGCGGGCTGAGCAGCCTGGGCGACCGGCGTGGCGCCTTTTCCGGTGCAGGTGCCCTCCCAACGGGGCAGTCCGCTCAGCACCTCGTCCACGGTCGGATCCCCGACCAGGGCGTCGAGGACCCGGGTGAGGGTGTCGCGCGCGAGGGTGACGAAGGCGGCGTCCACCAGGTCGGGGCGGTGCGCGAGGACGACGCGCATCGGCTCGCCCGGGTCGGTCGGCGGTGCGACACAGGACAGTGGGAAGCTGGTCATGCCGTCGACGTGCACCTCCGCTACACCGATCCGGTCGCCGGTGAGGGGAGTGGCGGGCAGTGAGGGGAAGTTGTCGAAGACGACGAGCGTGTCGAACAACGCCCCGCCGCCGGCGAGTTGCTCCACACGGATCAGCGGGGTGGACTCGTGGGCGGTCATCGCGGCCTGGGTACGTCCGATGGTGCGCAGCAGGTCGGTGACGGTGCCGGCGCGGGTTGCGGCGTCGAGGGTGACGCGGGCAGGCAGGGTGTTGATGAACAGCCCGACGGTCTGCTCGATGCCGGGCAGTTCGGTCGGACGCCCCGAGACCGTCGTCCCGAAGATGACGTCCTCCCGGCCGGTCAGCGCAGCGAGGGTCAGTGACCAGGCAGCCTGCAGCAGGGTGTTCCCGGTGACGCCGGCGGCGCGGGCACGCTGGGCCAGCGAGTCCGGGACCGTCAGCTCATCGACGGTTTCCCGGGTCACCTCACCGGTGCGCTCCAGGTCCTCGGGCGTGACCGGGGCGAGGTCGTGGATGATCGTGCCGTTGACGGTGCCGGTGGTGGTGCCCAGTCGCTCACGCCAGGCGTCGTCGTCGGCGTCGGTGGCACCCGAGGCATCGCGGTCGGCGAGCCAGGTGAGGTAGTCGGAGTAGGGGGCGGCGGAAGGCAGGGCGTCCCCGTGGTAGATGCTGAGCAGGTCACGCAGCATGACCGGGGTGGACCAGCCGTCGGTGAGAAGGTGGTGGTTGCCGAGGACCAGGCGGGCGGACACCGTGTCCGCTTCCCCGGTTCCCGGCAGCAGGACGAGCTCGGCGGCGACGAGCGGGCCGGCCGTCAGGTCGATGCGCCGGGACGCCATGGCGCGCAGCCGGTCGTCGGCGGCCGCGGTGGCGGCGTCCGCCGGGAGGTAGCGGAGGTCGACGGTGCGCCACGGCAGCTCGACGCCACGGGGGATCAGCTGCACGGGTTCGTCGAGGCTCTCACCGTCGAAGCGGGCGCGGAGCAGATCGTGGCGCCCGAGGGTGGAGCGGAAGGCCCGGTGGAGGCGGTCGGCGTCGACTGGTCCGCGCAGATCGATGCCGGCGGAGAGGACGTAGCCCGACCCGCCGCTGAGTGCGTGGTAGAGCAGGCCTTCCTGCAGCGGGGAGACCGGCCACACGTCGGCGAGCGGGCCGTGGCGCTGTTCCCAGATGTCGATCTGCGCCTGGCTGACTTCGACGGCCAGGTCGGAAGGGGCGGCCCCACCGTCGGTGGTCCGGGCGAGCACGGCCAGGGCGGTCAGTGCCTCGGTGAGCTGCGCGGCGAGTTCCGGGGTGCCGTTGTAGAGCCGCGCGTCCTCCGGGCTGACGAGCAGGTGCGGGGCACCGGCGGTGAGCAGCGTCGGCCCGGTCGGCAGCATCGGAGAGGACACCGGCCCGACCGTCAGTGCAGGGGTCGCGACACTCTCGGGTGCCTCCTTGACCTGCAGCAGGACCTCGCGGGGCGTGCCGGTGAGCGCCGGCAGGGTGGTGGTGTGGGCGAGGTTGCCGAGGACCTGCGTGTCGGTGGTGCGGAGGCGCATACCGACGGCCTGCCCGGTCGCGAGTGCCGCTGCGGCCGTGACCACGACCTCCGGGGTGGTGTGGAACAGCTCGGGGAGCAGGGAGAACAGTGCTTCGCGGTCGGGCACCTCGAGCAGGGTGGGCTGCTGTGCCGACTCCTGTGCCGGTTCCTGTGTCTCGTCGGCGACGAGGTCGGGTCCGGTGGTGGTGTCGGCCAGTGCGGCGGCGCGCCACGACCCGGCGGCAGGACATAGCGGGCGGCCGGCCAGGGCACGGTCCAGTTCCGCGAGGAAGGTGGCGGTACTGTCCGGGTCGAGGACGCTGCGGTGCACGGTGACCTGCAGGTCGCCGTTGTCGTCGGGGATGGTGACGCGCCAGACGAGGCCGCGCTGCGGGGCGAGGCCGGCAGGCGTGGCGGTGTCGGCGGTCGTCTCCAGGATGACCTCGGCCGGGTCGACCAGCGGGGTACGCGGGACGATGATCTGCGGGGTGTCGGCGGTGAGGTCGAGGACGGCGCGCAGTGCACCGTGGGTGGTCATCATCGTGGTGACGGCGGTGAGCAGGCGGTCGCGGTCGACTCCGGGGGCGGAGACCGTACCGGTCAGAGCTGCTCGGGCAGGCACGGCTGTCGTGGGGAAGGCGCCGGTGGCGTAGAGGGTGTCTGCACCGGTGCCGGTGCCGGTGCCGGTGGTGGTGCCGGGTGCAGCGCCGTCCTCCTGCGCTGCCCCGCGTCCGGTGTCCGGGGTGACCCGCTCGGCTGCGGCGGCGACATCGGCCAGTTCCGTCCCGGCGAGCAGGTCCTTCGCGGCGATGCCGTAGCCACGGTGGCGCAGGCGCCCGGCGGCGGTGAGAGCACCGATGCTGTCGCCACCGAGACTGATGAAGTCCCGGTCCAGGGGCAGCAGGTCACCGGAGTCGAGGCCGAGAATCCCGGCAAGGACGTCGGCGAGGACCAGTTCGGCGGCGCTCCGGGGGTTCACTGAATCTTCCTCTGCCGCCCTCTCCGGGAATCTGCCACCCGGGGCGACATTTGGGGTGACGTTCACCTTTTCCGCGAGGGCACGGCGGTCGATCTTGCCGCCGACGGTCAGCGGCAGCCGGTCATGGACCTGCACCCGGGTCGGCACGAGGTGTCCGGGCACCGTCTCCGCGACCGCGGCCCGCACATCGAAGGCCGGGACCCGGGCGGCAGCCGCCTCAGTCAGCGACACATGGGCGATGAGTTTCAGCGCGCCGGGCGCCCCGAAGGTACCGACGGCGGCACCGGTGATCTCGGGCAGGGCGAGCAGTGCGGCCTCGACCTCGCCGGGTTCGACACGGTGGCCGCGGATCTCCAGTTGGTCGTCGGCACGGCCGAGGAACAGGGTGCCGCGTCCGGGCATCCACCGCACCAGGTCTCCGGTACGGTAGCTGCGGATGCTCCCGTCGCTCCCGTCGATCTCACCGAAGACCTCGGCGGTCTGCTCCGGGCGACCGCGGTAGCCCGGCGCCACCTGCGGCCCGGCGAGGACGAGCTCGCCGACCTCGTTGTCCGGCACGGGTTCACCGTCGGTGTCCAGGATCAGCGCGGTCATGCCCGGCACGGCACGACCGATGGTGACCGGTCCCGGCGTCACGCGCGCGGTGAGGGCGTCCACCGTGGTCTCGGTCGGTCCGTAGACGTTCCATGCAGAGATACGCGACGCTGCGAGCCGGTCCCACAGGGACGCCGGTATCGCCTCACCACCGAGGATGACGGTGCTCACCGCGGAATCGTGGAGCGCACCGGAGTCGATGAGTGCACCGGCGAGCGAGGGGGTGGCGTCGAGCACGGAGATCCGGTCGCGCTGCAGCACGGTACGCACCGCGGCCGGATCACCGACGGTGCCGTGGTCGTAGAGGTGCACGGTGGCACCGGTGAAGATCCAGGCGAGCTGGTCCAGTGCGGCGTCGAAGGAGAAGGACGCCGTGTGCGCGACATGGAGGCGACCGTCGGTGGAGCGTGACCAGGCGTCCGGCCAGAGCTCGGCGGCGTGCCCGGCGAGCAGGGACTCCACGGCGGACCGGGTGATCTCCACGCCCTTCGGGGTGCCGGTGGTACCCGAGGTGTAGAGGAGATAGGCCAGGTCGGGGAGGGCCGCTGCGGTGCTGTCCGTGTCAGTGGTGCGCAGGCCGTTCTCGTCGAGGACCGCGACGGCACCGGAGTCACCGAGGATCTGTGTCCGACGCGCCGCCGGGTGCTCGCGGTCGAGGACGACGAAGGCGCGGTGGGCGCGCCACACGGCCAGGACTGCGACGGCGAGGTCCGGTCCCTTCGGCAGGTCGAGGGCGATGACCGAGCCATCGTCACCGGCACCGGACAGCTCAGTGACCAGGTCCGCGACCTGCCGGTGGACCTCGGCGGCAGTGAGCGAGACCGTGGCGTCGTCACTGACGAGCAGGGGAGCGTCCGCGGTCTCCCAGGCGCTCTCACCGGAGGAACGGACTCCGAGCCGGTCGACGAGTTCGTCGAGGGTGGGGACGACCTCGGGCAGGGGCTCCCCGGCCCGGTCCGCGGCGACGGTGGCACGGAAGGTGGCGTCCCGCAGGCGGACATCGGCCAGCGGGCCGGAGCAGGTGAGGAAGGCACGGATGTCCTCGAGTCGCTGCCGGGCGGTCGCCGCGGGGACGCTCAACGGGTCGGTCTCGAAACCGAGGTCGACGCCACCGTCGGCGGCCGGGGTGACCACGAGGACGAGGTCCTCCGGCGGGCCACCGGCGACATTGCGGAGAACACCGACGGTGCCGGCGAAATCAAGGGAGAAGTCGAAGGTCTTGAGGTTCAGACCGATGCCGTGCAACACCGCCGGGCCACCGGTACCACGCAGGTCGCGGGCCAGTTCGGAGCCGGGGTAGCGCTGGTGGGAACGGACCTCGTCAAGGGCGGAGTGTGCCGCGGCGGCGACCTGCTCCAGAGTGTCGGTGCCGGCCACCGGGAAACGCAGCGGCAGCATGTTCACCAGCATCGCCGGGGTGCGGCGCAGCGGGCCCGAGGTCCGGGCCATCATCGGCATCGCCAGCAGGGCCTCCTGCGAACCGTCGACCCGGGTACCGGTGAACCCGAACTTGCGCAGCCAGGCACCGTAGGCCGCCATGACCAGGTCCGACCAGACCAGGCCGGCGTCCTCGGCACGTGCCCGCAGGTCGGTCATCTCCCCGGCGGAGAGACGTACTGTCGTGGTGATCGAGGTCGTGCCCGCACCGTGGACATGGTCCTCGCGGCCGGTGGTGTCCGGGGCGGGGGTGAGGTAGTCGTGCCAGAACGCGCGGTCTGTATCCCTGTCCGCCGCGGCGTAGGCCAGGTCGGCTTCGACGATCTCGGCGATCGGGGCGAACCTGGTGCGCCGGGCGGCGCGTCCCCCCGCGAGTTCGGTGTAGTGCGCGGCGGTGCGGCGGGTGAGCAGCGCGGCGCTGTACCCGTCGACGATGATGTGGTGGTACAGCTGCACGCACCACACCCGACGCAGCCCGGCGTCATCGGAACCCAGGTCGAGGATCAGGTAGCGGTGCAGATCACCGTCGGTCATGGTGCGCCAGCGCTCACCGCAGGACGCCTTCTCCGCGTCGATGACCGCGTGGGCCAGCAGCACCGGGTCCGGCGCGCTGGAGAGGTCACGGATCTCCGGGCGGGACGCCGGGGTGTCGTCGACGAACTGCCGGGGACCGTCGGCGGTGTCGGTGAAGCGCAGTCGCAGGGTCTCGGACTCGTCTACGGTCAGCCGGACGGCTTCGGCGAGCAGGTCGACGGGGCTCTCCCCGTCCGCGCCGGAGGCCAGACCGTCGAGTTCCAGGACCTCGCCGACGACGTAGTAGGGGGACGTCGGGTCGAGGAGCTGGGCGTTCCAGATGCCGCGCTGGGCGGCACCGAGGTCGAGCAGGGACAAGACAATGACCTTTCAGGTCTGGTGAGGCTCAGTTAAGCCGGGGTGGTAGAGTCCGCGCGGAACAACCGCACAAGGAAAGGTGAAATATGACAGAGCAGGGCACTCTTGACGACCTCATGGCGTCCCTCCGGGTGAAGGTCGCCACGCTGATGAACATCGAGGTCGGCGACCTGGACGAGGACGAGGAGCTCATGGACCAGGGTCTGGACTCGGTCCGCCTCGTCGAGGTCGTCAGCTTCCTGCGGGATGCCGGTTACCAGGCCGACTTCGCCGACCTCGCCGAGGACAGCTCGTTGACCGCCTGGCGTGAACTCCTCGAGGATCTCGGGGAGAACTAGAACAGCTCCGCGAGAGCCTTCCGGTCGAGCTTGCCGTTGTGGTTCATCGGCAGGCTGTCGACCACGAGGATCTTCGAGGGGACCATGTACTCCGGCACCTCGCGCGCGAGCTGGGTGGCCAGTGCGGTGGTGTCGGGAGCATCCGCGGCGTCCTCGTCGGCGATGACGGCGGCGTAGAGCACCTGCGCGCCGCCCTCGTCGGTGGCGACGGCGGCGGCCTGACGCACACCCGGCAGATCCCGGAGGCGGGACTCGACCTCGCCGAGCTCCACGCGGTTGCCGCGGATCTTCACCTGGTCGCCGATGCGGCCCAGGAACTTCAGGATGCGGCGTCCCCCCACCTCGGTCCAGGAGACGATGTCGCCGGTGCGGTACATGCGTCCGCCGTCGGCCTCGGGGTACAGCGAATCGACGAAGACCTCGGTGGTCAGCTCGTCGCGGTTGAGGTACCCCAGGCCCACCTGCGGGCCGGCGAGGCACAGCTCACCGGGGGTGTCCCAGGCGTCACCGGCCGGGTCAACCTCTGTGCCGTCGTCGGCGATGACGTAGCAGGCGACGTTGTCCTCGGGCAGGCCGAGCAGGCTGGCGGTGTCGTCGAAGTCGGCGGCGTTGACCAGTTCGTCGGTGTACTCGATCCAGGTGACGTCCATCGCCGCCTCGGTCGGACCGTAGAGACCGTGCACGCGGCAGCCGATCTCGTCGCGGGAGCGGCGCACGATGTCCGCGGGCACGGCCTCGCCGCCGAAGATCATGTGGCGGATATTGCTGAATGCGCTCAACGGGACGCCGAAGTCGTCGAGGACGTCGAAGATGACGCGCATCAGCGAGGGGACCATCGACATGACGGTGACGTCGTAGCCGGAGATCATCTTCACCAACGCGTCGACGTCACCGGGCCACCAGTCAGGCGCCGGGACGACGACCACGCCGCCGGTGGCCAACGGGCCGATGAGCTCGGCGACGCCCACGTCGAAGCTCACCGGGGCCTTCTGCAGCATGCGGATCGGAGCGGACGCCTCGCCGGCCTCCGTCGTGGAGGTCAGGGCCCGGCCCATCCACAGCAGGTGGGCGGTGACGCCGATGTGCGTGTTCACCGCGCCCTTCGGCGTCCCCGTGGTGCCCGAGGTGTAGATGATGTAGCAGGGGTCTTCACCGCGCACCGGGCGGGACTGCTCGGTCTGGCTGAACGGGCCGGCGGTGGCCCAGGTCGGGTCGGCGGAACCGTCGAGGATCGCGCGACCCAGCGGCGAGTCGTCGGTGATCGTCGCGGTGACGATGCCGGACTTCGCCAGCTTGTCGGCCAGGCCCGCCGGGAGGGACGCCCCACCGAGGGCGAAGGCCGCAGCCGGCTCACAGTCGCCGAAGATGAAGGCGACCCGCTCGGCGGGATAGGAGGCGTCCACCGGGACGTACACCGCACCGGCACGGATGATGCCGGAGACGACGGCGGACATCCAGCCGCAGCGGTTGGCGAGAACGGCGACACGGTCGCCGGTGCCCACACCGCGGTCCCGCAGGTAGCGGGCGACGGCGGTGGCGCGACGGTCGAGCTCGGCGAAGGTCAGCGGACCACCGTCGCCCACGACGGCGGGGTCGTCGGGGTGGGTTGCCGCAGTCTGTGCGAACAGGACGTCGAGCGAGGCCGGCCCGATGTCGACGGTCGGGCCGAAGCGCAGGTCACCGGCGCGTCCGGTGTAGGCGGGGACTGAAGACGCTGAAGACGCTGAAGACGCTGAAGACGCTGAAGACACGGAGGCGGTCACAGGGTGATCCTTTCGGGAGACGGGACAGTGGCGGTAGGGGAGTCGGGGCGGACGCCGAGACCGGTGAGGACACGGTCGGACAGCTCACCCAGGCAGCTGAGGTTGGCGAAGCCGGGACCCTGCCGGAAACCGGCGAAGGCGGGGAGGAAGAGGGTGGGGGACATGCCTTCGAGGGCGAGGTCCTCGCCGATCCGGTCCTCGACGGCCCCGGCGGTGACCGCGCCACCGCAGGCGGAGATCAGCGAGGCGACGGTGCGCTCGTCCATCATCCGGGTGAACCACAGCGGCGAATTACCGCGGGCGTCGATGACCAGGTCGAACAGTTCGGTGCGCTCACCGGTGCGTCCGCCGGGCAGACTCTCGGTGAGATGCACGGCGGTGGCGCCGTCTGCGCCGGGCTCGCTGGTGACCGAGCTGACGCGTCCCCGCAGGTGGCTGACCCGGTCCTCGGCCATGAGGTTGGTCTGCACCCGGGCTGAGAACACACCCCGGTCGCAGCGGGCGATGACGTCTCGACGGGCGTCCTCGTCGAGCGTGGCCCAGGCGCGCGGGTCGGTGTAGATCTCGTTCTCGAAGACGCCCTCACCACGGGAGAAGATCGTCGCGGTCGGCGAGACGACGGCGATGTCCACCACATCGTGGCGGACCACTTCGTCGATGATCGACGCCGCGGTCTCGCCACCTCCGATGACGGCGACACGGCTGGCCGTGGGGAGGCGTCCTTCCCCTACCGCCGACCAGAAGCCGGAGACGGAGAGGACGCTCGGCAGCGGGGCGATGCGGCGGTCGGAGCGTCCTGGCCCGGTCATCATCAGGGCGTCCGCGGTGACGCGGGTGGTGGAGCCGTCGGCGAGGTCGACGGACAGGGACCAGCCGTCGGCGCCGAGGTTGCCGGTGCCGCGGGTATTACGCAGGCCGATGCGGGTGACCTGGCCGTTGACCAGGTTCATGCGGGTGTTCACCGCCGCCCAGCGCAGGTAGTCCGCCCAGAGGTAGTGGCGGGGTGAGGGGTGTCCGCGGTCGACCCAGGAGGCGTAGCGGTCCGTGGCGATGAGGAAGGCGTGCCAGCTCACTGACATGAGTTCGCGGTCAACGCAACGGTTGAGCGGGTCGGTCTCACCGGACCCGGCGATGCGGGTGCGGTAGGGGAAGCCGACGTCCTTGGTGGGGGAGGTGCCGAGCTGGTGGCGTCCGTCGGTCCAGCCTCCGCCGGAACGCCAGTTCCCGCCGATGCCCTGGTAGTCCACGACGGTGATGTCGGGGGTGGAGAGACCGAGGCTGCGCAGGGCGTGCGCTTTGGCCTGGACGGCGACCGCCTTGGGGCCGGCGCCGAGTATGACGAGTGATTTCACGTGGGTAGGCTACCCTGGGAAGGTCACCCTGATCAAAGGTAAAGGGTGGCTAACTTACTACGTCTCCCGAAAGTTGTTGCCGCACCATGTCCCACGACACTACAGAATCTGCCGCTCAGGCGGTGGATCCCGAGGTGGATCTCAGCGTCCTGCACCGCCTGCGCAGCGATGTTCCGTCTGAACAATTTCTCCCCGACCCGCCGCCCGTGCCCGCCGAACTCGGCCACGGGCTCGACGCACACTTCGCGGTCCGCCCCGCCGATCCTGAGCAGGACGCCGCGATGGTCGCCGACTGGATGCGGACCCCGCAGCTCGAAGCCGCGTGGGAGCAGCCCTGGCCCGCCGAGCGCTGGGCCGCGGACTGGCGGGCGAAGCTCTCCACCACGTACTCCGTGCCCGTCATCGTCTCCTACCGGGGCCGCGACGTCGGCTACATGGAGATCTACCGGCCGCACCGCGACGAGATCGGCAAGGTCTACCGTTCGCAGCCGCACGATCTCGGCTGGCATGTCGCCATCGGGGACGCGTCCTTGACCTCCAACGGCATCTTCGGACCGTTCCTGCGCGACCTCACCACGGCGCTCATGGCCGCGGACCCGGAGTGTCGGCTGGTGATCGTCGAGCCGGACGCCGGCAATGAGCGCGTCCACCACGGTCTGCGGGCCTTCGGTGCGGTGGACGCCGGTGAATGGCAGCAGCGTGCAGACCGTCGCGTCCGCCTGTTCCTCTGGCCGGCGGACGGGGAGGATGCCGAGGCCCGGCTGTTCGACCGGGAGAGCTGACCGGGGACTGGCCGAGACTGAACATCCTGTTCAGGATCGTGTGTTAGGGTCGCCTCTGTCGCAGCTCCGGCGACACCCCTACCCCATGTCTCTGTATCCCATCTCCTAAGGAACTCTCCCATGACCGCTTCCCCCTCACCGGTCCTCCCGCGCCTGCGGACCGATCTCCCTCCCTCCTCCATTCTTCCCTCACAGCCCCCGGTGCCGGATCTGACCGGGGGCTTCGCTGATTTCGCACTGCGGGTCGCCTCGCCCTCACCCGGCTCGGGGGACGCCGCCCTCGTCGCCGAGTGGATGTCGCTCCCGCACCTCGTCGAGACCTGGGAGCAACCCTGGGGTCCGGAACGCTGGGCGGAGGACTGGCGCGCGAAGCTGGCGACGACCTACTCGGTGCCGCTGATCCTCACACTGCGCGGGGAGTCGATCGGCTACATGGAGATCTACCGGCCGCACCGCGACGAGATCGGTGCGGTCTACGAGTCGGAGCCGCATGACCTCGGGCTGCACATCGCGGTCGGTGATCCGGCGCTGATCGGGCGCAGGGTGGTCGGCCCCCTGCTCGGTGCCCTGCCTCCGGCCCTGCTGTCCGCTGATCCGGAGTGCCGGGTCGTGGTCGTCGAGCCGGACCACCGCAACGAGCGGATGCATGCGGTGCTGCGTCGTGAGGGGTGGATGGACCAGGGTGAGCGGCAGCAGCGCGCGGACCGGCGGGTGCGGCTGTTCCTCTTCGGGGACGACGCCGCGACGCGGTAGTGCCACCGGCGCTGTGCGCCGCTACAACTGCGGCCCGAGTTGAGGTGCCTCGCCGGTGAGCGCGGCACGGCCCAGGACCGCTGCCTTGTCGCGTCGTCGTTCATGCAGGGTGTGGGTGCGCAGGTCACGCCAGTGGCGGTCGAGCCCCTCATCGCCGTGGCCGGAGGTGCCGCGGGTGCCGGTGAGTTCGAAGATGCGGGACGCCACATCGACCGTCACCGCCCCCGTGGTGGCTTTCGCGGCGGCGACCTGCAGGGCGGTGTCCGCGCGGTCGGCGTCCGTCGGGTCGGGGTGCGCCCACAGGGCGTCGAGCGCCCGGCCGGCCTTCTCCAGGACCGCCTCGGCGGCGAAGCGCTGCGCGGTGAGTTCGCCGGCGAGCTGAGCGGTGAGGTCATCGGGTGCGGAGCCGTTCCCGGCCAGGTCGACCGCCGCATCCAGGGCGGATGTCGCAATGCCCACGTCGATGGCCGTGTGCAGCAGCTGCGCGAACGCCCCGTAGCCGGGAAGTGCGAGTGCGCGGTCGAAGGTGTGGACACGGTGGTCGGGGACCGCGGCGTCCTGGAGGGTGACCGTACCGGAACCGGTGAAGCGCTGGCCGAGGGCGTCCCAGTCGTCGTGGACACGGATGCCGGGGGTGTCTGCGTCGAGGAAGGCGGCGAGGGTCTGCCGGTCCTCGCCGGGGTGCCTGGCGGTGACCGCCAGGACATCGGCGGAGGGGGAGCCGGTGCAGAAGACCTTCGTGCCGGTGAGGGTGTTGGTCTGGAGGACCACCGGATCGCGCTCGGCCTGGGCGTTGGCGATGAGGGTGCCGGCGCGCAGTCGGTCGGCCCAGTACTCCTCGAGGTCGGGGTGGTCGCCGGCGAAAAGCCAGCGGCTGAAGGTGAAGTGCGACTGCGGGATCTGCGCGAGGGAACCGTCGGCGGTGGCGAGGATCCGCAGGGCGTCCGCAATCTGTGACGGCGGCAGTTCCGGGCCGCCGAGCCGTGCCGGAACAGTGGCGGCGAGCAGGCCGGACCCCTTGAGGGCGGTCACGGCCTCGGCTATGCGTCGGGCCCGGTCGGTGTGTGCCGCCCGGTCTGTGTGGCCGGCGTGCGTGGCGTCCCCGGAGACGACGGCAGCCACCGCACGGGCGGCGGTGGCAGGGTCGGTGAGTACAGCGGTCATGCGTTGACGTGGGCGGGGGCAACGGCAGGGGCAGTGGAGTCACTGCGCAGCGGTGTGATGACCTCCTTGCCGAAGCGCTCGACCTCCTCCTGGAAGTTGAGATGTCCGGTGAGAACCAGGTCCGCGCCGATGTTCCGCAGCTCGTCGATCCGGTCGCTGATCTGGTCGGCGGTGCCGATGAGCCCGGTGCGGAAGCCGTCGTTGTACTGCACGAGGTCCTCCAGGGAGGAATTGGCCCACATGCCCTTGCCGTCGGCGGTGGACTGACCGGCCTGCTTGACCGAGGCGGCGAAGCCTTCGACCGCGCCCTGGTCGGCCTGCGCGATGATGTCGCGGAGCTTGTCGTGGGCCTGCTGTTCGGTGTCCTCGAGGATGACGAAGCCGTTGACCCCGATCTTCACCTCGCGTCCGGCGTCCTCGGCATGGCGGCGGACCTGGTCGATCTGGAGCTTCAGCTCGTCGACCGGGGCGCCGTTGAGGAAGTACCAGTCGGCGAAATGTCCGCCGTTGAACTGTGCGGCCGACGAGTTGCCGCCCTGGAACAGCTCGGGGGCGACGGTCGGGTGCGGGCTGATGGAGTAGTCGTGCAGGCGGTAGAAGTCACCGTTGAACTCGGCGTGGTCGCCGGCGAAGATCGCGCGGAGGACCTGCAGGAACTCGCCGGAGCGGCGGTAGCGTTCGTCATGCTCCAGCCAGGGCTCGCCGAACTTCCGGAACTCGTCTTTCAGCCAGCCGGAGACGACGTTGAGGGCGAAGCGTCCGTCGTAGAGCTCACTGGCGGTCGTGGCGAGGTTGGCGAGGACGGCGGGCTGCCAGAAGCCGGGGTGGACGGCGGCGATGACCTTGAGTTTCTCGGTGGCCTCGAGCAGTGCGAGGGAGAAACTGACGGACTCGTGCTGCGACTCGGCACCGTAGGACCCGAGGTAGCGGACCTGCGACAGGGCGTAGTCGAAGCCGACCTGCTCGGCGGTCTGTGCCAGGCGGCGGTTGTAGTCGATGCCCCAGTCGGTGGTCTGCCCGATGTCGGATACGACGAGGCCGCCGGAGACGTTCGGCACCCAGTAGGCGAACTGCAGGTTGTCGGTGATCTGTGCGGTGGACATGGTTCTACAGCTCCCCGACGGTCGTGACCTGCGAACCGTGGAAAACCAACGGAGCGGCGGACGGGGCGTGCTGGGCGACACGGTCGACCTCGAGAACCGCGGTGACGTGGTCGCCGGTGTCGAATTCGTTGACGATGTGGCCGGTGAGGTGGACCGCGGCGTCCTCCAGAAGGACGCTGCCCCGGTCGTTGTCCCAGGAGATGCCGTCGAAGCGCTCGTCGATCGGGCCGGCGAGCTGGCGGACGAGCGGGGCGTGGTCGGCGGTGAGGACGGAGATACCGAGGTGGTCGGCGGCGCGCAGCAGCGGCCAGGAACGGGAGGTCTTCTGGACGCTGACGGCGACGAGGGCGGGTTCGAGGGAGAGGCCGACGTAGGAGCCGACGATGAGGCCGATGGGCCTGCCGTCGACGACAGCGGCGAGGGTGGTGATCGGGGTCGGGATGGACGCCCACGCGGAGCGGAGCTCGGTGGGGGAGAGCGGTGTGGTGGTGCGCTCGGTGGTGTGGTTGGCGGTGGTTGAGTTAGCGCGATCGGCGGTGGTTGCTGTCGGTGCTGCGGAGGTCGGTGCTGTCATGTCCACGAGTAGACCACTCGGTCTGGATCGGACGCCATGATTACCGGAACCCCTGAATGGAAGGGTTCGGGCCGTCCGCTGCGTCCTCCCCGCGCCGGGCTTCAGATCTGCGTCAGGCATGCATCCGGCATTCTGTGGCACGGAATCCGGAATCCGTGCCTGACGCAGATGTGCTGCACGATGTGTGCGGGGAGTTCCGGTGGTTCCGCAGTGCACATGATTCCGCTGACCTACTATGACGGCAGCGCGACAGGGGGTCGTGCACCTGACAACGGGGGAACACATGGCACATGAGCCACAGGAGCGTACCGGGAAAGACGTGCAGGCAGACGCGCGGAGGGATGACCGCACCGATCCGCAGCAGCAGAAGAAGCCGGAACTCTGGACCACTGCCCGGCTGCGCAGGCAGGGCAGGTCCTCGGCCCAGATCGCCGCGGCAGTCGACGAGGGGACGATTCACCGGGTCATACCTGGTGTCTACAGCACGGAACCGCCCAACGACCTGCTCAGACTGCAGGTGCTGAGTCAGCGGCGACGCCGGGGCGTCACCTACACAGGCACCACCGCCGCCCACGTCTACGGGCTCGGTGGCATGGTCTGGCCGGCCACCGGAAGGGTGGACGTGAAAAGCAGCCGGGACGGTGGTGAACTGCTCGTCCTGTCGGTCGGTGCGACGGAGCGTGCGGTGACTGTCGGCGGGGTGTCCGTCACCTCGCCGATCGAGACCGCGGTCGCTCTCCTTGCCACCGGCTGGGACCGGGACAGATTGCGGACCTTCCTGACCACCCGCTACCGGGGAGCGAAGGGCAATGATGTGCTCGCCGAGGATCTGGTGGCGCTTCCGCCCCGGGCCAGGAAGGACGCCGCGTACCTGCTCGACGGCCTGGTCACCGGCACTGCGAGCGGGATGGAGCTGAAGGCAGTGAAGGCGATTCTCGAAGGGCTTGACGGTGCCGACGTCACGGTGACGGTCAACCATGTCGTCGCCGGGTACCGGTTCGACCTCGTCATCGAGGAGGCTGATCTGCTCATCGAGATCGACAGTTTCACCTATCACGGTCCGAGCGGCAGGGATTCGGCGGAGCGGACGTTCGAGCTGGACCGGTGGAAGGGCAACACCGCCGTGCGCGCCGGGTGGATGCTGCTGCGCTTCACCGACGACACGGTGCGGTGGCTCCCGGAACACATGGTCGAGATGGTCGTGGATACGGTGCGCTACAACCGGCGTCATTCCCGGAGCCGTCGACGGCGGACGCTGAAGGAGTTCCTGTTCTCGGACCGGCCGGCATGGTTCTGGCATCCGTTGTTGAAGCCGTCTTCGCGTATGTGAGGGGTGGGGGAGCACCGTCGAGGCGCAGCCGGCGCTGGTCACAGCGGACGGCGTCCGGCATGAGCTGCCGCGTAATCCTGATGCCGGACCGGATGCAGCGGCAGAGTGAGAGGGACGGGATGCACGAACTGCTCGATATCCCTCCTGTTGAGGGCTGACCGTTATGTTCACCGTGGTGCTGGGCGCCTGTGTGATCATTCCGGCCACGCTGAACTACACCATGCTGCGCATCGCGGGAGCTGGTGCATCCGTCGGTCGGAAGAAGGCCTGGACGAAGTGCGCCGCAACATGGTCGGGCTCGGAGCTTCCGAGTATGCAGCGGACAGACGTGTTGACAGCCGTGCGTCAGCAGATCGGCACGAACTGTCGTCCGCCGCTACCTGTGATTCGGAGGCGGTGCCGGTAGGGGCTTCAGTTCTGCGTCAGGCACGGATCCGGCATTCTGTGGAACCGATGTCCGGATTCGTGCCTGACGAAGATGTGCTGCACGGAGGTTGTGGGGCGAGGGTGCTGGTTGGGGCGTACCGGGCTGATGGTGCGACAGGACGCGGGGACGCGGGGACGTCAGCCTCAGTCAGTCTCAGTCAGCCGTACGCACACCGGCGGACCAGGCGAAGGCGAGCCCGTCGCCGGTCAGGTGGTAGCGCCCCACCGCCTGCTGCTTGTAGACCAGCGGGTTGTGCACCGCCAGCGTCCGCGCATTGCGCCAGTGCCGGTCAAGATCCAGCTTCTCGGACGCCACGGACGCCCCACCGGTCTCGAAGGCCTCGGACACGGCGTCCAACACCAGCGGCGCCAGCACGACCTGCGCCTCGGACGACGCCAACTCCGCGGCGTCGATCAGTGCGATGTCCCCGGGGGAGTCGAAGGACGCCGCCACCGCGTCCGCCACCGCCAGGACAGACGCCCGGGCGACCGACGCCGCCGAGTACACCCGCCCGAGCACCGCCTGCACCAACGGATCCTCCCGGGGCAGGTCCGCGGGCGCGTGGCTGAACGTGCGGTCCCGGGTCTCCACCCGGTCGCGGGCGTCATCGGCGGCTCGCCGGGCGATACCGGCCAGGGCGGAAAGGTGGAACAACTGCAGGTAGGCGGTGTCGATGACATGGCCCTCGTCCCCGTATCCACCCTCGGTCACGGCCGCGGCGTCCACCGCCACCCCGGTGAACACGGTCGTCCCGGAGCCGGTGAGTCGCTGGCCGAAGCCGTCCCAGTCGTCGAACTGGTGGACGCCGGGCGCGTCAGCATCCACCAGGACCGTCACCCGACGGCCGTCGAGATCCGCGGCGACACTGATGACATCGGCGTAGAGCGTCCCCGTGGAATAGTACTTCGTGCCGTTGAGCTGGTAGTTCCCGTCATCGGCGGGCGTCAGTCGGGTCTGGTAGCGGTCGACGGCGCCGACGCCCTTCTCCGAGATCGCGTTGCCGTAGATGATCCCCTCCCCGGCACGGCGGAGCCCCTCTGCGTCCCCGGTGGCGAGGAACCCCTCGACCGTGAAGAAGTGGACGCGCAGCGCCTGGGTGAGGTTCGAGTCTGCGGCCGCGAGGTCGGTGAGCTGGGCGAAGGTCTGTCGGACGGTGGCACCGAGACCGCCGTATTCGACGGGGACGCGCAGGGCGGTGAAGCCGGCGTCCCGCAGCAGCCGGACCTGCTCATGGGGCAGTTCTCGGTTGCGGTCACGGTCGGCGGCGCCCAGGGCGATGCTGTCGAGGACGGGGCGGAACCGGGCAGTGAGTTCGGCATCGGTCGGAGTGGGGGAGACGGTGGTCATGGGTGGGCTCCTGTCGGGACGGATGTCGGGGATGCGGTGAGCGCGGGGCGGTAGCGGGCGGCGGAATGGTTGTGGGGGACATGTGGTCCGGCGCCGGTGCGGTCGGCGAAGAGCTTCTCGCGCAGCGTGCCGGGGGCGTAGGCCGTCGGGTACTCGCCGCGGGCCTGGAGCACCGGAACGACATGGTCGATGACGTCACGGAACGTACCGGGTGTCACGGCGTAGGCGAGGTTGAAGCCGTCGATGCCGGTGGCCTCCACCCACTCCTCCAGTTGGTCGGCGACGGATTCGCCGGAGCCGACGACGACCGGGCCCAGCCCGCCGATGCCGCCGAATTCGGCGAGTTCGCGCACGGTCCACTCGCGTCCCTCCTCGCCGGCGGAGCGTTGGAAGGCAGCGACGGCGGACTGGATCGCATTGGACTCGATACCGGCCACCGGGTCGTCGAGGTCGAAGGTGGAGAAGTCGACGCCCATCCACCCGGACATCAGCGCCAGCGCGCCCTCGTGGTCGATGTAGCTGCGGTACTCCGCGGCCTTGGCGCGGGCGGCGTCCTCGGTGGCGTCGGTGATGACGGTGAGCAGGGCGTAGATGACGACGTCCTCGCGCGACCGCCCGGCGTCCGCCAGCTTGTCGGTGAGCGTACGGACGGTGGACGCCAGCGCCTCCTGCGTCGGTGCGGCGACGAACACCGCCTCGGCGTGGGTGGCGGCGAAGGTGCTGCCGCGGGAGGACGCCCCGGCCTGGAAGATCACCGGGGTACGCTGCGGCGACGGTTCGGAGACGTGGATGCCGGGGACCGTGTAGTGCGTCCCCGTGTGGTTGACCGGACGGACCTTCGTCGGGTCCGTGTAGACGCCGGAGACCGGGTCGGCGAGGACGGCGTCGTCCTCCCAGGACCCCTCCCACAGCTTGTAGAGCACTTCGAGGTACTCGTCGGCATGGTCGTAGCGGGCGTCGTGCTCGAAGGTGTCGAGCTGCCCGCGGGACTGCGTGTTCTCCGCCGCCGAGGGCAGGTAGCCGGTGACGACGTTCCAACCGAGGCGTCCGTCGGTGAGGTGGTCGAGGGTGCTGATCCGGCGCGCGAAGGGGAAGGGATGCTCGAAGGCGGTGCCGGTGGTCAGCCCGAAGCCGAGGTTGTCGGTCACCGCGGCCATCGCGCTGACCAGGGGCAAGGGGTCATTGACGGGGGTCTGGGTGGCGGCGCGCAGGGCGGCGTCCGGCGAGGCACCGTAGAGGTCGTAGAGGCCGAGGACATCGGCGAGGAATAGGCCGTCGAAGTAGCCGGTCTCCAGCAGCTGCGCCAGGTCGGTCCAGTAGCGCAGGTCCGTGTACTCACGCGAGTGGTCCTCGGGATGCCGCCACAACCCGGGCGACTGGTGGACCACGCAGTTCATGTCGAAGGCGTTGAATCGGATCCGGGTCATGCGGTGACCTTCGCCGTGGAGTTCCTGAAGGACGCCGCCAGCGCCGCGACATCTTCGGCGGTGCGCAGCGTGAGGGCGGGGGCGGGTTCGGAGAAGAGGGAGAACAGGGCGGTGGCGTAGGCGGGATCGGTGCCGGCGTTGCCGAAGAAGGCACCGGCGACCTCGGCGTACAGCGGGTCACCGAGGAACAGTGAGGTCACGGCCACGCCGGCGGCACCGTGCCCGGCCCAGTGGGTCTCGAAGAGGTCGGTGAGGAGGTCGGCGTCCCACGGTTGTCCGGAGGCCTCGGCAGCGGTCAGTCCCTCGACGAGGGCGGCGACCTGGAAGTCGCCGAGCTGTGCGCCCTGCCCGGCGATCGGGTCGACGGCTATGGCGGTGTCGCCGAGTGCGGCGACGAGATTCCCGCCGTCGGTGTACCCGACGGGGCGCCGCACCCGCGGGGTGACTGCGCCGGCGAGCCAGGAGTGCGGGTCGGCGTCGATGGGACGCAGCCGGTCGAGGTCGTCGGCGACATCGGGTAGGACGCGGTGGTGCAGGTCCTGGAGGATGCGCAGTGACGACTCGGCGTCGGTAGCCTCGGCGAAGGCCTTCTCGGTGGCGGTGCCGGGCTTGGCCCAGGCGAGGATGACCCAGGCGTCGATGCCGTCCTTGTGCAGGTAGGGTCCGACGAAGACCTCGCCTTCCCCGTGCAGGGAGAGCAGGGCGTTGTTGACGCCGGGGACCTCGGCGCGGCCGCTGAAGAGGTGGTCGGAGGAAAGGCCGGCGGCGGTGACGGTGAGGACGCGGCGCTGCGGGCCGGGATAGGGGGTGCGTTCGTGGTCGGTGGTGAAGGCGTCGGCCAGACCGCCCTTGCCGGTGGCGACGAGGGTGAGATCGTGCTCGGCGGCGATGCGGTCGAGGTCGGCCGGGGTGACGCGGGTGACGTGGAAGGCGCTTGCCGTGTCTCCGGTGAGGTCGAGGAAGGCGGCGAGTCGGTCGTCGGCGCGCAGCCGGGCGTCCACCGACTGGGCCTCGTAGGTGTAGCGGGCGGGGAAGCTGTCGACGCCGGACGGGTTGTCCGGGTTGGCGAGGCCGGCGGCGCTGGCACCGAAGTGGGCTGCGGGACTGCCGGCGTAGAGGTCGTCGATGATCTTCGCGTCGGCGGTGCGGGACGCGCCGAAGAGGATCGCGGTGCCGGTGGCGGGGACCTCGTCGCGCAGGGCCTCGCGGGTCCGGTCGGAGTAGAGGTCGACGCGGTATCCGGCGCGGGCCAGGACGAGGGCGGCACCTGCGCCGGCGAGTCCGGCGCCGATGACCGCGATACTGCGCGGTGCGCCGGCGGGGGTGGTCTGGGCGTTTTCGACCGACAGGTTGTCTGGGGTGTGCTGTGTGCTCATGGCCACGAGTAGACCACTCGGTCTGCGTGGGTGCCATGGATCGGCGCGTCCTGAATGGAAGGGGGGTGATCTCCGAGCTTCAGATCTGCGTCAGGCGCGGATCCGGCATTCTGTGGCATGGATCGGGCGATTCGTGCCTGACGCAGATGTGCTGCCGCCGTAGTCTGGGGCGGGTGAGGCAGGCGAGGACAGAGTTCTGAGTGCGGTCGGCGAGGTGGAGGTGGAATATGCGACGGACGGGGTGGACGCTCACAATGTCGGCGGGACTCGCACTGTCCCTGCTGGTGGTGCCGCTGGTCGGCGGCGTGACACAGCTGGTCGAACTGCGCGGTGACACCCCGTTTCAGGACGCCACGCGGGACGCGTACACCGACCTGACCACTCAGATCGAGTACATCGGGACGGTCGACATCACGGCGTCGGACGCCACGCGCCGCGGCATCTTCGCACATGTTCCGGTGGGCGGGATCTCGGGTATCGACTGTGCCGACGGCGGCAGTGGCACCCGCTGCATCGCGATCAGTGACGACCCCGGCCAGCGCGGCCCGGTGCGCGCCTACGACTTCAACCCGGACACGGGGCAGGTGGGGGAGCCGATCGTGCTCACCGATGAACGCGGCGTCCCCTACAAACCCGGCACCATCGACCCGGAGAGTATCCGGTTCGCCGGCACAGGCGAGGAGGCGGGCATCATCTGGACCGCCGAAGGCAGCTCCACGATCACCATCACTGACCGGCAGGGACGAGCGGCAACAACCCTTCCGGTCCAGGACGGTATCCGGCGCAATCAGGGACTCGAAGGCCTCGCCGTCACCGGCGACCCGCAACAGATCATCACCGCCACGGAGTCCGCGCCGGACAACCGCGCCCACCCGGTCATCACGGTCTACGAGGGGGAGCAGGAAGCGGCCTCCTACGACTGGCCCGGTACCGGCATCTCTGAGATCCTCGCCGACACCAGGACCAACGCCGATCCCGGCAACCCGGGGAACCTCCTCGTCCTCGAACGCGGCTACACCGGGGGCAGCGGAAATAGCTCGATGCTCTGGCGCACCACGCTCCCCGGTCCGGGAGGCACCGGAACCGGCGTCCTGAAGCGGGAACTGGTCGCGGACCTCGGTGCCCTGATCGGCCACGACACCGTGGGCAACACCGAGGCGATGACGTGGGCTCCGGGCCGGCGGCCCGGCACCACCGACGAACTCCTCATCGCCACCGACGACAATTTCAGCGACGACCAGCGCGGCGTCCTCCACCGGATCCGGGTACGTTGAGCTGGTGCGCAAGAACCTCTCTCTGCTGTTCCTCCTCCTCGCCGTCACCGTCGCGGCGCTCAATCTGCGCACCGGCATCGCGTCGCTCGGCCCGGTCCTCGATGACGTGCTCGACGCGTTCGGGGCGTCCGGCTCGCTCGCCGGTGCGATCACCGCGATGCCCGGCGTCTTCTTCGGCATCATGGGTCTGGCCGCCGTCCCGCTGGCCACGCGCGTCGGCCTGAGCCGCGCCCTGTTCGGCGGGATGCTGCTGACACTCTTCGGCCTCGCCGTCCGCCCCTGGGTCGGTGATGTCGCGGTGTTCCTGGTGCTCACGGCCTGTGTGGTCGGCGGCATCGCGCTCGGCAACGTACTGCTGCCGGCGTGGATCAAGAGCCATGGCGGACGCCACGCCGTCGTCCTCATGACGCTCTACTCCGCCGGGCTCGGCGCGTCCGGCGCACTCGGCCCGCTCTCGGCGATGTGGTTCTCCGGGGAGAACGCCTGGAAATGGGCACTGTTCATCTGGGTCATCCTCGCCGTGGCGCAGGTGCTGGTCTGGGCGTTCGTGGTGCCGCGGACCGGGCTCGACATCCCCGGTGCAGGGCCGACCTCCGCCACAGAGGAGGATGCCGAGACCGCCCGTCGACTGCGCGAGACCTCCCTCTGGCGGTCGCCGACCGCGCGGTTCCTCATGCTGTTCTTCGGGCTGCAGGCGATGAACGCCTACATCCAGATGGGCTGGCTACCGAAGATCTACACGGACAACGGTGTCAGCTCATCCACCGCGTCCATCGGACTGAGTGTCATCGGTGCGCTGAACATCGTCGGTGGGCTGCTGATGCCGGGCATCATCGCGAGGGTGACGGACCTGCGTCCTGTCCCGGCGGTTTTCGCCGTGCTGACAGGGCTGGGTTATGTGGGGCTGTGGCTGGCGCCGGGGACGGTGCCGCTGCTGTGGGCGGTGCTGCTGGGCATCGGCGGCTGCTGCTTCCCGACGGCCATCGCCCTGATTCCGGCCCGGTCGAGGACACCGCTGGTGACCGCACGACTGTCCGGTTTCGTCCAGCCGCTGGGGTACTTCCTCGCCGGGCTCGGGCCGTTCGTGCTGGGTGTGGTCCATGAGCAGGTCGGGTCGTGGGACGGGATCCTCATCGTCCTGGCGCTCATCGCGGCGCTCATGGGTGTGCTCGGTGTGCTGGCGGGAAAGCGGACCGTCATCGACGACGAGCTCACGGCGACACACTGGCGGGAGCTGGCGGGGCACTAGGTTCTGCACCGGGCGGCGCGCCGGGTCGGGCTCTCAGGGGTGGAATCAGACGACGAGATCAACCCACTGCGCCCGACCTGGCGTATGGAGGGCGTAGAAGAACGCAGGGACGACCCGACAGGTTGTTCTGAGCGCCGGAGACCAACCAGTCGGGTCGTGTGTCCGCGATGATGTATCTACGGACGCGGCCGGCCCTCGATCCAGTAGGCCACCCAGTCGGCGAAGTCACGGTCCACGTCCCACTCGTCGACGGCCATCTTGCGCACGGCCTTCGTCATCCCCGCCTCGCCGGATGCCCACAGGTACTCGGGGGACGCGGCGGGATGCCCGGCGTCGCGTTCACGACGCAGCGCATCACAGATCGCCTCAGCTTCAAGCCCGGGCGCGACATAGAGGATGGACAGCGACCCCACCCGTTCAGTCCACTCCTCAGCCAGCCCCGGTTCCAGCTCCTCGGGGGAGTGGGCGATCACCCGGACGTGGTATTTTACCAGGTCATCGGGGTGGTGGTCCTCGGTGAACTCCAACACGGCCCGGAGCGCGGGCACCGCCGAGGCGTCCGCCACGAACAGGGGACGCGAGGCATGCCGGATCCAGATCCCGTTGCACAGCCAGATCGCCGCCTCGTCCCCGACCGAGGCAGCAGCCACCCACAGTGCACCGGGGCCCGGGTTGTCGTCATGCATCACCACGTCGACATCGATCTCACCGACGGCGTCACCGGAGCTGGTGTCCACCCCGGCGTCCTGCCGGAAGTGCCGCACGGTGTACCAGCGCAGCTCCGGCCGCTCAGACTCCTCCAGTGCGGCGACGGCCGCGCGGATGTTCATACCGTCCGCCTCCAGCTCCGGCACAGTCGAACCCGGCGCCGGCATGAGCAGCCCGAAGTACTCGTCCGGTCCGGTCAGCTCCAGCGACGCAAGCCCGGGACCACGCAGCGTCAGCCGCCGCAGATTCGGCGCGATCTCGGACACCGCCGAGACGGTGACGCGCACCAGGCGCCCGGTCCCGCTCTCAGGCCGGTTCGGGTGGGTGAGCAGTTCAGTGGATGTGACAGCGGATGCGGGGAGCGTGGTCATGGGTTAGTTCTGCACCTTCTTGCCTTTGATGTCGTAGGGGTCGTTCGGCACGATGAGTGGACCACCGACCACCGGGTCCTCGATCACGGTGGCGTCCAGCTCGAAGACATCCTTGAGCAGTTCGGAGGTGATGATCGCCTCGGGCGTGCCGGTGGCGATGAGATCGCCGTCGCGCATGACGACGAGGTTGTCGGAGTAGCGGATCGCCAGGTTGAGGTCGTGGAGCACCATGACCACGGTGCGGTCGAGGTCGCGTCGCAGCCGGTTGACGAGATCGAGCACCTCGATGGAGTGCGCGAGGTCGAGGTAGGTCGTCGGCTCATCGAGGAAGAGCACCTCGGTGTGCTGGGCGAGAACCATGGAGATCCACACGCGCTGGCGCTGACCACCGGACAGGGAGTCCACCGGGCGGTCGGCCAGGTCGAGGACGTCGGTCATCTCCAGGGCGGCGTTGACCTCCTCCTCATCGGAGGAGGACCACTGACGGATCCACGACTGGTGGGGGTGGCGTCCCCGTGAGACCAGGTCGGAGACGATCAACCCGGGTGGGGCGATCGGCGACTGCGGAAGGACGCCGATGGTTTTGGCGATGTCCTTGCGCTTCATCCCTCCGATGTCGGTGTTCCCGAGGTGGACGTCGCCGCCCTGGGAGGGGATGAGGCGTCCGACGGCGCGCAGCAGGGTGGACTTGCCGCAGCCGTTGGGGCCGATGATGGTGGTGACCTGCCCGCCGGGGATCTTCAGCGACAGGTCGGAGATGACGGCCCGGTCCGGGGTGTAGCCGACACGCAGGTTGGTGGCGGAGATGGAGTGGTCGTGTGCGGAGGCGGGGTTCGTCATGAGGTCGTGGTCTTCCGGTTCGTCTTGATGAGCAGGTAGATGAGGAACAGGCCACCCACGGCGGAAGTGAGCAGGCCCACGGGCAGTTCGACGGGCAGCCAGGACTGGGTGATGATGTCGGCGGCGAGCAGCAGCATGGCACCGAACAGGCCGGACGCGATGATCGGTGGCGTGTCTCGGCCGCAGATCAACCGGGCGACCTGCGGGGAGACGAAGGCGACGAAGCCGATCGGGCCGGCCGCGGCGACGGCCATGGCGGCGAGGATGACGGACAGGACCAGCAGCAGTGCCTGGACGATCGTCACGTTCTGGCCGAGTCCCTTGGCCACGTCGGGGCCGAGGACGTTGGCGAACAGCTGGAAGGTGATCCAGACGAACAGCGGGCTGAGCAGCACGACGACCACGAGCACGGGCCGGACGCGTGACCAGTCGGCGGAGTTCAGCGAGCCGGCGAGCCACATCTGGGCGGACGCGGCGTCGTCGATGTTCGCCCGTGTCATGAGGAAGTTGATGAACGCGGAGAGCAGCGCGGAGATGACGATACCGGCCAGCACCAGGCGGAACGGGTCCACGCCACGGCGGTAGGCGAGCACCCATATCACGGCACCGGTGAGGAATGCGCCGATGAGGGACGCCACGGGGATGCCCACGTCGGAGAGCCACCCCACGATGCCGGTGGAGCCGCCGCCGAGGACGATGACGGTCACCGCCGCGGCGGAGGCGCCGGTGGTGATACCCAGTATGTCTGGGCTGGCCAGCGGGTTCCGGGTCACGGACTGGGTCAGTGCACCGGAGATGCCGAGGGCGGAGCCGACGAGGACGGCGGTCAGCGTCCTGGGCATGCGCCAGTCGAAGATGACGAGGTGCTCGATGCGGGAGCCGCCGTTGGTCAGGAGGATCTCGGCGACGCGCACCGGGCTGATCGGGTAGTCGCCGAGACCGAGGGAGACGGCGGCGAGGACGAACAGCACCACGACCATCGCGATGGTGGCGAAGAACTGGCGGGGACGCCACACCGTGGAGATCGGGCCGATACGGAACGCGGGTCGGGCGGCGACCTTGGCGCCGGAGACGTAGCGGTAGACACCGCGCCGACGTTGGCGGTCGATGCGCAGGTCGTCCTGTGCTGTGTCCTGTGCTGTGTCCTGTGCGGTGCCCGGTGTCGTGTTCGGGATACTCACAGTTCCACCACCTTGCGTCGGGTCAGCATCCAGATGAAGATCGGGGCGCCGACGAAGGCGAGGACGATACCGACCTCGAGTTCGCCGGGGCGTGTGATGACGCGGCCGAGGATGTCTGCGTAGATCAGCAGGACCGCGCCACCGAGGGCGGAGTAGGGGAGGATCCACCGGTAGTCGGGGCCGGTGAGGCTTCGCACGAGGTGCGGGATCACCAGGCCGAGGAAGCTGATGGGGCCGGCGGCGGCGGTGGCCGCGGCGGCGAGCAGGGCGATGATGACCATCCCGACAATGCGGGCGCGTCCGGTGTTCACCCCCAGGGCGGTGGCGACGTCGTCACCGAGGTTGAGCAGGTTGAGTGTCGGCCCGGTCATGAAGGCCAGCAGCAGGCCGATGAGGATCACGGGCAGCGCGGTCCAGAAGATGGACATGTCGCGGCCGGCGATGGAACCGACGGTCCAGAAGCGCATCCGGTCGAGGTTGTTCGAGTCGGTGAGCACGAAGGCGGAGATGATCGCCTGGAGCACGGCGTTCATCGCCGCACCACCGAGGATGAGTGTCATCGGATTGACGTTGCCGCCGGAGACGGACGCCAGGGCGAAGACGGCGGCGGTGGCGATACAGGCACCACCGAAGGCCCAGAGTGAGGTGGCCCAGGTGCCGGAGACGTTGAACAGCGCGAACGAGATCACCACGGCGAGGGCGGCACCGGAGGCGATACCGAGGATGCCGGGGTCGGCCAGCGGGTTGCGCGTGTGGCCCTGGATCAGGGCACCGGCGACGCCGAGGGCGGCTCCGACGATGATGCCGATGAGGGTGCGGGGCCAGCGGTACTCGACGATGACCTGGAGGTCGGTGTTGTCGATGTCGTGGTTGCCGATGGCTCCGGGCACCTGCCTGAGCAGTCCCCAGAGGTCGTCCATGGGGATGTTGCGCGAGCCGAAGGCGAGGCTGAGGACGAATCCGATCACCAGCAGGACGGTCAGTCCGATGAGCCCGATCAGTCGTCGGCGTCGCAGGGACGCCGTGGCTGACGGGGCACCGCGGCGTCCGGCTTTCGTGCCGGGCATTCCGGGTGGGTTGCCGTGGGCTGCCCCGGTAGTTGTACCGGTGGTCATGGGTGCGTCGGGACCTTTCGTCGGCTGCAGGACAGGTTAACCTTACGTTCGTGTTGTTTCGGGTGCAACGGAGGGGCCGATACAACGAAACCCCGGCCGGGTGGCCGGGGCGCCCGCATCCGTGGACCTCGTGGAGCGGATGCGGTCAGTTGGTCTGTCAGTTGCCGGTGGCGCCCAGGAAGTCCTGGGTGTCGGAGACGACGTTCTCGACATTGCCGCCGGCCGTGATGAGAGTGTTGACGGCCTTGAGGATGCCGGAGATGCTCTTGGCTGCGCCGGCGAAGGACTCGAGGCTGCCGGCGGCGTCCCCGGAAGGGAGGTTGGTGATGGAGCCGGTGGGGGTGTCTCCGGCGGGCTCGTCGGCTGCGGCGATGCCGGCACCGCCGATCGCGACGACAGCGGTGGTGCTCAGTGCGAGGAGAGTCTTCTTCATCTTCATGGTGTACCTCTGTTGCGGTTCGTGAGGGTCAGGGGTGTGCGCCGGGGCCAACGGAAAAGCCCCGGTCTGAGCCGGGGCTTTCTTCTGTGGACCTCAACGGTGGGGTGGGGTGCGTCGACGAGGACGCGGCTGCTGCCTTAGTTCGGCAGGGTGATGCCCTGCTGGGCGAGGAAGCCGAGGGTGTCGTTGACGACGCCCTGGTAGGCATCGGAGGCGTCGATCACGGCGTTGTAGGCACCGGCGATGGCGGCGACGGAGGCTGCGCCACCGGCGATGGAGGCCAGGGCGGCGAGGGTCTTCTCGTAGTCGATCTGGTCGCCGGTGTAGGAACCGAGGACGTCAGCGCCGGTGATGGAACCGAAGACGTCGCGGTTGGCGGACAGCTCGGCGGAGCCGGCGGTCGGGGCGGAGGAGTCGGGGGTGTCCTCACCGCCGGTGCTTTCGCTGGAGCCGGAGCTGAGATCGGCGCTGGCGGCAGTGTCGTCGTCCTGTGCGGCGGCGACACCGGTACCGGCGATGGCGACGGCGGTGGCGGTGCCGACGGTGAAGAGGGTCTTCTTGAGGGTCATTGGAGAACTCCTGGGAGAGGTGTGGATGTGAGGTCCGCGCTCCACGGTAACCGACCGTGTGTTGCCTGTCCACAGAACCAGTCCTATTTGGTCCGGCTGATCAAAGCTGGGGGAAAAGATGTGACGTCGCGGTCGGAACTGTCGAGTGTCCGGGTGAGAACCGGGGGTGGTTGTCGAGGGTGGACTTCACACAGTTGACTGTGGTGATCTTCTGGAGAGGCGCAACAGAGAGGCTCCGTCAGGAAAGCTCTGCTCAGCCGGGTAAGGGCGCCTGGGCGTGTAGTGGGCGTGTGTCGTGGGGCGTGTCGTGGGCGAGGCCGTTTGCGCGCCCGACCTCGGCTTCTCAGGGTGCGGAGGTGTCTCGGTGTGTGAACGGCCTGGCGGGATTGTCGGGACATGACGGAAGGCTTCGTGGTGGGCATGAATCCCCGACGGGCAACCGGTGACGACCACATAGGCGGGAAGCGGTCACGGTGAATACCGGGTCCGGAACGTGAGCGGATCCCCGGGGATTCGGGGACCCTTGGTCATGAACCGCCGAGAAGAATGACGGTGAACAGACAGAAGCACCGACCTGCGTGAGGTCGGGGCTTAGCGGTGCGGAGGCTGTGAAGGGTTTAGCCCGTGAAGGAGTTGATGAAGGCCTGGGTGTCGGCGGTGAACTCGTCGACGTAGGCCTGGAAGTCCTTCGTGGCGGAGTAGATCGACGGGAGGACCGAAATGGCCCCGGCAACAGCTGCACCGGTGGCGCCCACAGCGATAAGTGCGCTGACCGCCTGCGGGAGGTTGAAGACGCCCTGGTCGTCGCTGGAACCGAAGGCGGCGGCGAGCTGGCCGCCGAGGTCAGCGCCTTCGAGCGAGCTGACGGACGAACCGTTACCTTCGGTCGGCAGCTCGCCGGCGTTGTCCGGGGCGGCGTTGGCGACTCCGGCTCCGGCGACGGCGACAGTGGAAGCGGTGGCGACTGCGAGCAGGCTCTTCTTGATGGTCATGTCTGTGATCCTTCTGGTCACTGGGCCGGGCGGCGTCTGCCGTTATTCCCGGTGGCGGTGGATCCGCCGGACGAGAAGGAACTTAGACGCGTCCTCCCTGTCTGTCGCGGCGAGATTTCCTCCGTCACTTTGCGCCGGGAAACTCGACGAAATCTGCTCTTCATGACTGACGGGAGCTCGTCATACAAACGTTCGGAAGGGGACATCTCCCGGTAACAGAAACGCGAGAACCCCCGCGATGTATCGCGGGGGTTTCGGGGCGTCCGCAGTGAGGCTGCGGAGACTGATTCCGTGAGGGATCAGTTGGGGAGGTACTGGTTGGCCCACTCCTGGAAGTCCTTGATGGCACCGTCGATCTTCGGGAGGAGAGTGATGGAGCCTGCGACAGCGGTGCCGGCCGAGACGATGGCGCCGAGGGCACCGATGGCCAGGCCGAGCTGCGCTTCGCCATTGCCGTCGACGGAACCGAAGGTGGCGCCGAGCTGCTCGCCCAGGTCGAAGTTGTCGAGGGAGCCCTCAGCGGAAAGCTGGGGGGTGTCGGGATCGCTCTGGGCGTTGGCGACACCGGCGCCGGCGACGGCGACGGCGGAAGCGGTGGCAACCGCGAGCAGGCTCTTCTTGATGGTCATGTGACATGTCCTTTACGTCAATAAGGGAGGGGAACGCCGCAACCCAGGCAAGGGTACGTTAACGCGACGTTTCCCCGGATGTTACAGTCGTGTCACGGGAAGAAACCAGAGTGACATACGTCACAAGGGGTGAAAACAGGGGTGGCCGGTACTTGGTGACAGCCCCCGCAGTAATAGTGGCACACGGGCGGAGCATGCCTGGTGGAGACGGTGTTCTGCCCGAAGGTGAATGCTGTTGCCGGCGATGTGAGAAATGTCTCCCGGTGACGGGGACCACCTCTGGATGCGCGTGGTCGTTCGCCACTGTGCACGGCGACAGGCGGAGACCACGGGCGGAGGCGGCGGCTGGGGAGTTCGTGGGGAGGCGGCGTCCTCTGTTATCCCGGAGCGTCCGCCCCGCCGCATATTTGGACTCCGCCACCGCCGGTGGCATACTTGGGCGGTTGCCTGTGGTCCTACGGGCGCGGCCCGTTGTGTCCGACCCTTTCCACTGCAGGAAGAGGCGGAGACCTCCGGGACGCGACATGCCCACCGGACGGCATACAGGCACAGACCGGTGCGTGCGGGACGGAAATCCACACGCACACAGAACTACTAGGTCTACAAGGAGACTCCAGTGATCCAGCAGGAATCACGTCTGCGGGTCGCCGACAACACCGGTGCCCGGGAAATCCTGGTCATCCGCGTGCTCGGCGGATCCACCCGACGTTCCGGCGGCATCGGTGACATCGTCGTCGGCACCGTCAAGGAAGCCACCCCCGGTGGCGCGGTGAAGGCCGGCGACATCGTCAAGGCCGTCGTCGTCCGCACCAAGAAGGAGACCCGTCGTCCGGACGGCTCCTACATCAAGTTCGACGAGAACGCAGCTGTCCTCATCAAGGGCGCCGACAACACCGACCCGCGCGGTACCCGCATCTTCGGCCCGGTGGCCCGCGAGCTGCGCGACAAGCGCTTCATGCGCATCGTTTCCCTCGCCCCGGAGGTGCTCTAACTCATGAAGATCCGTAAGGGCGACAACGTCCTCGTCATCTCCGGCCCCGACAAGGGTGCCAAGGGTCGCGTCATCGAGGCCTACCCGGCCCGCGACAAGGTCCTCGTCGAGGGTGTCAACCGCATCAAGAAGCACGTCGTCAACTCCGCTCCGGAGCGTGGCGCCGAGTCCGAGGGCATCGTCACCCAGGAGGCTCCGATCCACGTCTCCAACGTGATGGTCCTCGACTCCGACGGTAACCCGACCCGCGTCGGCTACCGCTTCGACGAAGACGGCAAGAAGATCCGCGTCTCGCGCCGTAACGGGAAGGACATCTAATGAGCGAGAACTACACTCCGCGCCTCAAGGCCCGCTACAAGTCCGAGATCCGCGACACGCTCAACACCGAGTTCTCCTTCGAGAACGTCATGCTCATCCCGGGCGTGACCAAGGTCGTCGTGAACATGGGTGTCGGCGAGGCTGCCCGCGACTCCAAGCTGATCAACGGCGCCATCAAGGACCTGACCCTCATCACCGGTCAGAAGCCGCAGATCCGCACCGCCAAGAAGGCCATCTCGAACTTCAAGCTCCGCGAGGGTATGCCCATCGGCGCCCGCGTCACCCTGCGTGGCGACCGCATGTGGGAGTTCCTGGACCGTCTGCTGACCGTGGCCCTGCCGCGAATCCGCGACTTCCGTGGCCTCTCCGACCAGCAGTTCGACGGCCACGGTAACTACACCTTCGGTCTCTCCGAGCAGTCCATGTTCTACGAGATCGACGTCGACTCCATCGACCGTCCCCGCGGTATGAACATCACCGTGGTGACCACCGCCTCGAACGACGACGAGGGTCGCGCCCTGCTGCGCGAGCTCGGCTTCCCGTTCAAGTCCGGTCAGAACGCCGAGTAATTCAGCGTCTGCCGCCGTGGCCGGATGATTGTCCGGCCTCCGGTGCTTCACACCGCCCGCTCCTGTGCCTCGTGCACGAGGTGGGCGGTTTTGTGTCGGGTGGGTTGTTGAGGGGTGGTGAACCAGGGGAGTGGCCGGAGATGTGTGCGGTACAGGCGGCGCACACGGCGCGTCGCTCCGGGTCTCATGGGAGGGCACAGAAGTGCAGCAAGTCTGCGGCACTCAGAAATCCGCGTTTCTCTGCCACAGCTGCCGCAATTCTTGCCTGCCGCAGATCTGAAGCCCGTGGGGGCGGGGGGACGCCGTGTGTGGGCGTGAGGCACCGAAAGTCGGCGCCGACCCTCACGCCCCGCGCGAATGGATGGCAGCGAGGTCGGCGTCGTCCAGGGCGAGGCGGTAACCGCGCTTGTAGACGGTCTGGATCAGGTCCGGGGTCTCCAGGGCACTGCGCACCCGTGCGACCGCCACCTCCACGGCACGTTCCGTGGTCTGCCCGTCGGCCCAGCCGTCGGCCTTGCCGCCGACCACACCGGAGGACAGTTCCTCGGCGATCTCCGCCCGGGATCTCACCCGACCCGGCCGGGCGGCCAGGATCCGCAGGACATCTGACCCGGTGCGTCCCAGG
The DNA here is from genome assembly GCF_022712275.1 of Corynebacterium sp. Classification (GTDB taxonomy): domain Bacteria; phylum Actinomycetota; class Actinomycetes; order Mycobacteriales; family Mycobacteriaceae; genus Corynebacterium. The sequence goes on along the minus strand of NZ_JALAGU010000026.1, from coordinate 143,025 downwards.
GCGTGGAAGGTGCCGTCGAGCAGCGCACCACCGGTACGCATGTGCAGCGGGCCGAAGGCCGTGGCCGTCGCCGTCTCCGGGCCGGCCAGCTGGTTCACTGTCTCACGGACCAGCGCACCGAGCCGGTAACGCTCCGGGACGATGACGTCGATACCACGGGTACGCAGCGGGGCTGCGGTGATAGGGCCCACCGCGCCGAACATGGTGCGTTCGCCGGCGAGCTGGTGGATCGCCGGCAGCGTCCCGATGCGTTCCGCGGTCTTCAGCCAGGCGCGGGCACCCGGGGCGGAGGTGAACAGTACCGCGTCCACCGCCCCGCCGGCGACCAGGCCGGTCGTACGGGCGACGAGGTCCGGGTCCGGCGGCGGACCCCACCGGTAGATCACCAGACCACTGACCTCGGCGCCGGCGTCCTCGAGGATCTGCTCCATCAGCGGATCGCCCTCACCGTGGTGCTGGATGACCACCTTGGCGTCCCGCACTCCCTCGGCCAGCAGAAACTCGGTGATCTCGGCGGAGGTCTCGCTTTCGGCGACCCAGTCGATGTCCAGCCCCACGCCCTGGACCGCGCCGCGGGCCTTCGGGCCACGCACCAGAATCTGGGCGGATCCCAGGGACGCGAGGAGCTCCTCCTGGCAGCCGTCCTGTTCGGTGGCGTCCATCCAACCGCGGAAACCCACACCCGTGGTGACGATCACGATGTCCGGCGGATCATCGATGATCCGGTGGGTGGCGTCCAGCAGCTCGGCGTCGTCGAAGTGCGGGGTGATGGTCAGCGAGGGGGCGACGGTGGTCTCCGCGCCGTGGCGTTCCAGGGCGGTGGAAAGTTCACCGGAGCGACGGTCCACCGGCAGCAGGATGTGGCAGCCGTCGAGGGCGTGGGAGAGCTGACGCGCGCCGCTCATACCGCCACCTCGTCGGCAGTACCGGCGGCGTCGACGGTTGCGGCGTCCAGCAGGCCCTCGCGGGCGGTCTCGCCGATGACGATCACCGCCGGATTGCGCACTCCCTCCGCCGTCGCGACGTCACCGATGGTGCCGAGCGTACCGCGGACGCACCGCTGGTCAGCACGGTGGGCGCGCTCCACCACAGCCACCGGACGCTCCGGGGTGACGCCGGCGTCCAAGGCCGCGGCCGCGAACGACGGCAGCATCGAGGTGCCCATGAGGACGACCACGGTGGTGGCGTCGTCGTGGAGTGCCTCCAGCGTCGCGGGGCCGGGAAGTCGGTGACCGTTCACGATATGTACCGTATCCGCCGTGCCACGGTGTGTCAGCGGTACCCCCGCCGATTGCGGCGCAGCGATGACCGACGATACCCCGGGCACCACGTCCACCGGCACACCGGCGGCCCGGCAGGCCAGGATCTCCTCGCCGCCGCGTCCGAAGACGAAGCTGTCGCCGCCCTTGAGCCGGGCGACCGTCAGACCCCGTGCCGCCCGGTCGACGATGATCCGGTTGATCTCCTCCTGCGGGACCGGATGTCGCCCCGGCGCCTTGCCGACGTCGACGATCTCCACCCGGTCGCTGATCCAGCCCGGGAAACCCGTCGGCCCCAACCGGTCGTGCACGATGACGTCCGCGGACTGCAGGACGCGCTGGGCGCGGACGGTCATCAGGTCGCGGGGCCCGGGGCCACCGCCGAGCAGCACGACGCGTCCGGTGCCGGAACGCACCGGGGTGGTGGGCAGCTCACCGGTGTCCAGCAACTCCTGGATCCGGTCACGGACCTTCACCACACGCCGCGGGTCCGGCGCACCGGTGGAGACCACACCGACGGTGACCTCATCCTCGGTGGCCTGGGCGGCCAGCCGGGCAGAGCCCTCCGTGGCGTGACCGGCATCCACGCACCAGATGCGCAGCCGGTCGGCGGCCTCGGCGACCTCGGCGTCCACCAGGTCAACGCCGGTGGCGGTGTGGACCAGCCAGGCGCCGTCGAGGTCGGACTCGCGGTACCGGCGCGGAATCCAGGTGACTGCGGGGACGCGTCCCGTGCTGTCGCGCTCCTCGGCGAGACTGTCGAGCAGCCCGACCATGTTGTCGGAGAGTCGCGGGGCCACGATGCGCAGCACCGCGCCGGCGTCCCGCAGCCGGGCGGCGCGGCGGGCTGTCACGTCACCGCCGCCGACGAGAACGACAAGTCGGTCGCGGACATCGAGTCCGGTCATCAGAGCAGTCATGGTGTTCCTCCGTGGTCATCGGGGTGGATCGTCATCTATGACCGTAGGAACACCGGATTTCGGGTCACTGTCCCCTCGACTACGGGGCGGGGTCATTTTCCGCACACCCGAAATGCAGGGTGTGTGAGATTCAGCAGTGCACGAGGATCTTGTCCCCGGTGGCCTCCACCGGATAGACCGCGAGGCGGTGGTCGGCGTCCTCCAGGGAATGCCCGTCGGTCAGGCTGAAACGCTGCTTGAGCAGCGGGGACGCCACAGTCGGCTCGCCGTCGACCTCGCCGACGATGCCACGGGAGATCACCGCTGCCCCGGAGTACGGGTCGATGTTGGAGACCGCGAAAACGGTCGAGTCGGGCATGCGTCCGGCGCGGTCGGGTTCGCCGGTAGGGACGCGGAACAGAGCGATCTGGGTGCCGTCGGGCAGCAGGACGCCGGCCCCGAGGTTGTCTTCGAGCTGGTCGGCGCGGCAGACGGTGAAGGTGTGGGCAGCGGTGGTGACAGTCATGACGGGTGCCTCCTCAGGCAGCGGTGGTAGGGGTCGCGGTGGATGTCGGTGTGGATGTCGATGTGGATGCGGTACGGATGCCGGGCAACGGCAGTGGGACCTTGCGGCCGTCCTGCTCACCGAACCGGATGGTCGGGTCGGGGGATTCGGGGGCGTTGACGAAGGAGACGAAGCGACGCAGCTTCTCCGGGTCCTCGAGGACGGCGGCCCATTCGTCGGTGTAGTCCTCGACGTGACGGGCCATGAACTCCTCCAGGTCCGCGGCGATGCCGAGGGAGTCCTCGCAGACCACCTCACGGATGTGGTCGAGCCCGCCCTCGGTCGCCTCCACCCACGCCGCGGTGCGCTGCAGGCGGTCGGCGGTGCGGACGTAGAAACCGAGGAACCGGTCGATGTAGCTGATCAGGGTCTCCTCGTCGAGGTCCGCGGCCAGCAGTTCGGCGTGCCGCGGCGTCGCGCCACCGTTGCCGGCGACGTAGAGGTTCCAGCCGTGCTCCGTGGCGATGACACCGATGTCCTTGCCACGGGCTTCCGCGCACTCGCGGGCACACCCGGAGACGCCCATCTTCAGCTTGTGCGGACTGCGCAGACCCCGGTAGCGCAGCTCCAGGTCCACGGCGAGACGCACCGAGTCCTGCTGGCCGTAGCGGCACCAGTCGGTGCCCACGCAGCTCTTCACCGCGCGCAGTGACTTGCCGTAGGCCTGGCCGGACTCCATGCCGGCGTCCACCAGCCTGCGCCAGATGTCCGGGAGCTGGTCGACGCGGGCGCCGAACATGTCGATGCGCTGGGCGCCGGTGACCTTGACGTAGAGGTCGAAGTCGCGGGCGATTTCACCGACGACGATGAGCTGCTCCGGGGTGACCTGGCCGCCGGGCATCCGCGGGACGACCGAGTAGGAGCCGTTGCGCTGGATGTTGGCGAGGAAGCGGTCGTTCGAGTCCTGCAGGGCGGCGTGTCCGTCGTCGAGGACGTGGTGGGAGGTGTCGAGGGTGGCGAAGATGGACGCCATCGTCGGCTTGCATATCTCGCAGCCGTGGCCGGTGCCGAAGCGGCGGATGAACCGGGGGAAGTCCCGGATCCGGGTGGCGGCGGCGCACTGGAAGAGTTCCTCGCGGGACTGCCGGAAGTGGGCGCACAGGGACTTGTCCTGCTCCACGCCCTCGGCGTCCAGCAGCTGACCCAGCAGTCCGACACACGAACCGCAGCTGGTGCCCGCCCGGGTGCAGGTCTTCAGATCCGCCACGGAGCAGGCGCCGTCGGTGATCGCCTCGCGGATATCGCCCTTGGTCACGGCGTTGCAGGAGCAGATCTGGGCGGCGTCCGGCAGAGCGCTGACGCCGGCGGCTGTCCCACCCGGGGCGTCCCCGTCGGCCGGGGTGAGGAAGGACATCGGGTTCGGCAGGTCCTCGCCGACCATCGGACGCAGCATCGCGTACGCCTGGGCGTCACCGACGAGGACGCCACCGAGGAGCGTGGAGCCGGTGCGGTCCATCACGAGCTTGCCGTAGGTGCCGTTGACCGGGTCATTGACGGTCAGCGGACGTGCGCCCTCGGTGGTGGCGTGGGCGTCACCGAAGCTGGCGACGTCCACCCCGAGCAGCTTGAGCTTCGTGGACATGTCCGGATCTTCGAAGGCGGTGGCGTTGCGGCCGGTCAGGCGGTCGGCGACGATCTCCGCGGTGGTATAGCCGGGGGCGACGAGTCCGTAGCAGACCCCGTCGACCGCGGCGCACTCACCGACGGCGCTGATGTGCGGGTCTTCCGTCTGGCACAGACGGTCAGTGAGGATGCCGCCGCGCGGTGCCTTGGGCAGCGGTTCCGGGGTGGCGGAGTCCGCCAGGGCGTCGATCGGGCGGACGCCGGTGGCGAAGACGACGACATCGACGGTGAGCTCGCTGATGGTCGGGTTCTCCGGGGCGGGCTCGCCGGGAGCGGGGACGGGGGAGGAGAGGGTGAGGGTGAGGTTGTCCCTCTCCGCCGATTCGGCGATGAGGTCGGTGCCGGTGTCGACGTGGACCTCCACGCCGAGCTCGCGGACCTTCTCCGCCAGCAGGACGCCACCGTCAGCGTCCACCTGGATGGGCATCAGACGCGGGGAACGCTCGATGATGTGGGCCTTCGCGCCGAGGAGCTTGAGGGCGTTGGCGGCCTCCAGGCCGAGCAGGCCACCGCCGATGACGGCACCGACGGGCTCGCGACCGACGGAACGGGCGTCCTCGACGATGCGTCGGATGTCGTCGAGGTCGTCGAGGGTGCGGTAGACCGTGCAGCCGGGCAGGTCGTGGCCGGGGACCGGAGGGACCCAGGCGTAGGAGCCGGTGGCGAGGACGAGGTGGTCGTAGCGGACGGTGGGCTGTCCGCCGGCGCCGTCGTCACAGGTGACGGTGCGGGCGTCCCGGTCGATGCCGGTGGCCTGCGCGTGCACGACGTCAACGTGCTCCGGCAGGTCGGACATCTCGAGGAGGGAGCGGTCCCAGGAGGAGACGTAGCTGGAGAGGGCGACGCGGTCGTAGGCGTGGCATTTCTCGCCGGAGATCACGGTGACACGGGCGGACGGGTCGCGGTCGAGGATCTCGGTGACGGTGCGGTGGCCGACCATGCCGAAGCCGACGATGACGGTGTGGGGTGCTGCAGTCGTTGTGGTCATGATGCGAACGTTAAGGCTCTCTTGAAGACATCGACACTGGTGAGCGCACTGTTTTACGGTCGGTTCACGGTGAGGGTGCCGGTGGTGGAACTCGGACACGTCCACGAAACACGGCGTCCCCGGAGGAAATGTGGGCGCTGCGGCGCCCTCTGAGCTCGTACCGCCGTGTCTCTCTGTTCCCCGTCCCTGTTCCGCCGCCTGTGCCCATGGTCCACCCCATGTACGGAAGTAGTGGCGAGGGGCTGTAGTCAGGTACCTGATAACGACCTCTCACCACTACTTCCGTACACCCGTGGAGGTGGACCGACTCCTCGCCACTACTTCCGGACACCAGGTGTGTGGTGGTCTGCGACCGGAACAGTGTTCGGGGTGCGTCTGGCCCTCACCCCGCCACGCCGGTGCAGCAGATCTGCGTCAGGCACGAATCCGGGGTTCCGTGCCACAAAAGTCGTGATCCGTGCCTGCCGCAGTCGTGAAGCTCCGACGAACGGGTGAATGGTCCGGCAGCGCCGTGCTCCTCATGCAGCTACCGGTACCGAGCCTTCTCCTGTGCAGCCACCAGTACCGTGGCGCGGAAGTCAGGTACCTGATTTCCTCCTCTCGGTGCTGGTAGCGACAGTCAAGCCACATCGATTCTGGTAGCTGCAGCGGTAGGGCAGCGGTAGGGCAGTGGCAGGGCAGCGACCGGGCACTGACCGGGCACTGACCGGGCACTGACCGGGCACTGACCGGGCACTGACCGGGCACTGACCGGGCACTGACCGGGCACTGACCGGGCACTGACGGGGCACTGACGGGGCACTGACGGGGCCGGGTGGTTGTCATGGAGGGATCCGCTATCCGGCGGCGCTCCGGACGATCAGCCCTGTCACGACAAGAAACACCCTGCCGGCCGGATCCACAGGTGGATCGCAGTGGTCGGCGGGGTAACCAGGATCGCGACCGACATCCTCGGATGGTTCAGGTAAGAGCCTGAACCGGAGAGGTCGAGCACTTTGTGTTCGGGCAACTCTGGTCGTGTTACCGGCACTGCCGGGGTTGTTTTATGTCCAGCGACGGGCGGATCACTCCGGGAGTTACTGAATAACTGAATAGGCGCAATCGGAGCAACCGGACCGGGCAGGCGGAATCCGGGCAGCGCTCCGCGCGCATCAGCAAGCGACAGGACGCATTCAGTACACGTCACGCACGTACCGCTTCTCCGCCGAGAGCCGGGCGACGAACTCACCGGCCTCCGCCTCGCCCATCGCACCCTGCTCGGCGACGATCTGCCGCAGCGTCCGGTCGACATCGGTGGCCATCCGGGCGGCGTCCCCGCAGACGTAGAGGTGCGCGCCGCGCCCGATCCACTCCCACAGCTCCCTGGCATGACGCCGCATCCGGTCCTGCACGTACACCCGCTCGGATGTGTCGCGGGAGAAGGCGGTGGACAGCCGGGTCAGCGTCCCGTCACTGCGCAGACTGTTGAGCTCTTCGCGGTAGAGGAAGTCCGTCGCCTCGTGCCGCTCGCCGTAGAACAACCAGTTCTCGCCGGTTGCGCCGGTCTGCCGTCGATCCTGGAGAAACCCACGGAACGGGGCGATGCCGGTGCCGGGGCCGATCATGATCATCGGTGCGTCGGCCTGCTCGGGCGGCCCGAAGCTCCGGTTCGGGGAGATGAACAGCCGCACCTCGTCGCCGGATGCCAGGCCAGCGAGCCACCCGGAACTCACACCGCGACGCCGGTGGCCTTCCGTGCTCTTGAAACCCACAGTCGAGACGGTGATCTCCACCCGCCCCGGATCACTCCGCGGCGACGAGGAAATCGAGTACAGCCGCGGACGCAGCGGTGACAGCGTTTCCACCCACTCCTCGGCCGGCACTGTCACCGGGTAGGACGCCAGGACGTCGCACAACTGCCGGCCGTGGGCGTATTCACGCAGAGCCGCGGGATCGTCGGTGAGGGAGCCGAGACCGGACCCCGGGTGCTGGGCATGGATGAGTCGCAGCACCGCCGGGGTGATCGCGGTGATGTCGAGTTCCCCGGTGAGGGTCTCGATGAGGTCGTCGCCGGCGGACGCGTTGAGTCCGGTGCGCGCGAGGAACTCCTCGACGACGGCGGGCCGGTTGCGGGGCCAGACGCCCAGGGCGTCGCCGGCGGAGTAGGTGAGTGTGTCGGCGGGCAGCTCGAAGGCGTAGCGGCGGACCTCGCGGCCGGTGGAGACCGGGTCGCCACTGGTCAGTCGGGTGGATTCCAGTAGTCGGGTGGGTAGCGGGTTGTTACGGGACCAGGTGGATGCGGTGGGGGATGCAGGTGCTGAGGCGGCGTCAGCGGCCACGTCAGCGGCCGCGTCAGTGGCGTCCTCGGCAGTCTCCTCGCCCAGCTCCTCGGAGACGGCGGCGAGCCAGGCGGCCGCGGCGTCCTCGAAATCGGGTTCGCAGGAACCGCGCGGGGCGAGCTGCTGTGCACCGAGGCCGGTGAGCCGCTCGTCGAGACGGCGGGCGAAGCCGCAGAAGTCGGCGTAGGAGGAGTCTCCGAAGCCGAGGACCGAGTAACACAGATCAGCCAGTTCCGGCAGGTCAGACTGCCCGGAAAGAGAGTCCCAGAGGGCGGTGGCGTTGTCCGGGGCCTCGCCGTCACCGGTGGACGCCACGACGAACAGCACCGTGCCCGTCAGTTCGGCCGGGGTGACACTGTCCGCGCACCGTTCCTGCGCCGGGATGCCGGACGCCGTGAGCGCGGCCACGAGATCGGGGACGTACTCCTCGACGGTGCCGGTCTGGGAGGCCCAGACCACGGTCACCGGCGGCTGGTCAGGCTGTGCCTCCGGTGCAGCGGCGGGAGCAGGCGACGTTGCCAGCGGCACCCGGGCGAACAGTCCGGAGAGCACCCCGTCGACCCACGCCCGGTGCGGCTCCGCCAGCGGCGCATGGGGCGGGACGGTGGGGACCGCGTCCGTCGGAGGGGCGAGAGTGAGGGCGTGGACCATGCCGTCGAGCCAGGCACGTTCGGCGACCGTCCAGTCGGCGGTCGGGGCGGCGGCGAGCACTGCAGGCAGGTCGGGCAGATGGGGCACAGTATTCTCCTCGGCGGCTCCGCCAGCGGGAACAGCGGGCGCATCGGGAACAGCAGTCACCGACACCGCACACGCCTTGAACTCGGGCTGCAGGGACTCGGGATCCACGGCGTCACTGGTCACCTCGTTGACCGGGGTGTCCGCGTAGTGCATGGGGATGAAGCAGGTGCCGGGCACGATATCCGGACTGACCAGCGCGCGAGCGGTCACCGCACCGCGTCGGGAACGGACCTCGACCGGATCACCGTCCGCCGCACCGAGGCCCTCGGCGTCCACCGGATTGATCTGCACGAAACTCGACGGGTTGAGCTTCATCAGCTTCTTCACCCGCCCGGTCTTTGTCATCGTGTGCCACTGGTGCGGCAACCGCCCGGTGGTCAGGACCAGCGGGAACTCCTCGTCCGGAGTCTCGGCGGGCGGCAGCCACGGGCGGGCGTGGAAGCGGGCGCGCCGGGTCGGGGTGGGGAAGGCGAGGCGGGGGATGTCGCCGCCGTCGGTGACGAACAGCTCCTGGCTGACCCCGTCATTGAGATAGCGCACCGGATTCCGGCTCTCAGACTCTGGCGCGGCCGGCCACTGCACCGGCCCCTGCCGCAGCCGTCCATGGTCGACTCCCCGCAGGTCCCAGCCCGTCCTCGGATTGTGGAACCGGCGGATCTCGTCGAAGACCTCGGACGCGGAGGCGAAGTCGAAACCGGCGAAGCCCATGGCACGTGCGACCCGGCAGATCAGCTCCCAGTCCGGTAGGGCGTCGCCCGGGGCGTCCAGCAGAGGAGAGGTGAGCGTGAGGTTGCGCTCGGAGTTCACCATCACCCCGTCCGCCTCGGACCACAGGGCGGCGGGCAGCACGATGTCGGCGTGCCCGGCGGTGGCGGTGCCGGCGTAGGCGTCCTGCACGACGACGCAGTCCGCGGCGTCCAGCGCCTCGGCGACCGCGTTCCCGTTCGCCATGGAGGACGCCGGGTTCGAGCAGATCACCCACAGTGCCTTGACCGTTCCGTCCTCGTCGGCCAGGTCGCGGAACAGGTCCACGGTCCCGGAACCGCACCGGTCGTGCAGCGTCCCGGCGGGCAGATCCCAGATCTGTTCGACCTCTGCGCGCTGGTCGGCGTCCAGCACCGTGCGCTGGCCGGGCAGGCCGGGGCCCATGTAGCCCATCTCGCGTCCACCCATCGCATTCGGCTGGCCGGTCAGCGAGAACGGGCCCGCCCCGGGACGGCAGATCGCGCCGGTCGCCAGGTGAAGGTTGCACAGTGCGGTGGTGTGCCAGGTGCCGTGGATCGACTGGTTCAGCCCCATCGTCCACAGGCTGACGAGCTTCCGCGTCCCACCGATCCAGGACGCCGCCTGCTCCAGATCGGCCGCGTCTACCCCGGTGATTTCCGCGACGGTCTCGACCGGGTAGTCGGCGAGATGGTCGGCCATGACCTCCCAGCCCTCGGTGAACTCGGCGATGAAATCTTCGTCGGTGTCGCCGTTGTCCATGATCAGCCGCAGTAGTCCGTTGAGCAGCGCCATGTCCGTGCCCGGCCTGACCTGGAGGAACAGGTCCGCCTTTTTCGCCGTCGCCGTACGCCGCGGGTCCACGACAATGAGTTTCGCCCCCTGCTTCACCCGGTCCATCATCCGCAGGAAGAGGATCGGGTGGCAGTCGGCCATGTTCGCCCCGGTGACGAGGAAGACATCGGCGTGGTCGAGGTCGTCATAGGAACCGGGCGGGCCGTCCGCGCCGAGCGACTGCTTGTAACCCGTCGCCGCAGACGCCATGCACAGGCGCGAGTTCGACTCGATGAGGTTCGTGCGGAAATACCCCTTGGCCAGCTTGTTCGCCAGGTACTGCGCCTCGGTCGACATCTGTCCGGAGACGTACAGCGCCACGGCGTCGTCCCCGTGGTCCTCGCGCAGGGCGGTGAAGCGGGCGGCGACCTCGGCCACCGCGGCGTCCACCGGTGTCTCCTCTCCGTCGACGAGGGCCGCGGTCTGGCGTCCTCCGGAATTCAGCAGGTCGGCGGTCGTCGTGCCTTTGGTGCACAGGCGGCCACGGTTGGCGGGGTGGTCGGCGGTGCCCTTCGCGGAGAGGACGCCATGGTCGTCGCTCGTGAGGGTGAGCCCGCAGCCGACGCCACAGTACCCGCAGACGGTGTCCACAGTTGTTCCGGTCATGATCAGGGACGCTAAGCCCGTTGTATTGCCGGTTCGTCTGGTGCGCGTTACACGACTGGGAACAGGAACTCACGGCGTCCTTCCGTCTCCTGTGAGGACGTCACACCCCGTCACCTGCGCCGATGTGCGTTCGCCGACACCTGGGGGCCGCCACGTGAAGTTCCTGTTTCCGAGTTTCCCCGGGAGGTCCGGACTGCCTATATCTGGGGGAGTCCCTACCTGACCGAGACCGTGAGGAGCCCTTCCGTGACCGTCACCGCCCCCGTCCACAGCCCGCCTGAACCCCACCTCGAGATGAAGGAGGGACGCTGGATCACCAACTGGACCCCCGAGGATCCGGCGTTCTGGAACGGCCCCGGGCGAGCGACCGCCCGACAGAACCTCATCTGGTCCGTCTTCTGCGAGTTCCTCGGCTTCGCCGTGTGGCAGATGTGGTCGGTGACCGTCATCATGCTGCCGCAGGCCGGCATCGACATCACCAGCTCCCAGCAGTTCTGGCTGGTCTCCCTGCCGCCGCTCGTCGGTGCGACGATGCGCATCCCCTACAGCTTCACCGTCCCCATCTTCGGCGGACGCAACTGGACGGTGATCTCGGCTCTGCTGCTGCTCATCCCCACCGTCGCGACGACCCTGGTGCTCTTCGCCGACAATCCGCCGGTGTGGGTGCTGTTCGTCATCGCGGCGACGGCCGGACTCGGTGGCGGCAACTTCGCCAGCTCCATGTCCAACATCACCTTCTTCTACCCGAAGGCCGAGAAGGGGGCCGCACTCGGTGTGAACGCCGCCGGCGGCAACCTCGGCGTGGCCGTCGCCCAGCTGGTCATTCCGGTGGCTGTGTCCGTGTTCGCCTTCGGTGCTTTCGACCCGGCGCTGCCGATGGCCGGCCTGATCTGGATCCCGCTGATCCTGCTGGCCGCGTGGGGCGCCCGCCGCTACATGCACAACCTCACCTCGGCACGAAATGACATCCGGGGCTCGCTCTCGGCGCTGCGCGAGAAGCATCTGTGGATCATCGCCTTCCTCTATGTCGGCGCCTTCGGCTCCTTCATGGGCTTCGGTTCGGTGTTCCCGACCCTGATCAAGACCCAGTTCCCTGACTTCTCCTCCTTCACCGTGGTGGGGGCGACGCTGACCCTGGCCTTCCTCGGTCCGCTGGTCGGTTCGTTGGCGCGCCCCTATGGAGGACGCCTCGCCGACCGTGTCGGTGGAGCGCGGGTGAGCATCGTGGTGTTCGTGTGCATGGCCGTGGTGACCAGCGTGCTCGTGGTGTTGCTCGACAGCATCAGCTTCTCCGGCTACCTGCTGCTGTTCCTGCTGCTGTTCACCCTGACCGGGCTGGCCAACGGGTCGGTGTACCGGATGATCCCGACGGTGTTCGAACTGTCCGTGGCGTCCGATGATCCGGTGGGGCATGAGCGCAAGAGTGCCGCGGCCCTGGGCTACATCGGCGCGGTCGGTGGTTTCGGTGGCTTCGCGATTCCGCAGGTGCTGAACCTGTCGAAGAACACCACCGGTGGCTTCGACACCGCGTTCTGGATCTTCGCGGGGGCGTATCTGCTGATGGCCCTCTTGACCTGGGCGGTGTACCGGCGCCCCGGCACCCGCTTCGCCGCCGCGAATGTGTGAGTGACGGGGCAGGGCCACTGTCTGCTCTGCCCCCACCCGTGCAGCATGTCTGCGGCAGGCACGAATCCGGGATTCCGTGCCACGAAAGTGGCGATTTGTGCCTGCCGCAGACATGAAGCCTTTCCGCAGCTACCGGTACCGGACTTCCTTCGTGCAGCCACCAGTACGTGGGCGCGGAATTCAGGTACCTGATTTCCTCTTCTCGGTACCGGTGGTCGCAGCCAGAGGGCCGGGGGGGGAGAATAGACGGGCGTCGGAGTGGCTGTCACGGGAGACCCGACAGCCGTCGATGCTCCGGACGAGGGGTAGAAGACAGAAAGCGTGCCGCTGCCACCGGACGTCACAGCGGGTCGAGATGACGACGACCACGGAACGTCTACGTCGGGGACCCCTGGGCGTCCCGCCGAACTACCGGGTCATGAGGATCTCCGCGGCGCCGGCGAGCTCGGTGCTCACGGCTGAGAGGTCTTCGGGGGAGGCGGTGTCCAGCAGAGTGACGATGGTCTGGTGCGCCTTCTCGCGGTGCACGCGGTCATCGTCGTCCCACTCACCCGACAGGTGCGCGGAGATGAGGTGCGCGTCATCATCGAGTACCAGGGCAGCGTCGGTCGTCGTGGCAGCGGCTGTGGTCGTGGCATCGATGTAGTCCGACACGATGCCGCGCAGCGACGGCGGAAGAGGGGCTGGCATGGAAGACGATGTCATGCATTCCAGTGTTACCACGGTCACCCGGAACTGCAACCGGGAACGCGCACACCAGACCTCTCACACCCCGAGATCAGGACGGTAGTGGCGCAGCCAGGAGCCGATCTCACCCTGTCGCCAGGACGCCTCGAAGTCGCCGGGGAACAGGGCACCGTCCTTGTCGTGTACCGGCCTGCCGCCACGGAACGCCTCCGGTGCCTCCGTCATCCCGGAGTACCGCTCGACCAGTTTCGGGTCACCCTCCGGGTTGAGGGTGAGCATGGCGTCCCCGACGATGCCCACCCGGTTCGCACCCTTCGGGGTGGTGATGACACGCACGTCACCCCAGCGCATCAGGGTGGTCAGGGTGCCGTCGGTCGCGCGGATCCCGTCCGGGCTGAGGACCAGGCGCTGGTTGTCGCGGTTCGAGGCGTTCTTCAGGTTGCCGAAGAACATGCGGCACAGGATGACGCCGAGGACCGCCCCGAGGATGCAGCCCAACCACAGTTTCCCGACCAGGTAGGTCGTCACGACGGCGGTGGCGACGAACGCGGCGACGAAGGTGATGATGATCAGAGGAAGGGCGCGACGCATCCGGTCGGCGGAGCTCACGACGCTGCGCAGTTCGACCGGGGCGGTGAAGTCTGGGGTAGTCACCGCTTCAGCCTACCGGGGCAGAAGTTGAACACCGGAAACTAACCCCCGATGGCGCTCATCGTGCGCTCGGGCTGCACGTACTCCGGGTCATTGAGCGTTACCTCGTCAGAGCCGTAGGCCCGTGGCTTGAGCATCATCGCGCCCGCCCACACGTCGCAGATTTCCTCGTCGGATGCCCCGGAGCGCATCACCGAGAGCAGGTCCGTCTCCTCGTTGGAGAACAGGCAGCTGCGCACCTTGCCGTCGGCGGTGATGCGGGTGCGCGAACACGCCGCGCAGAAGGACTCGGTCACCGAGGCGATCACACCGACCTTGCCCAGTGCCGGGGAGGACGCGGACGCCTCCTTCGGCCGCACCTCCCACAACTGTGCCGGGGCGGACCCGCGGGGCACCGGGTCAGGGGAGAGGTCGAAACGCTCGGAGAGCCGGGCCCGGACCTCGGCACCGGAGACCAGGTTCTCCTTCGCCCAGGTGTGGTCGGCGTCCAGCGGCATCTGTTCGATGAAGCGCAGCTGGTAACCGCGGGTGACGCACCACTCCAGCAGGTCGGCGGCACCGGTGTCGTTGATGCCGCGCATGAGTACCGCGTTGACCTTCACCGGCTCCAGACCGGCAGCCTTCGCCGCCTCCAGGCCCTTGATGACCTGGGGGAGACGGTCGCGTCGGGTGAGTTCCTTGAACGCCTCGCGGTCGACGGTGTCCAGGGAGACATTGACGCGGGTCAGGCCGGCGTCCACCAGCTCGTCGATGCGCTTGTCCAGACCGATGCCGTTGGTGGTGATGGAGACCGGGATCTCCGGGTGGAGGCGTCGGACGCCGGCGATGATGTCCGCCAGGTCGCGACGGACCAGGGGCTCGCCGCCGGTGAACCTCACATCGCGCGCGCCGAAGATGCGCACCCCCAGGTCGGCGATGCGGACGGCTTCCTCGGCGGTGAGCAGGTTGTCCTTCTGCAGCCAGACCATGCCCTCGGCGGGCATGCAGTAGGTGCAGCGCAGGTTGCATTTGTCGATCAGTGAGATGCGCAGATCGTCGGCGACGCGTCCCCAGCGGTCGGCGAGTGCGCGGGCGGGGGAGGGAGAGTCAGGCACCGGCGAGGTGCGCGTCGACGAGGCCCGCGCGGGGCGCACCACAGGGGTCGGCAGGACGGTGGTCATGTTCTCAACCCCTTTCTCGTGGGTTGTGTCTCGGGCAGGTCTTCGGTATCTCCGGACCCGGTTTCGGTGTCTCCGTCCGCAGGTCAACCGGGTAAACGGCTGCCGTGTCCGGGGGCGGTTCACTGTAGGCCACTGTAACCCCGGGCCGCGTGAGCGACAACGGGAGCGGCCCGGTGGTGCCGTCTCGGACTCCTTGATCCATCACCTCCGCCGCTGGATCCGCTGGTCGAGTTCGCGCTCGGGAACTTCCAGCTGCTCCCAGGCGACCTCCCGCCGGGGCGCGGTTTTCGTCCGCGCGTCGCGGGACCGGTAGACGATGTACGGCCGACTGACATACCCCACCGGGGCAGAGAACGCGTGGACCAGGCGGGTGAACGGCCACAGCGCGATCAGTGAGAAGCCGCAGACCACATGGACCTTGAACTCCCACGGGACATCGGCCATCAGATCGGGGTTGGCCTGGAAGACCATGATCTGACGGAGCCACGGCGAGATCGTCTCCCGGTAGTCGTAGCCGTGCGGGCCGCCGAACACCTGGGTGGATACGGTGGCGGTGAATCCGGACAGGATCGCCACGCCGAGCAGAAGGTACATCACCTTGTCGGAGCGTGACGTGGCCAGGAACACCGTGCGGTTGACGCCGCGGCGGTATATCAGTCCGACCAGCCCCACGATCACTGCGATCCCGGCGATGGTGCCCGGAATGGTGGCGATCAGGTGGTAGGCCGTCTCGGAGACACCCACCGAGGTCGTCCACGATTTCGGGATGGCCAGTCCCATCAGGTGTCCGATGATCACGAACATCATCCCCCAGTGGAACAGGGGGGAGGCGAGGCGCAGGATCCGCGACTCGTAGATCTGGGAGGAGTGGCTGGTCCAGCCGAACTGGTCGGTCCGCCAGCGCCACACCACCCCGATGATGAAGGCTGCGGCGGCGAGCCAGGGGAAGCCGGACCACAGGAAGGTCTCGAAGGGACTCACGGCTGATGCTCCATTCCGGTAGCAGGCAGCGGGGTGCCCAGCCCGACGAGTTCGGACGGGGGACCGCTGCGGACGAGGCGGCGGTAGTTTTCGGCGGTGGCGTCGGACACGGACGGCAGTGCGGAACACACGCAGGTCACCAGCTCCGCATACGGTGAGTCCAGGTCGGACAGTGCTGCGCGGAGCACCTCCAGTCCGTCCCGGTGGGAGGCGAGCATCTCGGTCACCGGGTGCCAGCTGTCCCCCGTGGACTGCGCCGCGGATTCGAGCAGGACACACAGGTGGTCCGGCAGCTCCTCCCGGATCAGCGTGAAGCCGAGGTCCTCGATCTGGCGGGAGAACGCCAGAATCGCCGCGCCCCGTTGGCGGGTGTCGCCGACGGCGTAGTAGCTCAGGGACAGCGAGCACCGGCGACGCTGGTCGAAGGTGGCCACATAGTCCTGCTGGAGGGCCGACGGGCCGTCCACAGCCCGGTCGGTGGCGTACTGCAGGAACCGGGACAACCGTTCGCCTGTCTCCACCGGAAGATCACCGAGCGAGTCGCCGACCGCGGCGAGAATATCCGGCATGCGGTCATCGGGGTAGTCCAGGAGCAGCGCAGCGGACATGAACACCACGCGACGCTGGGCGTCGTCCATGGGGACACCGGCGGCGAACTCCTCGGGCAGGGTGCCCTGGAAATTGCGTCGGGCCTTGCGACGCCGGGGGATCACGGACTTCACCGTCCACCTCCCGGAGCAGTGCCGTGGGAGTCAGGGAACATCGCGTCAGGACGCTCTCCCCTCCAGCTCAGCAGCGAGACCTTGCCGTTGTCCCGGGGTGGGCCGTCATTGCTTCCGCCGCACCCGCACCCACTGCCGCAGGCATCGGGTGCGCCGGGTCCGGGTCCGACATCGCCGGCGAGCTCATGTGCCACCGACCGGGGGTCGGTGGAGCCGAAGGGGTCGAGTTCGGAGATGCCGCGTGGCGACTCTGGGGAGGCGGTGGGGATCACGTAGCGGTCGTCGTACTTGGCGATCGCAAGCAGGTGGTACATCTCCAAGATCTCCTCTTCGGTCATCCCGACTGCGGCGGGGATGGCGGGGTCGGTCTCCTTGCCGAGGTTGACGTCGCGCATGTAACTGCGCATGGCCGCCAGGCGTCGCAGCGACTTCTCCACCGGTCCGGTGTCTCCGGCGGTGAACAGTCCCGCCAGGTACTCCAGGGGGATACGCATCCGGGAGACCGCGGTGAGCAGCACCCGGTGGTTCTCGGCATCGCTACCGGTGGCGGTGACCTTGTCGACGATCGGGGACAGTGGCGGGACGTACCAGACCGACGGGAGCGTCCGGTACTCCGGATGCAGGGGCAGGGCGAGGTCGTAGCGGAAGATGAGGTCGTGGATCGGAGACTGCTGTGCCGCGTTGATCCAGGACGCCGGGATGTTCTCCTGGCGTGCCGCCTCGACGACCTGCGGGTCGCGCGGGTCGAGCAGGAGGGAGCGCTGGGCCTCATAGAGGTCCTGCGGGTCGGGGGTGGAGGCGGCCTCGGTCACCCGGTCGGCGTCATACAGCAGCACGCCGAGGTAGCGGAGTCGTCCCACGCAGGTTTCGGAGCACACGGTCGGCTGTCCGACTTCCAGTCGGGGATAACACAGGGTGCACTTCTCGGCTTTGCCGGTGCGGTGGTTGAAATAGACCTTCTTGTAGGGGCAGCCGGACACACACATCCGCCAGCCGCGGCAGCGGTCCTGGTCGACGAGGACGATGCCGTCTTCAGTGCGCTTGTACATGGCGCCGGATGGGCAGGACGCCACGCAACTCGGATTCAGGCAGTGCTCGCAGATACGGGGGAGGTGGAACATGAAACTGTCCTCGATCTCCCGCTGCACGCTCAGCCCCATCTCTTTCAGGACCGGGTCGGAGTCGATGGTGGCGGGGCTGCCGCCGAGGTTGTCGTCCCAGTTCGACGACCATGTCGGACGGTCGATGGGGCGTCCGTCAAGCCGGGAGTAAGGGTGCGCGGTCGGCTGCGTCTTCTGGTCGGCCGGCGTCGAGAGCAGTTTCTCGTAGCCGTAGGACCAGGGTTCGTAGTAGTCCTGGATGCCGGGCATCCGCGGGTTGTGGAAGATCGTCGCCAGCTTGGTCAGGCGTCCGCCGGCCCGCGGGGTCAGCATGCCGCGACGGTTGAGCTTCCACCCTCCCTGCCAGGTGTCCTGGTCCTCCCAGCCACGGGGGAAACCGACGCCGGGACGGGTCTCGACGTTGTTGAACCACATGTACTCGGTGCCTTCGCGGTTGGTCCACGCCTGTTTGCAGGTCACCGAGCAGGTGTGGCAGCCGATGCACTTGTCCAGGTTCATGACCATCGCGATCTGTGCCATGACACGCATCAGAACTCGACCTCCTGAGAGCGACGCCGGATCGTGGTGACCTCGTCGCGGTTGTTTCCGGTCGGCCCGATGTAGTTGAAGCCGTAGGTCAGGTGGCCGTATCCGCCGGCCACGTGCAGTGGGTTGATCATGATGCGGGTGAGGGAGTTGTGGGTGCCGCCACGACGTCCGGTGTGCTCATTGAGCGGGGTGCCTGCGGTGCGCTCCTGTGCATGGTTCATGATCACCGTGCCGGCGGGGATGCGGTGGGAGACGATCGCCCGGGCGGTGACGATGCCGTTGCGGTTGTGGGCTTCGATCCAGTCGTTGTCGGCCACGCCGATCTTCTCTGCGTCGACCTCGGACATCCAGACGACCTGTCCGCCGCGGGAGATGGAGAGCATGTGCAGGTTGTCGTAGTACTGGGAGTGGATTGACCACTTGTTGTGCGGGGTCAGGTAACGCACCGTCACCTCAGCTTCACCGTTGGCGCCCGTGACCGTTTCGCCGGGGCCGGTCTCGCCGTGCAGGTGGAGCTGGTCCAACGGAGGCCGGTAGATCGGCAGGGACTCCCCGTAGTCGATGAACCAGTCGTGGTCCAGGTAGTAGTGCATCCGTCCCGACAGGGTGTGCCACGGTTTGTCGTAGGCCAGGTTGATGGAGAACGCGGTGTACCGCTGGTTGTCCTTCGTGATGCCGGTCCACTCCGGGGACGTGATCACCTGGGTGGGACGTTCCTTCACCGCGTCCCAGCCGGTGCGTGTGCCCTCGTGATCCTTGATCAGGTCGGTCATGTCGACGCCGACCCGCCGTCCCTGGTTGCGGAATCCTTCGAGGGCCACGGCACCGTTGGAGACACCCGAGAGATGGAGGACCATCTCCGCAGCCTTCACCGCGGTGGTCAACTGCGGTCGTTCACCGGCCGAGGTGTGGCCGGTGCCGTTGAGCAGAGCGAGCTCCTCCACCTGTGTACTGACGTCGTAGGAGGTGCCGTGGGTTCCCGTGCCGAGTTCGGCGGTCAACGGGCCGAGGTGCATCCACTTCTCGTGGATCTTCGTGTAGTTCCGTTCCACCGGTATGAGCTTGGCCATGGACTCGCCGGGCACCAGTGGAGCGTCCTGGTCCGGCACCACGCCACCGGGCATGCTCAGCTCGTCGGGTGAATCGTGGCCGAGCGGTGCGGTGACGACATCGGTCTGCGTGCCCAGCCACTTCTCCGCGAGTGTCGACAGCCGCGCCGACAGATCGCGGAAGAGCTCGAAGTCGGTACGGCTCTCCCACGGCGGATTGATCGCCGCGTTGAAGGAGTGGATGAACGGGTGCATGTCCGTCGTGGACAGGTCGTTCTTCTCGTACCAGGTCGCGGCGGGGAACACCAGGTCGGAGACCAGGGTGGTGGACGTGTTGCGGAAGTCCGCCGTCATCATCAGGTCGAGCTTGCCCTCCCCGGTGCCGGGTGCCGTGTCGCGCCAGGTGATCGACTGCGGACGCTGTCCGGCGGGGAGTTCGTCGGCACTGGCGTCGGAGTCGACGCCGAGCAGGTGGCGCAGGAAGAACTCGGTGCCCTTCGCCGAGGATCCCATGAGGTTCGTCCGCCAGTTCAGCAGGATCCTGGGGAAGTTGTCGGGGTTGTCGGGGTCTTCGGCGGCGAAACGCATGCGTCCGGACTCCAGCTCCCCGGTGATGTAGTCCTTGAGGTCCTTGCCGGCCTCCGCGGCCTGGTCGGCCAGCAGCAGCGGATTGCGGTCGAACTGGGGGAAGGCGGGCATCCAGCCGCGCTTCATGGACTCCACCAGCGTGTCGGACGTCAGCTTGTCGCCGACGGTGCCGCGACTTGCCAGGGGGGACGCCAGCCGCGAGGCCCGGGTGTTGTCGTAGCGCCACTGGTCGGTGGCCAGGTAGTAGAAGCCGGTGGAGATCATCTGGCGCGGCGGGCGGGACCAGTCCAGCCCGAAGGCGTACTGGGACCAGCCGTTCATCGGCCGCAGTTTCTCCTGACCCACGTAGTGGGCCCAGCCTCCGCCGTTGACGCCCTGGGTGCCGCACATGGATGTCAGTGCGAGGAAGGTGCGGTAGATGGAGTCGGCGTGGAAGTAGTGGTTCACTCCGGCACCCATGATGATCTGACTGCGTCCCCCGGATTCGACCGCGTTGCGCGCGAACTCACGGCCGATACGTACGGCGGCGTCGACGGGGACCCCGGTGAGCTCCTCCTGCCAGGCCGGGGTGCCCACAATGCGGGCGTCATGGAAGTCCTCCGGCCAGTCACCGGGCAGGTCCAGCTCGGGACGGGGGACGGCGTAGTGGGCGAGCATGAGGTCGAAGACGGTGGTGACGGTGCGTCTGTTCACGGTGCGGACAGGCACGCCGCGGTGGACGATGCCGGCACCGATCGGCCCCGTACCGGTGGCGTCGGAAGCCTCCGCGTCCAGATCGAAGCGGGGGAAGAGGACCTCGGCGGTGGACGCCGGGGTGCCGTCGGTGATGTCGGCGATGCTCATCACGGGGTCGGCGTGGTCGAGACGGAGGTTCCAGCGTCCCTCGCCGTCGGCACCGTAGCGGTCGGCGACAGTGCCGCCGGGGTCGACGACGCTGCCGTCCGGCTGCATCACCACCAGGCGGTGGGTGGCGTTCTCCGTGGAAGCGAGAGCATCGTCACCGCTGTCGGCGGCGGTGAGGAACTTGCCGGGTGTGCAGGTGCCGTCCCCGTGGTCGTCGAGTTCGACGAGGAACGGCGAATCGGTGTATTTGCGCATGTAGTCGAGGAAGTACGGGGTGCGCTCACCGACGTGGAACTCGCTGAGGATCACGTGCCCCATGGCGAAGGCCAGTGCGCCGTCGGTGCCGGGGGAGATCCGGAGCCACTCGTCGGCGAATTTGGTGTTGTCGGCGTAGTCGGGTGAGACGACCACGACCTTGGTTCCCCGGTACCGGGCCTCGACCATGAAGTGACTGTCCGGGGTTCGGGTCACCGGGATGTTCGAACCCCACATCATCAGGTAGCTGGAGTTGTACCAGTCCCCGGACTCGGGCACATCGGTCTGGTCACCGAAGGTCTGGGGGGAGGCGGGCGGCAGATCGGCGTACCAGTCGTAGAAGGACAGGGCGACGCCGCCGATGAGTTCCAGGAACCGGGTACCGGCACCGTAGGAGATCTGGGACATCGCCGGAATCACGGTGAACCCGTGGATCCGGTCGGGACCGTAGCGACGGATGGTGTAGACGTGTGCGGCAGCGGCGATCTCCACGGCCTCCTCGTACGGTACCCGGATCAGACCGCCTTTGCCGCGTTGGCTGACGTAGGCCCTGCGCTTCACCGGGTCTTCCACGATCTCGCGCCAGGCGAGCACCGGATCGTCGTGGCGTGCACGGGCCTCCCGGTACATCTCGACCAGGACGGCACGGGCGTAGGGGAAGCGGATCCTGGTCGGCGAGTACGTGTACCAGGAGAAGGACGCACCGCGCGGACAGCCACGGGGCTCGTATTCGGGCATGTCGGGGCCGGTGGTGGGGTAGTCCACGGCCTGGGATTCCCAGGTGATCACCCCGTCCTTGACGTAGACTTTCCAGGAACACGATCCGGTGCAGTTGACTCCGTGGGTGGATCGGACGATTTTGTCGAAGGACCATCGGTCGCGGTAGAAACTGTCGGCTTCACGGCCTCCCTGGAGGAACAGCTGCCGTCCGGAGTGGTCGGTTGTTCCGTGGCGCACGTAGGAGCCCATGGAAAATAGTGGGCCGGGGGTGTCGGAAACAGTCATGATATGCACCTCGTCGTAGATGTTTCCTCGCGGTGGTCATCCGCAAGGAGAGTGTGAATCGCATACACTGCAGGTGGAATGCGAGTATTTATTCTGTTTTTATCCGGGGTAGGGGGCGTGTGGCCTGGCGTAGAACATCCACACGAGAACAGTGACCACAACGAAATAGACCACCATTCCCTGGAATACCAGAGTCGAGGAGATTCCGGACAGGAGCATGCCGACCACGAACGGTCCGAAAGCGCCGACTGCACCGGTCCAGCCGATGACTCCTCCGGCCTGGCGGGCGGGCAGGATCATGGGCATCTGTTTGAAGGTTCCGGCGTTGGCGGGGCCGGTGAAGAAGAACAGCGACAGCATCGCCGCCAGGAACCAGGGGAACTGATCGGGATCTGAGGGCTCGAGCAGGAAGGACGCCGCCAACGTGGACGCGGTCATGCCCACACATCCGACGAACGTCCAGATCGCACCGCCGAACTTGTCACACAGTGGACCCCACATAGCCCGGACCAGGGACCCGATCAGCGGTCCGAGGAAGGCGTAGGTTGCTCCGCCCGGGAGGTCGTCGACGGGAAAGGAGTCGGCGAGAGAGGAATCGCGCCCGTAGATCTCGTTGATGAGCAGGCCGAACTGTGCTGCGAAGCCGGAGAATGCTCCGAAGGTCATGAGGTAGACCAGGGTGAGGATCCAGGTGTTGCGGTTGCCGAAGATGTCGATCTGCTGGCGGAAACTTGCCTTGACCGGCACGTCCTTGAGGAAGTGCCAGGCCAGTGCGGCGGCCAGCACAGCCCAGGGGATCATCACGGCGGCAGCGTTGTGGACGAAGAGGAAATCGCCGTCGTTGGTGCGTTGTGGTGTGACGAATGTGATGCCGAGAAGGCCGAAGCCCATGATCCAGGGGCCGAGGAACTGGATCAGCGACATGCCGAAGTTGCCGATGCCCGCCTGCAGTCCCAGGGCCGTTCCTGACCTGCTTTTCGGGAAGAAGTACCCGGTCGAGGGCATGTACCCGGAGAATACTCCGCCGCCGATGCCGCAGAGGAAGGCCAGGGTGAGCAGCCACCCGTAAGGGGTGGAGCTGTCCTGGACGGCGAAGAACCAGCCGAGCATCGGGATGATGAACAGCAGGGAGGACATCGTCACGAGTCTGCGGGTTCCGATGATCGGCGGCAGGAACATGAACACCAGCCGGAACAGACCGCAGGACAGTCCGGGGATGGCGGTGAGCCAGTAGAGCTGGCCGGTGGTCAGGTCGAATCCGATCCGCGTCAGCAGGGGCGCGATGGCGGATACGAGATACCAGGTGGAGAACCCCATAATGAGCGAGAATGTCGAAATTGACAGGGTCCGCCATGCGATACGGGAATCCCAATGATCCTTATCTTCGGGATTCCATCCGTTGATGGTTCTTCCGGACGTGTCGAGTTCGTCCGGTGTGGTCGATCGGCCGTGCAATGTGGCCTGATGGTTCATAGTCGTCACCTGTGTGGATTGTTTGTTATATACTCTCCAACTGCGTCGACACGAATTCTATCAATAGAAATGAATGGAACGGATATGAGATGGATCACACGCAAATTACTCATATAAATCAAGGTCAGAAAGGAAAAGAAAAGTTCAGCAACTCCGATCGATCAGGGCAAGGGGGTACTGCGGCGGTGATCGTCGTCGACGACCGGGTCGCTTCCGGTGACCGCGCGAACCGTTCCGGTGACCGCGCAGTGGCTGACCTCGGCGAATTCGTCCGGGTGCTCGGGTGCACGGTCGTCGAGGAGACGACGCAACAGGTATCCCAGGCGCTGGACACCGCTCTCGAATCAGGGGTCGACCTGGTTCTCACTGTCGGTGGCACCGGATTGAGGACCCGCAGCGTGACGCCGGAGTGCACGGCGGCCCGCATCGGGATGAGAGTCAGTGGTCTGGAGACCCAGATTCTCCTGCGGGGTCTGGAATCGACTCCGTCGGCAGGGCTGAGCCGCGGGATCGTCGGCATCGTCGACCGCGGAGACCGACGCACACTGATTGTCAACGCCGCCGGCTCCCGTGGTGCGGTGGCGGACGCCGTGGCGGTGGTCGGTCCGCTGATCGGCAGCATCACCGAACAGCTGTGAGTGACCGGCCCGGTGCAGCGGCCGGATCAGCGGGTCAGCGTCCGTTCCGGTCCCCGAATCCGTGGGCGAGTGCGTCCTGCCAGGTATCCACGTCCGCGGCGGTCGACGCGGGAAGTTCGACGGTGTCGAGGTTCCCGCGGCCCGTCCGACGCAGCAGCCGCATGACCGAGGTGTTGCGGAGGTCTGTGTCTGCCGCCCGTCGAAGTGGGCCGAACCGGATCAGGCAGAACAGGGGCTGCAACCTGGACCCGGCTGTGCCGACAATACCGATGGTGCCGTGGTTACCGGCGGCGTGCTCCAGCAGCACGGCAACCCCCTGGTGCGGTGCTGTCAGATCAGCGGCGAGCAGCAGCACCAGATCTTCCTCGCCGGCGCCGGCGTCGGCCAGGGCCTCCACCCCAGCGCCGATCGCCGCCGCGGGCCCTGACAGGGGAGGATTCTCACGGACGCGCACAACTCCGGTCGGCAGTTCCGTCTCCGGGCCGACGACGATAAGCGTCTGACAGCCGGCGCAGGCGTCAAGAACCCTGTCGATCAGGCGATGTCCCGCATCGTCCGTGAGCAGGGGCTTAGGCGGGGTTCCTTCCGGCGCGGACGCCGCCAACCGGGACCCTGCACCGCCGGCGACGATGATCGCGTGGACCGGCGGACGTCCGGCCTCGGTGGTCTCCAGAGGGTGGGCGGATTCGGTCATGCCTTCAGCGTAGGCGGCCGTGGTGCTCCCCCCCGGTTCCGGCGTCTCCGTCCGCAGGTCATCGGGGCTATCGGGTGCCGCCTCCGGAGGCGGTCTACAGTAGGTCACTGTAACCCCCGGGCCGTGGGAGCGACAACGGGAGACGCTCAACCGGAACCGTCGAGAGGACCGATGATGACCCGAACCCTGCACCTGTCGCGCACTACAGCGCTGGCACTCTTCGCTGCACTGGCGGCCCTGGTGCTGCTGGCTTCCTGCTCGAACTCGCAGAAGGACAGTGAGAGCGAGGCGACCGCCACCGCCGCGGACACCGGCAGCTCATCCGGGGACATCACCGTCTTCGCCGCCGCCTCCCTGAAGAACGCCGGTGACGACCTGGCCGAGGCCTTCGCCGCCGACGGCCACGAGGGCACCAGCATCACCTGGAACTACGCCGGCTCCTCCAAGCTGGTCCAGCAGATCGGGCAGGGTGCGGACGCCGACCTGTTCATCAGCGCCGATGAGGCGAACATGGAGTCCGCCGAAGACCTCGACGAGTTCGCGGACGCGGACCCGCAGGTCATCGCCACCAACAAGCTCGTGCTCGCCACCGCGCCAGGCAACCTCGGTTCGATCACCGACCTCAATGACCTGAAGACCAACGACAAGCTGCGCATCGCCCTGTGCGCAGACGGCGTCCCCTGCGGCACCCTCGCACACCAGTACCTCGACGACCAGGGCATCACCCTCAAGGCCCCGACCGAGGAGGCGAACGTCTCCGACGTGGCCACCAAGGTCTCCACCGGTGACGTCGACGCCGGCTTCATCTACTCCACCGACGCCCAGGCGCTGCAGAAGAACCTCACCGACTCGCAGGGTCGCGTCATCGTCCTGGACATTCCCGGCATCGAGGACAACAGGTACCCCGCCGCCCTGACCTCCGACGGTGAGACGAACGAGACCGCCTCCGAGTTCCTCGCCTGGCTGCAGACCGACAAGGCCCGCGAGATCCTCGCGGAGTACGGGTTCGGTGCGCCGGCGTAGCGTCCCGGCCGCGCTGATCGCGGTCGCTCTCGTCGCGGTCCTGCTGCTGCTGGGCCCGCTGGTCGCGCTGCTGCTCAATATCCCGTGGGGCCGCGCGGTCGAGCTGATCACCGCCGACGAGGCGACCGAGGCTTTCGGTCTGTCCCTGACCACGGCGCTGGTGTCGACGGTGCTGTGCATCGTCCTCGGCCTGCCGTTGAGTCTGTGGATGGTCGACATGATGCGGCGTCATCCCCGTTGGGGCGACGCCCTCCAACTCATCATCTACGCCCCACTGGTGCTGTCACCGGTGGTCTCCGGCCTGGCCCTGGTCTTCTTCTGGGGACGCCACGGGCTCGTCGGGGAGTGGCTGGACGATTCCTTCGGCGTCCGCGTGGCCTTCACCTCGTTGGCCGTGATCGTGGTGCAGGTCTTCGTCTCCCTGCCTTTCTTCGTCTCCACGACGGTGACCTCGCTGCGCGGGGTGCCGCCGGTGGTGCAGGAGGCCGCCCGGGTCGACGGCGCCTCCCGCTGGCAGACGCTGTGGCGCATCACGGTGCCGCTGGCGGGCCCCGGCATCGCCGCCGGAACGGTCCTCGGTTTCGCCCGTGCGTTGTCCGAGTACGGCGCAACCCTCACCTTCGCGGGTAACGTCGCCGGGGAAACCCGGACGATCCCGCTGCTCATCGAGCTCGGTCTGAGCTCCAATGACATGGATCAGGCGCTCGGTGCCTGCATCCTGCTGCTCGGCATCTATGTGCTGGTGGTGGGTGGGATCGCCACGACCACTCTGCTGAGACGGAAGCGGTGACCATGCACGCACGCCCCCGGACGCCCGAAGAGCACCAGGGCGCCGTACGCACGCTCGTCGGTGACCGACCGGTCGTGGACCTGCCGGTCGCCGACGCCGTGGGCAGGCCCCTGGCGCAGGCGGTGGCGGCTGTCGAGGATTCGCCCCGCTTCGACAACTCCCAGATGGACGGCTACGCCCTGTTTCCCCGTCATCTCGCGGGCGGCACGTTCGTCGTGGGTGAGACCGTCGCCGCCGGCGTGGACCCGGCGTCGATCGCGTTCGGGGAGGACGCTGAGGACACTGAGGACGCTGAGGACACTGAGGACACTGAGGACACTGAGGACACTGAGGACACTGAGGACGCTGGGGACGCCGTGCTCCCGGTCATGACGGGCGCGAAGATCCCCACCGGGGCGGTGGCTGTGGTGCCGGTCGAGCGGTGCGAGCCGCCGGAGTTCCCGTCGACCGGTGCCTGTGTGACGGTGCCGGAGACCCCCGCCGGGCAGTTCGTCCGGCCCCGGGGGTCGGACATCGCCGCCGGTGACGAGCTGCTCGCGTCCTCCCATGTCGTCAATGAACGCACCGTCGGTGTGGCCTCCGCGCAGGGTCTCAGGACACTGCCGGTGCGCGAGCCGGCGAGGGTGCTGATCTGCACCGGTGGCGACGAGATCGGTGACGGCGACGGTGCCGGGACCGGTGCCGCGATGATCCGGGACGCCAACGGGCCGATGCTCACCGCGCTGTGCGAACACCACGGGATGCGGGTCGTCGGGCACGTCCGCACCACCGATGATCCGGTGGCATTCGGTGCGCTGCTGAGGGCCGCGGTCCGACGGAGCAACCCGACCGTGGTCGTGACCAGTGGCGGGATCAGTCACGGCAAGTTCGAGGTGGTGCGGCAGCTGCTTTCGCCGCTGCGAGGGGCGTGGTTCGGGCATGTCGCGCAGCAGCCGGGCGGACCGCAGGGCACGGCCGTCTTCGAGGGGACGCCGGTGGTGTGTCTGCCCGGTAATCCGGTCTCCACGGCGGTGAGCTTCCGGCTGTTCGTCGCACCGTTGTTGGGTGTGGCGTCCTCTCCGGTCACGGCGGTGCTGGACGCGCCGGTGACCGGCCAGAAGCACAAGGACTGCTTCCACCGGGCGGTGCGTTCAGTGGTCGACGGTCGGGTGCTGGTGCGGGCCGTCGGTGGGGCGGGATCACATCTGCTCGCCCAGTCGGTGGAGGCGGACTGCCTGCTGCGCGTGCCGGCGGGGGTGCGGCCCGTGCCGGGTGATGTGGTGGTGGTGTACCCGCTGTAGTGGGGCTCAGTCGTCGGCGACGGTGACGGTGACCTCGATATTGCCGCGGGTGGCGTTGGAATAGGGGCAGACCTGGTGAGCGGCGTCGGCGAGCTCCCGGGCCTGTTCGTGAGGAAGTTCGGGGATGATGACCTCGAGGTGGACGGCGAGCTGGAAGCCGTTGGCGTCGTTCGGGCCGATATTCACGCGCGCGCCGACGGAGGAACCGGTGACGGCGACCTTCTTCGCCCGGGCGACGCCCTGGAGGGCGGAGTGGAAGCAGGCGGAGTAGCCGGCGGCGAAGAGCTGCTCGGGGTTGGCGCCGTTGCCGGAGCCGCCCATCGCGGTGGGGATGGCGAGGTCGAGGTCGAGGCGGTTGTCGGAAGTGGTGACGTGGCCGTTGCGTCCGTCGCCGGTGGCGAGCGCTTCAGCGGTGTAGAGGGTCTTCATGGTGTGTCCTTTCGGTGGTTTCCGGTGGGGGTGTCCGTGTGGGCGTCCCGTGAGACATCCATGGCTGTGTCGCAGACTCCGTGGAGCCGACTGATGAGTGCGCCGGCCTCGGAATCGTCGGTGGTGGTCAGGATGTCGCGGATCTGACCGGGGATGTGGTCCAGGTCGTCGCGCAGGGCGAGGCCCGCTTCGGTGGGGGCGACGGTGGTGACGCGTTCATCGCCGGTGCTCCGGGTCCGGGTGATGTACCCGGAATTCTCCAGCCGCCGCAGGAGAGGAGAGAGCGTGCCGGAATCGAGCTTCATCGAAGCACCCAGTGATTTCACGGTCTGGGGGCCGTCGGTCCAGAGGATGACGAGGACCAGGTACTGCGGGTAGGTCAGGTCCCAGGGGGCCAACAGGGTGCGGTACGCCCGCGACACGGCTTTGGCGGCGGAGTAGAGGGCGAAGCAGCCCATCCTGTCGGTGATTCCCATGACTACGAGTATGGCACCGAATTAGATTGTGTACAACTTAATGGTACACAACTCGTTCTGAGGTGCTGGGGCGGTGCTGCGACGGTGCTGCGGCGGTGCCGGGAAAGAAGCCGGGCAGTGACCCGGTAATCTCGGTCACATGCTCCTCAGCCAACTGACCTACTTCGAGGCTCTCGCCCGGGAACGACACTTCGGCCGGGCGGCGGCGTCCTGCTTCGTGACAACCTCGACTCTGTCCGAGGCGATCCGGAAACTGGAGAAAGAGGTCGGATCACCACTGGTCAACCGGAGCCATTCGGCGTTCCAGGGGCTGACCCACGAGGGTGAGCTGGTGCTGACCTACGCCCGGCGGATCACCGCGGACCAGCGTCATCTGGAGGAGGACCTCGCCGCCGCGCGCGGTGAACTGTCCGCGACGGTGCGGGTGGGCGTGATCCCGGCGGGGACGGGTTGGGCGGCGCGGCTGCTCGACCGGATCGCCGAGGCTAACCCGCGGGTGCGCTTCGACCTGCGTGCGGGGCTGCGCAGTGAGGAAATCGTCGAGGGACTGCGCGCCCACGAGCTGGATGCTGGGATCATCCACACCGCGCCGGAGGTGGTCAGGGGCCAGCGGGTGACAACTGTCGGGTCGGTGCGATTCGCGGTGGTGGGTGTGCCTGCGCTGTTCCGTGAGCGGTTCGGGTCGGTGCCCTCGTCCCTGTCGGGGGCGGACCTGGCTATCTCGCCGGTGGCGGTTCTGTCGCCGGGGATGCTGGCGCGCGAGGAGTTCGACCGGGCGATGTCCGCGCTCGACGTGCAGGTCACGCCCGTGCTGGACTCCGACTCCGTCGCCGCGTTGTTGTCCAGTGCTGAGGCGGGACGCTGGTTCGCGGTCGTCCCGGAATGGGCGCCGCTGTCGGACCGGTTGTGCGCGGTGCCGCTGGTGGATCCGGAGGTGCGGCTCTCGATCGCGGTGTCCAGGCTGGACATCCGGCCGGTGACCTCGGTGGCCCGGGCGGTGGACGCTGCGGCTGCCGAGGTGGCTGCCGAGGTGGCTGCCGAGGTGGCTGCGGAAGTGGAGGCTGCCGGTGGTGCGTCTTCCTGAGTGGTCCCTCGTGAGTTCCCCTCGTGAGCTTCCCGTGTGAATACTCCTCCTCAGTGCGGCGCTTTCGGGGGTGAACTAGGGGGGGCTCCTGTCTGGTTGTATCGCAACCGGTTTCGGTGGGGCCGACCGCTGGACGACTGCGGTGCCTGGCGAGGGGGCATGATGTGGTGCAGGTCACCTGCTGCTTTCCGGGGTGGCGTCCTTCCTTCGTGGTGGGTGAACGGTTGGTGCAGTGGTGGTTGACGGCCGCTCGGCACAACATGACGCCGGGAGTAGTGTCGCCCCGGTGAGCGAGAATGCATCAACCGTGGAAACAGACGCCCAGGAAAGCCCGGCCACCCCGGCTCCGTTGGACGGCGCGGTGAACGCCGCCGCCGACAAGGCCGTCCTCAAGAAGGCGGGACTGTTCGCCGACGATCCGCTGCGCTACTCGGTGCGCGCGATCCTCGCGGGTGTGTACCTGACCCTCGGCACTGCATTCGCCGTCGTCGCCGGCAATGCGGTCGAGGGGGTGGCCGAAGGCCTCGGCGCGGTCGTCTTCGGGATGTGCTTCTTCGTCGGACTGGCCATGATCCTGCAGGTCGGGGCGGAACTGGCGACCGGCACCATGATGTTCATGGTCTTCGGTGTGGTCCGCGGTCATGTCTCCTGGCTACGGGCTGCGGGGATCATCCTGTGGACCGTGGTGCTCAACCTCGTCGGCGCGGTCATTGTCGCGGTGATCCTCGGACAGTCCGGCAAGCTCGGCGGACTCGGGGCCGACCACCTGCTCGCGACCCTGGCCGACAGCAAGCTGACCAAGGGGCCGTGGGGGATCTTCCTCGAGGCGATCCTCGCGAACTTCCTGGTCAACGTGGCCATCGTCGGTGGTCTGATCATGAAGGACTACGCGGGCAAGTTCCTGTTCACCCAGTTCGTCATCGGTGCCTTCGTGGTGCTGGGGCTGGAGCACCTCATCGCGAACTTCTCCCTGTTCATGCTGTCCCTGTTCTGCCTCGGCGACGGTTTCATGGACGGCGCCTCCGTGCTGGACTCGCTGACCTGGGCGAATGTGCTGGACAACTGGGGGATGGCCCTGGTCGGCAATGTCGTCGGCGGCGGACTGCTCGTCGGCGGCGTCTACGCCTGGCTGAATCAGGGGACCTCCAAGGGTGCGCGGCTCTACCGGGACTAGGTCCACCCGGGGCAGCCACCTACAGCGTCAGGAAGTCCACCGGATCACCTGCGACAAGCCCCTCCGACGGCACGACCAGCAGCACATCCCCGGTCGCGTACCCGGTGAGCATGTGCGAATGTGCACCCTCGACCGGGGTGCACACCCGGTCGGCGCCGAGAGCAGCGGGGATCAGCCGCACCCGGTCCCTGTTGAGCGGCTCAACCGACACGGCGCAGACCCCCGAGTGCAGCTCCGAGGACAGGCCCGCGAACGCGGCGACCGCCGGGACCACGAACGAGTGCAGGGCGACATGCGCGGCGAACGGGTTGCCGGGCGCCCCGATGATGAGCTGCGAACCGCGTCGGACGATCAGTGTCGGGTGACCCGGCCGGCACGCCACACCGGACGCCAGCACCTCGCCGTCATCACCAGATGCTGCCCGGGTGATGAACCGACGGGCGAAGTCCTGCCCGGAATGCCCTGAACCACCGGTGACCAGCACAATGTCGGCTTCAATGGTGGAGGGGCGGCGCAGCCAGTACTCCACCGCCACCGGGTCGTCGGCGACAGCCTCGGCAGAGGTCACGACCCCACCCCAGGATTCGACCAGTGCCGGGAAGGACACGGAGAAGGCGTCGCGTACCTCGCCCGGACCGGGCACACCACTGCGCACGATCTCATTGCCCGTGAAGGCGCACACCACCCTCGGACGCCTGGTCACGGTCACCTCATCGACACCCCCGGCCGACAGCATCGCGACATGACGCGGTGTCAGCCGGATCCCGTCGGCCAGTAGGTCGGCCCCGGCGGAGCGTTCCTGACCTGCAGGGCGGATGTCGTTGCCCACTTCGGGCTGCCCGGCGTGCAGCCGGGAACCGTCACAGGTGATCTCGGCGTCCTCGGATCGGACGACGGCGTCCGCCCCCTCCGGAAGAAGAGATCCTGTCAGGACCGGCAGCGCCTCTCCGTCGGAGAGTGCGCCGCCCGTGCGGTGGATGTTGCGTCCTGCCGCGCCTTCGACGGGGGTGGCGAGCAGTCGCCACGGTCCGGTGCCGCGCACAGCGAACCCGTCCATCGCCGAGGACGTGTAGTGCGGCACATCCATGGGGGAGACCACGGCGGACGCCAGGATCCGACCCGCCGCCTCCGCCACCGGAACCTGCTCGGTGCCTCGGCGGGCATGGTCGTGGACCGCGGATTCGACGGCGGCGCGGGCTTCGGACCAGCTGAGAGTGTTCATCAGTCCTGACCGTACCCGTTGCTGTACCCGTGCGCTGCGGCATCGGCCCAGGTGTCGATGTCGGCGATGGTGGGGGCGGGCAGTTCGATCTCGGACAGGTGCAGTTCCTTCACGATGCGCATGACGGGGGCGTCGGTGAAGTCGCCGACGCAGGCGTCCTTCAGGGCGGGGCAGGACGCACGGAAGAGCAGCGGTTGGAGGCGCCCGTCCGCGGTGATGACGCCCGGTCGGTCCAGGGCGGCGACGACGGACGCCGGGTCCGCGAGGTCGGCGGGCAGGACCAGGACATCGCCGGTGTAGTCGGCGGGGATCGCGGTCACACCGGCGGCGATGCCGGCGGCGGGACCTGCGAGCGGCGGATCTTCGCGGACGCGGGTGACGTCGTCAGGGAGAGGCATCTCGCCGGCGACGACGATCCGCCGGCATTCGGGGAGTACGGCGCAGGCGTCGAGGACACGGTCGATGAGACGGCGGCCCGTGGCATCCTGAAGAAGGGGTTTGACCGGGACCTCGGTGGGGGCGGATGCGGCGAGGCGTTCACCGCGTCCACCTGCGATGATCAGCGCGTACATCTATCCTCCGGCGAACGGCGGGAGGACGTCGACGCGCCGGACGGCGCTGAGGTCGACGGTGGTGGCGTCCGGGCGGGTGACCGTGCGGCCGTCGACGAGGAAGCTGCAGCGGTCGAAGATCTGGGCGAGCGTCATGCCGCCGGCGGTGGTTTCGGTGTGGGTGGTGCCGAGGGTGCCGAGCAGGTCGGACAGTGTTCCGGAGGCGTCTGCATTCTCCTGCGGGACGCCGCGTGCGGCCCGGGCGGCGGCGAAATAGTGGATCTCAACCATGGTCGTCCAGTGTAGGCGGCACGTCGCGGCGGGGGAGATTGACATCGCGGCGGGGCGCTACGTCGATGTCGAACTGGAAGAACTCGACGGATTCATGGATGACCTCGCCCAGGAGGTCATAGATGCCAGGCAGCAACGCTGATGCGAAGGATCCGCATGAGTTCGCTGGCCAGGCAGGATCTCCGGGGCATCCTGGACTGGACGGTGGAGCGCTTCAGGGAGGAGGCAATGAGGCGGTACCGGAATCTCTTCGCACGGCGCTCCGTGACCTCGTAGTCGACCCTGATGAGCCGGGACGTCGGCTTCACCCGGAGCTGGGCCAGGGGAAGCGGTCCTGGCATCTCAGACTGAGCCGTGACCGGGTGCGCGATGACCGGGTGTTGTCGCCCAGGGTGTTGTCACCCAGGGTGTTGTCACCCAGTCACATCATCCTACCGGTCTGATGAAGACACACGGTTCGTCGTCGGCATTGTCCATGAATCCATCGACATCGCGCGTCATCCTGGCCCTGGCTCGGGCGAACCCTGACCAGCTCTACCGCGTAATCTGGGCACCTATGAGCAGCACGGAAAACCCCGGGAACACCGGGAACACCGATAACACCGAGAACACCCACCTCACCCACGTCCGTGAGGACGGCTCGGCGCACATGGTCGACGTCACCGCGAAGAACGAGACCAGCCGCACCGCCGTGGCCACCGGCCGTGTCCGCACCAGGGAAGACGTGCTCGACATGATCTTCGACCCTGCCAACGGAGGCCTGCCCAAAGGGGATGCCCTGCCCGTCGCCCGCGTCGCCGGTATCATGGGCGCGAAGAAGACCCCCGAGATCATCCCGCTGTGCCACCCGCTGCCGCTCGGCAGGATCACCGTCGACTTCACCCGGGAGGCGGACGCCGTGCGCATCGAGGCCTCCGTGAAGACCCGCGGCGTCACCGGGGTGGAGATGGAGGCACTGACCGCGGTGACCAGTGCCGCCCTGACCGTCTACGACATGATCAAGGCGGTCGACAAGCACGCCGTCATCGACGACGTCCGCGTCCTCGCGAAATCCGGCGGTAAGTCCGGCGACTGGGATGTGCGTCCCGACGCACCGGGGGATGTGCGGTCATGACCACTGCACTCGTCGTCGTCGCGTCCACCCGCGCCGCCGCCGGTGAGTACGCCGACCGCACCGGCCCGGTCCTGGTCAGTTGGCTGCGCGAGCGTGGCCTGGAGGTTCCGGATGCCGCGGTTGTCGCCGACGCCGACATCCCCGCCTACCTCGACGAGGTTTTCGATGGAGACGCGACCGTTCCTGTCCCGACCATCGTGCTCACCACCGGCGGCACGGGCATCAGTCCGACCGACGGCACCGTCGCCGCCGTGAAGCCACTGCTCACCCACGAACTGCCCGGCCTGATGACGGCCGTCCACCTCAAGGGTCTGGAGAACGGCGTCCCCACTGCGCTGCTGTCCGGCGGCGTGGCGGGTACCGTCGGACGCACTTTCGTCATGACGCTGCCCGGGTCGACCGGGGGAGTGAAGGACGGCATCGCCGTGCTCGACCCCGTGCTCGACCACCTCATCGACCAGCTGGAAGGAGCCGGAGACCATGAGTGACCCCGTGAGCGGACCCGTGAAGGACCCCGCCTACGTCGCCGCGCAGACCGGCACCGTCATCCACACCGCGATCTCCACTGAGCCTCTCGAGACACAACTGGTAGCCGCGAAGGACGCCACGGCGACCGACGCGATGGGCGCCGTCGTCACCTTCGAAGGCACCGTGCGCGACCACGACAACGGCGAAGGGGTGACGCAGCTGACCTACACCCACCACCCGACCGCGGATGCGGTGCTGGCGCGGATCGCCGAGGAGACCGTCGCCGAGTACCCCGAGATCCGGCTCTGGGCCGAGCACCGCAGCGGTGAGCTCGGGATCGGTGACCTCGCTTTTCTCGTGGTCGTGGCGTCCTCCCACCGGGGTCCCGCCTTCGAGGCGGTCGCCGAGTTCGCCTCGCGCGTGAAGTCGGAGGTACCGATCTGGAAGGAACAGGAACATGTTGACGGATCGACTGACTGGGTGGGTCTGTGATGACTGACGAGACTGGCCACCCTGTCGACCACGCCCGGTACCGACGCCAGATCACGCTCGCCGGATTCGGTCTTGCGGCGCAGGAGAAACTGGCGTCCTCCCATGTCGCCGTGCTCGGCGCCGGCGGGCTCGGCTCACCCGCACTGCTCTACCTCGCCGCGGCCGGGGTGGGGGAGGTGACCGTCATCGATGATGACGAGGTCGCCACCTCAAACCTGCACCGCCAGATCATCCATGTCGAGGCCGCGGTGGGGGAGTCGAAGGCGGAGTCTGCGCGCCGGGAGATGCTGGCGCGGAATCGTGATCTGGTGGTCAACGTCGTGGATGCCCGACTGACCTCGTCGAACGCTGTAGAGCTGCTGGGGGACGCCGATGTCGTCCTCGACGGCACCGACAATTTCGCCGCCCGCTACGCCTGCTCCCACGGGTGTGCGGTGCTGGGGATCCCGCACGTGTGGGCGTCCATCCTCGGGTTCGACGCGCAACTGTCCGTCTTCGGTGCACCTGGTCCGCTCTACGAGGATGTTTTCCCGACACCTCCGGCCCCCGGAACCGTGCCCTCCTGCTCTGCGGCAGGTGTGCTCGGCCCGGTCGTGGGAGTTGTGGGGACCGCGATGGCGCTGGAGGCGGTCAAGGTGCTCACTGATATCGGTACACCCTTGACCGGCACGATCGGCTACTTCGACGGTTTGTCCGGCCGGTGGGAGTATATCCCGGTGCATGGTGATCCCGCGGTCGCGCAGCGGGTGAAGAGTGAGCCGACTGAGGTGGACGAGGAACTGGCGGTCGAGCTCTCTGATGACTCTGACATCCCGGATCTCACCGACGCAGTGCTCATGGACGTCCGCGAGCCCGATGAGTTCGAGACCGTGCATATCCCGGGTGCGGTGAACATACCCTTGTCCGTGCTCAAGGGTGGCGTCGACGGTGAGTTCCCTGAGGAGGTCGAGTACGTGGCCGACCGTGCGGCTGAAGAGGGGCGTCCTCTGGTGGTCTACTGCGCCTCGGGTGTGCGTTCGCTGAAGGCGGTCGACCTGTTGGCGGGCGCGGGTATCGCCGCGGTCAACTATCCCGGCGGTATCACCGCGTGGCTGGATCGGCAGTAGAGACCTGAGTGTCAACGGGCTGGTGTTGACGCCTGGTGCCCCGACTTCACTGTCGCCATCAGTACCGTGATGCGGAAGTCAGGTACCTGATTTCAGCATCTCCGTACTGGTGGCTGCACAGAGAGTGCTGGCGCTGGTCGGCCATCTGTCGCAGTGAGGTGGCATCTCCACGTGCTCGGTGGCATCTCTTTCTGTAACCTCGGCCGGTCCAGGCGACATAAGGAGATGCCACATTGCAGGAGGGGATGCCACCGACGTTTCACCAGTAGCCGGACGCCGGGAGGCCAGAACCTCGGAACGCCACCGCGTCAGGACGCCAGCTCACCGGAGTAGAGGTTGAACCTGTCGTCCCGGGTGAAGCCGGTGAGCAGCAGACCGGACTCCTTCGCCATAGCGACGGCCAGCGAGGTCGCCGCGGAGACCGCGACCAGTCCGGAAAAGCCCGCCAGCACGGCCTTCTGCACCAGTTCAAAGGATGCCCGGGAACTCATGACCAGGTAGGTGGCCTTGTCCGGGTCGTCCTCGGGGACATCACCGGGGAGACGATTCTCCAGGAGGAGCGCACCGATGACCTTGTCAGCGGCGTTGTGGCGCCCCACATCCTCGCGGATGACCAGGGGACGCCCATCGGCGGTGAACGCGCCGGCGGCGTGGACGCCACCGGTCTTCCTGAAGGCCTTCTGTCCGCTGGAGAACTGCCGGGGAAGGGAAACGACCAGTTCAGGCGTCGGATGCACCGGCGTCAGCGTGTACCGCTTCTCCTTCATGAGGTCATCGATGGAGGTCGTCCCACAGACGCCGCACGCGGAGTTGGTCACCAGGTTGCGGATCGGGAGCTCCACACCGGGGAGCGACCCGGCGCCCACCGGCAGAGAGGGGCAGGAGTCCCCGGCCGGCGGCTGGACCGGCTGGACCGGCTGGACCGGCTGCGGTGAGTCCGGCGACGCAGGGACGCCGCAGGTGGCGGTCGAAGGGTGTACACCGATATCAGCGACGCTGAACCCCGCCTGATCCCGCAACGACACATCCAGCGTGTTGTACGTGTTCTCACCCAGCGGCCCCACCGCCCCGGCACAGTAGCGCGCCTCCGAAATATCCGCCCGGGAAGTGATGACCCCCTCGGCGTGGAGCAGCCCGTGGACCAGTTCGATGTCGTGGCCCGGCGTCCTCATGGTGGTGGTGAGGTCCGTCCCGTCCACCCGGATCTGCAGCGGCTCCTCGACGGCGAGGGTGTCGGCCCTCGTGTCTACGGAAACACTCCCGTCGGAGCCGTCCTCCAGCCGAACCTTGGTGACCCGTGCCTTTTCCGTCAACCTACCCATGGATCGCCAAATTACCCCTACGGCTCATCTACTTCTCATTCGCAGGCATCGGCGGCATGTCCTCCGCGCGCTTCCCGGTCGGCTCCAGGTGGATGGGCATCGACTTCGAGACCGGGGTGTTGGACTCGTTGGCCGCGTGGTCCAGCGGGATGAGCACATTCGTCTCCGGGAAGTAGGTGGTGCAGCCACCGCGGGAGTGGTCGTACTCCACGACGCGGAAGTCGGGGGCACGGCGCTCGCCGTCCTCCCACACCGACACGAGGTCGACGATGTCGCCGTCGCGCACGCCGAGCTCGCGGCAGTCCGCCGGGTTGATGAGGACGACGCGGCGTCCTCCCCGGATGCCGCGGTAGCGGTCATCCATGCCGTAGACGGTGGAGTTGAACTGGTCGTGCGTACGCACGGTGTTCATCATCAGCTGTCCGGGCAGCAGCTCAACCGGGGAGATCTCGTTGACCGTGATGTGGGCCTTGCCGTCGGAGGTGGTGAACTTCCGCTCGCGGGGGCCGTTGGGCAGGTAGAACCCGCCCGGGTGCTTGAGCTTCTCGTTGAAGTTCTCGAAGCCGGGGATGGTGTTCGCGATGTGGTCGCGCAGCACGTCGTAGTTGTCGATCATCGGCTGCCAGAAGTCGTCGCCGAAGGTCTCGCGGCCGATCGAGCAGAGGATGTCCACCTCGCTCTTCAGGTCCGACTTCCGGTGCGCACGGCGCTTACCGGTGGACGCGTGGACCTTGCCGGCGGAATCCTCGACCGTCACGGACTGGCGTCCGGACTTCTGCATGTCCAGGTCGGTGCGCGAGCGCACCGGCAGAATCAGGGAACGACGCCCCGGCCAGGCGTGGGAGCCGTTCGGCTTGGTCGACAGGTGCACGGTGAGGTCGTTGGCCGCCATGCCACGCTCGAGCACGGAGGTGTCGGACGCGACGCGGACCAGGTTGCCGCCGAGCGACAGGAAGAACTTCACCTTGCCGTCGCGCATGGCCTGCAGCGAGGCGACGGTGTCGTAGCCGTGCTCGCGGGGGACCGGGAAGCCGAACTCCTTCTCGATCGCGGCGAGGAAGCTCTCCGGGGAGCGTTCCCACACACCCATGGTGCGGTCACCCTGGACGTTCGAGTGGCCACGCAGCGGGGCGGTGCCGCAGCCCGGCTTGCCGATGCGGCCGGTGAGCAGCAGGGTGTTCGTCATCTCACGGATCGTGGCGACGGCGTTCTTGTGCTGGGTGGCACCGAGGGTCCAGGTGATGATCGTGGAATCGGCCTTCTCGATGGCGTCCACCATCGCCAGGACCTGGTCGCGCGGGATGCCGTGGGCGCGGGCCAGCTCTTCATCGTCGAGGGACGCCAGGTGGGCTGTCAGATCCTCGTAGCCGGTGGTGTAGGTCTCGATGAACCAGTGGTCGACGGCCCTGTCGCGGGCCACGAGCTCCTTGTTCACCGCGAGGAACAGGGCGCGGTCGCCGTCGAGGCGGACCTGGAGGTAGTCGTCGGCGATCTTCTCCTTGGCGCCCAGGTAGGTCTTCACGGCCTGCGGCTCGCGGAAGGCCATGAGTCCGGCCTCGGGCATCGGGTTGATCGCGATGATCCGCCCGCCGTTCTCCTTGCACCGGGAGTACGCGGTCAGGGCGCGCGGGTGGTTGGTGCCCGGATTCTGGCCGACGGAGATCAGCAGGTCGGTGGTGTGGAAGTCGTTGATCGTCACCGAGCCCTTGCCGAGGCCGAGGGTCGCCGACAGGGCCGAGCCTGTGGACTCGTGGCACATGTTCGAGCAGTCCGGCAGATTGTTGGTGCCCATCCGCCGGGCGAGCAGCTGGATGGCGTAGGCGGCCTCGTTGACGGCCTTGCCGGAGGTGTAGAACACGGCTTCGTCCGGCTCGATGGACTGCAACTCCTCGGCGATCATGGCGATCGCGTCATCCCAGCTGATCGGCCGGTAGTGGCCGTCGCCGGAGTCCCGGTCGTAGACGAGCGGGTGGGTGATGCGTCCGACCTTGCCGAGCCAGTGGTCGGTCTTCTCGCGCAGCTCCTCGACGGTGTACCTCGCCCAGAAGTCGGGGCCGGCCTTGGAGGGGGTGGTTTCCTCGGCGACGGCCTTCGCACCGTTCTCGCAGAACTCGACGATGTTGAGGTCATGCTGGTCAGGCTCGGGCCAGGCGCAGCCGGGGCAGTCGAAGCCCTTGTGCTTGTTGATGGTCAGCAGGGAGGGCACGCCGTTGTTCGGCACCGCATGCTGCATCGCGTGAAGCACGGCGGGGACGCCGGTGGCGACCTTCTCGTTCTCGCTGATCCGCGGGTGATCGTAGCGGTTGGCCACCGGGTTGACCTGGTCGGCGACCGGCGGAAGTCCCTGGACATTAGTCATGTTCCCCATGCTAACCAGGAACGTGACCTGAGTCATATCCGGCGCATCAGGTTCCGCCGAACGGGGGTCTCAGTCCCCGGGATCGTCGCCGGACGCCGCGCGCTCGCGCACTGCAGCGATGAGCTCCGCGGGGTCGGAACCGGCACGCCCGGCGGCCAGACCGATCAGGAAGGCGGTCACCGGTGCGGCAGGACGCGACCGGTCGTGGGCGACGGTGCTGGTCAGCTGGAGGATATCGGCGACGAGGGCGCGTTCCTCGTCGCGGTCGATGCCGAGCTGGTCGGCGACGTCATCGAGCCAGGCGAGC
Source organism: Corynebacterium sp. (assembly GCF_022712275.1). Classification (GTDB taxonomy): domain Bacteria; phylum Actinomycetota; class Actinomycetes; order Mycobacteriales; family Mycobacteriaceae; genus Corynebacterium. The sequence continues at coordinate 102,963 of NZ_JALAGU010000026.1, read as the reverse complement.
ATGGCCGCCTTCTCCTCGGGGGAACCTTTGGCGGGGGTGGAGTTCATGGCGCCTACCATAGGCCGTCGCTAGGACTCGGTGGCCTCGCGGTGGGTATCCGGGTCGTAGAGGGCGGACGCCGCGGAGAGCAGCATCTCACCGGTCTGCGGTCCGAAGCTCAGGGCCTGGGAGTCCGGGATCGCAAGGATGCGACGGTTCTGTCCGGCCTTGGTCTGCGCCACGCCGGGCTTGGTGAGCAGGCCGTCGATATTGCCGGTGGACTGCAGACCGGCGGACATCATGACCAGCACGTCCGGGTCGAGCTTCGCCAGTGCTTCGGCATTGGCCGGCGCCATGTCGGAGATGCCTTTCTCCGCCGCGACGTCCACTGCACCGATGCCCTCGATGAGCTCACTGGTGCCGGAGTCGGGGCCGAGGATGTAGAAGACACCGCCGTCACCGCGGGCGTAGAGGAAGGCGGCGCGCAGCGGGGTGCCGTCTGTGGCGGCGTCCGCCAGGTCCTTGATGGTGGATCGGGCCTCGTCGGCCTCGTCGGCGGCACGCTCGGCGAGCTGCTTACCTTCCTCCGGCAGTCCGACGATATCGGCGACCGTGGTGATGGACTCGGAGACGGCCTCCGCGCCGTACTCCGGGTCCTCCATCATGACGACGGGGATGCCCGCGTCGCGGATCTGCTGGACAGCGTCCTCCGGGCCGATGGACGGGTTGAGGATGATCAGCGTCGGGTCGAGGTTCAGGACCGCCTCGGCGCTGATGGAGTGGCCGCCGTGGGTGACCACGGGCAGGTCGGCGAGGCTGGGTTCCATCGAGGACACGGAGCGTCCGACGATGTTGTCGCGCAGGCCCAGGCCGGCGAGGGTGCGGGAGATCGTGCCCGAGATGTCGAGCGGGACGATACGGGAGACATCGTCGACGGTGACGTCGTTGCCGTCGGAGTCGGTGAGACTGACCGGCAGGGCGGGCTCGGCGTCCTCGGTCACCGGGGTGACGTCGCCGACGTAGGAGGCGTAGGAGACATCACGGGCCTCGGACGCGGCGGGGACGTCGTCGGCGGTGGGGAAGTCCTCGACAGCGGCGTCGAAGCTGGTCTCCTCGGCGTCGCCGACACCGCCGCCGTTCTCCGAGCCGGCACCGCAGGCGGTGAGCCCGACGGTGAGGAGTAGTGCGGTGACAGCGGCAAGAGGACGCCGTCGGCGTCCGGGCAGGAAGACACTCATGGGAATGAATGTAGCAATGATGGTGAGGCAGGCCTTAATCGGCGGTGAGCTCCGGTCGGTGGGGCGTAGTGAGCTGGCCGCGGGTGTGGGCGGCGATCTCGCGGGCCATGCGGGGCAGTTCCTCACGCCAGGAGTTGCCGGCGGAGTCCCCGGCGTCGTCGCTGATCACCTTGATCAACTGCACGGGCACACCGAACCACCGGGCGACCGAGGCGACGGCGTACCCCTCCATGTCGACGATGTCGGCGTCCTCGGCGAGGCGGTCACGGGTGGCGTCGGACTCCACGAAGACATCGCCGGTCGCCAGCGTGATCGTGGACGCCGCGTCCCGCTCGAGCCCGTCGAGGGTGTCCGGCGTGGCGCCGGGGACCGCCGCCTCCGCAGCGAGGTCGAGCGGCGGATACTCGTCGGCCCCGGTGAAGGCGGCGACGGAGGAGTGGGAGAAATCGTGCAGCAGCACCCGGTCGACCCGGTGCACACCCGTCAGTCCCGGACGCAGCGCCCCGGCGGTGCCGATGTTGATGATGCCGCCGGGCAGACCACCGGCGCGCAGGTAGCGGTGCAGACAGTCCGTCAGGGACAGGGTGGTGTGGATCCGGCCGATGCCGGTGAGCAGCACCGGCAGGTCGTCGAGCCCTTCGGTGAGGTGGGTGGCCTCGCCGGCCATCGCGACGACGAGCAGGGGACGGCCAGGGGTGATCTCCCCGTGGTGCAGGACGGTCTCTTTCCCGGTCATGGCTGGTCCTCTCCGGCTCTCTCTGACTCTCTCTAGCTTTCCTGGGCGTCCGCCACCCAGTCGAGGTACTCCTGGGTCACGTTGCCCGTGATGTAGTCGCCGGTGAAGCAGCTCAGGTCCAGGCCGTCGAGGTGCTGGTCGGTCTGACCGTCCATGATCGCCGCCTCCAGGTCGTCCACCTCCTGGTAGATGAGGTGGTCGGCGCCGAGCAGCTCACAGATCTCCGGGATGGTCCGGCCGTGGGCGATGAGCTCGGACTCGGTCGGGATGTTGATCCCGTAGACGTGCGGGTGGCGGATGGGCGGGGCGGCGGAGGCGAAGGTGACCTTGCGGGCGCCGGCGGCGCGGGCCATCTCGATGATCTGGGAACTGGTGGTGCCGCGGACGATCGAGTCGTCGACGAGCAGCACATGCTTCCCCTTGAATTCGGTGGACATCGCGTTGAGCTTCTGGCGGACGCTCTTCTTGCGGACCGCCTGGCCCGGCATGATGAAGGTACGTCCGACGTAGCGGTTCTTGAAGAACCCCTCGCGGTAGTCGATGTTCAGGACTTTCGCGACCTCCATCGCGGAAGGACGCGCCGAGTCCGGGATCGGCATGACGACGTCGACATCCTCGACCGGCATGTGCTCGGCGATGGTCTGCGCCAGCCGGGCGCCCATGCGCAGGCGGGAGTCGTAGACGGAGATGCCGTTCATCACGGAGTCCGGTCGGGCGAGGTAGACGTACTCGAAGGAGCACGGCTTGAGCTGCGGAGTCTCGGCGCACCCGCTGGAGTGGAGCTTGCCTTCCGGGGTGATGAACACGGCCTCGCCGGGAGCGAGTTCACGGACGAGCTCGTAGTTGCCGTTCTCCAGGACCAGGGACTCGGAGGCGACGACCCATTCGTCGTGGGCGTCCGGGTGGACGGACAGCTGCTCGGGGGTGGGGTGGCGGCGTCCCAGCACCATCGGGCGGATGCCGAAGGGGTCGCGGAAGGCGAGCAGTCCGTGGTGGGCGATCAACGCGACGACAGCGTAGGCGCCCTCGATGCGGCGGTTGGTCGCGGAGACGGCGCTGAAGATGCTCTCCGGGGTGAGGTCGGTCGGGCCCGTCGTGGCCTGCAGCTCGGAGGCCAGGACGTTGAGCAGCAGTTCGGTGTCGCTGGAGGAGTTGACGTGCCGGCGGTCGCGGTCGCGCAGTTCCTCGGTGAGCTCACGGGTGTTCGTCAGGTTGCCGTTGTGCACCAGGGTGATGCCGTAGGGCGAGTTGACGTAGAAGGGCTGCTGTTCCTCCTCGGAGGACGCCGCGCCACGGGTGGCGTAGCGGACATGGCCGAGGCCGACGTTGCCGAGCAGGGAACGCATGTCCCGGGTGCGCACGACCTCACGGACCTGGCCACGGGCCCGGAAGGTGTGCAGGTGGCCGCCGGCTTCGGCCGTGGCCATTCCGGTGGAATCCTGTCCACGGTGCTGCAGGAGAAGTAGAGCGTCGTAGATGTCCTGGTTGACCGGGCTGTTGCCGATCATTCCGACGATGCCGCACATGGTTCTGGGTATTCCTCACTGACGGGGTACTGCTCGGGCCGGTGGTGACCCTGAGGAGAATACGCTGTGAGGTGCCCGGACACCGATTCGGGACGGGGTGCAGGCGTCCTTCCGGACGCTGTTTGACCTTGTCGTGCCTGGTTGCTAGCGTAGACAGGTCCTGCGTGTCAGGACCAAGCATTCAACCACTTTGTCACAGGCCCTCCGCCCTCATGCGGCCGCGTCGTCACCAAGGTAGCGAGCAACCCCGGTTACTGAACCAGGGAAGCGTCAGTTGCCGACAAGGACGCGGTTTACGCCCGGGTGGACACGGGAACCGTGGCGAGAAAGGCACAAGGTCATTTCGTCATGACGATGACTGATCCCATCGCGGACATGCTGTCCCGCGTGCGGAACGCGTCCAACGCGTACCACGACAGCGTGTCCATGCCGTCCTCCAAGATCAAGGCCAACATCGCCGAGATCCTGAAGAAGGAAGGCTACATCGCCGACTTCACCGTCGAAGAGGCCGCCAAGGTCGGCAAGCAGCTCACCCTGGAGCTCAAGTACTCCAACAGCCGTGAGCGTTCCATCGCCGGTGTCCGCCGCGTCTCCAAGCCGGGTCTGCGCGTGTACGCCAAGTCCACCAACCTCCCGAAGGTCCTCGGTGGCCTGGGTGTGGCGATCATCTCCACTTCCCAGGGTCTGCTGACCGACCGTGAGGCGACCGAGAAGGGCGTGGGTGGGGAAGTCCTCGCCTACGTCTGGTAGAAGGAGGACGCAGCACAATGTCACGTATCGGTAAGGCCCCCGTGGCCGTCCCCGCCAACGTCACCGTCACCATCGACGGTCAGAACGTCGAGGTCAAGGGTCCGAAGGGCACTCTGTCCCAGGAACTCCCGGCCCCGATCACCGCCGTCCAGGAGGGCAACGAGATTCTCGTTCAGCGCCCGGACGACCACCGCAAGAACCGCTCCCTGCACGGTCTCTCCCGCTCGCTCGTCAACAACATGGTTGTCGGCGTCACCGAGGGTTACACCCAGAAGATGGAGATCTTCGGTGTCGGTTACCGCGTCCAGGCCAAGGGCAAGAACCTCGAGTTCGCCCTCGGTTACTCCCACCCGGTCCTCATCGAGGCTCCGGAGGGAATCACTTTCGCGGTCGACGGAAACACCAAGTTCTCCGTCACAGGTATCGATAAGCAGCAGGTCGGACAGATCTCCGCCAACATCCGTCGTCTGCGGAAGGACGATCCCTACAAGGGTAAGGGCATCCGCTACGAGGGTGAGCAGATCCGTCGCAAGGTCGGAAAGACGGGTAAGTAATGTCTCAGAGCAACGACAAGAAGCGTCTCCCGGTGGGCAAGGACATCTCCACCCGCCGTCGCATCGCACGTCAGCGCCGTCACTACCGTCTGCGCAAGAACATCTCCGGTACCGCCGAGACCCCGCGTCTCGTCGTCCACCGCACCTCCCGTCACATGCACGCCCAGCTGATCGACGATGTCGCCGGTCACACCCTGGCCGCTGCATCCACCACCGAGGCCGATATCCGTGCCATGGAGGGTGACAAGAAGGCCCGCGGTGCCCGCGTCGGCGAGCTCATCGCCGAGCGCGCCAAGGCTGCCGGTGTCGAAACGGTCGTCTTCGACCGTGGCGGCTACCAGTACCACGGTCGCGTCGCCGCTCTGGCCGACGCAGCCCGCGAAGGTGGTCTGAAGTTCTAATGCGCAACGACAAGATTTTCACCGACGGAAGGACTGCGTGATGTCGGAACGTGATCGTAACGGCGGACGCACCGCCGACAGCAACAACAACCGCGGTGACAACCGTGGTCGTGGCCGTGACGACCGCCGTGGCGGTAACCGTCGTGGTCAGGATGATGAGCGCTCGCAGTACCTCGAGCGCGTCGTCACCATCAACCGTGTCTCCAAGGTCGTCAAGGGTGGTCGTCGCTTCAGCTTCACCGCTCTCGTGATCGTCGGCGACGGCCAGGGCATGGTCGGCGTCGGCTACGGCAAGGCCAAGGAAGTTCCTGCCGCGATCCAGAAGGGTGCCGAAGAAGCTCGCAAGAACTTCTTCCGCGTCCCGATGATCGCCGGCACCATCACCCACCCGGTCCAGGGTGAGGCTGCCGCCGGTGTCGTGTGGATGGCTCCGGCCGCCCCCGGTACCGGTGTCATCGCCGGTGGTGCCGCCCGTCCGGTGCTCGAGTGCGCCGGCGTCCAGGACGTCCTGTCGAAGTCCCTCGGCTCCGACAACGCCATCAACGTCGTCCACGCCACCGTGGACGCCCTCAAGCAGCTGGTCCGGCCCGAAGAGGTCGCCGCCCGCCGTGGCAAGACCCTCGAAGAGGTCGCCCCGGCCGCGATGCTCCGTGCCCGCGCCGCAGGACAGGGAGCGTAACCATGGCACTGAAGATCACCCAGCGTAAGGGTAAAGTCGCCACCAAGCCGAAGCAGCGTGAGTCGCTGCGCTCGCTCGGCCTGAAGCGTATCGGACACTCGGTCGTCCGCGAGGACACTCCGGTGGTCCGCGGTCAGATCAACACCGTGCGCCACATGGTCGAGGTCGAGGAAGTTGCAGGGGAGTAAGAACATGAGCGAACCCATCAAGCTCCACGACCTGCGTCCGACCAAGGGTGCCAACACCGCCAAGACCCGTGTCGGTCGTGGTGAGGCATCCAAGGGTAAGACCGCCGGTCGCGGTACCAAGGGCACCAAGGCCCGCAAGCAGGTCTCTGCCGCCTTCGAGGGTGGCCAGATGCCGCTGCACATGCGCCTGCCGAAGCTCAAGGGCTTCAAGAACCCGGCCAAGGTCGTGTTCCAGGTCGTCAACGTCTCCGATCTGGAGGCCGCCTTCCCGAAGGGCGGCGACGTCACCGTCGCCGACATCGTTTCCGCCGGTCTCGTCCGGCCGAAGCAGCCGGTGAAGGTCCTCGGCAACGGTGAGATCTCCGTCGCGGTCAACGTCACCGCCGACAAGTTCTCCAAGTCCGCTGTCGAGAAGATCCAGGCCGCCGGCGGTTCCACCACCGAGGCCTAGTCTTCACAGTCCCGACTGTTGTCACTGCCAGGCACTGACAGGCACTGACAGGCACTGAGCCCCGTTCCCCCACTCGTGGGGGAGCGGGGTTCTGTCATGTCCGGGGGGGGCTTCAGGTCTGCGGCAGGCACAGAGTCGGGATTCACTGCCACAGAAAGCCCGATCTGTGCCTGCCGCAGACATGAAGCACCGGCGAACAGGGAGGGACAGAGAGGAACAGGGAGATACGGGGCGTACCGGGAGCCGAACCGGTTAGACCGGCGGGCGAGAGGCGACGGGACGCCACAGTGCCCCGCGGAACCCCGTCACATCCACCGTCACGCATCCGCCGGGGCAGCACTTGTGGAGTAGACCTGAGGGCGGCGTCCTGTAACGTTCTGAACTGCACGGACAGTCGCGCAGGGGGACAAACTTACCCGCCGACGGGGCACAGAAGAGGTCACCCCTGCTATCCTGTTGCAGTTGTCCAATATCCGCCGCCGGTCAGCCATGCCCGGGGACGGAAACACCATGTAGACCCATCGACACCGTCGACGCCCCGCCTCTCTCACGCGCAGGACGCCACCGACAGTGATCGAGCCAGGAGGCAAATGTGACCGCCATACTCTCGGCGTTCCGGGATGCCGATCTGCGCAGGAAGATCCTCTTCACCCTGGGGATGGTCATCCTGTACCGGATCGGCTCTCAGATCCCGACGCCCGGTGTTGACTACGCGACAGTCACAGAGCAGGTCCGTAACCTGACCGAAGACGGCCAGACCAGCATGTACAGCCTGATCAACCTGTTCTCGGGTGGCGCGCTGCTGCAGTTGTCGATCTTCGCGATCGGTATCATGCCCTACATCACGGCGTCCATCATCGTGCAGCTGTTGACCGTGGTCATCCCGCGGTTCGAGCAGCTGAAGAAGGAGGGGCAGTCCGGTCAGGCGAAGATGACCGAGTACACCCGCTACCTCACCGTCGCTCTCGCCCTGCTGCAGTCCTCGGGCATCGTGGCCCTGGCGAACAACAAGCAGCTGCTCGGCTCCGGCCAGCAGGTGCTGCAGGATGATATCGGCATCTTCGGCATCGTCACGATGGTCGTCATCATGACCGCCGGTGCCGTGCTCGTGATGTGGATCGGTGAGCTGATCACCGACCGCGGCATCGGCAACGGCATGTCCCTGCTGATTGTCGCCGGTATGGCCACCCACCTGCCGGCCCAGGGCATGAACATCCTGCAGGACTCCGGCGGATTCGTCTTCGCCGGTGTCGTCGTCGCGATGCTCGTCCTGGTCGTCCTCGTCGTCTTCGTCGAGCAGGGCCAGCGACGGATCCCGGTCCAGTACGCCAAGCGCATGGTCGGTCGCCGCCAGTACGGCGAGACCTCCACCTACCTGCCGCTGAAGGTCAACCAGGCCGGTGTTATCCCGGTGATCTTCGCGTCCTCCCTGTTGACTGTCCCGATCCTCATCACCCAGATCATCCAGTCCGGTGGCGGCGAGCAGGCGGACAACTGGTGGAACCGCGATGTCATGAACATCCTGACCGACCCGTCGGACTGGCGCTACATCGTGTTCATGGCCGTCATGATCATCTTCTTCGCGTTCTTCTACGTGTCGATCCAGTACGACCCCAACGATCAGGCCGACAACATGAAGAAGTACGGTGGATTCATCCCGGGCATCCGTCCGGGCCGGCCCACCGCCGAGTACCTCGGCCGGGTCATGAACCGTCTGCTCGCGGTCGGTTCCGTGTACCTCGCTGTGATCGCGATCATCCCGAACCTCGCCCTGTCCGCCGGAATCACCTCCGACGGAGGGGGTAACGGCCTCGGAGCGTTCGGCGGTACCGCTATCCTGATCATGGTCTCGGTCGCTCTGACCACCGTCAAGCAGATCGAGTCCCAGCTCATGCAAGCCAACTACGAAGGATTCCTCAAATGAGACTCGTTCTCCTCGGCCCGCCCGGTGCGGGCAAGGGCACCCAGGCGGCCATCCTCGCGGACGCGCTGCAGGTTCCGCACATCTCCACCGGCGACCTGTTCCGCGAGAACATCGGCAAGGAGACCGAGCTCGGCAAGCTGGCCCAGTCCTACATCGACGCCGGCAAGCTCGTCCCGACTTCCGTCACCGCCGACATGGTCCGGTCCCGCCTCGCCCAGGACGACGCCGCTGACGGCTTCCTCCTGGACGGTTTCCCGCGCACCGTCGAGCAGGCCGAGATCCTCGGCGAGATGCTCGGCGAGTCCGGTGAGAAGCTCAACGCGGTCATCAACTACCAGGTCTCCGAGGACGTCGTGGTCGAGCGCATGCTCTCCCGCGGCCGCAAGGACGACAACGAGGAAACCATCCGTACCCGGCTCCAGGTCTACCGCGACGAGACCGCGCCGCTGATCGACTTCTACAGCGACATCATCGTCGACATCGACGCCGAGGGCACCGTCGAGGACATCTCCTCGACCACCCTCGATGCGCTGGACCGCTAGAAAGCAGCAGGTACCGTGGGATTCCGCCGTTCACACAAGGTCATCCGGGGCAAGTCCCCGGCCGAGCTCGATGCCATGCAGGCAGCGGGCGAGATCGTGGGCAAGGCGCTGCAGGCCGTGAAGGCCGCCGCGAAGCCCGGCGTGAGCACACTTGACCTGGACGCTGTCGCCGAGGCGACGATCCGGGACGCCGGGGCCTACCCGACGTTCAAGGGTTACGGCGGATTTCCGGGGAGCATCTGCTCCTCGGTCAACGACATGATCGTCCACGGTATCCCGGACGAGAAGACGGTCCTCAAGGACGGCGACCTCGTCTCCATCGACTGCGGTGCGACCCTCGACGGCTGGGTCGGCGACTCGGCCTGGACCTTCGGTATCGGCGAGATCGCCGAGAACGTCCGCCAGCTCAACGAGGCCACCGAGTTCGTCCTCTACGAGGGGCTCAAGGCGATGGTCCCGGGTAACCGGCTGACCGATGTCTCCTGGGCGCTCGAGGAGGCGACTGCCGCGGCGTCCACGAAGTTCGGCGTCCCGCTGTACATCGTCGACGGCTACGGCGGTCACGGCATCGGGCACGAGATGCACGAGGACCCGTACCTGGCCAATGAAGGACGCCCTGGCAAGGGGCCGTCCATCGAGGTCGGTTCCACCCTCGCCATCGAGCCGATGCTGGCACTCGGGACCATCGACTCCTACGTCCTCGACGACGACTGGGGTGTGAAGACTCTGGACGGGTCCTTCGCCTCCCACTGGGAGCACACTGTCGCGGCCACCGCTGAAGGCCCGCGCATCCTCACTCCACGCTACTGAGTCTTTTCCGGGGTAGAGACCGGGGTCAACGGGGTGTGAGCCGGTATTGGCGCTGGGGCGCGTCATGCCGTAGACTCTTCCTCTGGTGTACACGCGGGTCGTCACGATCATCTGCGGGTACATCGTCCGAACAAGACTGTGTGGTCAGGCTACGGCTCCGGCACCTGCCGGCAGGCTGCCCTGACCTGGAAAAGTGGAGGATATGGCTAAGAAGGAAGGCGCCATCGAGGTCGAGGGCAAGATTGTCGAGCCCCTGCCGAACGCGATGTTCCGTGTGGAGCTGGACAACGGGCACAAGGTGCTCGCCCACATCTCCGGCAAGATGCGTCAGCACTACATCCGTATCCTTCCTGAGGACCGCGTGGTCGTGGAGCTCTCGCCCTACGACCTGACCCGCGGGCGCATCGTCTACCGCTACAAGTAGACCTGCCCTACCTGTCGTTCCGGCACATCTGTCCGGCACAAAGACATTCGCCTCCGTACACCATCCGTGGACGCCGCCGACGTGCGGATTCCACGGGCTCACCTCCGGCCGCGGCGGCCGGAGCCCGGCGTCCTTCCCTCAGGGAGGACGCCGGGATGTGTGGGGAGCAAACCGCCGCTCAAAAACCGGAAGGAACTGCCACATGGCACGCCTTGCTGGTGTTGACCTCCCGCGCGACAAGCGCATGGAGGTTGCACTCACCTACATCTACGGCATCGGCCCCGCCCGTGCCGCCGAGCTGCTGGAGAAGACCGGCATCTCCCCCGACCTGCGGTCCAAGGACCTCACTGACGAGCAGGTCTCCGCTCTCAAGGACGTCATCGAAGGGACCTGGAAGGTCGAGGGTGACCTCCGCCGCGAGGTCGCCGCGGACATCCGTCGCAAGATCGAGATCGGCTGCTACCAGGGTCTGCGCCACCGTCGTGGCCTCCCGGTGCGCGGTCAGCGGACCAAGACCAACGCTCGTACCCGTAAGGGCCCGAAGAAGACGATCGCAGGAAAGAAGAAGTAACAGATGCCTCCGAAAGCACGCGCTGGCGCGCGCCGTACCGGCCGTCGGGTAGTCAAGAAGAACGTCGCCCACGGTGCCGCGTACATCAAGTCCACCTTCAACAACACCATCGTCTCCATCACGGACGAGAAGGGTGCTGTGATTTCCTGGGCGTCCTCCGGCCACGTCGGCTTCAAGGGCTCCCGCAAGTCCACCCCTTTCGCCGCTCAGATGGCTGCCGAGTCTGCCGCCCGTAAGGCGATGGAGCACGGCATGAAGAAGGTTGACGTGTTCGTCAAGGGCCCGGGCTCCGGTCGCGAGACCGCCATCCGTTCCCTGTCCACCGCCGGCCTCGAGGTCGGTACGATCTCCGACGTGACGCCCCAGCCGCACAACGGCTGCCGTCCGCCGAAGCGTCGCCGCGTTTAATCAGGAAAGGACAGGAAACAGATAATGGCCCGTTACACCGGTTCAGCCACCCGTAAGTCCCGTCGTCTCCGCGTCGACCTCGTCGGCGGAGACCGCTCCTTCGAGCGTCGCCCGTACCCGCCCGGACAGGCCGGTCGAGGACGCATCAAGGAGTCCGAGTACCTCACCCAGCTGCAGGAGAAGCAGAAGGCCCGCTTCACCTACGGCGTCATGGAGAAGCAGTTCCGCCGCTACTACGCCGAGGCGAACCGTCGCCCCGGTAAGACCGGCTCGAACCTGGTCATCCTGCTGGAGACCCGTCTCGACAACGTCGTCTACCGTGCCGGCCTCGCCCGCACGCGTCGTCAGGCACGTCAGCTCGTCTCCCACGGTCACTTCACCGTGAACGGCAAGAAGATCAACGTGCCGTCCTTCCAGGTCTCCCAGTACGACATCATCGACGTCCGGGACCGTTCCCGCTCGATGCTGTGGTTCGAAGAGGCCCAGGAGAACCTGCTCGACTCCGTCGTCCCGGCCTGGCTGCAGGTCGTGCCGTCCACCCTGCGCATCCTCGTGCACCAGCTGCCCGAGCGCGCTCAGATCGACGTTCCGCTGCAGGAGCAGCTCATCGTCGAGTTCTACTCCAAGTAAGGAACCGTCCGGTTCCCTCTGTTCACCTCATGTGGCGTCAAATAGCGGACGCCGAGAAGGAGAAATACCCCGATGCTGATTTCCCAGCGCCCCCAGCTGACCGAGGAGTACATCAGCCCGGCACGGTCCCGGTTCGTCATCGAACCGCTCGAGCCCGGCTTCGGTTACACCCTCGGTAACTCCCTGCGTCGTACCCTGCTGTCGTCCATTCCCGGCGCTGCGGTGACCTCCATCCGGATCGAGGGTGTGCTCCACGAGTTCACCACCATCCCGGGTGTCAAGGAGGATGTCTCCGACATCATCTTGAACATCAAGTCCCTGGTCCTTTCCTCGGACTCCGATGAGCCGGTCACCATGTACATCCGCAAGGAGGGGCTCGGTGCCGTCACCGGTGCCGATGTCGTCGTTCCCGCCGGCGTGGAGGTCCACAACCCCGACCTGCACATCGCGACGCTGAACGAGCAGGGCAAGCTGGACATCGAGCTCGTGGTCGAGCGCGGTCGCGGCTACGTCCCGGCCGCCGCCACCACCGGTGAGATCGGCCGTATCCCGGTCGACCAGATCTATTCCCCGGTGCTGAAGGTCAGCTACAAGGTCGAGGCGACGCGTGTTGAACAGCGCACCGACTTCGACAAGCTGGTCCTCGACGTGGAGACCAAGAACTCCATCACCGCCCGCGACGCGATCGCGTCCGCCGGTGGAACCCTGGTGGAACTCTTCGGCCTGGCCCGCGAGCTGAACACCGAGGCTGAAGGTATCGAGATCGGCCCGTCCCCGCAGGAAACGGAGCACATCGCGGCCTACAGCCTGCCCATCGAGGATCTCGACTTCTCCGTCCGCTCCTACAACTGCCTCAAGCGTGAGGACATCCACACGGTCGGCGAGCTCGCCGCCCGCACGGAGTCCGATCTGCTGGACATCCGGAACTTCGGTCAGAAGTCCATCAACGAGGTCAAGGTCAAGCTCGCTGAGCTGGGCCTGGGTCTCAAGGACGCGCCGGAGGGCTTCGACATCAACAGCATCGAAGGCTACGACGCCGAGACCGGCGAGTTCCTGGACACCGAGGGCGAGGACATCGCCGAATAGAGGCATGACCGGTACCGGTCACCTGCCTGGAGCAAGCGCTCACCAGAAAACATTCACGAGGAGAAGTTATGCCTACCCCGAAGAAGGGTGCCCGCCTCGGCGGATCCGCTTCCCACCAGAAGAAGATCCTCGCCAACCTGGCTGCTCAGCTCATTGAGCACGGCGCCATCAAGACCACGGACGCCAAGGCCAAGCTGCTGCGCCCGTACGTCGAGAAGATCATCACCAAGGCCAAGAAGGGCACCGTGGCGGACCGCCGCAACGTCCTGAAGCTCATCACGGACAAGGAAGTTGTCGCTTACCTGTTCAACGAGCTCGCGCCGAAGTTCGAAGGTCGCAACGGCGGTTACACCCGCATCATCAAGCTGGAGAACCGTAAGGGCGACAACGCCCCCGTCTCCCAGATCTCGCTGGTTCTCGAGGAGCTCGCCTCCTCCGAGGCCGAGCGCGCCACCAAGGCCGCCGCCAAGGCTCCGGTCGAGGAGGCCCCCGAGGTCGAGGCTGAGGAGTCCACTGACGCCGACGCCGCGGCCGAGGCCGCCGAGGTCGAGGCTGAGGACGCAGCCGAGGAGACCGCCGAGGAGAAGTAGTTCTCCTGCGGCTGTCCTTCCCGGCCATCCCATTGACGACGCCCGTCCCTGCATGACGCAGGGGCGGGCGTCGTCGTGTTGTGGGGTTGCTGGTGGTGAACAGGCAGGTGCCTCACAGGGGAGGGGCGCGCGCCCGCTGCTAGAATCAGTGCAATGTCTCCGCGGTCCACCCTGCACAACCCCGTCTCGTACCGCACCGCCGGCGTCCTTCTGGTCGTCAGCGGTGTGCTGCTGATTGTCGGGCAGGTCGTGGGTATTATCCGGTGGAAGGGCATGTACTCGCTGACCGAGAACAGGTCCTCCGACCTTATGGCGTCGGAGTGCGGCGTCCTGCGGGATGATTCCGGAGTGCGGTTCGTGTGCAACCCGGTGAGTACGTTCACGACCACGATGGTGATCTGTTCCGGAATCGCGGTGATCCTCGCGAGTCTGCTCATGGTGCTCGCAGCGCGGCGGGAGGGTGACCGTGGTGTCTACGGGACGTCGTTGCTGCTGGGCCTGGCCGGCCTCCTGACATTGGTGACCACCATGTTCACCGTGGATGGCCATCCGCGGATCCACGACGCGTCTCTGCTGCTGTACCTGTTGGCGATGTGGGCGACGATGGAGGTCCTCGTCGATTCGGCGACGCGGCATGCCGAGACCACCGGCGACGCGCACCCACTGATCTACGGTGCCTATGTGCCGATCACGCGTGTCATGGAGTTCTTCTCGATCGTGGGTGCACTGACCCTGATCTTCTCCGGACGCGACGTGATGCCCGGCGCGTTCGAGCGGGTGGCGCTGGACACCCTGACGGTCTGGGTCGTGGTCTTCGGCCTGGGACTGTTCAGTCTGGGTGGCGCAGCGGACCGCGAGCGGATGCGCGTCGTGGAGATGGAGAAGCAGCAGCGGTCCGGACGCGTGGAGGCACCGGGTCCGTCGCTGAGCCCGGCGGCGATGGCCGGGTTCGGACGGGAGACGACGGGTGAGTGATCTGGTGGAGGGTACGGAACTCGTGCGGGTGCGTCTGGACGTCGCCTACGATGGCACGGACTTCCACGGCTGGGCGAAGCAGAAGGGCCCGCAGTCGCAGTTGAGGACTGTGCAAGGTGTGTTGGAGGAAAAGCTCTCGCTGGTCTTCCGCACCCCGGTCGAGCTGACGGTGGCAGGACGCACCGACGCCGGCGTTCATGCGACCGGACAGGTCGCCCATGTCGACGTGCCCGCGTCGGCGTTCGGCCAGCGGTCGCTGGAGCAGCCGTCAGATCTGGTGCGACGGCTGTCCCGGATGCTCCCGGCCGATGTGCGCCTGCACGGGGCGTCTGCTGCCGCCCCGGGGTTCGATGCGCGGTTCTCTGCGCTGCGCCGCCACTATGTCTACCGGGTGACGACGTCGATGGCAGGGCCGTCACCGTTGCGGGTCCGGGACACCGCGCAGTGGCGCCATCCGGTGGACCTGTCGGCGGTGCAGTCGGCGTCCGACGTGCTGGTCGGACTGCATGACTTCGCGGCCTTCTGCAGGTACCGCGAAGGTTCGACGACAGTGCGCGACCTGCAGTCCTTTGAATGGCGGGACGTGTCGACGCCCACGGAGCCGGAGACCTATGAGGCCTCGGTCGTGGCGGACGCCTTCTGCTGGTCCATGGTCCGCTCGCTGGTCGGCGCGGTCCTGACGGTGGGGGAGGGACGCCGCTACGAGGGGTTCGCGTCCTCCCTGCTTCAGGAACGTTCCCGGTCGTCCAAGGTGCCGGTGGCGCCGGCGTGCGGTCTGAACCTCGTGGCCGTCGACTATCCGGCGGACGCGGAACTGGCGACGCGCGCCGAGGAGACACGCACGAAGCGGGAGCCGGTGTAGAGGGCCGGTGCCTGGGGACTGCCTGGCGCAGCCGAGTGCGGCCCGGGCGTGGTCGGGGTTGTCAGGGTAGTGCTCGAGGTGTTGCAGGGAAAGTGTTGTCAATCTTCGGTTGCAGCACCTTTGACGACCTGGTGTTCTCCCGGAAACAGGACGTCTGTCCTGGTAACACTTCGGCATGTCGCCGACGAGTGGCCGGTCCTTAGCAGAACAGTCGACCGGGCGAAGCGACAGCGGTGCGAAGATTCTCTGCATACGCGTGCGGGTTGAGGACGTCGTCGAAGGTCCGTTGGACACTGCGCAGTGAGGTGTGGACGGAGGCCGCCAGATCGGCGGCGCTGCGGTTGCCGCCGGGGTCGAAGCGGACGGCCTCGGCGATGCGTCGGCCGGATCACTGGTGGGGGTGGGGAGATTGTCGTTGACCTTCGGGGCATCCTCAACGAGGAGCTCGCCCACGACCAGGACCACGAGGACGACCTGCGGGACTTCACGCTCTACGGCGGCGGTTCGCGCACCGATGCCGAGCACCGTGACCTGTTCGCCCGGGCGGGGTGTGGCGGACGTGGAGCAGTCGACCGTGGGCTGGGGCTTCACCCTCTACCGGCTGGGGTAGTTGACCCTGTTTCCCCATTGCCCACATAGGACGATGGGGCTGGATTGGGGTTATGGGTGCACCATTTGTCACCACGGACAAGCGTGGCCGGGTATCTCTCGGAACACGCCACGGAGACGAGACCTTCATCGTCGAGGAGACCGTCGGCGGCAGCGTCCTGCCGACCCCGGCGAAGACTGTCTCGGCGGTCGATGACTACATCGTCCACGACCCGAAGATCCTTGCTGCCCTGGCGGAGGAGCCTACTTCCGACAACACCGTGCCTCGGCGACGTCGGCCAAGGAACGGAGAGGGTGACTGATGGGGGACATTCAGGGGGAGGGTCCTGTGCTGTCCATTTCGGCAGCCGGGAGTCCGGACGAGCTGTACGGAAATGATCCTGCTCTCGCGAACCGGGTCGATGACCTACTTGACGAGATCGAGGACCAGATCGCGGACGATGACGCGCATTTCCAGGTCTTCGACAGTCCCGACGGGATCCGGTACTCGAGGAAGATCGCGACCGTGGGCCGAAGCTCAGCTGTGGTCGTGTGGAGTGCACGGCACCCGCAGCGGATGGTCGCCATCGAGAAACTGCCCGACGGGCTGATCTGAGCTGAGGGCAGGTAACGCGGGAAAGTGTTACCGGTCTCCCGCGTGCAGCAGATCTGACGACCTTGGGTTTTGCTGACAGCAGGACTCTTGTCCTGGTAGCACTTCGGCGGTGCGGCGGAGAAGCGACCGGATCAGTAGAGGACCCCGGGGGAGGGAACCTCGTCACCGCACCAGCTTCGGCACCACCCGCACCATCGTCACCATGACGAGCAGCTCGACCAGCGTCTGCGTCACCACCACCAGCGGTGACAGGTCATAGGCAGCCGGCAGGGCGAGGACCAACGGCAGCACCACCAGAGAGTTCCTGGTGACCGCGGTGAAGACCACCGCCCGGCGGGACGCCATCTCCAGTCGTGCGATCCGGGAAGCCGCACCACCGATCAGTGCCATGGCAAGTGGGAACACCACATACACCGGCACCACGACCACCAGGTCACGCCACCGGTCGGAGACGCCGTCGATCTGGGACGCTACGACCACCGCCAGGACCACCATCATCAGCGGCACCATCAGGTCGGCGAAAAGGTCGGAGAAGAACCACCAGCGTGCCCACTGGGTGGCCCCTGCCGCGACCAACGGCACCACGATCAGCCAGACGAACGCCGAGACGAACGGTCCCGTCTCGATCGATTCGACCACCTCGGCCCCGGCGAACAGACGTAGCCACACCGGCAGCAGCACCATCTGCGCCAGCATGAGCAGGGGAGTCGCGGCCAGTAGGCGGTCTGCTGCACCACCGGCCAGCCCGGTGAACACGATCACGTAGTCCACGCACGGTGCCAGCAGCACGAACAGTACCCCGACCAGCAACGCCCTGTCGGACGCGATGAACCTGGTCAACACCCACACCACCAGGGGGACGCAGAGGAAGTTCACCACGAAGACGGTCACCAGGAACCGCCAGTCCCGCAGGGCGTGTCCGATCCGGCCGAAGGGTACGGCGAGGAAGGTGGTGTAGAGCAGCAGCCCCAGGGCCGGGTTGATCGCCTGCTCCGCGGGGGACGCCACAGACGGGACCGACAGCCCGACCACTGCACCCACAAGCAGCGCGCACAGATACAGCGCGACCTGGTGGTCGTTCATCCAGGTGGCGAGGTGGCTGCGCATGGGGATCAGCGTAGCGGCAGCCGACGGAAGGGGAGTGTCGTCTCCCCGCAGCGCAGCTGTCCGGCGTCCAGGTCCACGGTGAGGTCGACCGCGATGCTGTCGGCCAGCGCAGCAGCATCCTCGCAGACCACTACCCGGCAGGTCTGCGGATGCCACGCTTCCCGCCACGCCGCCACCGTGGACACCACCGCCACATCTGCGCCCGCCACCGGTCCCACCGTCCGCCCGGTCACCGCCACCGTCGACACGACCTCCGCCGCCCTGGCCCCGCTGACCAGCACCGTGGCGCCCGGCGGCAGGTTCACCGTCACCGGTTCACCCGATGCATCCGTCCCGACCATCCAGCCGGGCACTGCGTCCACCGCCACATCACCGGTCACCTCACGCGCACCGGCGGGCAGTCCCGGCACCGCGCGGGCCAGCAGGCCACAGCCGGCGGCAGCGAACGGCACCCGCGCGGCGTCCTCCGGAAGAACTCCGACCAGGACCCGACCCGATGGGCGGGTCAGCGCGGCAAGTCCGGCGTAGGAACGCTGTGTCGGGCCGTCAGGCTTCGGCGGAGGTACCTGCACCACCATGGGCAGGTCAGCCCGCAGACCTGCGGCGAAGCGGTCCAGCAGCTCCCCGTCACACACCACCTGATCCCGCGCACCCCACAGATCGTGGTGCGGCGGGTGCACGTGGAACCACGCCCGCTCCGGTGTGTGTTCTGCGACGAGTCGACCCAGCCGGTGGCGTCCCCACCAGGCCGCTGTCCCTGTCCCGATCACGGCCACGGCGGCCGTCACTGTTCCCCACACAAGAGCTCCCCTGTCATGTATCTTTCTCAGCAGAATGTACATCACGGTGCGCCGCGGGGTCGGCGCATCGGGGGATTTCCGGGGCGCCCCGGGGGAATGTCAGGGGAGAACCACATGAGAACGACAGGCCTGCAGGTCTCCGGCTATTCCTTTCTGCTGCGGCGGATGGAGCTCGCGCTGGTCACCGGCGACCCACGCATGGCACATGATCCACTACGCACCCAACGACGCGCGGTCGCCGTCGGCGTGTTGCTCGCCCTGCTCGTCGCCGGCGGAATGCTGCTGGTCGCGATGCTGCGTCCGGCACCGTCGGTGGGGGACGCCGCCCTGGTCACCGATGAATCCGGGGCGCTGCACGTACGCCTCGGGGACGCCTTCCACCCGGTGACTAATGTGGCCTCGGCACGGCTGCTGCTGGGGTCGGCGGAGTCGCCGTCGAAGACCACCGCATCGAACCTGGCCGGGTTCGAGACCGGTCCGCCGGTCGGCATTCCGAACTCCCCGGGGCTGGTCCCGGTCACCGACGGTGAGGCTGACGGGTGGGCGCTGTGCGGGTCGACGGTCGTGGCTGCGTCCTCGTTGGAGGACGCCGGGCCGCAGGTCCTTGCCGCTCCATCGGGTCACTGGCTGGTCGTCGAGGGGGTGCGGATGCTCATTCCGGACGCCGGTCCCACCGTCGCCCGGGCACTCGGGGCAGTGCCGGTGCCGGCCGATGATGAGGTGGTGACGGTGCTGCGGCGTGGCCCGGATGCGGCGCTGCCGGCCGGTCGGTCCGGGTTGGACGCCCCCTTCGATGCGCAGGGGACGCTGGTGACCGCGGGGGAGCGGGCCTTCCTCGTCGCCGACGGTGGGTTGGCCGAGGTCACGGGGACGCGCCGGGCGGTCGCGGAGGCTCTCGCCGGTGCACCGGTGGTCTCTGACCTGGGGACCGTGTTGGAAGCTCCCGGGACGACGGCGCTGGAACAGTTGCCGGTGGAGGTGTCGTTCCGTGAAGTCGGTGGAGTATGCGCGGGGTCGACACTGGTGGAGGAGCCGGAAAAGACGTCGGGAGAGGAGCGGGACGGACACTATGCGGGTCCACGGGGAACCGTTGCCGTGGTGACCGAGCGGGGACTGGCCCTGGTCAGTGAGTCCGGGGTGCGGTACGCGGTGCCGTCGCCGGAGGAGCTCGCCGCGCTGGGGCTGCTGGATGACGGCGAGCTGCCGGTGCAGGTGCCGTGGCGGGTGATCGAGCCGCTGCCGGACGGTGGTGAACTGTCCGTCGAGCGGGCCCGGCTGACTGTTGAGGCGGGGTGGTGGGTGAGGCCCGAGGATAGCCCGCAGCCCGCTGGGGCAGAAACGACCCTGCCCCACCACCGGGACAACCGGTGACGGGGCAGGGTCGTAGGAGCAGTTCAGCAGAACTCGTCCTAGATGCTGCCGGTGACGGAGCCGACGACCTGGTTGAGGGCGTGGGCCACGCCGGAGATACCGGTGGTGAGGATGGAACCGACGGTGTTGACGATGGTGGAGATGGCGTCGAGCATGGAATGCCTCCTGTAAGGCGTCGTGTGAATGAACGGCAGCGGATCCGCTGCACTGGAAATGAGGCTACGGACCCTTCCGGTCTGTTCACTGGAGTCCGCCTGCGGGGACCGTGGCAGGTGCGTGACAGTCCCTGGAAAATCACCCGCGAGGACGCCGCGCCACCGCCACGCCGAGTGCCCCGACCAGCACCAGTGACAGCAGAGCCAGTGGAACACGCAGCTCAACGTTCTCGTCCGAGGCAGCGACCAGGTCCACCGCGTCATCCCAGGGAGCGTCCCGGTCGCCCGCCACGGGCTCATCGTCCATCACCGATGCGACCGCCGCCGCCGGATCGATCACCGGCACACCACCGGACCGGGCCGTGTCGACGAGCACCGACCGCACCTGCGCCGCCGAGTGCTCCGGACGCACCTGCCACACCAGCGCCGCAGTGGCAGAGACCACCGGAGCCGCGAAACTCGTGCCCGCGAACGGGTCGGGATCACCCACGATGGTCACCTCACCGGCAGCAGTGCGCAGCACCGTGGACACCGGACCACCCGGCGCGACCAGGTCCACCCACACCCCGGGCACCGAATAGTCGGCGACCACACGGCCGAGCCCCAGATCGTCCAGCCGGGACGCGTCGGCGACCCGGGCGTCCACCCCGCCGACCGTGAGGACGCCGGGCAGTGACGCGGGGAACGGCATCTGCCCCTCGGCACACTGTCCGGAATTGCCGGCCGCGGCGACGATGAGCAGCCCGGCGTCTTCTGCATCGGCGACCGCCCGGCGCAGTTCGACGGTGTCCTGGCAGGCCACCAGCGACATGTTCACGATCTTCACCTCGGGGTGCTCGCGGGCGTGGGCGACGGCACGTTCCAGGGCGTCGACCAGTCCGGCGACCGTGCCGGAGCCACGGTCGGTGACCTGGCGGTGGGAGACCACCCTCGCGCCGGGGGCCACGCTGCGCAGGACTCCGGCGACCGCCGTCCCGTGCAGGACGCAGTGGTCCAGATCCCCGTCCCGACCGGGGAGGACGCCGGGGGAGGAGGCACCGGTGTCCACCAGGGCGATCGAGACACCGGCACCGGTGGCGACATCGTGGGGCAGCGGCACATCCACCGGCAGCGCGTCACCGGGCTCAGGAACCCCGCACTGTTCGAGACTCTCCTGTGCGGTGGCCACCGGCGCCACAGCGACCGGCATGGCCGCCACGAACAGGAGGGCAGCGCACATCACCGTCGACCCGTGTCTTATCCGGTACCTCACCCGGTACTTCACCCGATCCCCCTGACCAGGTCGAAGACACCGGTGGTCGCGATGAGCAGCGGCACCGCGACCGCGAAGGCGACGGTCTCCAGGATGTCGATGACCCGGCCAGCCAGCGGGGAGGTGATCTTCACCGCGGGCAGGATCACCGGCAGCAGGGCCACGGCCGGCCACGGGGAGGTGCAGTGCACCAGGGTCCACACCGCGACGGTGACCGCGGTGACCGTGACCGTCACCGCGTGGGCCGGTCGGCAACCGCGGGCAGACAGGCCGGTCACCGCGACCGTCAGACAGGCCGCCACGGCGATCCACCCGGGCGTGGAACCCGGCGGGATGAGCTGGACCACGCCCGCGACGATGACCACACAGCAGGCGATGACCAGTACTGCGTGAACCTGTCGGGCCCGGTCAACGGCGGCGTCCTCGGAGTCTCCGGAGGTGGCCCTCTCTTCGGCCGACCTGGCGTCCTGTCGGCGCAGCCGGTCCGCCGCGGCGAACAGGCCCGTCGCCGGGATCCTCGGCAGCGGCACCCCGGCCAGTCCCAGGGCGGTCTGCCCGGAGACGACCAGGCCGGTCATCCCCGCCAACACCGTCAGCCCCGGCCAGAAGTTCACCGCCGCGGCGACGGCGAGGACCACGGTGACCACCCGTTCGGGTCCCGACCGCCACACCGCGCAGGCTGCGAGGACGCAACCGGTGAGTACATTGACCTGCACCCCGGCGCTGAAGGCGAGCAGGGCGGCCAGGGCCGTGAATCGCTTCTCGTGCAGGCTCGCTGCAGCAGCCGCCACTGCGAGAACCAGGGTGAGTACGGTGCACAGCAGTACCGTCGGACCGGCCGGATCCCCGGCACCGTCGAGCACACTGCGCGCCCGGTCGCTGATCTCGAGGGGATGCCACACCGGTACCCCGGGGCTGAACGGCGGCAGGACCAGGGTGGATGCCGCCGCCAGGAAGGCCGCGACCCACACCGAGGGATTGGCCGGCAGATCACCGCTGAGCCGGCCGACCGTGTCTGTCGGTGGAGCGGGCACTGTGGCGCGTGCCAGGGTGAGACGTTCCCCGGGGCGCACCCCGGCCGCATCGAGCCCGTGCTCGGGTCGCAGCACTCCGGACGGCCCACTGAGCTGCCAGTGTTCGCCGGGTGTGGCGTCCACCAGATGGGGCAGGAGTTCGGTGACCGGGACGGTCCCGGACACGGTGGCGTCGAGGACGCGTTCGCGCCCACGGTCGTCGACGACGGTGATACTGACGGCGATCACTGGTGGATTCCCCCTGGTGGATGATGCTGTGACAGGTACCGCGGCCCCCGGTGGCGCGGTATGTGAGGGCAACTTTAGGCGATAAACATTCCGCGTGCACCGGGATTGCGGTATTGTCGCCGAACACAGGCGTAAGCCAGAGATCATGTTGTCGGGGGTCCGGGGCCACAGGGGGCGCGGGCAGGGTCGATGACGGGGACTTTTTCATCCGAGGGGACAGCCGGTGCAGACGCAACCACCACCATCACTGCCGAAGAACAAGCAGCCGTTCCTGCGGCTGCTCATGCCCGCTGTCATGCTCGTCGCCGTGCTCGGCATGGTCGCCGCGATGATGCTCTCGGGGATGGCCCGCAGCCCGATGACCTTCATTTTCCCTCTGATGATGATCGGGTCGATGGTCATGATGTTCCAGCCCGGCGGCCAGGACGTCGACGAGATCCGACGCAGCTACCACCGCCATCTCGACGCGCTGACCGACGGCGTCCGGCGCGCCCGGCACACACAGCGGGTGGATGCCGAGCGCCGTCACCCTCACCCGCAGGCACTGTGGACCCGGGCGGCCGAGGGGATCGACGGGCAGGATGTCGAACCCGGCGTCGTGCGTCTCGGTACCGCCGTCCAGGCCCCCGCTGACCCGATCGACATCCCGGTCGACGTGCCCCCGGAAGATCTGGAGCCGGTGTGCGCGATGAGCCTGCGCGACCTGGCGACCCGGCATGCCACCCTCGACGCCCCGGTGGCGGTCGACCTGCGGGAGTTCCCGGTCGTCGCGGTGACCGGACCCGGGGCATCCGACCAGGTCAGAGCCATGCAGGGTGCGCTGGTACTGCAGGATCCGGGCGTCGTGGGCATCGACGGCCCACATGACCGGTGGCTGCCGCACGACGGCGCGCTGCGGATCAACTTCCGCTACAGTGCCGAGGTCGATTCACCTGCGCACCAGGCATCGGCACCTGCGCGCTGCACGGTCGTCGCCGACCCGGACGAGGCCGCCGAGGAGACCGCCCGGACCCGCGGCCTGCTGCTCCACTCCGACGGGGAGGTGCTCTCCGCGTGGACCGTCGACGGCTGGCGTCCCTTCGCCACCGCCGACCGGCTCAGCGACGTCGAACTCGCCGCCCTGTGCCGCGCCCGCTGTACCCGGCGCAGCGAGACCTCCCTGCTCGACCTGCCCGGTGGTGACCTGCGCGCGCCGATCGGCCGGGCCGGTCAGTCACCGGTGTACCTCGACATCCGGGAGTCCGCCAAGGGCGGCATCGGCCCGCACGGGCTGTGCATCGGCGCGACAGGGTCGGGCAAGTCCGAGCTGCTGAAAGCCGTGGTCACCAGCTTCGCCCACCACCACAGCGCAGAGGAACTGAACTTCGTCCTCGTCGACTTCAAGGGTGGTGCCGCCTTCGCCGGCCTGGAACGCCTGCCGCACACCGCCGCGGTGATCACGAACCTCTCCGAGGAGGCGGTGCTCGTCGACCGGATGCAGGACGCTCTGCTCGGCGAGATGCACCGTCGCCAGGAGACCCTGCGCGCCGCCGGCCTGACGACCGCCACCGAGTACAACCGGCGACATCCCGGCGAGATGCCTTCACTGTTCATCGTCGTCGACGAGTTCTCCGAGCTGCTCCACGCCCGTCCGGAGTTCGCCGAGGTCTTCGCCGCGGTCGGACGCCTCGGCCGGTCCCTCGGCCTGCACCTGCTGCTCGCCAGCCAGCGGTTGGAGGAGGGGCGCCTGCGTGGCCTGGAATCCCACCTCAGCTACCGCATCGCACTGCGGACCTTCTCCGCGGCCGAGTCCCGCGCCCTCATCGGCTCCACCGCCGCCCACGACCTGCCGGCCAACCCCGGTGCCGCGATCCTCGCCGAGGCCGGCGGGGCAGGCCAGGTGCGGTTCCAGTCGGCCTATGTCTCCGGTCCCGAGGTGCCGGCCGATCGACGCATCATCCGCGAACTCGGGGTGGAACCGGAGGCGACCGGCACGACGATGGACCTCGTCGTCGACCGGCTGGCCGGGCCGAACCTGCGTCCGATCTGGCTGGATCCGCTGCCCACCGACCTGCCGGCCAGCCGTCTTCTGGGAGCAGCGGAACACGACAGCGTCCCGTTGTGCGTCCCGGTCGCCCTGGAGGACCTGCCCTTCGACGGTGAACAACGACGCCTCGACATCGACCTGCGTCGTCGCCACTGGGCCGTCGTCGGCTCACCGGGCACCGGCAAGACCACCCTGCTGCGCACCCTCACCGTCGGGCTCGCCCTGACCAGCCCTTCTGTGGCGGTCTACATCCTCGACCCCGGCGGTTCCCTGGCCTCCCTGACCCGGCTTCCGCAGGTCGCCGCGGTCGTAGGCGCCGACCGGGTCGACCGGCTGCTCGATGAGTTGGAGCAGGACGCTTCTCCCGGTGTCACCCACCGCGTCCTGCTCATCGACGGGGTGGACACCCTGGGCGAGAGCGACCGTCGGCTCGCCACGCTGGTGGCCGGTGGCCTGGGACGTGGCGTCCACGTGGTCGTCACCGCGCTGCGCTGGACCTTCCGGCCCAGCCTGCGTGACCTGCTCACCGGGACCGTCGAGCTGAAGATGACGCCGACGGACTCCACGTTCCGTGACACCCAGCGCAGCCTGCCCGATGTGCCGGGTCGCGGCGTCTCCCCGGCAGGACGCCATATCCAGGTCGCCCATTCCGACGAGGAGGCCGTCGAACACGCCCGTCGGGTCAGTACGGCCCGTAGCGAACCTGACCTGCAGATGAAGCTGCTCCCGGAAAGGGTGTCCGCCACCGCAGCCGGTCCCGCAGAGCCCCGGAAGGTCGTCCTCGGCGTCGGCGGTCCCACCCTCGGTACCGTGACCTGGGACCCGGCGTCCTCCCCACATCTGACCGTGGTCGGTCAGGCCCGGTCCGGGGTGACGACCACGCTCCGCACCGTCATCGCCGGACTCGCAGATCCGGACGCGTGGGAGGAGGGGAGTGCGGAACTGCTCGTCGCCGACGGACGCCGCGGACTGCTCGGTGTGCCGGGCTACCGCTCCCCGGTGTCCTTCACCGACGAACTCACCCGCTGGGCCAGGGTGCTGCGCGAGAGGATCCCGGCCGACGTCACCACGCTGAGCCCGCAGATGCTGCGCGACCGCAGCTGGTGGACCGGCCCGGAACTCGTGGTCGTCGTCGACGACCTCGACCATTCGACCGACCTCGCTTCGGCACTCGACATCCTGGTGCCGCTGCTGCCCCATGCCGCGGACATCGGCCTGCACCTGGTCACCGCGCGGCGCAGTGCGGTGATGGGGCGCAGCACCTACACTCCGCTGCTCCAGGGGGTGCGCGACAGCACCGCCTGGGTGCTGCTCTCGGCGCCTCGGGAGGACGGTCCGGTCGCAGGTCAGGTGCTACGGCCCAGCACACCGGGGCGTGGCGTCCTCGTTGTCGGGGACGCCGTGGAACTGCAGGTCGCTGTGGCGGAGGAACCGACAGTGGATGAGACAGTGGATCAGACAGGGGATCAGACAGGGGATCAGACAGGGGAGAAAGAGTGAACGCGACAGGAATGACGGTGCAGGCGGTGTCGCTGGTGGAGTCCGGCATCCTCGTCAACGGATGGACGGTGACCGACCTGCTCAGCGGGTTCAGCGTCCGGTGCGACGCGCCGGGCGACAGCACAGGTCTGCTCTGGCGGGGCTCCACCGTGCCGCTGAGCAAGTTGGAGGCGGTCCGTGAACTCGTCGCCGAGGCACTTGAGGAACGCGCGGCGGACCCGGACCTCACCGATCCTAATCCGCGGACGCCACGGGTCCGATTCCCCTGGGGCGTGGGCGAATCCACCACCGATGTGCTGGTCACCGGGGAGAACGCTGCGACAGTCGCCGCCTACCTGCGCACCGTCGGGGTGCGGGCACGGTGCGTGGATCCGGACACCGCGCTGCGCCTTGCCGCAGACCTGGAGATGGCGCGTGCCGAGCTCGCTGAACTGGAGGGCGGGGAGCTGGAGGAGGAACCTGAGCAGGAGTTGGTGGACGCGGAGACTGACGCGGAACGCCCACCGGTGCGCCAGGCACTGCTCGCCGTCACCGCTGTTGTCGTGGTACTGGTCGGTGTCCTGGCCGTGGCAGGCATCCTCCGACGGGGCGGGGACGAGTCTGTCGCCGCCGCACTGCCGACCGGGGCGACCTCCAACGTGGTGCCGACGCCGGAGCAGGAGTCTGTGGCCGCCGCGCCCACAGACGACGCACTGTTCGCCGACCCGGTGCGCCGCGGCGACGCCACCCCGGAGCACATCACCGAGCGTGCGGACATCCCCGTCAACGCCGACCTCGACGGCTGGACCCTGCGCGAGGCCACCGACCGCCGTGAGATCTGGATGTCGGACGACCCGGACGCCCGCATCCTCGTCGCCGCCACCCCGACCCCGCTGGGCACCCAGGAAGAACTCGACGCCCGACTGCTCACCGGCCTCGCCGACATGCCGGCGGCGAAGGTCACCTCGCAGCACCCGGTGGACTACGCGGAGGACAGCGGACGGTCGACCACCCGCTGGCAGGTGCGCCTCATCGACGGCCACCAGGTCTCCGTCGGCTGCCAGTACCGGGCGGGCACCGCAGAGGAGACCGCAGGACGCCTCGCCGCCTGTGACAGGTTCACCGCCACCGCCCGGGTGGGGTGAACCGGCGCTCACCGTGGTAGAACCGACGGCATGTCAGAAATCTCAGACTCCGGGCGTCCTGCACCTCGGACCAGCACCCACTCGCTGGTCGTCGAGGCGATCGAGAACCGGATCCTGTCCGGGGCACTCGGCGTCGGCGACATGCTTCCGCCGGAGCGTCAGCTCGCCGAACAGCTCGGCGTGAGCCGAGCGGCAGCCCGCGAGGCGATCCGGGTGCTGGAGAGCCACGGCGTACTCGAGTCCCATGTCGGCTCCGGTGCCCGTGCCGGGACATTCATCACCTCGATGCCGACCACGGCACTGAGCCGATTCCTGAAACTGCATGTAGCGCTCAACAACTTCGCCCTCGACGAGGTCGTCCAGACCCGCATGATCCTCGATGTCGAGAGCGCGCGCATGGCCGCCGAACACCGCGACCCCGAGATGCTCGAACTCATGGAGCAGGAGCTCGCCGCCATGGACGGGGACGAGGAGGCCGACGGTGCCGACAGTGCCGACAGTGCCGACAGTGCCGAGCTGAGCCGGGAGGACTTCGGGGACGCCGACACCCGCTTCCACGTCGCCCTGGCCCACGCTGGCGGCAACCGTCTCTTCGCCGACATGACGCAGGCGATCCGCGAGTCACTGCGCGCCCCGCTGCTGGAGGGCTACCGGGCGCGGGAAGACTGGACCGCCATGCAGGCCACACTGCAGTACCAGCACCGCGCGCTGCTCGATGCGGTGACCCGGGGGGACGCCGACCTGGCCGCGGAACTCGCCGCCGAACACGTCCGGACGTCGTACCAGGTGCTGTCCGGGAAGTGATGTCGGCAGGGAGTAATTTCGGCAGGGAGTAATTTCGGCGGGGAGTAATTTCGGCGGGGAGTGAACCGGACGGGGGTCTGTGGAGTCTAACTAGGGGACGGCCTCGACAGGGGCCCGGAACCTACACAGAAATATGAGGGGGAAGCCATGAGCTTCAGGACAACCACCGACGTCATGCATGCCACCGCGGGGAAAGTGGACACGGTCAACGACCAGGTACAGGCCGAACTGAACCGGCTGCAGGGCACCGTAGATTCCGTGCAGGGGGTGTGGCGGGGCGAGGCGCAGGCGTCCTTCGGGAATCTGATGGTCCGCTGGAACGACGCCGCCCGCGAGCTGCGCGCGGCACTGACCGGCATCGCGGAGAACATCCGCGGCAACGCCCGGTCCTTCCAGCAGGTCGAGGATGACAACGTCGCGGCGTTCCGCTGACCGGCACCCACCAGAACTCCACCACAGATCAGCCACAATCCGAGGAGACAGCAATGATCCAGTACGACTTCGCCATGATCGCCCAGGCGGCCGCCGACATCCGCGCGACCAGCCGCAACATCAACGGAATGCTCTCGCAGCTCAAGGGTGACGTCGCCCCGATGGTCGCCGAGTGGGAGGGGACGTCCGCCGTGGCCTACCAGGACGCCCAGCGCCGGTGGGACAACTCCCTTGAGGAGCTCAACATGGTGCTCGACTCCGTCGCCCGTACCGTCGACGACGCCAATGCGCGGATGAGCCAGATCAACACCAGCGCAGCGAACAGCTGGGCGTGACGGTCACGGGCGTCCCCACGGGTTTGGCACACGTGACCGGGGGGGAGTACTGTCTTTCAGGTTGCGGTCACCCCGGTGTATGCCCCGGTGACCGGTCCGCGGGTCTCAACCGGCCGCCGCGGGCACCCCGGAAACACGGTGAAAGCCTGATTCAGGGCAGACGGGCCGGCAGCTCCATGAAGACAAGGAGTCCTTAAGTGACTACTTTCCACCCGAAGAGCGGTGACATCACCCGTAAGTGGTACGTCATCGACGCCACTGACGTGGTTCTGGGCCGTCTCGCCACCCATGTTGCAGGTCTGCTGCGCGGCAAGGGCAAGGCCATCTACGCCCCGAACACCGACTGCGGTGACAACGTCATCATCATCAACGCCGACAAGGTCGCGATCTCGTCCAACAAGCGTGACCGCGAGTTCCGTTACCGCCACTCCGGTTACCCGGGCGGTCTGAAGACCATGTCCCTGGGCCGCTCCCTGGAGCTGCACCCGGAGCGCGTCGTGGCTGAGGCGATCACCGGCATGATGCCGCACAACCGTCTCTCCCGCCAGTCCGTGAAGAAGCTGCGCGTCTACGCCGGTGCCGAGCACCCGTTCGCCGCCCAGCAGCCCGAGACCTACGAGATCAAGAAGGTGGCCCAGTGAGCGACAACGAGAACTACGAGGCCACTGAGGCCGTGAGCGAGGAGTTCGTCGCCACCATCGGTGACACCGTCGCTGAGGTCGAGGAGACCGACGAGGCCACCCCGGCCGTCGCCGATCTCTACGAGGGCCCGATCCAGACCGTCGGTCGCCGCAAGGAGGCCGTCGTCCGCATCCGTATGGTTGCCGGCTCCGGCCAGTTCACCTGCAACGGTCGCACCCTGGAGGACTACTTCCCGAACAAGCTGCACCAGCAGCTGATCAAGGCTCCGCTGGTCCTGCTGGACCGCGAGAACCAGTTCGACTTCCAGGTCAACCTCAAGGGCGGTGGCCCCTCCGGCCAGGCCGGCGCGATGCGTCTGGCTATCTCCCGTGCCCTGAACAAGTACAACCCGGAGGAGCGGGCCGCCCTGAAGAAGGCCGGCTTCCTCACCCGTGACGCCCGTGCGGTCGAGCGCAAGAAGGCAGGTCTGCACAAGGCCCGTCGCGCCCCGCAGTACTCCAAGCGCTGATTGTCCGGGGCCCTGCGCCCCGCCTGTCAGCCCTGGTGGGCTGTGTCCCGGTTCTTCCGGGCAGAGACGCCGTCCATGGCGCACCCCGTGTGCGCCGTGGGCGGCGTCTCGCTGTGTCCGGGTCGCGGGTGTGCCCGCATCGCGCAGCCTGAGGCTGTTCCGTCACCCGCTCGAACAGCCTCTGGCTGCGTGATGCCGACACAGTCCC
Organism: Corynebacterium sp.; assembly: GCF_022712275.1. GTDB lineage: Bacteria > Actinomycetota > Actinomycetes > Mycobacteriales > Mycobacteriaceae > Corynebacterium. The sequence continues at coordinate 72,909 of NZ_JALAGU010000026.1, read as the reverse complement.
GGCACCGACACCGGAACTCGCACCCCCGCCCACTAGACTGGCTCCCCATGAGCAGACTTTTCGGAACTGACGGGGTGCGCGGTCTGGCCAACCGTTCCCTGACCGCCCCCCTCGCCCTGCGGCTGGGGGCCGCTGCGGCACGCGTCCTCACCGAGACCACGACGGGCTCCCAGCGTCGACCGGTCGCCGTCATCGGACGCGACCCCCGCGTCTCCGGCGAGATGCTGGTCGCGGCACTCTCGGCCGGCATGGCGTCCCAGGGCGTCGATGTGCTGAACGTGGGCGTGCTGCCTACCCCGGCGGTGGCCTTCCTCACCGACGACTACGGCGCGGACATGGGTGTGATGATCTCGGCGTCCCACAACCCGATGCCGGACAACGGCATCAAGTTCTTCGCCGCCGGCGGCCACAAGCTCGACGACACCGTCGAGGACGAGATCGAGGCTGCCATGCTGGAGCTGAAGGAGTCCGGCCCGACCGGCGCCGGCATCGGCAGGATCATCGAGGAGTCCGGTGACGGCCTGGAGCGCTATTTGTTCCACCTGGCCTCCTCCGTGCCCGCACCGCTCGACGGAATCCGAGTCGTCGTCGACTGCGCCAACGGTGCCGCCAGCGAGGCCGCCCCGCAGGCCTACGCCCAGGCCGGGGCGGATGTGGTGGCGATCCACAACCACCCGAACTCCTACAACATCAACGACGACTGCGGTTCCACCCACATCAACGTCGTCCGGGATGCCGTCCTGGAGCACCACGCCGATCTCGGTCTCGCCCATGACGGGGACGCCGACCGCTGTCTTGCGGTGGACTCCGAGGGCAACATCATCGACGGTGACCAGATCATGGCGATCCTCGCGGTGGCGATGAAGGAATCCGGCGAGCTGCGCAAGAACACCCTCGTCGCCACGGTCATGTCCAACCTGGGCCTGACCCTGGCGATGAAGGAGCAGGGTATCGAGCTGCGCCGCACGAAGGTCGGTGACCGCTACGTGCTCGCCGACCTCAACGCCCAGGACCTGTCCCTGGGTGGCGAGCAGTCCGGCCATGTCGTCATCCCCGCGCACGGCACCACCGGTGACGGCACGCTCACCGGCCTGTCGATCATGGCCCGGATGGCGGAGACCGGTCGTACCCTGCGCGAACTCGCGTCGGTGATGACTGTGCTGCCGCAGACCCTGGTCAATGTGCCGGTCGAGGACAAGGAGCGGATCCACACCTCCCCGGTCGTCGCCGAGGCCGTCGCAGCGGCGGAGAAGGAGCTGGGCGAGACCGGCCGGGTGCTGCTGCGCCCCAGCGGCACCGAACAGGTTTACCGCGTGATGGTGGAGGCCCCCACCGCCGCCGACGCCAAGAAGATCGCCGGGCAGTTGGCCGCGGTGGTCATCTCCGAGGGCTGATATTTCCCGGCAGTATTCGTGGTGGTGCGGGAACCTTCCGGGCCCCGGTGGAGTCAAACAGGGGTATGACTGTCCGCCACCGGGGCGTGGCAGGGGAGGAGGACCACTGTGAGGGCACATACGGACCGGATGTCCGTCGATCCGGACCGGGGAAGGGACGCCGTCACCGCCGCTCTGGCCGCGGTCGACGCCGCCGGACCGGGGACGCGACCGGAGACATCACCAGCGACGCCGTCCGCGGCGTCCTTCGGTCAGGGGCTGGGGATCAGGGGTGCGGCGGTCGTCGCGCTGTTGGCCGGTGCGCAGGACACCCGCGCGGAGCACCTGCGCCGGATCCGGGCAGGACTGGAGGACGCACAACGGTCGGTGCAGCGTATCGCCGGTGCGGACCACCGGTCGGCCGGGACGGTCGCAGACACCGGACGGACGACCGGCGGGGGTGGTCTCCGGTGACCACCGTTGCCAGGGCCGAGACGGACGCCGCCCTCGGTACACTCGCCGCCACCGCGGAGCAGACCGGCTGTCCGCCGGAACCGGTGCGCCGGATGTGCGAGCTGGGGGAATTCACCCGGGGTCTGGACACCGCCACCATCACCGCGGTCGCCGGTGCCGGTGGCACGGTCGTGGACTCGGCGGCTCAGATCGCTCCACTGGTCACCGAGGCCGCCGGGGTGATCGAAGGTATCGGCGGCGGGGTGCCGAGCCAGGGACTCTGTGACGCCGGGGACGCTCTCGTCTCCCACAGTGGACTCTGGCAGGACGCGGTGAGCTCGGTGGGCAGCTGCGCCGGGGCGATGGACCAGCTGACCGCAGGGTGCGCGGAGGAGATCAGTGCTTTCGTCGAGGACGTGTGCGGGTTGGCGTCCACCGCACTGGCGTGCGGTGCCGGTGATGCCGCCGCCGGCATGGTGCAGGGGGCGGTGACGGTGGTGTCCGACATGCTCGGTCAACGCAACAACGGCCTGGAGGCGCTGGTCGACATCACAGTCGGTGACTGTTTCCCGGCCGCCGACGACATGCTCATCGCCGGTGCCGGCGGGGCGGCAGGTCTGGCCGTCGGGGGCGGTGCCGCAGTCGCCGTCGGTGGCGCGTTGGAGATGGCCGCGGAGTTCACCGTGGAGTCCGCCGGGGAGCCCGCCGCCGGGCCGTCCGACTGCCCTGAACCGGCACCCGAGCCGACCTGTCCTGAACCGGAGCCCAGCGTGGACCCGGTCCACGGCTTCGACAAGACCGACCGGCTGCCGGACGCCACGGGCGCCCCGACTGTCGTCGCCGAGGTGGGCACCGCCCCGGCCGCGGAGGACACCCCGCCGGTGTCACCGGCAGCTGTCGGGGAGACCCCGGAGACTGCATCAGCCGGGGATGCCGGGGATGCAGGGGACGTCGCGACCGACGGGTGGAACCCGGACATCTGGACGACCGACGCCGGCGTATCCACCGGCACCACGCCCGAGTCCGCCGACGCCTGGTGACCGCCACCGGGCCCATCTGAAACAGGAGAGAGACCATGACAGATTCCGTGACAGGCACCGCGACAGGCACCGCGACAGGTGCTGTGTCAGAGACTGCACGCCCCACACAGATGAGTGACGCCCACCGGGCGGTGATGGACGAATACCTCGGCAGCATGCGTCGGGCCAGCGAGGACTTCGTCGAGGCCTACCGTGCCCAGACCGAGGTGCTGCGGAAGTTCACCGCAGAGGTGGAGGCGGTGATGGCGGACAAGGATCTGCCGGACACCCTCCGTCGCAGCCTGGAGAAGGTCGCCGGACAGGCGGACCGGGACGGGAATGCCGAGGCACCCCACCGGATCCCACCGGCCCGGCAGGGCAGGTCCCCCGACGACCTCTTCAATGCCCGGTTCCCCTGAACCGGGCGGCCCGTAACGGGCCACCGACCACAGGTCAGCGGTGAAGGATAGCGTCCTGCAGCTTCTCACCCGGGTCGAAGAACTCGGGGAAGGACTCGAACAGTTCCCGACGCGTCGCCGTCGAGGTTCCCTTGATGTCGGGGAGATCCGCACCGAACCGGTGCAGCGGAGTGAAGGCTTTCGCCTCCCCGTTTTCCACCGCGCCGTCGCCGGCGATGAAGCCGATGATGAGTGCACGCACCAGCTCCTGGACTGCGAACTCGAGACCCGCGCCACCGATGCCGACCTTGCGCAGCACCGGCTCGCTGAACCCCGCCGGGCTGCCCTTGAGGATCTTGCGGTAGCCCACCGGGCCACGCCAGTTCGCGGCGAGACGTCCCGCATTGCCTGTGGGTACTGAACCGGGGCGCCCCGCCTCCAGCACCAGGCCGGGCGCCTCCACGACACGGGCGGCCTCGTAGCAGCTGGGGGTGGTGTCCGACGGGTACACGGCGATGACGCCGGCCAGGGACGGGGTGTCACCGGAGCTCGGCGTGGTGACCGGACGGCCCGCCGCCGCGAGCACCGCAGTACCGGCACCCATGCCGTGACCGGCGAGGTACAGACGGTTGACGTCGACGACCGTGGCGCCGTCACCGAGCTTCACGCCGGCGAGGATCTTCAGTGAAGATTCCAGGTCGGCGGCGAAGCCGCGGTGGTCAGGCCGGAAGCCGGTTTCGGTGTCCGGAGCTGCGACGGCGATGCCCCAGCTCGCCAGGTTCCGCAGCGTGACGTGGTAGGCGTCTGCCGAGATCCGCCAGTCGTGCGCGAACACCAGACCGGGCACCGAGGTGCGCTTCCTGCGTCCGGAACGACCGGCGCCACCGGACCCGTTGACGGGTACGTAGACCCGCCCCGGCAGTCCGGCGACACCGAGGTCGCCGACATGGACGTCATAGGGACCGGGCCTGCCGAGGCGGGCGATCAGGTTCTTCACATTCTCAGCCACGGTCACAATGATAGGGGATCAGAACGGCAGCAGTGCCCAACCGCCGGGAACCTGGACGAACTGGCCGCCCTGACCAGCGACACGGGGATTGCCGAAGTCGGCCGGGGTCAGCTGGTAGCCACCGACGGCGAGAGTCTTCATTCTTCATTCCGGACAGTTCTTTGTGAGTCAGATGGACAGGGGATCCTGGTAGGGGTCGGAAGCAGGATGCTTCCGGGGAAGAACATCAGGACCGTCACGTCCGAAGTCCATGGACGGAACATACGGGTTCCCTACCAGTCGACCGGACACCCTCAGGCACACCGGAGTAACCCCCGGAACGACTGTCTCGGTAGGGTGGTGCGCATGTGTGGAATCGTTGGTTACGTCGGAGATGCGGCCCGTAACGTCAGTGCCCTCGACATCGGTCTGGACGCTCTGGCGCGGATGGAGTACCGGGGGTATGACTCCGCCGGAATCGCGGTGGTGCGCCCCGGTGATCTCGAGGTGGAGAAGAAGGCCGGCAAGCTGGCGAACCTGCTGGACCAGATCGACGCCGCCGGCGGCCGGGACAGTGAGCGCTTCGCCGGTGCGACCTGCATCGGCCACACCCGCTGGGCCACCCACGGCCGGCCGAACGACACGAACGCCCACCCGCACGTCTCCTTCGACGGCAAGGCCGCGATCGTCCACAACGGCATCATCGAGAACTTCGCCGAGCTCCGCGCGGAGATCGAGGCCGCCGGCATCGAACTGACCAGCGAGACCGATTCCGAGGTCGCCGCCCACCTCGTCGCCCTGGCCTACAACGGCGGCCCGACCGCCGGTGACTTCGAGGCGTCCGCCCTGGCGGTGCTGCGTCGTCTCGAGGGTGCCTTCACCCTTCTTTTCACCCACGTGGACGCCCCGGGCAAGATCGTCGCCGGACGCCGCTCCACCCCGCTGATCGTCGGTGTCGGCGAGGACGAGATGTTCCTCGGTTCCGATGTCGCCGCCTTCATCGCGCATACCCGGAAGGCCGTCGAGCTCGGCCAGGACAATGTCGTCGTCATCACCAAGGACGACTACCGGGTCATGGACTTCGACGGGACGCCCGCCGAGGGCCGCCCGTTCGACATCGACTGGGACCTGGAGGCCGCCGAGAAGGGCGGTTTCGACTCCTTCATGATGAAGGAGATCTTCGAGCAGCCCGCCGCCATCCGCGACACCCTCGCAGGCCACTTCGTCGACGGACGTGTCGTCCTCGACGAGCAGCGCATCTCCGACGAGGACCTGCGCCAGGTGGAGAAGGTCTTCGTCGTCGCATGCGGCTCGGCGTACCACTCCGGCCTGCTCGCCAAGTACGCCATCGAGCACTGGGTGCGGCTGCCTGTCGAGATCGAGGTCGCCAGCGAGTTCCGCTACCGTGACCCGGTGCTCGACAAGCAGACCCTCGTCGTCGCCGTCTCCCAGTCCGGTGAGACCGCCGACACCCTTGAGGCCGTCCGCCACGCCAAGTCCCAGGGTGCGCGCGTCCTGGCGGTGTGCAACACCAACGGTTCGCAGATCCCGCGTGAGTCGGATGCCGTGCTCTACACGCACGCCGGCCCGGAGATCGGTGTGGCGTCCACCAAGGCCTTCCTCGCCCAGATCGCGGCGAACTACATCGTCGGCCTGGCGCTGGCGCAGGCCCGTGGCACAAAGTACCCCGACGAGATCGAAGACATCTTCGACCAGCTGGAGGCCATCCCGGCGAAGATCGAGAAGACCCTCGAGCTCAAGGACCGGATCCACGGCCTCGCCGAGCAACTCGGCCCGATCCGGACGATGCTCTTCCTCGGTCGCCACGTCGGCTACCCGGTGGCGCTGGAGGGCGCGCTCAAGCTCAAGGAGCTGGCGTACATCCACGCCGAGGGCTTCCCCGCCGGTGAGCTCAAGCACGGCCCGATCGCGCTGATCGAGGAGGACCTCCCGGTCGTCGTCGTGGTTCCCTCCGCGCAGGGACGCGAGATCCTGCACTCCAAGATCGTCACGAACATCCAGGAGATCCGGGCCCGCGGCGCGAAGACCATCGTCATCGCCGAGGAGGGCGACGAGTCGGTGAAGCCCTACGCGAACTTCCTGCTCGAGATCCCGGCGTCCGGCACGCTGCTGCAGCCGCTGCTGTCCACGGTGCCGCTGCAGTTCCTGTCGGCCGAGATCGCCCGCCAGTGCGGCAACACCGACATCGACAAGCCCCGTAACCTGGCCAAGTCGGTCACCGTCGAGTAACCACCACACAAGACGAAGGAACGGAACCACGGACACCACGCACGTCCTCGCTGAAACAGTCATCGACCTCAATGCGGTGGCGCACAATGTGCGCACGCTGGCGGGGCTCGTCGCCCCGGCGGGCGTCATGGCCGTGGTGAAGGCCGACGGCTACAACCACGGCATGGCCGATGTGGCCCGCACTGCAGTGGACGCCGGCGCTGCAGAGCTCGGCGTCGCCACGCTCGGTGAGGCCCTTGCACTGCGGGACGCCGGGGTCAGTGCCCCGGTCACCGCGTGGATATGGATCGTCGGGGAGGACCTGCGCGGTGCCGCCGAACAGGACATCACCCTCGGGATCCCCTCGCTGGCACACCTGGAGGCCGCTGTCTCCACCGCCGCCGAGTCCGCCGCAGCAGGACGCCCGCTGAAGGTCGGCCTGATGGTGGACACCGGGCTGTCCCGCTCCGGCATCAGCCCGACGGAGTGGCCCGCCGCCCTGGATGCCGCCGAGGCCGCCGTCGACGCCGGTCTGCTCGATGTCACCGGTCTGTTCTCTCACTTCGCCAGTGCGGACGACCCGCTGTCCCCGACGACGGATCTGCAGGAGAAACGCTTCTCCGCCCGCATCGGCGAGTGCCGTGCCCGCGGCATCGACGTCCCGGTCAACCATATCGCGAACACCCCGGCGGCTCTGTCGCGGGTGGATCTGCGCCACGAGATGGTGCGTCCCGGCGTCGGGATCTACGGGGTGGACCCGTGTGCGATCCCCAGCGGTGTGGAACTGCGTCCCGCGATGACGTTGCGTGCGAAGGTCGTCACCACCCGTGTCGTGGAGAAGGGCGAGGGTGTCAGTTACGGGCACCACTGGATCGCCCCGGAGGACCACCGCACCGCCGTGGTCGCCATGGGCTACGCCGACGGCCTGCCCCGGGCGATGTCCGGCAACTTCGGCGTGACGATCGACGGTACGTGGTACCCGCAGATCGGCCGGGTGTGCATGGACCAGATCGTCGTGGACCTCGGACCGGTGGCCGCGGAAGGGCCGGGCGCGTCGGTGCGCCCCGGTGACTGGGCGGTCATCTTCGGCGAGGGAGGACGCAGCGTCCGCGAGATCGCGGACGCGGCGGGCACCATCGACTACGAGATCCTCACCATGCCGCGTGGCGGCCGTGTGGCCCGCCGGACCATTCCCGTGGGGGAGTGAACCATGGGCGTGGATGTCACCGCCGACTTCACCGCCCCGTCCGGGACGGTGCCGGCATCCTCTGCGGAGGCCATGCGTCAGTTCGGCGAGCAGCTCGGTGCGGTTCTGCAGGCCGGCGACGTGGTCGTGCTCACCGGGCCCCTGGGGGCCGGGAAGACCACCTTCACCCAGGGGCTTGTCCGTGGCCTGGGGGCGAAGGGTCGCGTGCAGTCGCCGACCTTCACCATCATCCGGGAGCACAAGGCCGGTAGCCGCCCCGACGGGACGCCCGGTGTCGGCCTGCTCCACATGGACGCCTACCGGCTGCTCGGAGACGCGGTGCACACCGCCGTCAGCGAGGAGGGCGCGGACATCCCCCGCGAGGCGGTGCTCGACATCCTGGAGTCCCTCGACGTCGACGATGACCTGGGGGACCGGGTGCTCGTCGCGGAGTGGGGCAGAGGAGTGGTGGAGACCCTGTCGACCCGGGTCATCGACGTGGAGATCGTGCGTGATGAAGGCGCAGAGGAGACTGATGCTCTCGCTGATGACGATGAGCCACGTGACCTGCTGTGGACCTGGATCGACAGAGGCAAGACTCATTAATTACTCCCCCTGTGTTTAACCCCCGACGGGGGTTTCCGGAAGAAATCGGGTGCAAGGGATTGTGTAGATGACGCATCACGTGCATAATGGGTCTCGGATCACTGTGAGGGGTGTATCCAACAGGAACCCCGCTGCAAATGGAGAGTGCAGCGGGGTTCCGCCTTATCTTCACCGGGGGCGGGGGAAGTAGAATCCGTGGTCATGCATGTTCTCGCGGTCGACACGTCCACCTCCTACGTCGTCGCCGGGGTGGTCGACATCCCCGACAACTTCTCCGGCGCCACAGGCATCCCTGCCACTCCCGCCGTTCTCGCCCACCGCACCGAGCTGAATCCGCGTGGGCACATGGAGGTGCTGACCCCGAACATCGTCGACTGCCTCGCCGAGGCGGGCCTGTCCCCGGCCGACCTGGACGCTGTCGTCGTCGGCACCGGACCCGGTCCGTTCACCGGTCTGCGGGTCGGCATGGCCACCGGCGTGGCCTTCGGCGAGGCGCTGAACATCCCGGTCCACGGCGTCGAGAGTCACGTCGCCACAGCCTGCGCGGCAGAAGAGCAGGGGCCGGTCCTCGTCGTCTCCGACGCCCGACGCCGGGAGTGGTACTGGTCCGTGGTGGACGCCACCACCGCCCACATCACCGACGGTCCTACGGTGACCGCCCCCGGCGTCCTCACCGAGCGGCGCCCGGGCGCGACCGTGCTCGCCACCCGTGAGATCGCGGCGAAGCCCGATCTGGTGCCGGCCTCCTGGACCGTCACCGACGAGGACGCCCACCCCACCCCGGAAGGGCTGGTCATCGCGGCCCTGCGCCGCCACACCCTCGCCGGACTCCGACGCCCCGGCGATCCGCTGCGTGCGCTCTACCTGCGCCGCCCGGACGCCGTCGAGCCGACCCGCAGGCCGGTCTCCGAGGCGCTCGACTTCAGCGGCGTCGATCTCGCCGAGGCCGTCGGTACCCCGGTCGTCGCCGCACTGACCGTTGAGGACGCCGAGGCCTGCGCCGCCATCGAGGAATCCGTCTTCGCCGGCGACTCCCCGTGGTCGGCCGCGGTCTTCCGTTCCGAGATCGCCGCCCCGCACACCCGCTATATCGGCCTGTTCCGGGAGGGCACCCTGCTCGGCTTCGCCGGCCTGGCCATGGCCGGTCCGCCGGACGACCCCGAGTTCGAGGTCCACACCATCGCCCTGTCCCAGGACGCCCGGGGCCACGGCTGGTCGAAGCTGCTCATGGACCCGCTGATCGAACTCGCCGACCGTCACGGTGGCCCGGTGTTCCTCGAGGTCCGTACCGACAATGAGCCCGCCGTCGGCCTCTACCGTGCCTACGGGTTCGACGTCACCGGCACGAGGAAGGGCTACTACCAGCCCTCCGGGGCGGACGCCTTCACCATGCACCGCCCGGCGGCCGCGCAGCCCTCCGTGGCGACCGACAATGCCGGAACCCCTGCGTCCACCCCGCGCATCATCTTGGGGATCGAGAGCTCCTGCGACGAGACCGGCGTCGGCATCGTCGAGCTTGGGGAGCGCGAGGGGCAGACCCGCGTCACACAGATCAGCAACCGCGTGGCGTCCTCCATGGAGCAGCACGCCCGGTTCGGCGGTGTGGTCCCCGAGATCGCCTCGCGTGCACACCTGGAGGCACTCGTCCCCACCTTGCAGGCAGCCCGCGCCGACCTGGAGAAGGCCACCGGACGCACCCGCCCGGACGCCGTCTCCGCGACCGTCGGACCGGGTCTGGCCGGTGCACTGCTCGTCGGTGCCGCCGCGGCGAAGGCCTGTGCCGCGGCCTGGGAGGTGCCCTTCTACGGGGTCAACCACCTCGGCGGTCACGTCGCCGTGGACACCCTCCACACCGGCGACACCTACGGCACCGACCGGGACAAGGACATCCCCGATGACCTGCCCCATGCCGTCGCCCTGCTGGTCAGTGGCGGTCACACCCAGATTCTCGAGGTGCACGGGGTGGGTAAACCGATGGTTGAACTCGGCTCCACCCTCGACGACGCCGCCGGCGAGGCCTACGACAAGGTCGCCCGGCTGCTCGGTCTCGGCTACCCGGGCGGCCCGGTCATCGACCGGCTCGCCGCGAACGGTGATCCGGCCGCCGTTCCCTTCCCTCGCGGCCTGTCGAAGAAGTCCGACCCGGTCTACGACTTCTCCTTCTCCGGGCTGAAGACCGCGGTCGCCCGCTTCGTCGAACAGGCGGGACGCCACGGTGAGACCGTCGCCGTCGAGGACCTCTGTGCGTCCTTCCAGGAGGCGGTGGTCGACGTGCTGACGGCCAAGGCCGTGAAGGCCTGCCGCGACACCGGGGCATCCGTCCTGCTGCTCGGCGGGGGAGTGTCGGCGAACCGTCGGCTGCGTGCCCTGGCCGCCGCACGCTGTGCGTCCGCCGGGGTGACGCTGCACGTCCCCCCGCTGCCGCTGTGCACCGACAACGGCGTGATGATCGCGACGCTGGCCGCCCACCTCATCGGGGCGGGGACCGCGCCGAGCGGGCTGCGGGTGGCGACCGACCCGTCGATGGACGTCGAGGTTCCGGTGCTGGCACTCGGAGAGGTTGAGCGTTAGCACTCAACCGGGGTAGAGTGCCAAGAGGTTGCAAGACACACAGTTGTTCACCCGCGACGACGGCTGTGCAGGCTCACCAACCGGCACAAGCAAACTCATTCGGACTGAATACACGGAGGTATTCATCGTGGCCAACGTCAACATCAAGCCCCTCGAGGACCGCGTCCTCGTCCAGATCGTCGAGGCTGAGACCACCACCGCGTCGGGTCTGGTCATCCCGGACTCCGCCAAGGAGAAGCCGCAGGAGGCCACCGTCGTGGCCGTCGGACCGGGCCGCTGGCACGATGACGACGACCGCATCCCGATGGACGTCGCCGTCGGCGACACCGTCGTCTTCTCCCGCTACGGCGGCACCGAGCTCAAGTACGACGGCCAGGAGTACCTGCTCCTGAGCCAGCGCGACATCCTCGCCGTCATCGAGAACTAGGAGCCCCATGTCGAAGCTCATCGCATTTGACCAGGAGGCCCGCGAAGGCCTCCAGCGCGGTGTCGACACGCTGGCGGACTCCGTGCGCGTCACCCTCGGCCCCAAGGGCCGCAACGTCGTGCTCGACAAGGCCTTCGGTGGCCCGACCGTCACCAATGACGGTGTCACCATCGCCCGCGACATCGACCTCGAGGACCCCTTCGAGAACCTCGGTGCCCAGCTGGTGAAGTCGGTCGCCATCAAGACCAACGACATCGCCGGTGACGGCACCACCACCGCCACCCTGCTGGCACAGGCCCTCATCAACGAGGGCATACGGACCGTCGCCGCCGGCGCCAACCCGCTGGAGCTCAACCGTGGCATCGACGCCGCCGCCGAGAAGGCCCTGGCGTCCCTGCGCGAGCGTGCCCGGCCGGTCGCCGACAGCACCGCGATCGCCAACGTCGCCACCGTCTCCTCCCGTGACGCCGAGATCGGCGCCAAGGTCTCCGAGGCCATGGAGAAGGTCGGCAAGGACGGCGTCCTCACCGTCGAGGAGTCGCAGTCCATCTCCGACGAACTCGTCGTCACCGAAGGTGTCTCCTTCGACAAGGGCTACCTGTCCCCCTACTTCGCCACCGAAGAGGAGACCGGACACGCCGTCCTGGAGAACGCTCTGGTGCTCCTCGTCCGCGAGAAGATCAGCTCCCTGCCTGACTTCCTGCCCGTCCTGGAGCAGGTCGCCAAGTCCGGCAAGGAACTGTTCATCGTCGCCGAGGACGTCGAGGGTGAGCCGCTGCAGACGCTCGTCGTGAACTCCATCCGGAAGTCCATCAAGGCCGTCGCCGTGAAGGCGCCGTACTTCGGTGACCGCCGGAAGGCCTTCATGGACGATCTCGCCGTCGTCACCGGCGGTTCCGTCGTGGACAAGGAGATCGGCGGCAACCTCTCCGAGGTGAAGATCGAGGATCTCGGCACCGCACGCCGGATCACCGTCACCAAGGACGAGACCGTCATCGTCGACGGTGCCGGCACTGCCGCGGACCTCGAGGCCCGCCGTACCCAGATCCGTTCCGAGATCGAGAAGACCGATTCCACCTGGGACCGGGAGAAGCTCGAGGAGCGTCTGGCGAAGTTGTCCGGAGGTGTCGCCGTCATCCGTGCCGGTGGTGCCACCGAGACCGAGGTCAACGAGCGCAAACTGCGCATCGAAGACGCCATCAACGCCGCCCGTGCCGCTGCCCAGGAAGGTGTGATCGCCGGTGGCGGTTCCGTCCTGGTGCAGATCGCCGCGGAGCTCGACGAGTACGCCGCGTCTTTCGAGGGCGACCAGGCCACCGGTGTGAAGGCTCTGGCCCGTGCACTGCGCCGTCCCGCCTTCTGGATCGCCGACAACGCCGGCCTCGACGGTGCCGTGGTGGTCTCCAAGATCGCTGAGCACGCCAACGGTGAGGGCTTCAACGCCGCCACCGGTGAGTACGGCGACCTGCTGGAGCAGGGCATCATCGACCCGGTGAAGGTCACCCATTCCGCGGTCGTCAACGCGACCTCCGTGGCGCGGATGGTCCTGACCACCGAGACCGCTGTCGTGGAGAAGCCGGCTGAGGCTGCCCCCGCCGCGGCCGGCCACGGTCACCACCACTAGGTGTCGCGTCGCCGGGCTGTTTCGCCCGGCACTGGACACGCAGAGAGGCACGGTCCCCGAAACGGGGGCCGTGCCTCTCTGCTGTGCGTGGTCGTTGATCGCTGTCGTGACGGTCATCCGGTTCGGCTCTGCGCCATCCGGCTGTGTCGATCCCGGCAGGAAACCGTCACAACCGGATGGCGCAGGACGCAACGCGATGGCGCAGGGTGGGGCAGAGCCGGTGGTGGCGTCTTACGCGGAGACGCGGACCTCGCGGGCGGTGCGGCTGACTCCGCCGCTGACGCGACCGACGACCCGACCGGTGCGCTGTCGGCGGTCGGCGGCGGCGCGCTCGGACTCGCTCATCCCACCCCAGATGCCGTAGACCTCGCCGACGGCCAGGGCGTGGTCGCGGCACTGTGCCAGCACCGGGCACTCACGGCAGATCGCCTTGGCGCGGTGCTCACGCATCGCACGGGCCCGGCCACGCTCACCGTCCGGGTGGAAGAACACGGCGGAGTCTGCACCCCGGCAGGCACCGCGGAGCTGCCAATCCCAGAAGTCAGAGGTCGGTCCAGGAAGCTGGCTCGGCTGCGGCATGGTGGTTCTCCTCGTGTCGGGGTCTGTGCGGATCTTTCCCGGGATCACGCTGTCGTGATCCGATGACCACAGCTTCGCCGCCGTTCGTGAACGTCACGTAACAGCCTGTTGTTGAGAAGATGTCGAATGTTCGGACCGTGTGTCCGCAACCGGGTAGCCCCTGTGTGTCCCGTATTTCGTCAGGAAACACACGTTAGGACAGGTTTCCGGCCGCGGCAGCGCGAAATGTCACGTTCTACCCCGTTCCGGGGGTGATCTGGGGGGAAGTGCTTTCAGAAACGATGTTGTCGACGCTCTCTCTGAGCGGCTGTCGGGCGTTCGCTCAGTGTTCGTACGGTGCCGTTCCACAGCCGGACCTGTGGTAATTTTCACCGGTGGCCCTGTCATGAGAGGGGGCGTTGAGGGCGACAGACGAAGACAGGACGATGAAAGCTACTGACGACACGGACGAACAGCTCTCGCGGCTGGTCCCGTCAGCGGTGAACGGGGACCGGAGAGCACTCCAGCAGGTCATCGACATCATCCATCCTGCTGTCCTCCGCTACTGCCGCCTGCGCATCCCCGCCACGCGGTACCCCACCCCTGAGGACCTCACCCAGGAGATCTGCCTCGCCGTGGCGAAGGCCCTGCCCGGGTACAGGGAGGAGGGGCGCCCCTTCATGGCCTTCGTCTACCGCATCGCCGCGAACAAGATCGTGGACGCCCGCCGCTCCCAGGGACGCGACCTGTCGGTGCCCACCGACGAGATCCCGGACAATGAAGTCACACAGGACACCCCGGAAACGCTGACACTTGACCGGAGTTCGTGTAACGAAGTCTCAGACCTGCTCGATGTGCTGGGAGAGAAGGCGCGCAGGATCGTCTCCCTCAGGGTCTTCGGCGGTTACTCCGCCGAGGAGACCGCAGCCATGGTCGGCTCGACGGCCGGAGCGGTGCGAGTCGCACAGTTCCGGGCGCTGGCGAAGATGCGGGCGGTCCTTGAGGAACGTGACGGCGGGCACGAGGATGCGAGGACACAGGAATGAACGACCGGGACATGGAGAGCGTGAACGGCGCCGGAGATGCCGACGCCGTCATCAGGCTCGACAGGCTGCTGGACGCAGTTGCCGCGGGGGAGCGACCCGAGACCGATGACCGGCTTCTCGGTCTGCTCGCTGACGCCCGTGCGGAGCTGGACGCGGCGGACACCGCCGCCCCGGTGACCCCGCCGGACATCAACGCCCTGCTGGACGCTGATGCGGCGGTCACCCCGATCGACTCTGGGCGTCACCGTCGCGGCCTGGGGTTCACCGGCCGTGCTGCGGCGGCCGGCGGTATCTCGGTCACCGGCATGGTGATCGCCGGTGGTGTGGCCGCAGCCATCGCCGTCGGTGGATTCGGTGTCGCCGCCTACCACGGTGCGATCCCGGGCATCCCCGCCCGCAACGAGGTCGTCGATGGGCGGCAGAACCACCCGGAGGATGAGACGGTCGTGGGGTCCGGGTCCGAGCGGTCCTCGACCCCCGGTGCGTCCTCGTCCTCCGCGTCCGAGTCCGCGAGCGATGAGCCCTCGGAGTCCGGGACCACCAGTGCCACGGAGAGCGACGGCTCGTCCACCGGCACGGAGAGCAGCACGGACCCGACCGAGGGCGGCGGGACCACGGAGCCCACTGAAGGAACGGACGAGTCCGGGGAGCCCAGCGACCCGGACGGGACGGAGGCCCCCGGCGAGGGGGAGGACCCTACCTGGACTGAGCCGGAGACGCCGGGTGGGACGTCCGACGCCGACGTGCCGTCGGAACCGGGCGTTCCCTCGACCGACAAGGTCGACGACGGCACCACCGGCCAGGCTGCGGCCGGGGCCATCGCCGGCTCCTAGTCGCAGCAGCAGGGGAGGGGGATCAGAACCGGAACCGGGGGTTGCTGGCCCGGTGCTCCTGCTCGATCCAGTCGACGGCGTCCGCGTAGCCGGCGCAGTACTCCCAGGACACGTAGAAGTCCGGGTCGGGGGCGGCGCCGGGTTCGTGGACCGGGACGGCGTCCCCGCTGAGGAGGGTGGAGATGTTGGCCAGGATGATCGGCCAGTCGTAGTAGTGGAGCTCGTCGCAGTCGTCGCACAGCATCGAGATCCCGCGGACGCCGCGGGGCTCGAGCAGCTGGCGGAAGCGGCGGACATTGGTCAGGTCCTCCCGCAGCAGGGCCCGCTCCTCGTCGGAGACCGGCCCTTCGGGATAGTCGTCGTCGGGCTCCAGGAACGACGCCGGGTCATTCGGGTCCCCGGCGAAGGGGTCCGGAGGCATCAGCGCGTCATCGTAGTTCACACCGTCCACCGTACAGGTCTGCTCCGGCACCGCAGTAGAGGCAATGCTGGACGCGTGGACGCCGGGGGTTATTCTGGTGCGTACACGGTTGCGCGGGACCGGCGACAACCACGGATGCAGGAGGAACTCAAGGGCATGACCGACGCTCAGTACGTGACCACCGGAGGCGACGACCCGCGGAAGGTGGAGCTAGTCGGCCTGACATTCGACGATGTGCTGCTGCTTCCCGCAGCCTCGGACGTCGTCCCGTCCAATGTGGTCACGAAGACCCAGTTGACCCGCAACATCACCCTCAATGTGCCGATCATCTCCGCGGCGATGGACACCGTCACCGAGGGTCGGATGGCTGTGGCGATGGCCCGCCAGGGCGGCATGGGGATCCTGCACCGCAACCTGTCCATCGCGGACCAGGCGGAGCAGGTCGAGATCGTCAAGCGCAGCGAGGCGGGCATGGTGTCCGACCCGGTGACCTGCACCCCCGACATGACCATCGGCGAGGTGGACGCACTCTGCGGCCGTTACCGCATCTCCGGTCTGCCGGTCGTGGACGCCGAGGGCATGCTCGTCGGCATCTGCACCAACCGTGACATGCGCTTCGAGGAGGACTTCTCCGCGAAGGTCGCCGACGTCATGACCCCGATGCCGCTCATTGTCGCCGAGGAGGGCGTCTCCGCCGACGCCGCCCTGCGTCTGCTGAGCCAGCACAAGGTCGAGAAGCTGCCGATCGTCAACGGCGCGGGCAAGCTCACCGGCCTGATCACCGTGAAGGACTTCGCCAAGCGCGAGAAGTTCCCGAACGCCGCCAAGGACGGCTCCGGTCGCCTGCTGTGCGGTGCCTCCATCGGTACCGGTGAGGATTCCCTGCGCCGCGCCGGCACCCTCGTTGACGCCGGTGTGGACGCCCTGGTCGTCGACACCGCCCACGCCCACAACACCGGCGTGCTCGAGATGGTCGCCCGTGTGAAGAAGGAGTTCGGCGACAAGATCGACGTCATCGGCGGCAACCTCGCCACCCGTGGCGCGGCCGAGGCCATGATCGAGGCCGGCGCGGACGCCCTCAAGGTCGGTATCGGCCCAGGCTCGATCTGCACCACCCGCGTTGTCGCCGGCGTCGGTGCCCCGCAGATCACCGCGATCCTCGAGGCTGCGGTGCCCGCCCGGAAGGCCGGCGTCCCGATCATCGCCGACGGTGGCATGCAGTACTCCGGTGACATCGCCAAGGCGCTGGCCGCCGGTGCGTCCTCGGTGATGCTCGGCTCCCTGCTCGCCGGCACGACCGAGGCCCCGGGTGAGATCACCGTGGTCAACGGCAAGCAGTACAAGATGTACCGCGGCATGGGTTCGCTGGGTGCGATGAAGGGCCGTGGCCTGCACGGCGAGCAGCGTTCCTACTCCAAGGACCGCTACTTCCAGGCCGACGTCACCAGCGAGGAGAAGCTGGTGCCGGAGGGCATCGAGGGTCGTATCCCCTTCCGCGGGGACGCCGGAGCGATCGTCTACCAGATGGTCGGCGGCCTGCGTGCCGCGATGGGCTACACCGGGTCCCGTACCGTCGCCGAGCTCAATGACGCACACTTCGTGCAGATCACCGGCGCCGGTCTGCGCGAGTCCCACCCGCATGACATCACCATGACCGTCGAGGCCCCGAACTACTACCAGCGCTAACCAGGCGCGGATCAGAAGGATCACCACATGCAGGATCAGGTCAGCATCGGCATGGGCCGCACGGCCCGTCGGGTCTTCGGCCTCGACCAGGTCGACATCGTCCCGTCCCGTCGTACCCGCTCGTCCCATGACGTGGACACCACCTGGAAGATCGACGCCTACCGCTTCGATATCCCGGTGATGTCCCACCCGTCGGATGCCGTGGTCACCCCGGAGTTCGCGATCGAGTTCGGGAAGCTCGGCGGTCTGCCGGTCATCAACGCCGAGGGACTGTGGGGTCGCCAGGCCGACCTCGAGGGCGCGCTGGAGAAGGTCCGCACCGCGGCCGGTGGGGATGACCCGTTGGGCGTGCCGGAGCCGGACTTCGCCGCCCAGGCGGTGCTGCAGGAGCTGCATTCCGTCCCGGTGGACGCCGGTCTGCTCACCGAGCGCATCGCCCAGGTCCGTGACTCCGGTGTCACCTTCGGTGTGCGAGTCTCCCCGCAGCACGCCCGTGAACTGGCCCCGGCCCTGATCAGGTCGGGTCTGGACCTGCTGGTCATCCAGGGCACGCTGATCTCCGCCCAGCACGTCTACTCCGACGGTGAGCCGCTGGACCTGCGCGATTTCGTCGGTTCCCTCGATGCCCCGGTCATCGCCGGCGGCGTGGTGGACTACTCGACCGCCAAGCACCTCATGCGCACCGGTGTCGCCGGTGTCATCGTCGGTGCCGGCACCACGACGAACACCTCGACGCTGGGCATCGACGTGCCGATGGCCACCGCCATCTCGGACGCCGCGGCCGCCCGCCTGGATTACCTCGACGAGACCGGTGGACGCTACGTCCACGTCATCGCCGATTCCGAGCTGCAGTCCTCCGGCGACATCGCCAAGTCCATCGCCTGTGGCGCGGACGCGGTGTCCCTCGGTGCGCCGCTGGCCCTGGCGGAGAGCTCCGGCGGACACGGCTACTTCTGGCCGTCGGTCGCCGCCCACCCGCAGCTGCCCCGTGGCGAGGTCGACGCGGTCACCGGACTCTTCGGTTCCCCGTCCACGGACGCCCTGCCGCTGGAGAAGCTGCTCTTCGGTCCGACCGACAACCCCTACGGCCGGGAGAACCTCGTCGGTGGCCTGAAGCGGTCCATGGCCAAGTGCGGTTACACCGACCTGAAGAGCTTCCAGAAGGCTCCGCTGGTCGTGCGCTAGTCGGGTGACCTGGTAGCGGTCGGGGCGGGGCGTCCGGTAAGGTGGGGGACCGTGACGCACCCAGAGAACCCCAGTACGCCGGGTAACCCACGCCCGGTCCTCGTGGTGGACTTCGGGGCCCAGTACGCGCAGCTCATCGCCCGCCGCGTCCGTGAGGCCCGGATCTACTCCGAGGTTGTCCCGCACACCATGTCCGCCGAGGACGTCGCCGCGAAGAATCCGGCGGCCCTGATCCTGTCCGGTGGCCCCTCCTCCGTCTACGCCGACGGCGCCCCTGCCCTGCAGCCCGGTCTGCTGGAGCTCGGCGTCCCGGTCTTCGGCATCTGCTACGGCTTCCAGGCCATGACCCATGCCCTCGGCGGTACGGTCTCGCAGACCGGTGACCGTGAGTACGGCCGCACCGATATCACCGTCGACGGTGGTTCGCTGCACACCGGTTTCGAGGGGACCCACAAGGTCTGGATGAGCCACGGGGACGCCGTCTCCGCAGCTCCGGAAGGCTTCGAGGTCACAGCGCACTCCGAGGGTGCCCCGGTGGCGGCCTTCGAGTGCCCGGCGAAGCAGATGGCCGGCGTGCAGTACCACCCCGAGGTGCTGCACTCCCCGCACGGCCAGGAGGTGCTGGCCCGCTTCCTCTACGAGACCGCCGGGCTGGAGCCGACCTGGACCGCCGGCAATATCGCCGAGCAGCTCATCGAGGCCGTCCGCGAGCAGGTCGGTCCGGAAGGACGCGCGATCTGCGGCCTGTCCGGTGGCGTGGATTCCGCCGTGGCCGCCGCTCTCGTCCAGCGTGCCATCGGCGACCGCCTGACCTGTGTCTTCGTCGACCACGGCCTGCTGCGTAAAGGTGAGCGGGAGCAGGTCGAGACCGACTTCGTCGCCGCGACCGGTGCCAAGCTCGTCACCGTCGACGAGCGCGAGGCGTTCCTGTCGAAGCTGGCCGGGGTCTCCGATCCGGAAGCCAAGCGTAAGGCCATCGGCGCGGAGTTCATCCGTTCCTTCGAGCGCGCCGTCGCCGGCGTCCTCGATGACGCCCCGGAGGGTGCCGGCGTCGACTTCCTCGTCCAGGGCACCCTGTACCCGGACGTCGTGGAGTCCGGTGGCGGTTCCGGTACCGCGAACATCAAGAGCCACCACAATGTGGGCGGTCTGCCGGACGACGTGGAGTTCACGCTCGTCGAGCCGCTGCGTCTGCTGTTCAAGGACGAGGTCCGTGCGGTCGGTCGCGAGCTCGGTCTGCCCGAGGTCATCGTCGGCCGTCAGCCCTTCCCCGGCCCGGGCCTGGGGATCCGCATCATCGGTGAGGTCACCGCGGAGCGTCTGGACATCCTCCGTGAGGCGGACGCCATCGCCCGTGAGGAGCTCACCGCCGCCGGCCTGGACAACACGATCTGGCAGTGCCCCGTCGTGCTGCTGGCCGACGTCCGCTCCGTCGGCGTCCAGGGTGACGGCCGTACCTACGGTCACCCTGTGGTGCTGCGTCCGGTGTCCAGTGAGGACGCCATGACCGCCGACTGGACCCGTGTGCCCTACGAGACGCTCGAGGTGATCTCCACCCGCATCACCAATGAGGTGGCCGAGGTCAACCGCGTGGTGCTCGACGTGACGAGCAAGCCGCCGGGAACCATCGAGTGGGAATGACGCGTCCGTGAGCTGACGCGTGTGGCCCGGGTCAGCTGCGGACGGGCAGCTTCTCGGCGTTCCGTGTGCCGTCGATGAAGGGGATGATCAGCCAGCTGTAGGCCGCGCCGACGACGGCGATGCCGAGGCCTGCGAACCAGTTGCCCAGCTCGAATCCGGGGACGAGCATGAGGGCGAGCCACAGTGGCAGCAGCGGGATGAGCTGGCTGAACTTCGTGGTGTAGCGGTGACCCCGGGACTCGACGGCCTTGCGCACGTCACGACGGTAGGGGTGGCTGAAGATCCACAGCAGGCCGGCGCCGAGGAAGCCGATGAGCAGGGCCGCCTGGACGGTGCGGTCCAGGGGCGTGGCGAGTGCGCCGACGCCGAGGCCGAAGAGTGCGGCTGCTCCGATCCTCAACTCGGTCGGGGTGTCCGGGACCGGTGCGGGGGTCGGGGTGACCTTTCTCTTCCGTGCCTTGTTCGCCATGCCCGGCAGTCTACCGGGTGGGCCCGGTGCTCAAGTGAGGTACGGGGAGGTGGGAGGTCAGCCAGCCGTTCATCGCGACCCAGGCAGGGACGGAACCTTCGGGCGTCCATCCGTTGGGGGTGGAGATTCCACCGGAGTTCTCGGGAGATCCCGGGCGGCCGGGTCGGTGGCGGCGGGTCCGATGCTGAGGCGTCGGGTGGCGCGGGCATGGTGTTCTCCTGAAACGGTTGAAAGTGCATGCGCCCCCGGAACCACGGACGATCCCCGACTGTGACAAGGGGGTTTGACGATGTATATCGAACGGGTGTTTGATGGTCTATACCGGCTGATACGGCACTGTCCGGCGCCCACGGTACAACGGTGGGGACTGCAAATCACCAGTTCAGAACAAGTGACAAGGAGGTTGGCGGCATGGTTGACGTGGCGGAGAAGGCAGATGCTCCACTCGCTGATGTGGTCGATGACCTGCGTCGTCGGATCACCCTCATCACCGGGGAGCCGCAGGCTGCTCCGACGCCCGGACCGCTGCAGGAGGTGACCCCCGTTGACCACCCGGTCTCCCCGGCGTCCGACGCTCTCGGCGTCCCCTCCTGGCTGGGACGCCACCTCACCCGCGGCGGCTTGCCCCGTGGTGCGGTCACCGACGCCGCCGACTGCCCCGCAGCCCTCATCGATGTCCTCGCCACGGTCACCGCGTCCGGCGGGTGCGCGGCCGTGGTCGGCTACCCGCAGCTCGCCCTCGCCGCGGTGGAGGCGGCCGGCGGGGACCTCGACCGGACTGTCGTCATCCCCGACCCGTCGCCGCACACCGGTGCAGTGCTCGGCACCCTTGTGGAGGGCCTGGACCTGGTCCTGCACCACACGGTGAAACCCGTGGCTCCCACCGCAGCCCGCCCGGTGGACGCCCGGTTGCGCCGCAGCAGCTGTGCTCTCGTGGTCATCGGTGGTTGGCCGGGAGCCCGACTGCACCTCGACTGGCGGGTGGACGGCGTCACCGGCCTGGGACGGGGCTCCGGACGGATCCGTGGTGTGACCCTCACCGGTCGGGCCCGCGGTCAGGGCCAGCCGCCGGTGAGCTTCCGGGAGAGTCTCGGCGGGTCCGTGACGCAGCCTGCGACATCCTCCCGTCTGCTGGAGCGTGCGCTGTGAGGACCATCGCACTGCGGTTCCCGGACTGGCCGGTGTACGTCATCGCCTGGGCGCAGGGCTGGGACCTGCTCGCTCCGGCGGCGGTGGTCGACAACCACCGGATCGCCGCAGCCAACAGGGCCGCCCGGCACGCCGGGGTGAAGGTCGGAATGAAGGCCCGGCACGCTCTCGGCGTCTGCCCGTCCCTGACCGTCGCCGAAGAGGACGCCGAGGCAGAGGCCACCGCCCATGAGGAGGTACTCACCGGCCTGGAGCAGGTCACCGCGTCGGTGGAGACGTTGCGTCCCGGACTGCTCGCTGTGCCCGCCGGGTCGCTGACCCGCTACTACGGCTCCGAGGAACAGGCGGTGGAACTGCTGGTGGACGCCGCCGCCCGTGCCGGTGTGGACTGTGTCCCCGGTGTCGCCGATGACCTGGTGACGGCCGTGTGGGCGTCCTTCACCGGGACTGTGCTCGCCCCCGGGGCGTCGGCGGCGTGGGTAGCCACGCAGCCGGTCGGCATTCTCACCGCAGAACCGGTACTCGGTGCGCCGACGGTGATGGTGGAGACCTTGTCCGACCTGGGCATCCGCACGCTCGCGGACTTCGCCGCCCTGCCGCGTCGCGATGTCGTCGGACGCTTCGGAGCGGACGCCGCCACCTGGCACCGTATCGCCGCGGGGGAACCCGAACGCACCGTCTCTCCGGTACAGGTCACCGGGCAGCCACAGGTCCACGTGGAACCGGATGAACCGGTGACTTCGACCGAGGCGGCCGCCTTCCTCGCCCGGCGGGCCGCAGCTCAACTGCACGCCGCACTCGCCGCCGCCGGGTCGGCCTGTCTGCGACTGTCGGTGACGGCCACGCTCGCGCCGCCGGAGAGCTACGCCGGGCCGGCCAGTGTGGAACGGCTGTGGCGGTGCCGGGAGCCGCTGGGGGAGGAGGACACCGCCCAGCGGATCCGGTGGCAGCTCGACGGGTGGCTGACCAGGGTCAACGGGCGCGGCGGCGGTAGTGACCACAGCAGTGACAGCAGTGACAGCAGCGACGGCACAGCGGACGCCGCAGGTATCCGTTCGGTCACCCTGATCCCGGTCGAGTGCGTCCCGGCCGGGGATGTCGTCGAGACCCTGTGGGGTGGACCAGACGACGGTATCCGTGCCGCCCGGGCCGCCGCCGCCCGGGCCCAGGCACTCATCGGTACCCGGGCGGTGCTGCGTCCGGTACACCGGGGCGGGTACACCGTCACCGGAGGTGTCGTCACCGTGCCCTACGGCGAGGAGGATCCCGAGGAGGTGCAGGCCCTGCCCACCCGGCACTGGGAGGGCGCGGTGCCTGCACCGTTGCCCGGGCTGCTGGCGTCCGGAGGCGGGAAGGTCCACCTGCTCGACGGGACCGGTGCGGAGGTGCAGGTCAGCGGACGTGGGCTGCTCAGTGCCGCCCCGGACCGGCTGGTGCGTGGTGATCGGAGTGACCGGGGAGGCAGGAGTGTGGCCGTCACCGGCTGGGCCGGACCGTGGCCGGTCGATGAACGCTGGTGGGACGCGCCCTCCGCCCGTCGCTACGCCCGGCTGCAGATCGCGACCGACGAACCCGGGGCGCATCTGCTGCTGTGCCGTGACAGTTCCTGGATCATCGAGGGGAGCTACTAGAATCTGCAGGTATGTCCACCATACGAAATCCCCGGTCAGGCACGTCGCAGTCGTGCTCCGACGTGACCGTGGAGCCGCTGCCCGGCACCGCCAAGTCCGGCGGCCTCATCCTCGCCCTGGAGTACACCCGCGGGTGGGGTAGGGACATCCTCGATGGCGAGGCGCTCGGTAAGGAACTCACCGGGCAGATCAAGCGGTACCTCAAGACCTACCGCGCCCAGCTGCAGTTCATCCGGCGTCCCGGCCGGGCCGGGCAGCAGGAGCGGGACCGCGTGGCCCTCTACATCGCCGACGCGACCGCCGAGCCTCCGACACTCGAGTACCTCGAACTGGGAAGCCCGGAGGATCTGCTGCAGGTCGACCTGTCCACGCCCGGCTCGGTGCCCGGGGCTGTGCGGGTCGACCACCCGCTGCTGCTGGTCTGCACCCACGGCAAGCGCGACATGTGCTGCGCGGTGAAGGGGCGTCCGCTGGCCGGTGGGCTGCACCGGGCCTATCCGGAGATCGCGTGGGAGTCCTCCCACACCAAGGGGCACCGCTTCGCCCCGTCGATGATCCTGCTGCCGTGGAACTACTCCTTCGGCACCCTCGACCTCCCCGGCGCGTCGGCCATGCTCGACGATGTCCTCGCCGGGCGACTCCCGGTCACCGGCAACCGTGGCCGTGGGACGCTCGACTCCCGAGCCCAGGTCGCCGAACTCGCCGTCGCCGCGGTGCTGGCTGAGGCGGGGGATCCTGCGGCACCCGGTGAGCTGCAGGTGGCGCCGTACCTGGAGTACAGCGAGCATCCGCTGGACGCTCCGGTCGCGTCGGAGGAACCGGAGCGGGCCACCACCCCGGCCACGTCGGCCACTGATACCCCTGACCCCGCAGAGACCTACGCGGCCGTCGCCGCGATGGTGCCCGAAGAGCTGCGCCGCCGGGCCGGGGAACTGATGACCCAGCGCATCGAGATGAAGATCACCGGACGCTACGAGGAACTCAAGGCGCTCAAGCGCCAGGGGTACTTCCAGCCCGTCTACGACTACGAGCGGGCGGTGAAGGAGGCCGCGGTCGCCCACGGCGTCTACGGCAGGTACAGCAGGTACGGGAAGTACAGCGCCTACGCGAGGACCGGTGTCGCCGGTGGGGCAGGGGAGCGGCGTCCCACGACGAGCCGGAAGGACGCCCCGTTGTTGGTGGCGCGGGGAACTGGCGAGGACGCCCGCTCATGGCGGGTGACCCTGGAGTCGCAGCGCTGCTACCCGGTGATGTCCTCCTGCGGCGACAAGCCGAAGGAGGGGCGGTCCTGGGTCGCCACCGAGGTGGTGGAGCTGGCCGCTGACGTCACTGCCTGACGTCACCGCCTGATGTCGATGACCAGGCGGGTGGGGTCGTCCAGGGTGGTGGCGGAGATGTCGTCGAGTGTGATGTCGCCGTCGGTGAGGCCGATGACGAGGAGCTGGGTCCCCTCGAAGGCGCCCATGGCCTTCACTGAGGCGACGGAGCCTGCCGGGATGCCGGTGACCGAGGGCTCCACGCCGTTGTAGGTGATGCCGTGGACGGCGACGGTAAGTGCCTGGGCGCCGGTGTACTCCACAGGGAAGCCGGAACCGTCGGCGGTGGGGTTCTCGGTGAGACGCAGGGCGGAACCCGGGGTGCCGGTGCCGTCCATCTCGAGGACGATGCGGTCGTAGCCGTCGTGGGTGCCGGCGCGGACCTCGGTGATGTCGAGCCGGGTCCCGGGGCCGGGCATCGTGTCCTCAGGTGGCCCCTGGGATGGGGGAGAAGGTTCCTCGGAGTCGTCGGTGTCGTCACCGTCACCGGGATAGCCCGGGTTGTCTGTGGTGCCGGGGTCCTCCGGAGTGTCCGTCACCCTGTCCGTGACCGTCTGCGTCACGGTGTCGGTGGGGTCTGCGGTGGTGGTGGCGTCCCCGTCTGTCCCGTCGTCACCGGAACAGGCGAGGAGCCCACCGACGACCACCAGGGACGCGAGTGCCCCGGAGATTCTGGTCGGTCGGTAGATGTTCATGGTTTCCACGGTAGTTTCGCCGGCCATAGACAGGACACCCCCGGATACGGCCCCTGGTCAGGTCATGCCCACCGACAGCAGACAACCCCGCCGGGTCGGTGTGAACGACCTGGCGGGGTTGAATGCCGGAAGAAAACGGTTGCTCTAGCGGCGCATGATCCTGCGCGCCAGCCAGTTACCGAAGAGCTGCGCGATCTGGACGATGACGATGATCACGACCAGGGTCACGTAGGTGACGTTGTTGTCGAAGGCACGGTAGCCGTACTGGATGGCGAAGTCGCCCAGGCCGCCGGCGCCGACGTAGCCTGCCATGGCGGACATGTCGACGATGGCGATGAACATGAACGTCGCGCCGAGGATCAGCGGGCCGAGCGCCTCGGGGATGATCACCGTGAAGATGATCCGCAGCGGCGACGCGCCCATCGCCCGTGCCGCCTCGATCACACCGGGGTCGATGCTCACGAGGTTCTGCTCGACGATACGGGCGGCGCCGAAGGCGGCGGCGATGATGATCGCGAAAGTTGCGGCGTTGATGCCGAGGATCGATCCGACCACGACCTTCGTCAGCGGACCGAGGGCGGTCAGCAGGATGATGAACGGGACCGGCCGGACAATGTTGACCAGCACGTTGAGGGTCCAGAACGTCGGCCGGTTGGCCAGCACGCCGCCCTTGCGGGTGGTGTACAGCAGAATGCCGATGATCAGGCCGGCCAGACCACCGCCGACCAGACCCCAGATCGCCATGTACAGCGTCTCGCCGATGGCGTCCTGGAAGATGGGGGACAGATAGTCCCAGTCGGTGTCCTTGGCGAGCACGAGAGTGTCGAGAGTGTCAGTCATCGGATCTCCTCGATCTCGGTCGTGGTGGACAGGGCGCGGTAGAAGTTCTCCACGGCGTCCTTCCCGGCGTCATCCTCGGCGGTCATCCGCACGGTGAGACGACCGAAGGAGTGGGACTGCAGCGTGGTGACACCACCGTGGACGATGTTCACGGACACGCCCGCCCGCTCGACCTCGGAGACAGCGTGGAAGAATCCGGCGCCCTCCTTCATGGTGACCGTGAACAGACGTCCCACACCGGTGTTGAGGTCGGAGGCCTCCACGAGGTCCGGGGTGTTGCGCAGGGACGTGGCGACGAAGTTCGCCGCTGTGTCGGTCTGCGGGTTCGAGAAGACGTCGTAGACGCTGCCCTGCTCCACGACGCGGCCGTTCTGCATCACGACGACCGCGTCGGCGATGGTGCGGACGACCTCCATCTCGTGGGTGATGACCACGATGGTGATACCGAACTCCTCGTTGACCTTGCGCAGCAACTCCAGCACCTCGTGGGTGGTGGAGGGGTCCAGTGCGGAGGTCGCCTCGTCGGCGAGCAGCAGGGAGGGGTTGGTCGCCAGTGCACGGGCGATGCCCACACGCTGCTTCTGTCCACCCGAGAGCTGCTCGGGCCAGGACTTCCCCTTGTCGGCCAGGCCGACGAACTCGAGGAGCTCCTTCACCCGGGTCTCGCGCCCGGCCTTGTCCATGCCCTGCAGCTTCAGGGGGTAGGCGATATTACCGGCGACGGTACGGGAGGTCAGCAGGTTGAACTGCTGGAAGATCATCCCGATGTCGCTGCGGACCTCGCGGAGCTTGCGCTCGGAGTACCCGACGATGTTCTTGCCGTCGAGCAGGATCTCACCGTTGTCGGGGACGTCCAACCCGTTGATCTGACGGACCAGGGTGGACTTGCCGGCACCGGAGTAGCCGATGATGCCGACGATGGACCCGCCGGAGACGGTGATGGAGACGTCGTCGAGGGCGACGATCTCCTTCTTGCCCTGGCGGAACGTCTTGTTGACGTTCCGGAATTCTACTTCGGTGCCGGTGCTCATCAGTCCTCGCTGGTTCCCTGCTCGCGGAACTGCTCCTCGGTGTCCTCGAGGATCTTGTTGAGCTCGTCCTGGGACTTGCCGGTGACCTCGACGGCGGAACCGGAGGTGTCCTCCTGGACGGCCTTCTGGACCTCGGGGTCGTGGAAGATCTCGACGAGCTTGAGGTAGTCCTCGTTGTCGACGTCATCGGCGCGGGCGGCCCAGACGTTGATGTACGGGGCGGCGGCCTCGTCATCCGGGTCATCCTTGATGATCGCGTCATCCGGGGTGACGCCGGCGTTGATCATGAAGTTGTTGTTGATCGCGGCAATCGCACCGTCGTTGTAGGCGATGGCGGTCTGTTCGGCGGCAACGGCATTGACCTTCACCTTGGACTTGGCGGTGTCGATGTCCGCCGGGGTCGGCGCGACGACGTCATCGGACTTCAGGGTGACCAGACCGGCCTTCTCGAGCACGAAGATGGCACGGCCACCGTTGGTGTTGTCATTGGGGATGACGACCTCGCCGGCCTTCTCGATGTCCTCGACGGTCTTGGCCTCCTTGGAGTAGATGCCCATCGGGAAGATCTCGGTGGCGCCGAGGACCTTGAGGTCGGTACCGGACTCGACGTTGTACTGCGCGAGGAACTGGATGTGCTGGAACTGGTTGACGTCCAGGTCGCCCTCGTCCAGGGCCTTGTTCGGCATGTTGTAGTCGCTGAACGGTGTGACCTCCACGTCGAGGCCGGCCTCGGAAGCCTTCTCCTTGAAGACCTTCCACTGGCTCTGGCTGGCCTCGGTGGAGCCGATGACGATGGTTCCACTGTCGCTGTCATCGGACGCGCAGGCGGTGACCCCGGCGGTGAGGCCGAGGGCGACGGTGACTGCGGCCGCGGTGCGGATCAGCGGGTTGCGGCGGATGTGCATGGGTTCTCCTGTGCTGGTGATGCCGGAAACGTCAGTACCCGGACGGTGCCGGGACGATTGTAGTAGTAGTACCGCGTAATGAACCGCTCTGTCTAGTTGAGTTCCGTTCGAGGTGGACGGAAATCCGGCAGCTCCGCGCTAGTATCGAACATGTGAACGACCGTCCGCGCAGTTTCAGCAACCACGCAGCCCTCAGCTGGTCGCGGCTGGAGCGCCTGCTCTCCGGGAAGGACGCCGGCCCGCTCCACGCCGTCGGCTTCGGTGAGGGAGGACGCGAGACGTTGTGGAAGACACGGCAGGACGCCCCGGAGACGGCGTCCTCCACGATCCCCTTCGCCGAGCTCCATGCGGCAGGGTCCTACAACTTCCTCCGTGGTGCCGGTGAACCCGACGACATGGTCGCCACCGCCCGACGTCTCGGTCTCACCGCCCTGGCCCTCGTAGACCGGGACGGCTTCTACGGTGCCGCCCGCTTCGCCACCGCCGCCGCTGAACAGGGGTTGGCCACCGTCTTCGGTGCCGAGCTCAGTCTCGACGGCACCGGGGACAACATCGACACTGCACCGCTCACCGTCCTGTGCCGTGGCCAGGAAGGCTACCGGCGACTGTCCCACGTCCTCACCGACGCCCACCTCGGCACCGGCGGCCACCGCGACAAGGAGACACTGACCTACCCTGACCTGCCGGTCCTCGCCGCGCAGGCAGACGGCCACTGGCTCGTCCTCATCGACCACCGGAACCGGGACGCGGCGTCCCGCATCATCGACTCCTTCGGGACCGCACACTGCGTCATTGAACTGCAGCTCACCATGAGTCCGGCGGACGCCGACCGCAACGCCGCCCTCCACGACCTCGCCGTCTCCCACGGCCTGCGCGAGATCGTGTCGACCGCTGCCACCTGCCCGACCCCGGCGTCCTCCCGGCTGGCCGGGGCGAAGGCTGCGCTGCACGACCGCCTCGACGTCCATGACGCGGCACCTGTGACCCACCCGCTCGGCGGCTCCTGGCTGCACTCCGGCGAGGAGATGCTGGCGATGGCCGGAGACTGCGACTGGCTGCGAGAGGCCGTGGCGACCAGTGTGGAGGTGGCCGCCGAGTGCACCTTCACCCTCAACCTCGTCGCCCCGGAACTGCCGCACGCCGACGTGCCCGAGGGATACACCGACATGGGCTGGCTGGTCGAGCTCACCCGCCGGGGAGGGGAGGAACGCTACGGCAGCCGGGCCGCCAATCCCCGCGCATGGGAGGTCATCGACCACGAACTGGAGGTCATCGAGGGCCTCGGCTTCCCCGGCTACTTCCTCATCGTCCACGGCATCGTCGACTTCTGCCGACGCTCCGACATCTTCTGCCAGGGCCGCGGCTCGGCGGCGAACTCCGCGGTCTGCTTCGCCCTCGGGATCACCAACGTGGACGCCGTCGCCGCCGACCTTCTGTTCGAACGGTTCCTCTCCCCGGAGCGGGACGGCCCGCCGGACATCGACCTCGACATCGAATCGACCCGCCGCGAGGAGGCCATCCAGTACGTCTACCGTCAGTACGGTCGCGACAACGCCGCCCAGGTCGCCAATGTCATCACCTACCGGCGCAAAGGTGCGTTGCGGGACGCCGCCCGGGCGCTGGGCCACGACCCCGGACGGGTGGACGCCTGGTCGCGCAAGGTGGAGGACCCGCCCGAGGTGGTCACCGACCTGGCGTCCCAGCTCGTCGACCAGCCCCGCCACCTCGGGATCCACTCCGGCGGCATGGTCATCTGCGATCGACCGGTGGCTGACGTCGTGCCGGTGGAATGGGCGCGCAAGACCGACCGTTCGGTGGTGCAGTGGGACAAGGACGACTGTGCCGCCGTCGGCCTGGTGAAGTTCGACCTGCTCGGCCTCGGCATGCTCGAGGCGCTGCACCACTGTGTGGACCTTGTCGAGGAGACGACGGGGGAACGCATCGAACTGTGGCAGCTCACCCCGACCGACCCGGAGGTCTACGCCATGCTCTCGCGGGCGGACGCGGTGGGCGTGTTCCAGGTCGAGTCCCGTGCCCAGCTCGCGACCCTGCCGCGGCTGAAACCCCGGACCTTCTACGACCTGGTGGTGGAGGTGTCGCTCATCCGGCCCGGCCCGATCCAGGGCGGCTCGGTGCACCCCTACATCCGGCGACGCAACGGCGAGGAGGAGGTCACCTACGACCATCCCTGCCTGGAACCGGTGCTGAAGCGCACCCTGGGCATCCCGCTGTTCCAGGAACAGCTCATGCAGCTCGCCGTCGTCGCCGCCGGGTTCAGCCCGGCTGAGGCGGATACGCTGCGCCGCGCCATGGGCTCGAAGCGCTCACCGGAGAAGATGGAGCGGATGCGTTCCCGGTTCCTCGCCGGCTGTGCCGAGCTCAACGGCCTGGTCGGGGAGGTGGCGGAGCGGCTGTGGGACAAGATCATCGCCTTCGCGTCCTACGGTTTCCCGGAGTCCCACGCACAGTCCTTCGCCTCGCTGGTCTACTTCTCCGCCTGGTTCAAGTGCCACCACCCCGCGGAGTTCTGCGTGGCGCTGCTGCGCGCCCAACCCATGGGCTTCTATTCACCGCAGTCGCTGATCTCGGACGCCCGGCGCCACGGCGTCCCCGTTCTACCGGTGGACGTCAACGTCTCCGGTGTGGAGGCCGGTGTCGAGAAGGTGGAGGACGCCGGGAGCGACGCTGCGGTGTGGGCGATCCGCCCCGGGCTGGCATCCGTGCGTGGACTCGGGGACGAGGCGGCGTCTGACCTGGTGGAGGCCCGTGACCGGGTCGGTGAGTTCCAGACGGTCGCTGACCTGTCGCGTGAGGCCGGGCTGGGCGTGGACCGGGTCGTGGCACTGGCACGCGCCGGAGCCTGCGACTCCCTCGGGCTGACACGGCGTCAGGCGGTGTGGGCCGCGGGCCAGGCTGCGACGGAACGGCCCGGGATGCTGCCGGGGACGTCCGTGGCGTCGACCCCGGCGCTGCCGGGGATGAGTGCCTTCGAGCTGGCCGCGGCCGATATCGCCGCGACGGGGGTCACCACCGACGGGCATCCGGTGCGGCTGCTCCGGGAGCGGCTGGACGCCTGGCCGGGGCCGTTCCCTGTGGTGCCGGCGTCCTCGCTGCTGTCGGTGGAGGACGGACGCCGCATCCTCGTCGCCGGAGTGGTGACGCACCGGCAACGGCCGATGACCGCAGGTGGGGTGACTTTCCTCGGCATGGAGGACGAGACCGGGCTGGTCAATGTGATGGTGTCGCCGGGACTGTGGCGCTCGCAGCGTGAGGTGGCCTCGGGTGCGCGGATGCTCATGGTGCGCGGGATCGTGGAGAACGGCAACGGCGCGGCGACGGTGCGGGCCGACCGCCTCGAGGTGCTGGAGGCGGGGGAGGCCCAGGCCCTCGCCGGCCGCTCCCGCGACTTCCGGTGACGTGGGCTCCGTCATCGGATCAGAAAGGTGTCACCAGCCGGAACTGGTAACACTTTCCCTGACTGCGCTCTGACTGCATACGTGACTACGTGAGTCCAGCCGGTCACACTGCTGCGTGCCGGTGCCAGGACGCGAAGTCTTCCGCGACAACCGCCGCCAGCTCCCGGAACGCCGCCGTGGTCGCCGGCTGCAGCCGATCCAGGTCCACGACCGCGCCCTCGGACAGGTGCCGGTCGAAGGGCACCGTGCACACCGCCCGGGTGCGCGACTCGAAGTGTGTGGCCAGCACCCCCGGATCCACCGACGCCTGCCCCGGATGCGCCCCGGAGACCACGACGACAGCATTGGCGGCCAGCGTCCCGTGGCCGTGCGCCTCCAGCCAGTCGAGCGTCGCCTCGGCGGACTGCGCTCCGTCGAGCGCCGGCGACGTCACCAGTACCAGCGTGTGCGCCAGATCCAGCACCCCGGTCATCGCCGAATGCATCAGGCCGGTACCGCAGTCAGTGAGAATGATGTTGTAGTGGTGTTGGAGGATGTCGACGGTGCGCCGGTAGTCATCCTCACTGAAGGCCTCCGACACGGCCGGGTCCCGGTCGGAACCGATGACCTCCAACCTGCTCGACGCCTGGCTCATGCACGCCTTCACCTGCGGGTACCGCGAGGCGTCCGGAACTGCGAGCAGATCCCGGACCGTCGGCGCACCGTCCGTGTCCACGACCCGTCGGGCCAACGTCCCCAGGTCCGGGTTGGCGTCCACCGCCACGACCCGGTCACCGCGGGTGGAGGCGAAGATCCCGCCGAGCGCCACCGTGGTCGTCGTCTTGCCGACACCACCTTTGAGGCTCATCACGGCGATCCGGTAGTCGCCGCGCAGTGGCGTCCTTATCCTCTCCCGGAGTTCGCGCGCCTCGATCTGACGTTGCGACTCACCCGGATTCACCCGGCCACGTGACAGGCGGTGCAGCACACGCCGCCAACCGTCCGGCGGCGAAGCGTCCACCGCTCCCAAGAGCGCCTGCGAACCCAGCGCATCCGACACATTTCCCGACAAATCCCCGTTGCTTATTCCCCCGGTCATGTTCACGACCGTACCGTACAGTGATCGACAGGGAAAGCATTTCGGGGAAGAAATAGGAGAACGGGGAGCAGCGGAACCATGGGGTACCAGGGGACGGAACTGGACAGGCGGACCGGCCTGGAGCACCTCGCCCCGCTGCATGTGGTGCAGTGACCGCGACCGGTACGGCTCGAGGAGGTCGGGCGGAAGGCGACCTCCGAATCGGTGGCAGAGACACATGGGGCAGGTCAACGGCCTGTGGGTGCCGAAGCAGAATCTGCGGGACGCCACACTCGTCTCACTCGGCGCGCAGTCGCACCCATGTGGTCCGGCGAATGAGTCGGACGCGCTGACCAGGGCGAGGCTGTGCCATGTGCAGCATCCGCACTGGGTGGTGTCGGGGTGGACGGCGGTGGCGCAGCGGGGGCTGGAGTACTTCGTCGACGACGCGGATACCTCGGTACTGGCCGGTGGAGTCAGTACGGTCGCCGCGTCCTCGTCGGAGATCACCCGACGCCGGAAAGCACGCGCGCTCGGGCAGATCCCCACCTACCGCATCGACCCCGGAGTTCCGGGACCTGCAGGTGACGCCGCCGGTGCTGACCCTGATCCACTGCCTGAAGCCACTGTGGAACGGGGACCAACTCCTAGAACTGGCCGCAGTTGTTCGGTGCCGGGACGTCGTTGAAGCGGTCGTTGATGTACTGGAAACCGGTGCCGACCTGGGTGATCATCGGCACCGCGTGGTTGATGACGAACTTCGGCAGGATCGACGGGGTCTCGTCGGTCGTGAACTTCACGGTGCCACCGGAGGAGCAGTAGTCGGCGGCGGTGTCGCGGGCCTGGGACCAGGGGATGGTGTCGTCGTTGCGGCCGTTGACCATGAGCATCGGGGCGTTCAGCTCCCGCGAGCCCAGCTTGTAGTTGTCGTCGAGAAGCACAGAGCGCAGCCGCTCATCGTCACGGACGATCTCGGCGAAGGAACGGCCGTCCTTGGTCAGGGTGCGGGTGTCTCGCAGTGCCCAGTTGAAGACCGAGTTTCCGATGCACTCGTCTGCGGTGGAGGCCATGAAACGCTTGCCCTCCGCATTGAAGTACTCATCCTGCAGGGGGGCGAGCTCCGGGTGACGGGCCATGGCGCCGTTGAGTGCGTAGCCGAGTACACCGGTGATCGCGTGCTGGTCGATAGCACCGGCGACGGACTCGAGGTCGGCCGGCGGGGCACCGGCGAAGGTGCCCTTGACGTTCAGCTCCGGAGCGTAGGACGCCGCGTGCTCGGCGGCACCGGCGGCAGCACCACCACCCTGGGAGTAGCCGTAGAAGGCGACCGGGGAGTCGGCGGGAGCACCGGAGTGGGCGAGGCCGGCGCGCGCGGCGTCGAGGACGGCGTGGCCCTCCTCAGTGTGGTTGACGTAGGTGTGCTGGCCCGGGGTACCGAGGCCGATGAGGTCGGCGACGATGACGCGGTAGCCCATGGCGGAGGCGGCGGCGTAGAAGGGGTACTCGTAGTTGAGGTTCACCGCGGCGTTGGACAGGTTGACCCCGGCGAACTGGGCACCTGCACGGGAGGGGGCACAGTCGTCGCCGGCACCGCGGGTGCCCGGGGCGAAGACGATGGTGGGGGTCGGACCCTTACCGGTCCACTGTCCGGTGGGTTCCAGGACCACACCACTGGTGGCGACCTTCTCACCGTCCTGGGTGGTGGAGGTGTACAGGATCTTGTCGGCCCGACCCGGGGCGTCCCCCACGTCGAAAGCGTCGAGCAGCTGCGGGGCGAACTGCGAGCGGATCAGCGACCCCGGGGTATCGGGGATCTCGGAGGGTGGAGTGTAGAAGGAGTCGGACGCGGGCTGCGCGATGGACGGGTCGGCGTCCACCATCGACGGTGGGACGCCCGGGGCGGCGACGGCGCCACCTGCGGCGGCGACGGTGCCGAGGGCGAGGGCGGTGACGGCGGTGGCGGAGAGGACAGCGGCGGAGGACCGGCGGAAGATGCTCATGAGAGGAATAATATAGTGTTCGAAATCACAATGTCCGCATAATGAACAGAATGCTCTCACCAGGTCTGAGCGTGGCACGTTGACCTGGCACCGGTGAGTCGATAGAACGGTGGGGTGTACCCCACTCACCGCCCTTCCTGCCCAGGACTCCGCAACCGTCGCCTCCGGATCTCCGGGGGCGTCCTCGCGCTCGCCCTCACGGCGGGGGTGGCCGTCGTCTCCTCGCAGTCGGCGGTCGGGGAGGCCCCGGAAGTGCTGGACTCCTACCGGAACCAGCGGATCGCCGAGTCCGCCGCCATCACCGGCTCGGACAATACGACGACCGGTGCCGCAGAAGCACCGATCGGTGAGGGGAAGAAGCTCGACGGCCCCGCCCCCGGCGACTCCACGACGATCACGCTGCACAGTGGTGACAGGGACCGCACCGCGATCCTCTCGGTACCGAAGGACTACTACCCGAACACGCCGACCCCGGTGCTCTTCGCCTACCCGGGCTACAACCAGACCGCGGCCGACATGCAGAAGTTCGCCGCACTGGACAAGTTGCCGGCGATCGTCGTCTACATGCAGGGCGTGGGGGATGCCTGGGAGGGCGCGCCCTACGCGAAGACCTCCGACGGTGAGGATCTCGGCTTCACCAAGGACATGCTCGCCGCGGTGAACAGCACCTACAACGTGGACGCCTCGCGGATCTACGCCACGGGCATGTCCAACGGCGGCGGGTTCGCGGCGAAGCTGGCGTGCCGTGCCCCCGAGATCTTCGCGGCGACGGCCTCGGTCTCCGGCGCCTACTACCCGGGCACCGGCGGCAACTGTGAGAATCCGGCGACCTCTTTCCTGGACATCCACGGGGTGCAGGACGAGACCATCGGGTACGCGGGAGGAAGCCGGCACGGCACGACCTACCAGCCGGCCCGTGAGCGGGCGGAGGCGGTCGCTGCGCGCAACGGCTGTTCCCCGGACCCGGTGTCCACGGCCCTGGCCGGTGACGTGCGCCGGGTGCAGTGGCCGATGTGCCGGAGCGGACGCGACGTGGTCCACCTCCGGGTCGGCGACGGTGGACATACCTGGCCAGGTGACTCGACGGGCACCTCCGGCGGTGCAGAGGGGACCGCTGCCAGTGACACCGCGGAGGCGACGAGTTACTCGCTGGACGCCACGACCGAGGTCTGGGCGTTCGTCAGCTCGCACCGGCTCGCCGCGCGCTAGCCGGAGCGCTGGAAACAGCTAGTCGGCCAGCGCCCCCATCGGGTCCCATGCGGGCAGCACATGCGGGGTGGCGTCGGAGGCCCAGGCGTCCCGGTACTCCTGCGGCAGCCGGTCGGGGTGGACGGCGATGACGAAGACGTACTCGTCGAACCATGAGCTGCCCGGAGTGTCGTTCATCGTCCAGAAGCCCTTGTCGGCGTTCTTGGAACCCCAGGAGTTCTCCACACGCCACTTGACCGGGGTACCGGATTCGTCGAGGTCCACGCCGGTGATGACCATGGCGTGGGTCATCAGTGATTCGCCGGTGAGGACGCGGGCCTGCTTGTCGAGCGCCTCCACACCGAGTTCCACCTGGTAGAAGCCGGTGTAGTCGTGAAGGTGTGCGTCCCAGACGCCCTTGTCGCGGTCGGACTGGGCGACGGTGTCACAGCCGAACCAGACGGGGCGTCCTTCCTGGAGCGCGGCGACCGCGGCGTCCTTGAGGACGGAGGACGGGGCGTTGAGATAGGTGACCGGGGCGGCGCCGACGACATTGCCGAGGTACTCGACGGTGAATTTCTCGCCGTAGGGGGAGGAGTCGCGCGGGTCGTTGACCAGGCAGACGTACTCGCCGAGGTCGGCGGGCACGTACTTCGCCGCGAACTCCAGCGGGGTGAGCGTGCCCTCGCGGTGGAACTCGTCGTTCTTGTCGCGGTACTGCCAGACGAACTCCTCCGGCGGGACGCCCAGGTGGGCGGTGAGGATCCGGTGGACCTCACCGAGCGCGGCGCGGTGAGCGGTCGCCCCGTCACCACCCTCGGCGATCTCGGCGCGGATCCGCAGCGCGCCGGTGCGGGTGGCGGTGGAGATGTCGCGGTTCATCTTCGCGGTGTGCGAGGACGACCAGGTCTCCGGCATGGCGTACTTCGGGACGATGCCGTACTTCTCGACCAGCGCGACGAACATGTTCCACTGCCCGCCGTCCTCGGCCGGGTGGTCCAGCAGGTGCTGGACAGTCCGGTCGTCGAGCGGTCGGTCAGCGAGCTCGACCATCGCGGTGAGCAGGTAGTTCGCTTTCTCCAGTTTGTCCCAGTAGTGCAGCCAGGACTGCGAGTACTCGAGGTCCTTGATGCCGGTCTCGTCCATGGCGTCGCCGCGCACGGAGTTCAGTCCGGCGAACAGCCAGCACCGACCGGAGCGCTGCTGGTCGGCGACGGTCCACTGGTCCAGCTTCACCGACATGGAGTGGTCGGCGGACGCCAGGATCTCCCGGTCGAGGGTCAGTTTCTGCACGTCCGCGGCCGTCGCGGCATTACGGGCGACCCTCCAGGACGCGTCGGACGCCAGGTCCGCGGCGAATCCGGCGAGGGTGTCTGTGTTGATTCCGTTCATCTTCTCACTCTTCTCACTCATCACCACTCAGGCCATCGCATCCCAGATCGGCAGGACAGTGGTCTCGCCACGGTCCAGGGCGTCGAGGCCGGGGAAGTCGCCCCCGAGCAGTCGACGGTGGACGGCGATCTGGAAGACGTTGTCGTCGAACCAGGCGTCCTTCATGGTGCCGTAGCCCTTCATCGAGCCGGCGCCGGCGAGCTTGGCGTGCCCACCGTGACTCTTCGTGCCCCAGGAGTTCTCGACGCGCCAGGTTCCGGCCTCGTTGTCGTAGCCGGTGAGCACCATGCCGTGGGTCGGCAGGGATTCCCGGGAACGCATCTGGTCGGCCTTGGTCGTGCCGGGTCCGGAGACCGTGGTGGTGCCGTAGAGGGCGTCGCGTTCGTAGAGGTCGGCGGACCAGATGCCCAGGGCGGCAGCGAACTGACGGTTGACGTCACAGGCGAACCACACCGGCTCGCCGGCGTCGATGCTGGCCTTCGCGATGCGCTTGAGCTCGCTGACCTCGGCATTGATGAAGGAGGTGTCCGCCGTGCCCCACATGTTGGTCTCCTCGGCGACGCTGTACGCGGTACCGTAGGGGTTCTCCTCGCGGGGGTCGTTGACCAGGCAGACGTAGTTCTCCAGTCCGCCGGTGAACTCCTCGGAGAGCACCCGGTCCCGGAACTCGAGCGGGGTGAACTCTCCTTCGCGGTGGAACTCCTTGTCTTTGTCGCGGTACTGCCACACGAATCGCTCCGGGGGAAGGCCCAGGTGGGTGGCGAGGACGCGGTGGGCGTCCTTCAGCCCGGCATCGATGATCGGCTCGGTGGTCCCGGCGCTGACAGCGTCTCCGGCGGCGAGGACGGCGTCCCGGATCTTCCAGGCGGTGGCGCGCAGCACGGTCTGCAGCCGGGCGTCCATCTGCCCGGTGTCGCCGGAATTGAAGGTCTCGCCCATCGCCTCCTTGGGCACGACACCGTACTTGCCGATGAGGTTGACGAGGTAGTTCCACCATCCGCCGTCGTCCGCGGCGTGGGCCAGCAGGCTGTTGACCAGACGGTCGTCGGGGTCGGTGACGCCGGAACGGAAGAGTTCGTCGAGGCGTCGCAGCGCGTGGTTGGACTTCTCGATCTTGTCGTAGAACTGGAGGTAGGTTTCGGAGAACTCGAAGTCCTCGACATTGAGGCTCTCGGCGACGCGGTGGCGGAAGACATTGAGCCCGGCGAACATCCAGCAGCGGCCGGACTGCTTCTGGTCGGTGACGCCCAGGGAATCGAGCTTCACCTCGGTCGTCGGGTCAACGGCGGTGACCGCAGCCCGGTTGAGGGTGACACTGTCAATGTCTGTCGAGGTCACGGCATTGGTTGCGACGCGCAGCGCAGGGTCGGACGCCGCGGCGTCACGGAGTTCCGTGAGCACCCCGGCAGAGAGGGAGAAATCAGGCATGTGTCCGTTATACGCGCTGCAGGGCCCGTCGGCCGGGTTTACCCTGGTGAAATGATGCTCCCCGATCCCGCCGGACACGGCATGACCTTCAACGGGCAGCCCTTCGACATCGAACCGGTGCCCCGGATCATCGACGAGACCGTGTGGACCGGACTCGCCGCCGGGGTCGAGCAGCGCGCCCGTGCCCTCGACCACTTCCTCGCCGACGTCTATGGTGCGACCTCCCCGGAGGACGCCGGGATCGTCCGGGCGGGAAGGATGGACGCCGCGGTGATCCGCCGTGCCCCCGGCTACACCGAACTGGGCCACCGGGTTCCCGGGGGAACCATCCGGGCCTGTGTCACCGGTGCTGACCTGGTGTGTTCCGGGACTGAGCAGCAGATCTCCGACTGGCGGGTGCTGGAGGACAATCTCCGGATGCCCTCCGGCCTCACCTTCGCCCTGGCCGCGCGGCAGGTGACGGAGGAACACCACCCGGAGCTCATTGAGGCGATGGGGGACCGGCTGGTGCCGACAGACGGTGCACTGGAGATGTTGTGTGACGCCGTGCGGGATGCGTCCGACCACGCTGTGCTGCTCACCGCTGGTGAGGACGATCCGTCCTGGGACGAGCAGCGCATCATCGCCGAGACCGGTGACCTGGCACCACGGACCTGTGACCAGCTGGAGGTCGTGGAACGCGGGACGCCGGTGCTGTGGGACCTGGACGGTGACCGGCTGGTCGACCTCGTGTACCTGCGGGTGACCGAGTCGCACCTCGCAGCGGGGGTCCCGGGGATCGGCGACGCACTCGCCGCCGGGACCGTCCGTATCGTCAACGCGCCAGGCAACGGTCTGGCCGACGACAAGGCCGTCTACGCCTCCGTACCTGAGATGGTGCGTTTCTACCTGGGGGAGGAGCCCGCGCTGCAGCAGGTCAGGACATGGTTGTGCGCCGATCCCGGGCAGCGCCTGACGGTCCTTGACCGGCTGGATGAGCTTGTCGTCAAACCGGTCGACGGGTACGGCGGGTCGGGTATCACCGTCGGACCGGAGTGCACCCGGGCGCAGCTGGCGGCGCGCCGGGCGGAGATCCTCGCCGACCCGGCGTCCTTCATCGGGCAGGAGCGGGTCGAGCTGTCCACGCTGCCCGCTCTCGACGGCACCGACCGACATGTCGACCTGCGGATGTTCAGCCTCCTGGACTCCGGGGGCGCCACGACGGTGCGGGTGGGGCTGACCCGCGTGGCACCTGCCGGGTCGACGGTCGTCAACTCCTCGCGGGGCGGCGGTGGGCGGGACACGTGGATTCTCACCGCTGATCCTCTCCGGTAGCCTGCAGACGTGAGACACACCACCGCCCCGGACATCGCCCCCGACGGATCCGCGCTCGCCTTCATCCTGCGTGACGACGCCGATCCCGAGGGGCTGCCCGTGGCGATGCAGGCCCCGCTCCTCAACGGGGTCCTGGGGGACGCCCGGCGGATCCGCATCCCGGCGTCCGGCCCTGCGGTGGCGGTGCGCTATTCCCCGCACGCCCACTGGCTGGCCGTGGAGATCGCCCCCGAGGGCACCGAGCGCACCGAGATCTGGCTGGTCTCCACCGATCCCGGGGATGATTCGGCGGTGCTGCTGCGGGACGACACCGACGCGAAGACCTCGTTGGTCGAGTGGGACGCCGGCCACCTCGCCGTGGACGCCGTGCGTGAGGACGGCCTGGCGGAGGGACGCCTCGTCAGCCCGGTTGACGGGTCGGTGCAGGTCATCGACCGCCGCGTGGACGGCAAACTCGTCGCCGCGCACGCCGGCCACGCCCTGATGCGGGTCGGGCCGCGGGCGAACCGGGAACTGCTGCTCATCGGGCCGGACGGGTCGTGGCGTCCTCTCCTGCCGCCACAACCCGGGGCGACCACCGACGCCGGGTGCATTCTGCCGCCGCGCGAGGACGGCGAACCGGTGATGCTCGTGTGCTCGGATCATCACAGCGACCGGCGTCGGGTGCTGCGCATCCACGCCAAGCACGGGGTGATGCGCAGCCGTGAGCTCATCCACTACCGCGAGGCCGATGTTGACGAGTTCTGCATCAGCGGCTCCGAGGAGGCCGGTGCGGTGTTGTGGAACCTCTCGGGGCGCTCCGCGTTGGAGGTGCTGCGGCTCGACCCCGACCAGCGGGTGACCGCGCGGCGGGAGGTGACCCTGCCGGGGATGGTGGCGCACGGGCTGCGGATCACGGATGACGGGGCGTCGCTGGTGTGCACGGTGGAGAGTCCGGACGCCCCGCCGACGGTCTACCTGGTGGACACCCGCACCAGCAGGATGACACCGGTGACCGGGGTACCTGTCGACGGCGATGTCCGGCTGCTGGGGGAGCCGGAACTGCTGCGCTACAGCGCACATGACGGGGTGGAACTGTCCGGTTGGCTGTACCGGGCCGTCGGGTCCGACGGTGCGCCGGTGACGGGGCCTGCCCCGATGCTGCTGCACTTCCACGGCGGGCCGGAGGGGCAGTCGCGTCCCGGGCACCATGACGTGCTGCGTGCGGTGATCGACGCCGGCGTCTCGGTGTTCACGCCGAATGTCCGCGGCTCCTCCGGGGACGGCCGTGCCTTCCAGCACGCCGACAACCGCTACGGGAGGTTCGCCGGGATCAGGGACCTCGAGGACTCGGCGTCCTTCCTGGTGGACGCCGGACTGGCCGACCGGTCACGCCTGGCGGTCTCCGGTCGGTCCTACGGCGGCTACCTGGTGAATGTGGCGGTGACGTGGTTCCCGGACCTGTTCCGGGCGGCGGTGTGCGCGTGCGGGATGAGCGACCTGGAGACCTTCTACCGGGACACGGAGCCGTGGATCGCCTCTGCGGCGTTCCCGAAGTACGGTTACCCGATCCAGGACGGGGAGCTGCTGAAGGCGGTGTCTCCGCTGGTCAGGTTGTCGGGTATGCCTGTCTCGGGGGCCGGGGCGGCGACGACGCCGGTGCTGTTCATCCACGGGCTGCACGACACGAATGTGCCGCCGAGCGAGTACCTGCAGATGAGTGCGGCACTGGCGCAGCGCGGTGTGCCGACCGCTGCACTGGAGCTGGAGGACGAGGGGCACGTCTTCGTCCGGCCGGTGAACCGGCAGCGTATCGCCGCTGCGATGGTCGACTGGCTGACGGCTCACGGGGTGTGCTGACCTGTCCTGACGCGGACGCGCAGACCATCGCCACCCATGACTGGGACCGCGGTAAATGGTATCTGACCATTACCGGAGCCCGGGTCGACATGAGCGTCGAGAACGGTCGGGTCTGCGTGGCGGGAGTGGAGGCAGCGTAGTTGTTTTCCCTCCGGAACCCGCTAGAACGGCACCTCCTCTGAGTCTTGGGCCGTGGCGTCCTGAACAGAAGTCACGGCGTCGCGTACCCGGTGCTGCTCGGCCAGTCGCCGTTCATTGTGCTCGCGCAGGGTGCGGTACCGACGGGTGGCCCGGGAGGAGAAGGTGGACCGGGCGTAGGCGGCCAGTGGGCCGGTCGGTTCGGTGAGGTAGACGTGACCGTCCCCGATGCTTGTCCACATCTCCGTCCCGTCGGGCGCCATGGTGATGTCCTGCCATCCCATCGTCTTCATGAGGTGGTGGCGCTGGCACAGGCAGTGGAGGTTCCGGGTGGCGGTGGGGCCACCGCCCTGGTGACGCATGATGTGGTCGATCTGGCACCGGTCGGCGGGCACGTCGCAGCCGGGGTGACGGCAGGTGCCGTCCCTGCCCCTGACGAAGGCGACGATCGCCTCGGTGGGGGTGTAGGTCCCGGTGGACTCGTGCGCGAGAATGCGCAGGTGGGACACCCGCTCCATGAACGTGTCGGTGGCTGCGGCATCCAGCCATGTCCCGGCCTGGGTGGCTGCGACCGGCGACTCCGGGTCACGGTAGAGATTGAGGGTGACCTGCACGTCCGCGGTGCCGCGGGCCAGGTGCATCAGCGCGTCGGCCCGGGAACAGCCGAGCTTCCGACCGACCGCGTCGAGGATGAGAGTGAACTCCTCCGCTTCCTCCGTGGGCAGGGTCGCCGTGATGACGATGGTGCCGGGATCGTATCCCCCGGCGACGTCCACCCGGCGCTGCCTGGTGCCGGTTGCCGGTGTCGTCCTTTCTCCGGGCTCCGGTGGACGGGCCAACGCGTCCCGCTCGGTGATGATCCGACGGACCCGGTTGCGCAGCGCCGCGACGCCGGGCAGGGACAGTCCGTCGCGCCGGGGAGCCAGCAGGACGAGGAGATCACCTTCGACGTCGCGGTCATCCTCGGGGGAGACACCGGTGACGGACCGGGCGAGCATCGTGAGATGGTCGGGGCCGAGGAATCCGCCGGCGATACGACGGGCGAGAACCGGGAAGCGCCGAAGGAACAGTCCGATGTCGGTGAGCATCTCGGCGCGGTGCCGGGGCAGGGAGAGACGGGCGCTCAGCTCACTGAGATGCGCCTCGACATCCGCGTCCGGCTCCGGGGTGCACTCGGCAGCCATGACGAGCAGGGCACGGTTGTGCGCGCGGGTGGCTTCGGACAACAGGTCCGTGGCCGTTTCCAGGGACCACTGCGGAAACGGTGCCGGGACAGGGCCGAAGTAGATGTCATGGAAGGCGAGGTCGACGATGTCGATGCCGTCCTGGGGAGGTGGTGGTGCCGGTGGTGCGGTCATGACATGGACTCTATGAGGGGGTCGGACGTGGAATTCCGGAACAGGTCGCTGAATAGAA
This sequence comes from Corynebacterium sp., assembly GCF_022712275.1. Classification (GTDB taxonomy): domain Bacteria; phylum Actinomycetota; class Actinomycetes; order Mycobacteriales; family Mycobacteriaceae; genus Corynebacterium. The sequence goes on along the minus strand of NZ_JALAGU010000026.1, from coordinate 29,441 downwards.
CACATGATCTATACCGGGGAGGTGGTCGGGTTCCACGGCGGCCCCGGTGGTTAACTGGTCCCCATGACCGACTCTGCCCCAGCAGCCACCCTCGCCCGCCGGTTCGCCGACTTCATTGCCGCGTCCCCCTCCAGCTACCATGCCGCCGCCGAGGTCGCCCGACGCCTGGAGGACGCCGGCTACGTCCGCGAGGACGAGCGGACGCCGTGGGGAGTGGATGCCGTGAGGCCCGGCGGGCACTACATCGTCCGCGGCGGGGCACTCATCGCCTGGGATGTTCCGCAGGGTGCTGACCCCGCCATCAGCGGTTTCCGCATCATCGGCTCCCACACCGACTCGCCCGGCCTCAAGCTCAAGCCGATCGGTGATCTCCCGGGCACCGCCGGCTGGAGGCAGGCCGCCGTCGAGATCTACGGCGGGGCGATCCTGGCGTCCTGGCTGGACCGGGAACTGCGGCTGGCCGGACGCGTCGTGCTCGCCGACGGCACCGAGAAACTCGTCGCCACCGGGCCCGTGCTGCGCGTCCCGCACCTGGCGATCCACCTCGACCGCAACGTCAACGCCGACCTGAAGCTGGACCGTCAGCTGCACATGCAGCCGGTCTTCGCCGTCGGGGAGGACACCCCGACGATTCTCGATGTGGTGGCGCAGGCTGCGGGAGTCGAGGCCGACGACATCGTCGCCCACGACCTCATCACCGTCGATGCCCAGCACGGCGGGATCTTCGGTGCCCGGGAGGACTTCCTCGCCGCCGGGCGGATGGACAACCTCTCCAGTGTCTTCACCTCGCTCGAGGCGTTGCTGGCGGCGTCCCCGGCCTCCGGCCAGGGGAAGGACATCCGGGTCCTCGCTGCTTTCGATCACGAGGAGATCGGCTCGGCCACCACCTCCGGCGCCGCGGGTCCGGTGCTGGAGGATGTGCTGGTGCGCGTGGTGTCCTCGCTCGGGGCGGACGCCGCGGCGACCCGCGCGATGTACGCCCGGTCGGCCTGCGTGTCCGCGGACGCGGCGCACAGTGTCCACCCGAATTTCGCGGGCAAGCACGACGGCGTGAACCGCCCGGTGATGAACGCCGGTCCGGTGCTCAAGGTCAACGCCAACCAGCGCTACGCCACCGACGCCGTCACCGCTGCCGCCTGGCGCCGCGCCTGTGCTACCGCAGGTGTCCCTGACCAGGTTTTCGCCGGGAACAACGACGTTCCCTGCGGGTCCACCATCGGCCCGATCACCGCGACCAGACTCGGCATCCCCACCGTGGATGTCGGCATCCCGTTGTTGTCGATGCACTCCGCCCGGGAGATGGCCGGGGTGAAGGACATCGCCTGGTTCGCCGAGGCGCTGAAGGCGTGGTGGGAACTGTGAGCGACGCCGTGAACTCCGCGATCCCCGTGAACCCCTTCTGCCACGTGCTCTTCGACCAGCCGGTCATCCCGGGGAACACCGGTAACACCATCCGACAGTGCGCCGGCACGGGTGCAGCGCTGCACCTCGCCGGGCCGCTCGGCTTCAACTTCGACGACAAGCACGTCAAGCGGGCCGGACTGGACTACCACGACCTGGCGTCCGTCATGCTCCACGAGAACCGGGACGCCGCACTGGCGGAACTCGCCGATGAGGGCGGCCACCGCGTCTTCGCCTTCACCGCCCACGCGGACACCTGGTTCACCGACATCACCTACGAACCCGGCGACGTCCTCCTCTTCGGCACCGAGCCCACCGGACTGGAGCAGGAGGCGCTGGACGACCCGCGCGTCACGCAGCAGGTCCGTATCCCGATGCTGCCCGGCCGGCGCAGCATGAACCTCGCGAACGCCGCCGCCGTCGCCACCTATGAAGCCTGGCGCCAGGCGGGTTTCCCGGGTGCGGTGTAGGGCGCGATAAGGTAGACCGCGTGACTGCGATGAAGCTGGACGGAAAACTGTACCAAGGTGAGATCTTCGAGGACCTCGCGCAGCGGGTGGCCGCGCTCAAGGCGAAGGGGATCACCCCGGGCCTGGCGACGGTGCTTGTCGGCGACGACCCCGCCTCCCATTCCTACGTGAAGATGAAGCACAGGGACTGCGAGAAGATCGGCGTCACCAGTATCCGCAGGGATCTGCCGGCGACTGTCAGCCAGGACGAGCTCAACGCCGTCATCGACGAGCTCAACGCTGACCCGGCCTGCACCGGTTACATCGTCCAGCTCCCGCTGCCGGAGCACCTCAACGAGAACGAGGTCCTGGAGCGCATCGACCCCGCCAAGGACGCTGACGGCCTGCACCCGGTGAACCTCGGCAAGCTCGTGCTCAACGAGCCCGCCCCGCTGCCCTGCACCCCCAACGGTGCGATCAGCATGTTGCGCCGCTACGGCGTGGAGATCAACGGCGCCAAGGCCGTCGTCATCGGCCGTGGTGTCACCGTCGGCCGCCCGATCGGTCTGATGCTCACCCGCCGCTCCGAGAACGCCACCACCGTCCTGTGTCACACCGGTACGAAGGACCTGGCCAAGGAGACCCGCGACGCCGACATCATCATCGCCGCCGCCGGTAAGGCCCACATGCTCACCGCCGACATGGTCAAGCCAGGCGCCGCCGTGCTCGACGTGGGAGTCTCCCGCGTGGACGGCAAGTTGACCGGCGACGTCCATCCAGACGTCTGGGAGGTCGCCGGTGCCGTCGCCCCGAACCCGGGCGGTGTGGGCCCGCTGACCCGCGCCTTCCTGGTCGGCAACGTCGTCGAGCGCGCCGAGCGGCTCGCGGCGCAGGCCTGACCTGCCGTGGCCACTGAGGGAGACCGCGCGGACCTGGTGCCGCTGACCGACGAGGAGCGGCGTGCGCTGCTGGCGAACCCGCACGACGTGAACCAGCCCGCGTCCCGGGTCACCCGGAACCTGCAGATGCTCTCCGTCATCTTCTTCTTCGTGGCGATCATCGCCGGTGCGGTGCTGATCCTCACCGAGCACTGGCGCCGCGGCACACTCGCCGTCGGTGCCGGCATGATCTGGCTCGGCCTGATCCGCTGGTGGGTGGATTCGAAGATCCTCGGAGTCTTCGCCGTCCGCTCCCGCCGGTTCGACTCGGCCTTCTGTCTCATCGTCGGCGTCCTGCTGTTGGCCACCGCCTGGTCCGTCGACTCCCTGGGAAGCTGATCACGGTGCGTGAACTCCCCGAGATCATGCGCCTGTCGGAGGACCCGCCGACGACACTGCCCGGCTGGCGGCGCACTTTCGCGCCCGGCGAGCTGACTCTCGGTCTGTCCCCGGTGACACCTGACGGCGACCTGGCGCGGCAGGTCGCGCTCACACAGGCCGCGGAGGACGCCGGTTTCGCCGCGGTGTGGTGCCGCGACATCCCGCTGAATGTGGAGACCTTCGGCGACGTCGGTCAGATCCACGACCCCTTCATGTACCTGACCTGGCTGGCGTCGCAGACGTCGACCATCGCCCTGGGGACCGCGGCGCTGGTGCTTCCGCTGGCGCATCCGCTGCTGCTGGCGAAGCGTTCGGCCGGGCTGGACCGGCTCAGCGGCGGGCGCTTCCTCATGGGTGTGGCCTCCGGTGACCGACCGGAGGAGTTCGCCGCGTTCGGCATGGACAACGGCACCCGCGGTGAGGATTTCCGGGAGAACCTGTCGGTGCTACGCAAGGCATGGGAGACCCGGATGCGTCCGGTGACGTGGTCGAGGGGACGCATGGGCGGCGCAGAGGTCGTGCCGAAGCCCACCGCAGCCGGCGTCCCGGTGCTCGCGGTGGGGTCCTGCCTGCAGACCACCGAGTTCAACGCCGCGCACGCCGACGGCTGGCTGACGTGCCACCGCAACCTGCATGACCAGAAGGTCATGGTCGACAGGTGGCGGGCGTCCTGTGAGGAGCAGGGGGTGGGGTTCCGGCCGGTGGGGGAGTCGTTGTGGATCGACCTGGCAGAGGACCCGTCCTATCCCGCGGAGGGACGCGACTTCGGGTTCCGGTTGGGCCGCAACGCGCTGCTGGAACTGCTGCATTCACAGCAGGATCTGGGGCTGAACCACATCATGATCAGCCTGCGCCACGGCAACCGGCCGGTGGAGGACGCCCTGGCGGAGCTCGCCGAGCACGTCGTCCCGGAGTTCCGCGCGCTGGGGTAGGTCGTGTATAACACGTACTGCCACGATCTGTCAATAGTTTCATTCATGCCCGTCCGATGACGCGGCGTGGCCACTGATGCCCGGATAACGTTCCCTCCTGTTGTAGACAGAGCAGTCTGTCTGAGTATCTACAGGAGGATGCATGAAGACAGGAGCAGTGCTCGCCGCGACCGGCGTGGTCGCCCTCGGCGTCATCTTCGCCCTGCCCGGTGGCACCACCGACGACCCCGACGGTACCGATGTCTCCTCCGGCGACCACCGGGTGAACCTCGTCGCCTACTCGGTGCCCAAGCCCGGCTTCGAGGCTGTCATCGCCGGCTACCGGCAGACCCCCGCGGGGGAGGACACGGGGTTCGCCGAGTCCTACGGCGCCTCCGGTGACCAGTCCCGCAAGGTCGCCCGGCACGTCCCGGCCGACCTGGTGAACTTCTCCCTCGAACCGGACATCACCCGGCTGGTGAAGGAAGGCCTCGTCGACGAGGACTGGAAGGAGAACGTCCCCGACGACGAATCGGAGCGCTCCGTGCCCTTCGGCTCCGTCGTCTCCTTCGTCACCCGGGCCGCCAACCCGGAGAACCTGGAGAACTGGGACGACCTGCTCGCCCCCGGTATCGAGATCATCACGCCCAACCCGGCGTCCTCCGGCTCGGCGAAGTGGAACCTCCTCGCGCCCTTTGCAGGCTGGTACTTCCAGGCCCTGGACAGTGGGAAGGACGCCACGGACGCCTACGACGAAGCGCTCGCGAAGGTCAGCGAACTGGTCCACCAGCACATCCACGTCCGACCCAAATCCGGCCGTGAAGCCACCAGTGCCTTCGAGCAGGGCCAGGGTGATGTGCTGCTGTCCTACGAGAATGAGGCGATCCTGCTGGCCCGTGACGGCGACGACATCAGCTACCTCAACCCGACCGACACCTTCCGCATCGAGAACCCGGTCGCCGTCGTGACCGGGGATGAGGTCGGTGACGATGACGCGGCCACCGACTTCCGCGACTACCTCTTCAGCGAGGACGCCGGGACCCGCTGGGCATCCCAGGGCTTCCGGCCCGGCTCCGACCTGTTCAACGAGGACGGTGAGACACCCGTCATCGACGCCCTGCCCCCGGAGCAGCGCGACGCCTTCCGGCCCACGGAGAATGTGTGGACCATCGACGACCTCGCCGAACAGTTCACGGACCTGTTTCCGGAGCTGGCCGGTGGTGGGGACGGCACAGAGTCCAAGACCGGCTGGGCCCTGGTGGACGCCGTCCTCTTCGGTACCGACGGTGCCATCACGGAGATCTACGGAGGAGATGAATGAGAGCCTCGAAACTGAGCATGGGCACAGCCGTCCTCTGGCTGTCCGTCATCGTGCTGCTGCCGTTGGCGGCGCTGGCCACCCAGGCCTTCGAGGGCGGCGTCCCCGCCTTCTGGGATGCCGTGACCACCTCCGGGGCGCTCGACGCGCTGCGGGTGACGGTGCTCGTCTCCGCGGTGGTCGGCCTGATCAGCGCGGTCACCGGAACACTGGTCGCCTGGGTGCTGGTCCGCGACGACTTCCCCGGCAAGAGGATCGTGGACGCGCTGATCGACCTGCCGTTCGCCCTGCCGACCATCGTGGCGTCGCTGGTGCTGCTGAGCCTCTACGGGCCGGACAGTCCCTTCAACATCACTCTCAACGCCACCCGACCTGCGCTGGTCATCGCACTGGCCTTCGTCTGCCTGCCGTTCGTCGTCCGAGCGGTCCAGCCGGTGCTCATCGAGCTCGACGGTGACGTCGAGGAGGCCGCAGCGTCCCTCGGTGCGAGCAACGCCACGATCTTCCGGCGCATCATCCTGCCCGCCCTCATCCCCGCGATCCTCTCCGGTACCGGCCTGGCCTTCGCCCGCGCACTCGGCGAGTTCGGGTCCGTGGTGCTCATCGGCGGGAACATCCCCGGTGAGACGCAGGTCGCGTCCCAGTACATCCAGGAGCAGATCGAGTCCGATGTGCCGCAGGCCGCGGCGGCGGTCTCGGTGGCCCTCCTGGGCATCACCTTCCTCGTCCTGCTGGTCCTCCGCATCGTCGGTGAAGGCCGGTCCCGAAAGGAGCAGCGCGCATGACGCTCTCACGCAAGACAGCTCTCACGCTGCGCATCCTCGCTCTGGTGTGGATCGGCGTCCTCGTCGTGCTGCCGGTCGGCACCATCCTGTGGCGTGCCCTGTCGCCCGGGCTGCCCCAGTTCTGGGAGTGGATCACCACGCCCGCCGCGATCTCGGCGCTGAAGACATCGCTGCTGATCGTGGTGATCGTCGTACCGCTCAACGTGGTCTTCGGCATCGTCGTCTCACTCGGGCTGGTCCGCGGCCGTTTCCCGGGGAAGAACATCGTCCAGGCCATCGTCGACCTGCCGTTCTCCGTCTCGCCGGTGATCGTCGGTGTATCCCTGATCCTGCTGTGGGGTCACGGTGGCTGGTTCGGCGGCATCGAGTCCACCGGGTTCCAGATCATCTTCGGACTGCCCGGAATGGTGCTGGCGACGATCTTCGTCACCCTGCCTTTCATCGTCCGGGAGGTTGAGCCGGTGCTCCACGAGATCGGCACCGAGCAGGAGCAGGCGGCGTCCACCCTGGGCGCGGGCCGCTGGCAGACGTTCCGGCGGATCACCCTGCCCTCGATCCGGTGGGGCCTGTCCTACGGCATCGCACTGACCGTCGCCCGGTCGCTCGGCGAGTTCGGTGCGGTGATCATGGTCGCCTCCGGATTCGCCGGTGGTGGGCAGACGCTCACCCTCCTCGTCCACTCCCGCTACATCGACGACCACAACGTCTACGGGGCCTACGCCGCAGCGACACTGCTCATGCTCGTCGCTGTCATCGTCCTCGTCATCATGACCGCACTCCAGAAGAAGCAGGTAGCGAAATGACCATCTCCGTCTCCCACGCCGTGAAGACCTACGGCGATTTCCAGGCCCTCGACGATGTCTCCATCGATATCCCGGAGGGGTCGCTGACAGCACTGCTGGGTCCCTCCGGCTCCGGCAAGTCCACGCTGCTGCGCACCATCGCCGGCCTGGAGCAACCGGACTCCGGGTCCGTCATCATCGACGGGCGTGACGTGACCCGTCTGTCGCCGCAGGACCGTGGCATCGGCTTCGTCTTCCAGCACTACGCCGCCTTCAAGCACATGACGGTGCGCGACAATGTCGCCTTCGGTCTGACGGTGCGTAAGCGTCCGAAGCAGGAGATCGACAGACGCGTCGACGAACTGCTCGAGATCGTCGGTCTGGCCGGGTACCAGACCCGTTATCCGGGGCAGTTGTCAGGTGGACAGCGGCAGCGCATGGCACTGGCCAGGGCACTGGCGCCGAACCCCGGCGTCCTGCTGCTCGACGAGCCCTTCGGTGCGCTGGACGCCAAGGTCCGTGAGGACCTGCGGTCCTGGCTGCGTCACATGCACGAGGAGTTCACGGTGACGACCGTGCTGGTGACCCACGACCAGGAGGAGGCGCTCGACGTCGCCGACCGGATCGCGGTGCTCTCGGCAGGACGTATCGAGCAGATCGGCGAGCCCTCGGAGCTCTACGACCGGCCGGGGACCCCGTTCGTCCAGGCCTTCCTCGGCCATGTCACGGAACTAGACGGGCAGACGGTGCGTCCCCATGACATCCGTCTCGGGTTGACGGCCGACCTCGCGGTGCCGGGTAACGAGGTGCCGGCGACGGCGGTGCGTGAGGCGGTCGTCGAGCGGGTCGCACATCTCGGCTTCGAGGTGCGTGTCGAGCTGAAGGACGCCATGACGGGGGCCCCGTTTACCGCGCAGATCACCAGGGGTGACGCGAATGCGCTGGGGTTGACCGACTCGACGGTAGGGGAGAAGGTCTACGCCAGGGCGACTGAGCTGGGGTAGGGGCGGCTGCCGGCAACCGTCCGCGAATGCAGGAAACCCGCCGCAGTGAGCACACTGCGGCGGGTTCTGTCTGTGTCCGGAGGGGGACTTGAACCCCCACGTCCGTTAATAGGACACTAGCACCTCAAGCTAGCGCGTCTGCCATTCCGCCACCCGGACATGGATGGACTTCCAGCACGGAAAACCGGAGATTCTCTGCCCTGAAGACTCGCATATACTAGCGCGACCGGGGAAAGAATCGCAACTCTGTGATGCGCCGCAGGTGGGAGGTCTACCGCTCCGCCAGGATTTCGGCCTTGGTGAGGAACCTCTCCAGGATCACCGTCATCTGGCGGGTCTCCGTGAGGAAGCCGTCGTGGCCGGTGGGAGAGGTGATCTTCGACAGGCCGATGAAGTCACCGAGGTTGCGCGACAGGTGCTCCTGCTGGTGGTACGGGTACAGGATGTCCGTGTCCACGCCGGCCACCATCGTCGGCACCTGGGAGGTCCCCAGCACGTGGTTCAGCCCGCCGCGTCCCCGCGAGATGTCGTGCCGGTTCAGCGCGTCGGTGAGGATCACGTAGGAACCCGGGTCGAACCGCTCCACGAGCTTCTCGGCCTGTCGGTCCAGGTAGCTCTCCACGGAGAACCGCTGGTCCCGGGACCAGTAGGGACCGTAGGGGTCTTCGTTCTTCTGCGGGTCGGTGCCGAAGCGTTCGTCGATCTCCAGCTCACCGCGGTAGGTCAGGTGTGCGATGCGTCGGGCCTGGCCCAGTCCGGCGACCGGGGCATGTCCGGTGCCGTGGTAGTCCCCGGCATGCCAGAACGGGTCACCGGTGATGAAGCGGATCTGTGCGGACTGCATCCCGATCTGCCAGGCGGACGCCCGGGCGGACACGGCGATCGGCAGGGCCGCCTCGACATGCTCGGGATACATGAACGTCCACTCCAGCACCCGTGCGCCACCCATGGATGCGCCGACCACGCCACGGATCCGGTCGATCCCCAGCACATCGACGATGAGCTGCTTCTCGGCCTCGACCAGGTCACGGATGGACAGAGCGGGGAACCGGGAACCCCAGAACCCGCCGTCGGGGTGCTCCGAGGCGGGCCCTGTCGACCCCTGGCAGCCGCCGAGACAGTTCGCGCAGAGCACAAGGTACTTCGAGGTGTCCAGGGCGAGTCCCGGGCCGATGATGCCCGTCCACCAGTCCGCGGCGTCCCCGTCGCCCGTCAACGCATGCTCGATGACGATCACGGGGCGGGACGCGGCGTCCTGCGCGGTTCCTTCGTAGTAGGCGAACAACCGGAGTGAGGCACCGGGAAGGTCGACCCCGGCCTCGGTCCTGAAGTCGCCGATCGGCAGGGTTGTCGAGTCGTACGGGGTGGGGAGGAGGGCGGGGTCGAGGCTCACGGTGTCAGCCTATGCCAGGGCGTCGAGGCCGAGCTGGAGGTCGGCGAGGATGTCGTCGATGTTCTCGATGCCGACGGACAGGCGGACGGTGGCGCGGCTGATGCCGGCGCGGGTCAGGCCGTGCTGGTCGGACTGGGAGTGGGTGGTGGTCGCCGGGTGGACCACGAGGGAGCGCACGTCGCCGATGTTGGCGAGGTTGGAGTGCAGCTTCAGGGCGTCGATGAAGGTCCAGGCCCTGGCCTGTGCATCATCGGACCAGGCGTCGTCGACGGCCAGGTCGAAGGAGAGCACCGAACCGGTGTACTCGATGCCCAGCTTCTCCTTCACCGCGTACCACGGGGAGGACGGCAGACCGGCGTAGTTCACCTTCGCGACCAGCGGGGAAGCGTCGAGGAACCCGGCGACCTTCTTCGCGTTCTCGTTGTGCTTCTCGACGCGCAGGGCGAGGGTGTCGAGACCCTGGATGGTGACCCAGGCGTTGAAGGGGGACAGGGTGGCGCCGGTGTCGCGCAGCAGACCGACGCGGGCCTTGAGACCGAAGGCGGGAGCGCCCAGGTCGGCGTACTTCAGGCCGTGGTAGGCGGGGTCCGGGGTGACGAAGCCCGGGAAGACCGGCTGGCCGTCCTTCTCGACGGTCCAGTCGAACTTGCCGCCGTCGACGAGGATGCCGCCGAGGCCGGAACCGTTGCCGGTGTAGAACTTCGTCAGGGACGCCACGACGATGTCGGCACCGAGCTCGATCGGGCGGACCAGGGCGGCGGTGGCGACGGTGTTGTCGACGATCAGCGGCACGTTGTTCTTGTGGGCCAGCTCGGCGAGGGCAGGGATGTCGAGGACGTCGGCCTGCGGGTTGGCGAAGGTCTCGCCGTAGAAGGCCTTGGTGTTCGGCTGGACGGCGTCCTGCCAGGCATCGAGGTTGTCGGCGTCTTCGACGAAGGTGACCTCGATGCCGAGGCGGGCCAGGGTGACGGAGAAGAGGGTCTCCGTGCCGCCGTAGAGGCGGGCGGAGGTGACGATGTGGTCACCGGCGCCGGCGAGGTTGAAGATCGCGGCGGTCTCGGCGGCCTGGCCGGACGCGAAGGCGACGGCGTGGACGCCGCCCTCCAGCGAGTTGATCCGGTTCTCCAGGACTTCCTGGGTGGGGTTGGTCAGTCGGCCGTAGACCGGGCCCAGGTCCTCGAGGGCGAACCGCTGCCTGGCGTGCTCGGCGGAGTTGAAGACGTAGGACGCCGACAGGTAGATCGGCTGGTTGCGGGCACCGGTGTCGGAATCGACGGTCTGACCGGCGTGGACGGCACGGGAGGCGAAGCCCCAGTCGTCGACGTTGCTGTTGTCGTACTTCGTTGCCATGTGGTGTCCCTTCGGTGAGGATCATGTCGTAGTGCTCAGTTTTGCTGCACAGAACGATAGACCACAATCTGCCGGACAGCAAACAGCTCGGTCTACTTTCTCGCATAACTCCAGTTCAGGAGGGTGATGCAGGTAGACCGAGCTGTTCAGGTGTGGCAGGGTGTCACATTTTCTCGGCACCGCGGGCGGCGGAGACCAGTTCGGTGACGCGGTCGCGGACCGAGGCCGGGATCCGGCTGTCCTCCAGGTTGAGGAAGCCCTGGACGATGAGGTCGCGGGCGGAGTCCTCGTCCATACCGAGGGACTTGAGGTAGTCCAGCTTCTCGTCGTCGATCATGCCGACGGACGCCTCGTGGGACAGCTGGGCGCGGGCGATCCTGGCGTCCAGTGACGGGACGGAGTTGATGCCGCCGCCGTCGCGGAGCAGCAGGCCGTCACACTCGAGGAAGCCCTTGACGTCCGGCGCGGTCGAGGTCAGGGTGGACGCGTTGCTGATGCGCCCGCCGTCGGAGACCATGCGGGCCACCATCTCGGCCTGGGCACCGGGTCCGGTCAGGACGGTCACGTCCTCCATCTCACGGCCGGTGCCCTCCGGCGCGAAGACGATGGAGTGCGAGGTGCAGCGCGAGTCCTTGCCCAGTTCGGTGACCGAGGTGGAGCGGGCCTCCTTCAGGGCGGAGACCGCGACGGACACGGAACTGATGGTCGCGCCCTCGCCGACCGTGGTTCGGTCGTAGGTGTGCACGGACATCTCCGGGCCCCAGCGGTCCACGTCGACACTGCGTAGCTTCGCGCCGTCGCCGATGAAGGTCTCGCCGACGGAGACGTGACTGCCCCGCGTCAGGCCGGGGGCCACCGCGGCGCCGGAGACCGAGTCGACCTCGGCGTTCTTGCCGATGACGGTGATGTCGTGGACGAACTGGCGTTCCTGCGGGACAGTCATCACGGTGAAGGACTGCCGCGGCATCTCAACCTTGGCGTTGTCCTTCACCCAGGTGAAGGTGCCCAGCGGGGTGCGGGTGGACTCGAAGGCGCGTCGGAGGATCTCGTCCTCGTCGGGGCTGATGAGACTCCACATGAGGTCCTGTACCCAGGGGTAGGTCAGGAGGGCGTCCGCCAGGGGCATGACGATGACATCCGGGTCGGAGGAGTCCATGGTGGTGTAACCGTGGTCCAGGACGATGGTGGTGGAGGCGCGCTTGGCAGGATCCTCCCAGCCCACCTGGGTGAGCAGTTCAGGGGTGGCTGCCTCGGGGCCGACGGCGGCGGTGAACTCTTCGACGGTGGAACGGGTGGTGGCCGGGGCGGTCATGGTGATCGCGACCTTTCTGTTGTGGGTTGTGGTGTGTTGTGGTGTGTCAGCGGTAACCGTCGACGCGGATGCGGTCGAACATTGCCCGGGGCTCGCCGGTGGAGACGATCGTGCCGTCGACCATAAGGTGGGCGACTGTGGCGTCCAGGCTGTCGAGGATGAATCCGGTGTGGGTGATGATGAGGCCGGCGCGGGGACGTCCCTGGTCGTCGGAGGAGCTCAGCAGGTCGCGCACGGCGCGGCCGACGACACCGACCTGCTCCATGTCGACACCGGACTCCGGCTCGTCGAACAGGCACAGCTGCGGCCCCTGCAGGGCCAGCTTCATGACCTCGAAGCGCTTGGCCTCACCGCCGGAGAAACCGCAGTTGACGTCGCGGTCGCCGAGATGGTCGAGGCCGAGCTCCTGCTCGACCTCCGCCAGCCGGTCACCGGCGCCGATGGCGGCGGCGAGTCGGTCGACGGACACCCCGGCCAGGGCGGGAGGACGCTGGAAGGCGAGTCCGATGCCGGCACGGGCACGGTCCTCGATCTCCAGGGTGGTGATGTCCTCGCCGCGCAGTGTGGCGGTGCCTGCGGTGATCCGGAATGGGTGCAGGCCGATGATGCCGGCGAGCAGGGTGGACTTCCCGGAGCCGTTCGGGCCGAGCAGGATGTGACGCTCGCCCTCGTTGATCGTGAGGTTCACGTCGTGGCAGATGGTGTGCCCGACGCCTTCATCATCGACGGCGGCGATGCTGACGTTCTTCAACTCGAGGAGGGGAGTGGTCATGATGTCCTGCACCCGGCTTTCTGTCGGAGTTCTCTGCCGGCGGGAACGGTCCGGTGGAACCGGTAACTGTGTCCGCCGATCACGGTTGTGGGATTTCTCCCGACCTTCTGTGTCCTTCACCTCTGATTCTACGGTTGATCACCCCCGAAACGGACTGTGATCATGGCCGTACACCCCTATCTGGGGCCATTGACGGGTGATCTTTAGGCGAGCCATGCCTTTTTAAACGTCACCCCTGTATATACCCCTGCTTGGCGGCCACGGGGAACGGGTCCGCATACGACGGAACCCCTGGGCACCGTGCCGTGGAGGGCAGGTACCCCGGGGTTCCGGGTGCGTCAGGGAAGGACGCTGAAGGACGCAGAAGGCGCAGTCTAGCGGGCGGCGAGCCCGTCGATGACGGCGTTGAAGGTCTGCGACGGGCGCATGACCTTGGTGGTCTTCTCGTCGTTCGGCCAGTAGTAGCCGCCGAGGTCGACGGAGGTGCCCTGACCGCCGCGCATCTCGACCTTGATGGTCTCGAACTGCTTCTCGAGCTCGTCGGCGACCGGGGCGAAGATCTCGGCCAGTTCCGGGTCCTCGGTCTGCTCGGCAAGGTTCCGGGCCCAGTAGGCGGCCAGGTAGTAGTGGCTGCCGCGGTTGTCGATCTCACCGATCTTGCGGGCCGGGGACTTGTCCTCGTTGAGGATCTTCTCCGTGGCCTTGTCCAGGGCGTCCGCCAGGACCGGGGTGCGCGGGTTGTTGTCCGTCTCGGCCAGCTTGCGCAGCGACTCGGCCAGGGCGAGGAACTCACCCAGGGAATCCCAGCGGAGGTAGTCCTCCTCGATGAGCTGCTGGACGTGCTTGGGGGCGGATCCGCCGGCACCGGTCTCGAAGAGTCCGCCACCGGCGATCAGCGGGACGATGGACAGCATCTTGGCGCTGGTGCCCAGCTCCATGATCGGGAAGAGGTCGGTGAGATAGTCACGCAGAACATTGCCCGAGACGGAGATGGTGTTCTCGCCGGCGCGGATGCGGTCGATCGAGACCTGGCAGGCCTCCTCCGGGGAGAGGATGCGGATGTCCAGGCCTTCGGTGGAACCGACGAGGTCGGCGTCCTTCAGGCACTCCTCGACCTTGGTGATGACGTTCCGGTCGTGGGCGCGGGTGGCGTCCAGCCAGAAGATGGCGGGCCAGCCGGTGGAGCGGGCACGGTTGACGGCCAGCTTGACCCAGTCGCGGACCGGGATGTCCTTGGCCTGGCAGGCGCGCCAGATGTCGCCGGTGGCGACGGTGTGGGACATGAGAACCTCACCGGCGGAGTTGACGACCTCGACGGTGCCGTCGGAGGGGATCTTGAAGGTCTTGTCGTGGGAGCCGTACTCCTCGGCCTTCTGCGCCATGAGGCCGACGTTCGGGACGGTGCCCATGGTGGTCGGGTCGAAGGCGCCGTTCCTGCGGCAGTCGTCGATGACGACCTGGTAGACACCGGCGTAGGAGGAGTCCGGGAGGACTGCGAGAGCGTCCTGCTCCTCGTTGTCCTTGTTCCACATGTGACCCGAGGTGCGGATCATGGCGGGCATGGAGGCGTCGACGATGACGTCGGAGGGGACGTGCAGGTTGGTGATGCCCTTCTCGGAGTTCACCATGGCGATCGACGGGCCCTCGGCGAAGCCCTTGTCGAAGGCGGCGCGGATCTCGTCGGCCAGCTTCTGATCCTCGAACTCGTCGAGGCCGGAGAGGATCGCGGCGAGGCCGTTCTCGCCGTTGAGGCCGTGGGAGAACAGCTCGTCACCGTACTGCGCGAAGACATCGGCGAAGTAGGCGCGGACGACGTGGCCGAAGATGATCGGGTCGGAGACCTTCATCATGGTGGCCTTGAGGTGTGCGGAGAAGAGGATTCCCTCCTCCTTGGCACGCGCGACCTGGGCGGCGAGGAAGCCGTCGAGCGCGGCGGCGTGCAGCACGGTCGCATCGACGATCTCCTTGTCGAGGACCGGCAGGGACTCCTTGAGTACGGTGACGGTGCCGTCGGCGGCGACGAGGCGGATCTGCAGGGTGTCGTCCCCGTCGATGATCACGGACTTCTCGTTGTGACGGAAGTCGCCCTCGGTCATGGTCGCGACGTTGGTCTTGGAATCCTTGTCCCAGGCACCCATGGTGTGCGGGTGCTTGCGGGCGAAGTTCTTCACGGCCTGCGGTGCGCGGCGGTCGGAGTTGCCCTCCCGCAGGACCGGGTTGACGGCGGAGCCCTTGACGGAGTCGTAGCGGGCGCGGGCGTCCTTCTCCTCGTCGGTGGCGGGCTCGTCCGGGAAGTTCGGGAGCGCGTAGCCGTCGGCCTGCAGCTCGGCGATGGCTGCCTTGAGCTGGGGGACGGATGCCGAGATGTTCGGCAGCTTGATGATGTTCGCGTCAGGGGATTTCGCGATCTCGCCGAGCTCTGCGAGGGCGTCGTCCACCCGCTGCTCCTCCGGGAGCAGATCGTCGAAGGCGGCGAGGATGCGGGCGGCCAGCGAGATGTCCCGGGTCTCGACCTCGACGCCGGCGGTACCGGCGAAGGCCTCGATGACGGGCAGCAGAGAGTAGGTCGCAAGGAGCGGTGCCTCGTCGGTACGCGTGTAGATGATTTTGGCCATGGGCAGGTACTCCCTTGTGTTCTATTGCTGTGGGCGGTCAACCGATACGGTGCTCAGTTAATGCCCGTGTATTCGCATGTCATTCGGTGGCGATCGATGTCGCCGGAATCCACGGGACCTATGATACGGCAAAGTAATGGACGCCACTCTCTCCGGGGGAGGTAGACGAGCGGTGGCGTACACATAACTGTCGTGCAGGTCACAGTGGGCGGATCGCGGTCCGTCGCCGTGCGACTGACACGTCACACACGACCGGCGTGGGCTTGCGGTATCCGCCCGGACGTGGTCGCATAGGTGCTTCCCCGAGGCCCCTCAACGTTCGCGGTCCGAACTCCTGTCGCCCGGGATGCCGTCACCACCGAATCCCGACCTCCACTTTTCCGCTCTAAAAGGTGATGAATTAATGCTTGATTCTTTCCCGTCATCCACCGACCCTGACACCGACCCTGACACCGACACCACGACCGCTCCCCGTCGACGGCTCCTCCACGTCCCGCACCCGCACCGCACCCCGTTGCCGCGACAGACCGAGATGGGACGCCGCCGTCGGCCCATCGCCATGCTCGCCCTGGCCCTCGGCGGCTTCGGCATCGGCACCACCGAGTTCGTCTCGATGGGTCTGCTGAGCTACATCGCCGACGACTTCGGCATCACCGAAGCCCAGGCCGGCCATGTCGTCACCGCCTACGCCATGGGCGTCGTCGTCGGTGCTCCGCTGATCACCACACTCACCGGACGCATCCCCCGACGGCGGCTGATCATCATCCTCATGGTGGCCTTCACCCTCGGCAACGGTCTGAGCATGTTCGCCCACTCCTACGGACTGCTCATGGTGGCGCGGTTCATCGCCGGCTTCCCGCACGGCGCCTACTTCGCCGTCGCCAACCTCATCGCCGCGTCCATGGCCGAGCCCGGCAAACGGGGTCAGGCCATCGCCCGGATCTCGTTGGGACTGGCCACCGCGACAGTGGTCGGTGTTCCGGTGGCACAGTGGATCGGTTCAGTGCTGGGCTGGGCGGCGGCATACGGCGTCGTCGCGTTGATCGGCCTGGCGACCCTGACCGGGCTGTGGATCTCGATGCCGCACCTGACACTCATGCCCGTCACCCGACCCCGTACCGAGGCCGGCGCCCTGGTGAACCCACAGGTCTGGCTGACACTGCTGTCCGGGGCGATCGGCTTCGGCGGCATGTTCTGCGTCTACACCTACATCTCCTGGACGATGACCGAGCGCGCCCACTACCCCGAGAACATGATGTGGTTCGTGCTCATGGTCTACGGCATCGGCATGGTCATCGGGAACATGGTCGGTGGACGCCTCGCCGACCGCAATATCCCCCGATCCATCGTCGGCGCGTTCCTGACGATGATCGTCATGCTGGTCGGCTTCTACTTCGCCAGTACCGTCGCCCCGCTGGCGATCCTGATGTTCGGCCTGGTCTCCGTCGGCGGCGGCATCCTCGTCATCGTCATGCAGACCCGTTTCATGGATGTCGCAGGTAAGGCCCAGAATCTCGCCGCCGCGATGAACCAGTCGGCGTTCAACATCGCCAACGCCTCCGGTGCGGCCATCGGTGGCGCGGTCATCAGCGCGGGGTACTCCTATTCGGCACCCGCGCTGGCCGGAGCGGGCCTCGCGCTGGCCGGTCTGGTGATCTTCGTCCCGACCCATCTGCTCTACCGGAGGCAGCTGGCCCGGGAGGTGCCTGCCGCCGGTTAGGGTGGTGCGCATGAGCCTCACCGTCGCCACCGTCAACGTCAACGGGATCCGCGCCGCCGCAAAGCAGCGCAATGAACTGAATCACGGCATCCTCCCCTGGTTGGACGCCACCCCGGCGGACATCGTCCTGCTGCAGGAGGTCCGCGCCACCCCGGAGCAGACCGAGGCGACGCTCGCCCCGGCGCTGGCGTCCGGCTGGCACCTGGTGCAGGCCGAGGCGGCGGCGAAGGGGCGCGCCGGTGTCGCGATCCTCTCCCGCGCGCGGATCGACGACGTGCAGGTCGGGTTCGGTGAGATGCCCGGTGCCGAGGAGTTCGGGGACGCCGGGCGGTGGATCGAGGCGAAGACCGCCGGCATCACCGTGGCCAGCGTCTACCTGCCCTCCGGCGCGGAGAACACCACCAAGCAGGATGAGAAGTACCGCTTCCTCGATGTCCTCGGTCCCTACCTCGCCGCCCGTGCCGCGAGCGGGGAGGAGATGGTCGTCGGCGGTGACTGGAACATCTGCCACCGCCGCGCCGACCTGAAGAACTGGCGTCCCAACCGGAAGAAGTCCGGCTTCCTGCCCGACGAGCGCGCTTTCATGGACTCCCTGCTGGGCACCTTCCCGGACGCTACGACGCAGGTCGGGGACGCCACGGACGCGGGACGCAACGGCAATCCGGCCGGTGGGGCAGGGGACTTCTTCGGCGCAGTGGACTACACGCCGGGGCAGGTGGCCCGAGCCCGGGTGGCCGGGGGAGCATCCGGTGACCCGCAGTGGTTCGATGTGCTGCGTCAGCTGCATGCCGATGAGGAGGAGGGGCCGTACTCCTGGTGGACCTGGCGCGGGAAGGCCTTCGACACGGGTGCCGGTTGGCGCATCGACTACCAGATCGCGACCCGCCCGCTGTTCGAGCGCGCTGTCGCGGCCTGGGTGGACAAGGCACCCGATTACGACCTGCGGTGGAGCGACCACTCCCCGGTGCTGGTGGAGTACAACTAGGCGGAAGTCGCCCCGCCGCGTCCTCCCGGCGGTTAGGGTTGCCTGCATGAGTAACTCAGCAACCCTGGCAGGCAGGACCATCCTCATGAGCGGCGGTACCCGCGGCATCGGCCTGGCGATCGCGCTGCGGGCCGCCCGCGACGGCGCGAATGTCGCCGTCCTCGCGAAGACCGACACCCCGCATCCCAAGCTGGAGGGCACCATCCACACCGCGGCCGACGCCATCGAGGAGGCGGGCGGGAAGGCCCTGCCGATCCACGGTGACGTCCGCAACGACGAGGACATCGCCCGCGCCGTCGCCACGACCGTCGAGATTTTCGGCGGGATCGACGCGGTGGTGAACAACGCCAGCGTCATCGACCTGTCCCGTACGCTGGACCTGGCGGAGAAGAAATACGACCTCATGCAGGACGTCAACGTCCGCGGTACCTTCATGCTCTCCCGGGCGGCCGTGCCGTACCTGAAGCAGGCGGAGAACCCGCACATCATCTCCCTGTCCCCGCCGCTGAACACCACCCCGCAGTGGCTCGGCGCGCACACCGGCTACACCCTGGCGAAGTACGGGATGACCATGGCCACCCTGGGCCTGGCCGCCGAGTTCGCCGACGACGGCATCGCCGCCAATGCGCTGTGGCCGGCCACCACGGTCGCCACCGCCGCGGTGAAGTACGCCCTCGGCGGCGACGAGATGATGCGTGTCTCCCGTACCCCGGACATCGCCGCGGATTCCGCCTACGCCCTGCTGACCACGGATTCCCGGGAGATCACCGGGCAGTCGCTGATCATGGAGGAGTTGCTCGCCGAGCATGGTGTCACCGACCTGTCGGGCTACGCCGCGGTTCCTGGGACCCCGGACTCCGCACTGCACCGGGACATCTTCCTGGACTGATCAGCCGAGGTGCCGCCGACGTACGGCGGACGCGGTACCGATGGCGGCCAGCGCCACGTGGATGCACAGAAACAGGAGTAGCCCGGCGCTCACCGCGTCCACCCACGCCACGCCCGTCACTGCCGCGAGAGTGTGCGTCCCCAGACTGCAGGTGCCGACCGGGAAGGTCGCGGCCCACCACGAGGGATTCGGCATCGGACGGTGGAGGAGTGCGCCCCAGTGGTTCACGGCCGCCCAGCCCGCCGCGGGAAATCCCAGGCACAGCACTGTCACGGCGTAGACGACGCCGACCGTGGCCCCGTCGGTGAGCAGCAGTGCCGCAGCGGAACTCTGGCCGACCACCCCGAGCGGGATCCATGTGGCCGCCGCGGTCTCGGCGGGAGGGCGGCGTCCGGCACAGAGGTACACGCGCGCGAAGGCGGGGACAGCAGTCAGCAGGGACGCGGTGAAACAGAGCACGCCGGGTAGCGGGTGGCCGAGCTGGGCGGCATTGGTCGCGGCAACCATCGGGGTGACGAGGGGGAGGACGCCGGGGAAGGTCGCGGGTACCTCACCGCGCAGGAAACGGACACCCTGGACCATCAGCACGACCACAGCGGCAACCGAACCGAGGACCCAGGTGACGGCGTGTGCGCCGGACCAGCCGAACGTGGTGTCCACAGCGGATCCGAGAGCGAGGACACCCATCGTCATCATCGACCAGGCAGGGATGTCGCTGAACCGTGGTGCCCTCACCGCACCGGCGACCAGGATGAGGAGGACACCGGCCGCCAGGACGGTGACTGCGGCGCCGAGCGGGGCCGCAAGACGGATGCCGAGCAGGGACCCCGTGACAGACAGTCCCATCACGGCCCCTCCCCAGGCGGCCCCCGGACCGGGCAGTGCCGGTGCCGCCACGGGCGCAGTGACCGGCCCCGGACTCTGTGCCGGGCCTGGTGCAGATCCGGCGACCCGGGCGGTGGTGTGTTTCACGGACATGGGTTTCACGCTAGTCCGTATTCGTTCTAACCGGGGATAACGAGTTTCACCGTCGGGGGTACAATGCGAGCATGTACCCCAACGTGCCGCCGGTCGACCAGCTCGTCACACTCATCGCCGTCGACGAGCACCGCAGCATCGCATCGGCGGCCCGCGCTCTCGGGTTCAGCCAGCAGACGGTGAGTGCGAGGGTGGCGTCCGCCGAGAGGACCCTGGGGGTGAAGGTGTTCCGGCGTGGTATCGGCGGATCTGAACCGACCGAACGGGGGCGGGCGGTCCTCGATGCCGCGCACGAGTACCTCGACGCGGTGGGCGGCTTTTCCCGTGTCATCGCCGGGGCCGCCCGTCCAGACGCCGCCCGGTCGTTGCCGGTGGCGGTCTCCAACACGGTCGCCGAACTGTACTTCCCGTCGTGGGCGGCCCGCTTCCACAAGCAGAATCCGCAGGTCCGGTTGCTGCTGCGTCCCTGCAACTCGGCAGCGGTGGGGGAGGCGGTCTCCGACGGGGACTGCCCGCTCGGTTTCGTCGAGGGGACGACGGTCAGTCACGGCCTGGATTCTGCGGTGGTCGGGGTGGACGACCTTATTCTCGTGGTCCCGGCGTCCCACGCCTGGGCGCAGCGTGATGTGCGCACGGGTCCGGGGGTGACGGCGGCGGAACTGCGTCGGACGCCGCTGATCATGCGCGAGGCAGGCTCGGGGTCACGTGATGTCGTCGAGGACGTCCTCGGCACGGTCGCCACCCCGGCCGGTGAGTTCGGGTCACTGTCGGCACAGCGGGCGGCGGTGACGGGGATGGGGGAGCCGACGCTCATCGCGGCACGTGCGGTCGCCCGTGAGCTCAAGCTGGGTGAACTGGTCCGCGTCCCCGTGCAGGACGCCACGTTCCGCCGCCTGATCCGCGCGGTCTTCCCCCGTCACGGCGCCCTGGAGAGGGACGCCGCGGCGCTGCTGGACATCGCCCGGGAGGGAATCGGTGGAGCGGTCGGGTCACCGATGTAAGGTTGCTGGTCATGAGTGAAATGCAGCGCGTCCTGTCCGGAATCCAGCCCACCGCGGACTCCTACCACCTCGGGAACTACCTGGGAGCGGTCAAGCAGTGGATCGACCTGCAGAACGACTACGACGCCTTCTACTTCATCCCCAACCTGCACGCCATCACCGTGGACCAGGATCCGACGGAGCTGCGCGACCGCACCACGGCCGGGGTCGCCCAGCTGCTGGCGCTCGGGATCGACCCGGAGAAGTCGACGATCTTCGTGCAGTCCCAGGTTCCGCAGCACGCAGAGCTGGCGTGGGTGCTGACCTGCCTCACCGGGTTCGGCGAGGCGTCCCGCATGACGCAGTTCAAGGACAAGTCCTCCAAGCGCGGCGCGGAGCGTACCTCGGCCGGCCTGTTCATGTACCCGATGCTTATGGCGGCGGACATCCTCCTCTACAGCCCGCAGCTCGTGCCGGTGGGCGAGGACCAGCGTCAGCACCTGGAGCTGACCCGCAACCTCGCCGAGCGGTTCAACGCGCGCTTCGGTGAGACCTTCGTGGTGCCGGACGGGTTCATTCCGCAGGGTGCGGCGAAGATCTACGACCTGCAGGAGCCGACGGCGAAGATGAGCAAGTCGGGAGAGAACCCGAAGGGCATCGTCAACCTGCTGGACGCACCGAAGACCTCCGCCAAGCGGATCAGGTCCGCGGTCACCGACAATGACGGTGAGATCCGCTACGACAGAGACAACAAGCCGGGCGTGTCGAACCTGCTGGTCATCCAGTCCGCACTGACCGGCCGGTCGATCGACGAGATCGTGGCAGGCTACCAGGCCACAGGTGCGCAGTACGGCGCGTTGAAGGTGGACACCGCCGACGCCCTCGAGGCGTTCACCACGCCGCTGAAGGCCCGCTACGACGAATACATGGCTGATCCGGCGGAGCTCAAGCGCATCCTCGACCGGGGTGCGGAGAAGGCCGCTGCCGTCGCTGAGCCGCTGGTGGCGAAGGTCTACGAGCGGATGGGTCTGCTGCGGTAGAGCGCTGCAGGGCGCTCGGGGCATCGCATGGTGCCCTGGCCGTCCAATCTTCGCCATGATGGTCGCCTCCATTCCCACCAGTGTTGCACTGACGGTTTGAGACTAGGGCGCCTTTTTGTGAAGGTGCGTGAGTTTCTCGTCCGGCGGCCGGATCGACTCCACGATCCAGACCGTGACACGCGTGCCGTTCACCGGCGCTGACGAAGCCCCTCCTCGCCCCTCCTCGTCCCTGGCAGCTGCATCGTCGACCGTCCCAGGTTCCCTGGATTCCCTCGACGACCTCAGCGAGGACAGGATCTCTGCGGAGCGGACCATCGATCTGCCCGTCCTGTACACCGTCGATGCCGAAGAAGAGCAGGGCGGCGAAGCCGAGATCACCGACGCCATCAACGAGGGCGTCGAGGGCATGAACCGTACCCTGGACCGTTCCGACATCGAGGGCAAGGTCAACCTCGCCCACGCCGGGAAGATCGACTTCCAGGAGCCCGACAACCAGGGCCCGCGAGGACGACGCGGTGTCCAGGAACTGCGCGACGAGTACAGCGCAGACCTGGTCTCGGTCGTCGTGTCCGGCGCGGAAGACGGCGACCGATCGTCCAACCTGAAGAAGCTCTTCGACGAGACGATTCCGTTCGTCGCCGACTACCGGTGGAGAAGTCCGGGCGACCGGATCAGGCCAGGTAGGTGGCGATGCCTTCCGCCACCGCCTGGGCGCGCTGCTGGCGTCCTTCCGGGGACCGCAGCGCCGCCAGATCATTGAGGTCACGCATGTTGCCGAACTCGATGAGGATCTTCGGCTTCGTCGAGAGGTTGAGTCCGGAGAGGTCGGCGCGCGGGTTCAGTCCGTCGACCCCGAGATAGTTGGAGGTGGGAAGCCCGGCGGCGACCATGGTGTCCCGCACGGTGGACGCCAGCCGGGAGGACTCCTCCGACAGGTTCTGCGGCAGAGGGTCGGTGACCGCGGAAATGTGGAACCCCGTGTTCCCTGGCCCGGATCCGTCGGCGTGGAGACTGACGACGACGTCCGCCGCTGAGGCGTTCTCCTTGTACGTCCGCTCGTCGATGCAGTCGGCGCGGTTGACGTCATCGGTCCGGGACAGTAGGACGGTGGCCCCGGCGTCCTCGAGGATGGCCCGGAGCTGCTGACCGATCTCCCAGGTGAAGGTGTGTTCCGGCCACCCGTCGTCGGATGCCGTGCCTGAGGTGTTGCACGATTTCGTGCCGCCCCGGCCGTCGTCAGCCGTGAGCTCCGCGGGTGGGGCAGTACCGGCGTGGCCCGGGTCGAGGTAGACGGTGCGGTCTGCGAGTGCGGCGAGATTTCCGGCGGGTGCGGACACGGGAGGATCACTTTCCCGGGCGTTTTCCTGGGCAGCTTCCAGGGTAGGTGAGGGCGCGGCATCTGAGTCGTCAGATGACGACCGGGTGACGGTCACGATGGTGGGACCGTCGTCGGAGGTCTCGACATCACCGATGGTGCAGGCGGAGAGTGCCAGCAGTGAGATTGCGAGGGCGCTACCGACAGTCAGTCGGGTCTTGAGGATCATGAGGTTCTTTTCTGCGGGCAGGTCGGGTGATCAGGGATAGACGTAAACGATACTGTTGAACTCGGTCGTGCACTTCCAGAGGAAATCCCGGTCACTGTCCTGAGCCTTCAGGCAGGAGAGGTCGACGTTCTCGCTGCGGTTGTAGCTGTAGACGGTGATGTTCCGCGATGATCCTTCGCGGACCGTGGTCCCAGACAGCACATCGCCGACATCGCGGGCGAAGTCGCATTGTGCGGTGCCGGCACCGGTGAGGACATAGCTTGCCGAGGTCCCGGTGGATCCGCAGTCCTGCTGAACGTTGAGTCCTGCACCGTAGTACCCGCTGCCGATGCTGCCCGATCCGGAACTGCTTCCCGAACTGGCGGAGCCGCTGGAGCTGCCACCTGAGTTCCCGTCGGACGACGGAGCGGACTGCACTGCCGTGGGCATCGAAGCGCTACCGGAGTCTGGGTCAGGGTCGGAAGAATCAGGCTGTTCGGTGATGACGACGACCGTGGTCTGGGCCGGTGCCGCAGAGTCCTTGTCATCACCGCCGGACGCGACCAACCAGACGACGAGAGCTGCAACGACCACCAGTGCAGTGACGCCGACGATCACAGGGATCACCCAGGCCGGTCGTGACGGTTGTGGGGAACCGAAGGGAGCAGGAAACTGGCCCTGAGGGGAGAATTGTCCTTGAGGCTGCTGGGGGTAAAAGGGATTCGTGTTGCTCATCGACGTGTGTGCCCATCCGTAGGTGGGGTTAGGTGGAGTTAGGTGGGGTTAGGTGAGGTCATGAAACCAGGGGTTGTCAGGAAGAAGAATAGACCGTTACCGGGGTTTCCTCTATTCGGGTGAGTCTGCGGTGAGCCCCAGGTTCTGGGCGCTCTGTGTCTGTGAAACCCCGGCGCAGAATCTGAGAGATACGCCAGGGCCCGGGATGATCCTCGGATACCCTGAGGAAGACTGATGAAGGAGACCATATGAACGACAGTCGGCAGACTCCCGCCAACCCGTGGGTGAATGCCCCTCAGCAACAGTCGCAGGGGAGTCCACGCCGGAGGAAGGCCCTGGCGACCGTGGCGGCCGTCCTCGTTGTGGTGGTGCTTGTCGTGGTCGGTGCGTGGGCACTGACCGGCAATGACTCAGACGACAGTGACACCGCCGCGACGACATCTACCGAATCACCCGAAGTCACGTCGGACGCTCCGGCCACACTCACGACGGTGACGGTGGCTCCGGAGGAACAGGCCGAGGAGACCACGACGCCGACGGCCGTACCGCTTCCGGAGTCTTCCCCGGACCCTTCCCCGGAGGACGCCCCCTCCGGCTCCGGCCCCTTGGCCTGCGACGGACGCGGCGTCCTTATCGTGAATTCGGTCATGGACGACGCCCAGAACTTCGACCAGCAGATGACAGACTCCCGGACACAGTGGCCGGACGCGATTCTCATGGAGCCGGGCGACTGCCCCTCACTGCGCCCTGCAGAGCCCAAGAGCGGCGCCTCGGTCTACGCGTTCGTCATCGACTACGGCGATGACCTGGCGGCACTGTGCACCGCAGAGCGCAACGGCGGCGGCAACGCCCGCCTCCTCAACAACGACACCTCGTACTCCTCGCCCTGCTGACGGGACGGCTCCGGCACCCCGATCGCCAGGCGCGGCCGGTCGTACTCGTCCGAGGGCGCCCGCAGATTGTCGAGCCGCCCGTCGGAGTGGTCGGTGACCGGGAAGTCGTCCTGGTCCCTGACATCCACGCCGGACATGGTGTTCTCCTGATCGTCGTGCGCCCGGTTCTTTCTTCCGACGCAACAGTCGTGATCGATGTACCGTGCCAATTGCAACGTATGCCCGGTGTTTTCCGCATTAGTGTGGAGAACTGCCCCTAGATCAGACGACCGTGAGGATGTACCGATGGCCGCCAGCACTGAAGTCACGACCACAGGCACCGACGACAACGGCGACGGTGGCGCCGAAGAGAAGCAGTCCGCCGTGGAGAAGTTCCGGGCGAAATGGCCCTGGCTCGACCACGTCATGCACATGAACGACCGGTACGGGGAGCAGGGCGGAAACTACTATGCCGCGGGTATCACCTACTTCTCGGTGCTGTCGATTTTCCCGCTGATCATGCTGGTAGTGGCCGTGGTGGCCATGATCCTGGCGGGTAACGAGGATCTGCTCAACGACATCATCGACGACATCAAGGACTCTGCTTCCGGCGATCTCGGCGACACTCTCACCGACATTCTGAATACGGCGATCGGACAGCGCGGAAGTATCTTCGGTATCGGTCTTGTGTTGACTCTCTGGACCGGTCTCGGCTGGATCGGGAATCTGCGCGCCGGTATCTCCGCGATGTGGAAGGCCGACCTGACAGCGGATAATTTCATCAAGGGAAAGCTGAGCGACCTCATCGCCCTGATCGGTCTGCTGCTGGCCCTGATCGTCGCCTTCGCCGTCACAGCGGTCGGCTCCGGCGGATTCACCTGGACGATCATCGAAGCACTGAACCTGGACAACATCGCGGGAATCCGTGTGTTCGTCTGGATAGTCGCGCTGGTGATCGCCCTGGTCGCCAACTGGGTGGTCATGTACTGGATGCTGATGTTCTTCCCCCGCACCCACGTGCCCCGTAAGGCCGCGGTGCGCGGCGCGATCATCGGTGCAGTCGGACTGGAGTTCATGAAGCAGTTCGCCACCGTCTTCTTCAACAACACCATGTCCAACCCGGCCGGCGCGGCATTCGGTCCGATCATCGGTGTGATGGTGCTGCTCTACCTGCTGTGGCGCATCACCCTCTACTGTTCCTCCTGGGTCGCCACGTCCCCCGAGGCGCTCGCCGAGGTCATTCCGGACGCCCCGGCCCCGGCCGTCATCCAGATCCGACGCGACTCCCATCCGCCGGCCAGGACCGAACAGAATGTCCGGCAGGCAGGTCTGGTCGGGGCGGGAGCCGCGATGGGCGTCCTGCTCGGCGGGGTTGTCATGAAGGCGGGCGGCGCAATCTGCGGGCTGTTCACCAGGAAGTAGGGCCTGCCCGCCACCGGTTCAGCGCCGTCGGCGGATGAGGATCCACGCCCCGGCGGCGAGGACGCACACCATACCGGCGACGATGAGGGACACCCCGGTGGTGGTCAGGGAGTTCTCCGACCGGTCGGGGTCCGCAGCCGGGACGGCTTCGTTCTCCACCGGGGACGCCGTATCCACCAGCTGCCCGACCGAGGCGTCCTCCGGAGCATCGAAAGCGGCGTCGAAGATCCCCTCCGCCTGCTGCCACGGACGCCCCGCCGCGACGGTCGAATTGAGCATCACCACGCCCAGCGTCCGCCCCTCACGGGAGACCGCGGCGGCGTAGGTGTGCCGGGCATTGTCGGTGAAGCCTGTCTTCCCGCCGATCGTGCCGGGGTAGTCGTAGAGCAGCCCGTTGTCGCTGGCGATCTGGAACTCCGGGTTGTCCCCGAAGCCGGGGAATGTCGCCTGCTCCGTGCCGAGGAGTGTCCGGACGTCCTCCCGCTGGAACGCCGCACGGTACATCAGCGCCAGGTCGTAGGCGGTGGTCTGGACCTCGGGGGTGTCCAGGCCGTTGACCGTGGTCACCTTCGTCGCCTGCACGCCGAGGTCATCGGCGAGTGCCTGCATCCTCGCCACCGTGGCGTCCGTACCGCCGAGCGCTCCGGCCAGGGCGAGGGCTGCGTCATTGCCGGAGTTCATCACGAGCCCCTGCAGCAGCTGCTCCGCGGTGTACTTTCCACCGGCCCCGACCCCCACCTTCGAGCCGTCGACATCGGCCATCTCCTCAGTGACCTTGACCTTCTGGTCCATGTCCAGTTCGTCCAGCGCGATCATGACGAGCAGGATCTTGATGACCGAGGCCGGACGGTACAGCCCGTAGGGGTCCTTCGCGGCGAGCACGTCGCCGGAGTCCATATCGTAGAGTACGTAGCTGCCCAGGCTCAGCCGCTCCGGCATGTCCACCCCGTCCGCCGCGACATTCCCGCAGGTGTCCAGGTCTTCTCCGCCCGGACCCGGACGCTCCACGGTGATCACCGGGTCCACGTCCGCACCGCGCACGGCGTCCTTGTCGAAGGCCCGTGGCAGGCGCTCATCGTAGCGGCAGTCGTCGGTCCACAACGCATGGTCGCGTGGCAGCGGCGTCCCCACCGGGGCGGTCAACGGCAGCCACTGGTCCCGCGGCATGCCGTTGAGCCCTTCCTGCGCGGCGGCGGGGGAGACGGTGGCGGCCGCCATGAGCACGGCAAGTCCGGCGGAAAGGAGAGTACGCATCGTGGAGGAACTCTACCGGCGGTATCGTGGTGCACCATGACTGAACCCGCGTACTCCACCGTCGATCCCGAGATCGTCCGCACCCTGCCCAAGGTCGTCCTCCACGACCACCTGGACGGCGGGCTGCGTCCCCAGACCATCATCGACATCGCCGCCGAGACCGGCTACGACGGACTGCCCACCACCGACGCCGGCGAGCTGGAGAAGTGGTTCTTCGACGCCGCGAACTCCGGTGACCTGCCGACCTACCTCACCACCTTCGACCACACCACCGCCGTCATGCAGACGAAGGACGCCCTGGTCCGCGTCACGAAGGAGGCCGTCGAGGACCTCGCCGCCGACGGTGCGTGCTACGCCGAACTGCGCTACGCCCCCGAGCAGCACCAGGCCAGGGGCCTGAGCCTGCAGGAGGTCGTCGACGCGACCGTGCAGGGTGTCAAGGAAGGTGAGCGTGCCGCCG
Source organism: Corynebacterium sp. (assembly GCF_022712275.1). Classification (GTDB taxonomy): domain Bacteria; phylum Actinomycetota; class Actinomycetes; order Mycobacteriales; family Mycobacteriaceae; genus Corynebacterium. The sequence goes on along the minus strand of NZ_JALAGU010000026.1, from coordinate 1,172 downwards.
CTGCCGCGGGCCACCGCATCCACGCCCGCCTGCTGCTGTGCGCGATGCGCCACGCCGACCGTGCCCTGGAGATCGCCCAGCTGCTCGTCGACAACTACGGCGAGCACAGCCCGGGCGAGGGCTACGTCGTCGGCTTCGACATCGCCGGTGCCGAGGACGGGTTCCCGCCGTCCAACCACGTCGCCGCTTTCAGCCTGCTGCGCGAGAACCTCATTCCGGTGACTGTCCACGCCGGTGAGGCCGCGGGTGTGGAGTCCATCGCCGACGGGCTGCGCCAGGGAGCGGTGCGCATCGGCCACGGCGTCCGGATCTACGAGGACATCGAAGCCACCATGGGCGGGCTCGAGCTCGGGAAGGTCGCCAGGTTCGTCCGCGACCGCCGGATCCCGCTGGAGATCTGCCCGACCTCCAACACCCAGACCGGCATCTGCGAGACGGTGGAGGAGCACCCCTTCAACCTGCTCTACGAGCTCGGCTTCACCTGCACCGTGAACACCGACAACCGTCTGGTCTCCGGCTGCACCATGAGCGGTGAGATGGTGAAGCTCGCCGAGGCTTTCGACCTGGAGTACTGGCAGTTCCTCGAGCTGACCACCAATGCGCTGGAGACCGCGTTCTGCGACCAGCCGCTGCGCGACGAGTTGGAGCGCGAGGTCATCTACCCCGCGTACTCCGAACTGGGGGACGCCATGGACCTGGCCGTTGACGAGGTCGAGGGTCGTGCCGCCGCTGCCGGCATCGATGCGCTGCACGGTGAGCACGTCCACTCCCACGGCGTGGGTTCCGAGGAGGTCGAGCTGTCGATGGAGAACCTCAAGGCGGAGCTGGAGCAGCTCGGCCTGAGCCTCGACGACGGTGAGGATGAGGCAGAGGACGCTGACGGGGACGCAGGGGACGACGCCGGGAAGTAGGGCCCGGGATGTGGGGGGGATGCCGGGAGAGCGGATGTCCGGGCAGGGGTCCCCACCGGGTATCTGCGGGGTGACGCCGGTGGCATCCCTCCCTGCAGGGTGGCAGCTCTTCCTGTCGCCTGGACCAGCTGAGGCGACTGGAAGAGATGCCACTGTGCACGTAGCAATGCCTCGCAGTGCCGCCCCAGGGCCGACGGCGACTACTCCGGGGCGGTGCGGGGCGGTGACCGGCCGGCAGGTGCAGGGGCCGAGGGATGGGGG